>NZ_LGDG01000267.1 GCF_001279775.1 Streptomyces sp. MMG1533 | reverse complement strand
ATCTGCGTGGCGGAGTTGACGGTGAATGATGTGGCGGCCACGCCGTCGAAGCCCACTGCCGTCGCGCCGGAGAGATTCGTGCCGGTCAGTGTGACCGTGATGCCTCCCGAGAGGGGCCCCTGGGTGGGGCTCAGGCCCGAGAGGGAGGGAGCCGGTGTGGTCACGTAGGTGAAGGTCGCCAGCTGTGTACTGGTGCCCTGGCTGGTGGTGACGGTGACGTTCACCGTCCCGGTGCCGGACGGGCTGATCGCCGTGATCTGCGTGTTGCTGTTGACGGTGAACGACGTTGCGGCTTTGCTGCCGAACCGGACGGCTGTCGTGCCGACGAAGCTGGTACCGGTCACGGTCACGGTGGTACCGCCGGCGGCCGATCCCTGGTTGGGACTGACCGAAGAGACCACAGGGGCAGCCATGGCTGTACTCCTTCAAACAAGGCGGGACAAGTGCAGGTGCCCTGGTGACAGGACGGCGGAGCGGGTAGCGGCCTTGGTGGACGGCCCGGGGGGGCCGGCAGGAATTCGATCCACTCACGTGAACGGCAGGGCTCAGGCCGCGTGCGGAGGGCTTACGCATGGTGGCTGGCGTTATGCCCTTTGAACGAGGGTTGGGGCCCGTCCGGGCGGAGGGGGGACTGCCGCCCGGACGGGGGTTCATTGCCTTCGCTGCGCGAAGGCAGGCGGAGGGGTCAGATGCCGGGGCCGGTGACGTAGGTGAACGCGCCGACCGCGGTGTCGGACCCAGCGGGGTTGGTCACGACCACGTCGGCCGCCCCGGCGGCGCCGGGCGGGGTGACCGCCGACAGCGTGGTCGCGTTGATCACCGAGAACGGTGCCGGCGTGCCGCCGAAGGTGACCGAGTCGGTGCTGTCGAGGTTGGTGCCGGTGATGGTCACCGCCGTGCCGCCCGAGGTCGGACCGGAGGTGGGGCTGACCGTCCCGATCGTCGGGTCGTCGACGTAGGTGTAGGTCAGGCCGTTGTTGGTGCCGCCCGCAGTGGTCACGCTGACCGCGACCGGCCCGGCCGCCGCCCCCGCCGGAACCGTGACGCTGAGCGAGCTGTCGGAGTTCACCGTCGGAGTGGCGGTCACCCCGCCGAAGGACACGCTGGTGGCCGTGGACAGGCCGGTGCCGTTGATGGTGATGGTGTTGCCGCCGGCCAGCGCTCCGGAGGTCGTTCCCAGGGACGACTTGAACGGGGCGCCGACGTAGAAGAACGACACCGGGTTACTGGTCCCGCCGGGGGTGGTCACGGTCACTCCGACTGCGCCGGTTCCCGAGGGGGACACGGCGGTGACCTGGGTCGGCGACACGCTGGTGATGCTCGTGGCCGGCTTGCTGCCGAAGGTCACCGCGCTGGTGTTGGACAGGTTCGTACCCGTGATGGTCACCAGCGTCCCGCCGCCGGTGGAACCCTGATTCGGAGAGATGGGCATGATGTACTCCTCGCTGATTGATGGGGACATGCGAGGAACCGGCAAGGGGGGGGACCTGACCACCGGCTGCCGCGTCATGGGGGCGAGCCACAGGCAAGGGATAGGCCTGCTCTCTTCCCGACCCCTTCAGGCGCCGTCAGTACGGCCGGGCCCAGGATGAACGAAGAGATGTCCGCCCCGGCACGCCGGCAGGAGGCGCAGCAGTTTGTGCCTTCTCTCCTGGGCAAGGAGAAAACCGGCAAGGGCTGCCTGTCTCAACGTTCCCCCGGCACGGGATGGGCAGCCCGCCGGTTCACACTCTCAGTGACCCACAGACCCAATCGAGTGACAAGAGGCCGTCAACTCATATCACCCGAACGGAGTAGCCCCAGCAACTCCGCACCGGGGCGGCGCCACTTGGGCGCGACCCCTGTTCACCTGGCACAACAAGCCGATTCCGGGGGCTGTTCGAGGGCTGTCGGAGACTCGGGTTTGCGGGAGCGATTTGATGTCCAACGATCCTGGCGGCAAACGGTGACGGGTTGTATTTCGATCCGACAGGGCGTCAGCGCCCTGGATCGCGACGCTGGTTGAACTGGCTGCTCCGTCACCAGTTCGGGAGGCGAACGCTTACGGCATGCGAGGGTTGTTCGGTCCGCTGGTGTGCGGGACTGCGGATGGAAACCCACGTTACGCAGTTCCTCAGGGGCCTTTCGAGTGCTTCAACTCTGCGGAATTCCCGGGCCGTTGCGGGAACTCCGAAGTAACCGCATGAGGAACACTCTGGGACTACTCTCCCACCCTTACTGCACACGGTGAGGCGTGCCGAGAAAATTGCGGGGATGCCTCAATTCATCCTGGTTGCCCGGCAGTTGCCCGACCATCGGAGCCGAACGACACCTCCGCCGCCTCTCCACGGTCATAGCCTGGGAAGATGCGTCAGCCGGTGCCGCGAACGGCACCGGCTGAACGGATCCATTTTCTCGCCGAGAGTGCCCATCGCGGTATGCCGGTACGTCACCCGGGATTTCCCGGGAAATCCGCGGGCAGTCCGCCTGCCGCATCCCCCGGCGAGAACGGGCAGCCCACCGGTTGGATCCATTCCAGTAATCCATTGCAACGATGACAGCGGCAAGTGCCAATTGGACATCTCACACGAACGGCGCAGCGCACTGTTCGCGCCCCCACCACCCGGGGGGTCCGGACAGGCGGCCCCGCGAGAACGCGCAGCGGCTTGCCGCCGCCGAACAGAGGGCTGCCGAACTCATCTCATCCAGGCCGGCTCGCGCGGCAGGAGCCGCACCCATGCTGTGGCGGAACCACCGGCTTCTCCTCGCGACTCGATGATGCTCATGCCGTCCACCTGCACGGAGCGGGCCATTCACCCTTACGAGCGTGGATTTCGGCAGTGCCCGTGCGCCCGCCTCGTCGTCGCTAGCGTCGCGACTCACCACCGACGAAGGGGTATTGCGATGTCCGGCACCAACGGGAACCCGGCACCGTGCACGGATGGTCACCGTGGCATGTCCACACCGGCCGGTATCGATCTGCAGCAGCAACTCGAAACCCTGGTTCAGGACTTCCGTGCAAGTGATCCGCCCATGCCCGTGGTGGTGCTCCACGCCGAACAGGACAGCGACGACCACAGCGTCGTACAGCTTGTCGACGAGCTGTACGACAGGCAGAAGCGCCACGGCTCACGTTGCGTGCACGCGCTTGACGGCGAGGTGCCCGAAGGCGACGGCCCCACGGCGCGGGCCGTCCGGCTCGTCCGGTATCTCGCCGATCCGAAGCGTTGGGGTGACAGCTCGTCCTGCTATCGGTCCTATTCCTTCCCGCGGCTCAATCTTGTGCGGGCCATCCATGACGCCGCCGACGCCCCGGAGATGCAGGAGCACTGGTCGCCGCCCGACTCCGCCGGTGCGGCGGCCGGACGCCGGAACTCCGCTGCCCGCGCCAGGACGCAGGAGCAGTTGCTGCGGGTGCTTGCCGGGCAGCGCTGGCGCCCCGGCACGCCTGTGGGCCGCCGTACCCGCCTCGCTCTGCCCGGCATGCAGCAGTTCGTCTCCACCGGCCTACTGGGCGCCTTCACCGCCCTCTTGACGCGGCCGGAACCCTACGTCGTCCTCGTGGCGGGCCTCAGCCTGATGGCGCTGCTGCTCGTCCTCCACCAGATGCCGGGCCGGGCCCCGCTCTTTCTGTGGCTGCGGCGGGAAAGCCGGTGGTTCCTGACCACCACGTTCCTCAGGGCGGCGGCTCGCCGGGGACCGTCCGACGCGCACCCGCTCCGCCCCGTGCGTTCCTGGAAGGCCATCGCCTCACGCGCTCACGACGTGGCGGAGGTGCTGCGCGAGGGGGGCGAGTTCCCGCTCCAGCTGTACGTCCTGGCACTCTTCGAAGACCTGCGGGACAACCACCGGCGCTGGAGCTGGGATCTGCGCGGTTTCAAACGGTCCCGGCCACCGATGCTGTTCCTGGGGTCGGTGAACGACGACAACGGTGGTATCGCGCTGGTCAAGGCGTTCAGCGATGTCCGCAGCAGGCGCAGTGAGATCGACCCGCTGCTTGTCGTGGCGTCCGTCGCCGTCGCCGACGTGGTCCGCCTGGAGCACTGTGTCGTCCGCGACGCCCGGCCGGAGTGGGAACCGGCGGAGCGGCTGGGAAGCCGGCTCAGCCGTTGGTACGAGGAGTGGGCCGGGAACCTTCGCTCCGGCCAGTCACCCAGTCATGAGCAGGCGCTGCCCTGGGTGCTGAAGATCCCGCTCCCCGCCGATCAGCTGGAGCCTCTGGAACGCGGTCAGGAACGGCAGTGCGTCAGGTCCGGCGGCCGACTGACGACGGCCCGTGTGCTGTGGTCCGCCCACACCCTGGTGGCGGTGCTGGCGGTCGTTCTCACCACGGGGCTCATCTCCCAGGCCAGGCTGAACGACACCTACTGCGCGACGGGACTGATGAGCGCGAACCATTACCTCAAGCGGATCCAGGGGCAGTGCATCGGTATCGCGACCGACGGCGTCCGCTTCTCGGCGCTCGACGGCTCGGCGACGGCCGCGAAGCACGCCGAAGCCGCCCGCCCCCGCTCACTGGAGTGGTTGGAGAAGAAGATCCATGAGGAGAACGAGGAGGCGCGTGCCCACCCCGGCAAGTACGTCACCGTGGTGTACGCGGGCCCGTTGAGCAACGGGCCGGGCGACAGCATGTCCCGGGTGAAGGGCATCGAGGAACTGGCCGGCATCTACACCGCCCAGGCCACCGTGAACGACAAGCGGTACCAGTTCCTCCAGGTCCTCGTCGCCAACGGCGGCGCAGACATGGAACACCAGCAGCAGATGGCCGAACTGATCGCGGACTACGCTGCGAACGACCCCTCCGTGGTGGGGGTCGTCGGCCTGGGGCGCGATCTGGAGTCCAGCACGAAGGTGACCGAGACCCTGGAGAAGGCCAAGCTGCCTGTCGTCTCCGGTACCAACTCCGCCGGCTATCTGGCCCGGCGCTTCTCGAACTGGTTCAGCCTCGCCGCAACCGACGAGTGGCAGGTCCGTCAGCTGGGGCTGGTGGCCGAGCAACTGCGCGGAGACGGCGGCGCCGCACCTCGGGCACTCGTCCTGGCCCGCAACACCGCGGAGCCCGACCGATACACCAGGGAACAGGCGAGGTACGCGTACAGCACACTGGTGGAGAAGAAGTTCTCGGTACGCCGCGCCTTCTACGAACTCGACCACGGCAAACCGAAGTTGACGACGAGCGCCGACGACATCTGCGCCGCGGGCAAGGCACCCTCGGTGGTCTACTTCGCGGGACGGGTCGACGAACTCGACGACCTGCTGTTCGACTTCCAGGAATCGGGCTGTCTGGAGGAGGAACTGTCCGTCCTCGGCGGTGACGACCTGGCCAAGGCGGACTTCGGCGACGGCTGGGACGGCAACGCCGCCCGGGTGACGCTGTACTACGCCGCCCTCGCCGATCTGGAGAAGGCCGCAGGGAAGACGTCCTTCTACCGCCTCGCGAAGGACCGGCTGGGGCTGCGTGGCACGGTCGGGCCCGAGAACCAGTCCTTCTCCAGTGGGCAGGCCGCTCTCGCCTACGACGCCACCCGGGCCATGTACCGGGCCGCGACCCTCAAGGGCCGGCTGCACGACCGTGCCGGGACCTGGGTGAACCTTCGGGCCGTGAACCTCCCCGACATGGCCACGGGGCGCATCGACTTCACCAAGGCGGGGCTGTACGCCGGGCACGACGGCCATGGCATCGTGCTGCGGAAGGCGACGTTCACGGCGACCGGTGAGTCCACGACGAGGCGGCTGTGCGGTCGTCCGGCCGGGGATTCCACGCCTCTGGACCTTGTCGGTTGCAGCCTCGACCGACCGACGTCCCCGTGACGACCGGCGGCCTCCGGGCACCGACCCTCGACCGCCGCGGTGGCCGTTGGCGGGGGACCCGGCCGGAGGCGGCCGGCGCGTGTTCGGACGAGTCCGTCCCGGGCCGGCGCCAGGGCCGGGACCAGGGCCAGGACCAGGACCGACGGGCAGGACGCTGCCACGAGCCGGAGGAATCTCGATAAGTCGACGTCGTCGGGTCGGCGCCGCACGATGGAGGTAGCGGCGCTCGGGCGCGGCGTGGCGTGCGAGGCCGCCGACCAGAGGAGGTCGGCCATGGCTGACGCCGGTTCCGTGTCTGTTCCGGGGGCTGCAGGGCGGGGGGCGGGTGCTGTCCTCGATGTGGATCACACCCATGGGGAGACCCGTCCCTGGGAGATACGCATCGTCAAGCATCCGGAACGCTCAGAGTCCGCTCACTTCCGCGCCGCCAAGAAGGTGGCCAAGAGGATCCTCCAGGAGCTCGGCACGGACGGGGCCGAGCCGCCGTACGGGCCGGGGCCCTGGGAGATGCACCACGGCGGCAGCCTCTGGGTCATGACGGGGAGCGGCTGGCGGATGTACCGGGCACGGGTCGGCATCGAGTGGAGCATGCAGTTCTGCGCCGACCCCGAGAAGGTCGACCGGCTCCGGCAGGAGGCCGCCGAGCTCGTGGCCGCTTTCCCGTTCACGCTTCCGGCCCTGGACGCCCTCGGCTACAAGCGCGCCCGTGACCTCCTGAGCACCCCCGTCACGGATGCCGACGGCGTCGAGGCCTGGACCGACTCGCTCTTCAACGCGTGCGTGCCGATGAGCAACCCCCACCACTCGGGGGTCCTGCCCAAGGCGGCCGGCGAACACCACTACCCGTGGCCGACCAAGTCCGCGGACTTCTTCAAGTTCGACGACTTCCAGCTGTGGGTCACCCTGCCCGACGGAACCCACGCGGGCGTCGCTCCGGTGGACCGCCGGGGCTCGGGCGACGGCCATGTGCGCATCGTCCACGCCCGGCACGGCACGCCGGCCGGGGACATCCTGGCGGAGGCGCAGCGGCGCCGCATGATGGCGGTCGCCCCGCCGGACAGCCCCGTGGCCCTGGCGGCGTTCGAGCAGCAGATACGTCCCGGTGCGCGCTCCGCGTCCACCCGCCCGTCGGGTAGGTGAGGTGCGATCATGCCGCGCAAGATCGTCATCTGCCTCGACGGATCGGGCAACCAGGTCGGCGCCCGGAACCCGACCAACGTGGTCAAGCTGTACGAGATGCTGAGGACCGACGACCCCTCGAGCCAGCTTCTCTACTACGACGCCGGGGTCGGCACCATGTCGTCGGCCACCGCGCGCGGTCCCCTCGGCCACCGGCTCTCCCGGCTCGGTGGCCTCGCCTTCGGGACGGGACTCAGGACCAACCTCGCCGAGGCCTACACGTACCTGATGCGGCACTGGGAGCCGGGCGACTCCGTGTACGTCTTCGGATTCAGCCGCGGCGCCTACACGGCCCGCGCGCTCGTCGGGATGCTCAACAAGCCGGGGCTCATGCGCCCCGGGGCGGAGAACCTCGTCCCCTACGCCGTGGCGAAGTACGCCTTCAACCAGGACATCGACCGGAGCCAGCAGGAGGTCTCACGCTTCTCGCGCGCCTTCTGCCGGCACACCCACACGGACCCGCTGTGGGAGACGGTCAAGCGCAACGACCCGAAGCAGGTCTCGCGCTACGCCGTGCCGGTCGCCTACCTGGGGCTCTGGGACACCGTGAAGGCGGCCGGCATCCTCCGCCTGGGCAATCTGCAGTGGCCCTACACCCGGTCCCTGCCCAACGCCGCCCGCATCCGGCACGCCGTGTCCCTCGACGAGAGACGCCGCCCCTACCGCGAGTACCTCGTCAAACCCCGGCCGCAGCCGGTCCGGGACACGCTCGAGGAGGTCTGGTTCGCCGGGGTGCACTCCGACGTCGGCGGCACGTTCGACCACGCGAAGGGCGAACCCCTGCTCTCCACCGTCACCCTCAAGTGGATCGTCGACGGCGTCTGCCGCGACCTGGACCTCCGGCCCGACGCGTACGCCGAGGCGACGACGCTGACCAAGAATTTCGCCGAGGCCCCCGTCCACCGGAACGGCCCGGCCTGGTTCCTCGTGGGCAGGCGGTTGCGTGCCGTACCCGAGGACGCGGTGTTCCACGCGAGTGTCCGCCACCGGCAGCAACAGGATCCGGCGTACCGCCGCGGCCTTCCCGATCCGGACGACCCCGGCCGCTGGGCGGACCTCGACTGGACGGAGCCGGTCATCGGGTCGGCGTAGCGGCCCCGAAGGTATGCGCGTGCCGGCGGCTTCAGCCCTTGTGCCAACCCCCCGTCGGCGCCGCCTCGTTCGGGTCGAACGACTGGTGGAGCCCCACCAGCGCGGTGATCAGACGCGGATCCCAGCCGCCGGTGAGGACCCGGTAGTCCTCCGCCATGCCGCGGAAGACGACGTGGGCGCGGCCCGAACCGTCCCGCCAGATCACGCGGCGGGGTGAGCGGAAGCCGCCGTCGCCGTCGTCGGCGAAGATCGAGGTGATGGCCCACGTCAGGCTGAGGGGCAGCCCGAACGGCCACCACAGCACCCACCACACCAGCCGGCCGCGGTATCCCCGCAGGGCCGGACCCGTGACCGGCTCCACGGTCCACCGGGTCCGCCGACCGAACCCGAAGGGGCGTCGGCGCAGGGTGATCCGGCCGATCGGCGTGCCGTACGGGTCCTCGACGCGGTAGACGGCGGGCCGGCCGCCCGGGCGCGCGAGCGTCTGCTCGGTGACGACGCGGGCGAGCGGGGCGTGCTCGCCGTATCCCTCCGGGACGATGTGGAAGGCGCGGCCGGAGCGGTCCCGCGCAGGCCCCTCGGCGTCGGGGTGGAGCCGTACGACGAAATCTCCCCGGCCCTGCTCCGGCGAGCGCACGACCAGCGGCGCAGACGCGGCGTACTGCATCTGGTAGGTCACTTGCCCCTGGCTCACGTGCTCCCTCTCCCGGTACGACACCCGTTCGGCTGGTGATGTTCTCACCCGCGCCTTCTGCGGCGGGCGTTCAGCGTCCCAGGGCCTCCAGCACGGCTTCCAGTTGGCCGAGCGGCTCGGGGCCGACTATGCGGAGTACGACCGTGTCCGCTCCGGCCGTTGCCAGTTCGTGGAGGTGTGCGGCGGCCTCCGCGGGCTTGCCGGAGACGGTGAACACCTCCTGCTGCGGGCGGCCGAGCCAGGCGCCGTGGCCCTCGGTGTGCGGGTGCAGGGTCCGGGCCACCTGGTCGGGATCCTCGCCGACGCAGCAGAAGGACAGCACCGTCAGGGTGTGGTCGGCGGTGGCTCCGCCCTTGGCGGTCAGCGCCCGGGTGTTCTCCAGGTCGCGCGGGCCGTGGCCCTCGGTGATCACGGTGCCGTCCGCCACCCGGCCGGACAGCTCCAGCGAGCGGGGACGGACCACGCCCGCGACCACCGGCGGCGGTTCGGCGGGCGGGTGCACGAGCTGGACGCCGTCGAGTCGCAGCTCCCGGCCCGCCAGTTCGACCCGCTCCCCGCGCAGCAGCGCGCGCACGGCGGTGATCGTCTCCTCCAGCAGGGCCAGTGGTGAACTCGGCGCGACGCCGACCGAGACCATCCACCCCCGCACCCCGTGCCCGATGCCGGCCACCAGCCGGCCCGGGAACACCCGGGCCAGTGTCGCCAGTTCCATGGCCAGCAGCGCCGGGCTGCGCAGCGGAGCGGGGGTGATGCCGATGCCCACCCGGATGCGCTCGGTCGCGCCCAGCGCCACGGCCGCCGCCGACACCCCGCCGTTCCAGCCGAGGTCCTCGACCACCCACAGGTCGTCCACGCCGAGTGCTTCGGCCTGCCGTGCGAATCCGGGCAACCCTTCCGGGGCCCAGTCGCGGTCGTACATCACACCGATCCGAAGGTTCGTCATGCGTCGGAACCTATGCTCCGGCCGAGGAGCGGATCAACGCCGTATCCACGCCGTATCCACGCCGCATCAACGTCGTATCAGCGCCGTGTTCAGGGGAATGCCGCCGCCCCCGTCGCCCGGAGCCGTTACCGCCTGTGTCGTGCCACCGCCGTGCGCAGGGCCGTGCGGACCTCCTCCGGGGGCGGCGGGCCGTCGGCGCCGGTGCTGGCGGTGACCGCCGCGGCGACCGTGCGGAGCTTGGTGTTGGAGAGCTGGGAGGCCTCGCGCAGGATGGTCCAGGCCTCGTCGGAGGTGCAGGCGTGGGTGGCCATGAGGATGCCGCGTGCCTGGTCGATCACCGGGCGGGAGGCGATCGCCTGGCGGAGCTGGTCGACCTCCGCCTGGAGCTGCTGCAGTTGCTCCGCGCGTTCCACGGCCACCGCCGAGGAGGCGAACGGGTGTTGGTGCTCGGGGCCGGATCCGCCGTCCGCGGCCTGCATCGGGTCCGCGGTGTCCAGACCGACCAGTTCCAGGATCCGGCGCGGCTGGCCGTCCCAGTTCGCGGTCATCACCGGTATCCCGTGCCGGTGGCCGTAGTCGCCGAGGGTCTCCAGGAACTCCAGTCCCGCCGTGTCCATGAAGAGCACCCCGGTCATGTCCAGCTCCACCCGGCTGGTGCCGTCCGGCAGTTCGGCCAGCGCCTTCGCCAGGACGTCCGCGGATCCGTGGATGAGCTCGCCGCGCGGAGCGAGCACCGCTCGGCCCGCGTCCACGTGGCTCTCGATCACCAGGGCCTTCAGCCGCCCCGCAAGAGGTGTGTGTGCCGCTGAGGTCATGTCCCCGCCTTGTAGGTCCCTCACAGTCTTCATGACGTTGCGTGCCCCCGTCCGCCGGGCCGATACGGTGGGGCCAGGCGGTGCTGATTGAGCGCCTGCCCGCCGTTCGGCGTACTACACACCGTCATCGGGAATGCCGGATGCGGTCCGGGGTATGCGCGATCAAGTCCGGAAGAGTGGGGAGACGGTGTGGGTATCCGGTACCTGGCACCCTCCGGGACCGCGGGCGTGGTTCCGGAGCTGACGGTGTCCCCCCTGCCCGAGCGCAGCGGCCTGCGAGTGACGGGGGAGGTCGGCCTCGCCACGCACGAGGCGTGGGAGCGTGTGTTGGAACAGGCCGTGCGCGAGGACGAGGACATCTACTACCTGGAGCTGTCGTCCGTGACTTTCGTCGATGTCGCCGGAGCCGGTGCGCTCGTCGCCGCCGCCCAGCGGCTGGGTGACGGCCGTCGGATCGTGCTGGACAGGCCGCCGGGCGCCCTTCAACGCGTGCTGGAGATGTTCTGGCCCGGCCTTTCGGCGATCGAGGTGTCGATGTCATGAGTGCCGCGGCCGAGACCTTCGAGCCCTTCGTCCACCCCGCCCTCTTCTACGGCGACGAACAGGAGTACCTCGCGGGCACGGTGCCCTTCGTACGCGCCGGCCTCGCCGCCGGTGAACCCGTGGCGGTCGCCGTGCCCGGCGAGAACCTCGAGCTGATCCGGGACGGACTGGGCGCCGACGCCGACGCGGTACGGCTCCTGGACATGCGGGAGGCCGGACGCAACCCCGGCCGGATCATCCCCGGCGTACTGCGCGCCTTCGCCGACGCCCAGCCGCCCGGCCGGCGGGTGCGGATCATCGGCGAGCCGATCTGGGCGGGCCGGTCGGAGACCGAGTACCCCGCCTGCGTCCAGCACGAGGCGCTGATCAACGCGGCCTTCCAGGGCCGCATGGTGAGCATCCTGTGTCCCTACGACGTCCGGCGCCTCGCACCGCAGGTCATCGCCGACGCGTACGCCACCCACCCGACCGTCATCCAGGCAGGCGCGGGGCGGTGGGAGCGGGACAGCGGGGAGTACGACCCCGACGTCGTCGTCGCCCGCTACAACGAGCCGTTGGCGCCCGTCGCCGACGTGCCGTCCTTCTCCTTCGACACGGACTCGCTCCCGCAGGCCCGGTACGTCGCCACCGACCTGGCCGCGCGGCTCGGTCTGGCCGGCATCCGCTTGCAGGACCTGGCACTCGTCACCGCCGAGCTGACCACCAACAGCGTGGTGCACGGCGGCGGTTTCGGCACACTGCGGGTGTGGGCCGAGGACGAGTACGTGATCTGCGAGGTCCACGACAAGGGCCGTATCACCGACCCCCTGGCCGGCCGCCGACCCGCGCCCCGCGATCAGCGGGGCGGGCGTGGCCTGCTCATGGTCAACCTCGTCGCCGATCTGGTGCGGATGCACACGGGGGCGGAGGGGACGCGAGTGCGGTGCTGGTTCGCGCGCTGAGGTGAGGCGGCCTACCGGCGGAAGACCGCAGCGATGTCCCGGCCCCGCCGCCTGAGTTCGGCCACCTCGTCCTGACGCCAGGAGCAGTCGAAGCGGGCGTCGGTCTCCTGGGCGTTCTTCAGGGCGGTGTCGCAGGCCCGCTCGAAGGCGGCCAGGCGGGGGAGCACCTCGTCGGGGAGGCGGGCGTCATCGGGGCGCGGGAGGGATTGCGGTCTGCGGTAGTGCAGGTCTTCCACGGGGAGCATGCCGGCGGCATGGCGTACGCCTGCCAGTTCCAGGCAGGTGAGCAAGTGGTACCACTCGTGCTGATCCCAGCACGCGGAGGTCGGATCGTGCGTCTCGTGCGTCAGTCGCAGACGGGCCAGGTGAGCGGGACGTGCCGGATCACCCTCGTCCACGTCGAGGAGGAGTGCGCGGACCGCCCACATCGTCGCCTCGACGGGGAGAAGCGGCTGCTGCGGGGTGACCAGCGCGTCGACTCGTCTCCATGCCGACCGTGCCCTCCCGGCGTCGTGGTCGAAGAGCGCCAGGTCGGCCTCACCCCTGGCTATGCACCAGCGCGTACCGAGCGAATCCTCCAGAGCTCTGAGCTGCGCAATCCAGCGCTGCGCCTCGTCCCGACGGGCGAGCTGCAGACACATTCGACCTGCCAGGGTCGCTGTCTGCCATTGCCAACACCGAGGGCCCGGATCGTTCCGTTGTGCCCAGGCTCGCTCCAGAGCTTCGAGTGCAGCGGCCCACTTTCCCCTGCGAATCAGCACACGGGCCCTCTTGTAGGTGGTGTTGCTCCCTTCATGGCCCCAGGCGTCCATGGCCCGAGCCGACAGATGGTCGACCAGCTCATCGACATCGTCGACGCTCACTCTCAGGTACAGCACGTGGTTGAGGAACAGGTCCTGTAGCCAGTACCGGTCCTTTTCGTCACCCGTGAACCTTGGTTGGTGTACGGCCTCCAGCAGCAGCTTGAGACCCCGGTCGGGTTCCGAGGTGTACGACCAACTGTCCGCGGCAAGCCGCAGTGCGGTGAAGGCCTCCTGCCGCCATCCGCGGTCCGTGGCCAGTTGGTGCGCACGCACGTAGAACAGCGATGCGGTCCAGGCGTCGCCCCTGAAGAACGCCTCTTCCCCCTGATCGACCAGAGCGTCGTAGTCACTCTTGATCACGCCGATACCACCCGCCGGACCTCCTCAATGATGAATCCGGCCAGCCCTTGGAGCTTTTGTCCCAGGAGCCGCCCCACCTCGTCGACCTCCGCCGTCAGCCAGTCCTGCGCGGTGGGGTAGCGGGCGGCCAGCTCGTCGAGGGTCTTCGGCGGCAGGTTCACCGCGTCGAGCAACTTGGCCAGACGCTGCCGGGAGATGTAGACGGCGTGGTTGCCGTCCTTGAGGAGTTCACGGATGACTTTCGACTTCACCATCTCGGCGCGGAGGTGTTCCCCCAGAGACGCGCTGTCGAGATCGTACGAGATGTAGAGCAGACCTCGCAGGTCGGCGGGCAGCACCGCCCCGTTCACGGGTTCGTTCTCGCGCAGGAGGACGACCGGGCGGTCGCGGCGGTCGGTGAAGGCGGCGCCCAGTTCGAACATCACGTTGGGATTGCTGTCGGTGATCTCCGCGATGAAACCGTCCGCGTTGTGCATGAGGATCTGGAGGTTGTCGAGGAGACGGTGGTCCTCCTGCTGGTCGCTCGCGACCACCAGTTGGTACCCCCACCGCTGCTCCACGACCTCCCGGCACGCCTCGATCAGGGGCCGGTAGCGGTCCGCGAACGGTGTGATCATGAAGAAGGTGCGGTGGTCGGGGCGGGTGCCCGAGCCGGAGCGGTTGCGGCCCTGGGCAGCCCGCAGCCGATCATCCAGCGCCTTGCACTGGGCCTCCAGCTCCAGAGCTTCGAGGCTGCGCCCCATCAGCTGCTGCAACTGGTCGTGGAAGGCGCTCGCCGCCTGCGCGGAGATCAGTTGCCCGTTGGCGAGCACCGCGCTGTGGTACAGCGCCAGCATGAGCTGCTGGACCTCGTTGCTCGCGCCGTCCCGGTGCGCGGCCAGCCGCTGGACCAGAGGATTGCGGGCGTTGATGGTGAGCCACTGCCCCGTGCCGTGGGTCATGCGTTTGACCGCCTCGGCCATCTCCCGGATGCCGGGCGCCGCGTTCGGGTCGAGCAGCACCTCCTCCGCCTTGCTCTGCGCCTCGGTGCGGGCGTCGGTCCGCAGGACCACCGCGATCTCCGGCGGCTCGAACTCACGGGCCTCGGTACGGATGCTCTGGTTGTGGGTCGTGCGCAGGACCGCGCTCATCCGGTCCGCGAGCTTCTGGACGGCCGCGCCGTCCTCCCCGGTGGCCTGCTGGAAGATGGCGTCGCCGGACGGGGCGTCCTCCCGGTCGATGTGGACCAGGCGGAGGGAGGCGCCCGGCAACTTCGTGTAGGCGTCCAGGAGTTCGGGCTCGAAGACGTAACTGGCGTCCACCACGGTGGTCTCGGCCGCGTTGGCGATCTTGAAGTACTGTCGGGCGGCGTCCATCCCGGTGACGCACTGCAGCGTCTTCGGATGGCCCGGCGTGCCGGGGAGGCGCTCCAGGATCTCCGGGAGGGTGCGCAGCGCGACGCCGCTGCCGAGGTCGTCGAGGGGGTCGATGACGGTGTCGTTGTCGGGCTCGTCGGGGAGCCGGTTGGTGCGCCACAGCAGCAGGTCCGCGAACTTCGCGAAGAACTCGTCGTAGTAGTAGCTGGCCGCGGCGAAGTTCATCCGGTGGTAGCGGGCGATGCCCGCGAACCGCTCACGCCGGGTGTCGCGGAGGCGCTCCAGGTGCTCGATGACCAGATTGCCGAGGGCGTCGCGCAGGGCCGCCCACCCGTCGTCGCGCAGGAAGTTGTCCCGGGCCGCGGTCGGCGTGAGATCCGGGGTGTTGATCACCCCGTTGATGAAGCGGGCCCACTGCGGCAGGATGTCCTGCTGGTTCTCGCACAGGAACATGCGCCGCTGGAACAGCCGGATCGTGCGCGGCTGGTCCACGGTGTGGAAGCGGTCGCGGGTGATGTAGAGGACCCCCTCCGCCTGGACGGGACCGCGCAGTTGGACGGGGATGACTTCGAGCACCCGGTCGTTGAGGGTCCGTTCCACGTAGTAGCGCAGGTCGTAGCTGAGTTCCTCCGGGGTGAGGCCGACCCTCTCCCACGGCATGTGCATGGTGTTCTCGGGCTCTTTCGAGCCGTTGAGATGGATCGGGACGGTGAGCATGTCCGCGTAGTGGCGGATCAGCTTGCGGACCTCCGCCTCCTGGATCATCCCGCGGTCCTCGGAGCCGGCCAGCGTGACCGTCACCGTGGTTCCCGCCGAGGCGACCTCGCATTCCGTCAGGTGGTACTCCTTGCTGCCCGCGTTCTCCCAGAGCCAGCCGGTCTTCTCACCCGGCTTGCGGGTCGTCACGCGTACGGTGGAGGCCACCACGAAGGCGGACAGGAAGCCGATGCCGAACTGGCCGATGAGGGTGTCGTCCTGCTTGCGTTCCTCCTTCGTCAGACTCTTGCCGATGTTCGCCAGATAGGCGATCAGGTCCGCGCGGTTCATGCCGATCCCGGTGTCCCGGACCGTGATCTCCAGGTCCTGGGGCCGGGTCTCCACATCGATCCGGCCGACCGCCCCGTCCAGGCGGGCCCGCCTGCGGATGCCGTCGTGCGCGTTCTGGATGAGTTCGCGAATGAACACCTTCTTCTCGCTGTAGAGGTTGTTCGCGATCATCTGGATGAGACCTTCGAAGTCGAAGGACATCTCAGGCATGGGCGGCCCTCCCCGTTTCCCCCGAGCCACCGCCGGCACGGTCTGCCTCTGTCGGAGGCCCGGGCGCGGACGGTAGTGATGCCAGTCACACTTTGTGTGTACAAGGAGGGTAGCGCCGAGGGCCTGTCCCACACGGTGGGTGGCTCCAAATCCCCGCATAATCACCTCCCTTGACTGATCGTCATGACCAGCGGGTGTTCGTCCTCGAGCAGCGAACGGACCTCCGGGAACGCCTCCTCGTGCAGTCGTGCCCGGCACCGCCAGCCGACGTGATCCCCCCTTCGAGGGCCCGGATGTGCGACCCGTCCACGGCACGGTCGTCCAGGTCCGGCAGGTCGGCACCTTGAAACTCGGCCGGCAGGGCCGCGTGCAGACGCGGCCAGACGCCGGCCTCGGTCCAGTCCCGCAGCCGGCGCCACGCCGTCACCCCGGAGCAGCCCACGGTCTCCGTCGGGACGTCGCGCCAGGCGACACCGGTCCGCAGCACGTACAAGACGCCGGCGAGGGCCATCCGGTCGGGAACACGCAGTCGCCCGGGGTGGCGGAGGAGCCGCTCAGGCGGGGGCGGCAGCAGCGGCGCCACCCGCTCCCACAGGTCGTCCGGAACAAGATCAGCACGCAGGGCGCGAATCGGATCAGTTCAGCTGTGGTGGGACCCAGGTGTGGTGCCGAAGGATCATGCGCGTTGCGGCGCTGGAGGGGGTCAGCCGCATCGCCGTGTTCCGCAGGGCGACGGCCAGTGGGTGGGAGAGCTGCTGGCCCACCCGCCCGGCCTGTCGGGCGGCCCGCGCGACGGCCTGGGTCCGCGGTCGGCGCTCGGCGTCGTAGCGGGCGAGCGCGGCCTCAACGGTGGGTTCGGTGGCGAGCACGGCGGCCAGGGTGACCGCGTCCTCCAGCGCCTGGCAGGCACCCTGTCCGAGGTTGGGGGTCATCGCGTGTGCTGCGTCGCCGAGCAGCACGGTCCGGCCGACCGTGTACGAGGGGAGCGGCAAGCGGAGTTCGTTGACGTCGTGGTGCAGTACGGCGGCGGGCCGGGTCGCGTCGAGCAGGGCGGGGATGGGGTCGTGCCAGGTGTGGAATCGTCTGCGCAGTTCGTCCAGTGGGTCGGCGAACCGCGTCCCGGCGGGGAGGTTGAGGACGGCATGCCACTCGGCCCGCCCGTCGTCCAAGGCGATGTGCCCGAACTCGGCCCCGCGCCCCCAGGTCAGCTCGAAGTCGGTGCGCAGGTCGACCGGCTGCTCGGTAATGGCGCGCAGCACCGTCGAGCCGCTGTAGACCGGGCCGGGGTGGGCTGGGAAGAGATGGCTGCGCACTTTGCTGCCGATGCCGTCGGCCGCCACCACCAGATCGGCGTCCAGGACCGTGTCGCCGCAGCCGACTCGAACCGTCCCGGGGTCGATCTGCTCGACCGAGTCCGCCTCTGGGCCGATCAGCAGTGCCTCGGCGGGCAGGGAGTCGCGAAGCAGCCCGTGCAAGGTGGAGCGGGGGATGCCCATGATCGGCGTGCCGACCGCCTTCTCCAGCGCCGAGCCGTCCATCCGGGCCAGCCAATCACCCTGTGGCGTGCGAGTGCCGCCGCTGTACTGGCCTCGCGAGGCATCCCGGACCGCCTCGCCGACGCCGAGTTCGTCCAGTGCCCGCATGCCGTTGGCGGCCAGTGAGATGCCCGCCCCCGCGTCCTCGAGCATGGACGAGCGCTCGACGACCGTCACTTCCCATCCGATGCGGCGCAGTCCGATCGCGGTGGCCAGCCCGCCGATGCCCCCTCCGACCACCACTGCCGTGTTGCCCATCCCGAAGCCCCCATCCTTCTACATCTGTAGAAGGGAACCCTAGCGGAGGCTCTACAGGTGTAGAAAGGAGCCATGGCTTCGGATCGGCGCACCCTCCTCGCGGACGCGGCTCTCGACGTACTCGCCGACGAAGGGGTCCGCGGCCTGACCCACCGTGCAGTCGACCGCAAAGCGGCCATGCCGCCCGGCACCACGTCGGCCTACTTCCGCACCCGAGCCGCGCTGCTCACCGGACTCGTCACACGCCTGGTCCAACTCGACCAGGCGGAACTGCAAACGATGGCCGAAGAGCTTCCACCCCTGCGCACCGTCGAGGAACTCGTGGACGGCATGGTGCTGCTCGCCCGACATCGACTCACCGGCGAGGGCCGCCGCCGCTCGCTAGCCCGCTACGCCTGCGCCATTGAGAGCGTGCGTGACCCTGAGCTGCGCGAGATCCTCGTACCCCGCGAGAACGCCGGCCGCGATGCTGTCCGGCTGTTGCTCGCCGCGCATGGCGTGACGGACGTTGAGAATCGCACTCACATCCTGCTGACCTGCATCGACGGACTGATCTTCGACCGACTGGTGAGTGGCGGCGAAGTACCGCGCGAGGCACTCGAAGGCCTGGTCGCCGCCGCCCTGCGTCAGGCAGGTGCAGGAGCTGCTCGTCCTCGTCGGTGAAGGGGGGCGCGATCGCGCTTGCCGGCGAGGTACAGGTTTCCGAACACCTCGCCCTGGACGTGGATCGGTACGGCGAGTTCGCCCGGGGCGCCGCTCGCGCCCGTCTTCCGGACCATCGGTGAGGGCGTCCGGACCGGGGTCCGTCGTGAGGGAGGGGGGCGCTCGTACGCGGGTGTCAGGGGGACGTCAGGTGGCCAGCGGGTCCAGAACCAGTGGCTCGATCTTGCCCTCCAGCATGTAGCCGAGGCCCTGGGCGGCACACACGTCCGGCCGTTCGGCGATGTGCACCGGCATGCCCGTCGCGTGCCGCAGCATCTGGTCGAAGCCGGGCAGCAGCGCGCTCCCGCCGACCATCATGATCCCGCGGTCCGCGAGGTCGGCCACCAGGTCGGGCGGACAGTTGCGCAGCACCCTGCCGATGCCGTCGAGTACGGCGGTCAGCGGGGTCTCGATCGCGTCCCGTACGGCGGCGGTGTCGACCTGCACGGAACGGGCGAGGCCGGTGGCCACGTCCCGCCCGTGGATCTCGGTGGAGGCCGGGCCCTGCGAGGTGAGGCCGTTGCCGGACAGGGCGAGCTGCAGCGGCCGTACCGACTGGCTGGGCAGCATCAGCTCGTGCTCGTGACGCAGGTGCTGCACGATCGCGTGGTCCACGGCCTCGCCGCCCACGGGGATCCGCTCGGCGGTCACGATCGACCCGAGGGAGAGCACGGCGACCTGGGTCGCGGCCGCCCCGCACACCATGATCATGGTGGCTTCCGGCCGCTCGACCGGAAGCCCGCACCCCACGGCCGCGGCGATGAGGGTGTCCACCAGCTCCACGCGGCGCGCGCCGAGCCCGACGAGTGTCTCGATCGCCGCGCGCTGGGCCAGCGGGTCGGCGTCGTGCGGGGTGCAGGCGGCGGCCCGCAGCCGCGGCTTGCGGCGCAGGGCGCGGCGGATCTTGTCGCCGAGCAGGTGCCGCAGCATGCGCTGCGCCATCTCGATGTCGACGACCGTGCCGCCCGAGACGGGCCTGACGACGCGGATGTAGTCGGGCGTACGCCCGGTCATCCGCTCCGCGAACTCGCCGACCGCGATCAGCGCGCCGGTACGGGTGTTCACGGCGGCGGCGGACGGCTGGTCGACGACCAGCCCGGCCCCCTTCACGTACACCCGCGTCCTCGCCGCCCCCAGGTCGACGGCGAAGTGGCAGCGGCGCAGCTGCTCCAGACTGGCGGTCATGGCAGGTCCTCCCGAGAGCACAGACCGTGGGCCGCCGGGTGGCGGTCTCTTAGCATCGTGCGGCGGGTGGGGGAGGGGCGCGTGTTGGGGTGGGCCGGGTGGGGTGCCGCTGAATGGGGGTTTGTCCCTTGCGGACCGTCCGAACATGGCGTGAGGGCCGGGTGACGTCAGAGGGAGCGGGCGGCTTGCAGGACCGGAGCGAGGGAGGGAACCGTGATCTCGCAGCCGGCCTCGCGCAGCCGCTGGTCGACGGTCGGGTTGCGGGCCAGACCGATGAAATGGAGGCCGACCTGCTGGGCGGCGGTGAGTTCGGCGACCGTGGAGCCGATCAGCACGCCGGTGGGAGCGGGTGTGGCGGGGGAGCTCAGGGCGCGCAGGAGGCAGTCGGGGTGCGGCATCAGCCGGCCGAGATTGTCGCTGCGGCCGTGGATGCCGGCCAGGGGAAGGCGGTACGGCTCCAGGTAGCGGTGGACGGCCTGTTCGCAGACGTCCGTGACCACCAGGACGCGGCGGCCGGCGGCGTGCAGGGCGCGCACCAGGGCGACGGAGTTGTGCGTCGTGGGCGCGTCCGGGACGGCCCGCAGTTCGATCCCGTCGAGGCGCTGGAGCAGCAGGGGTCCGAGACGGTCGTGCGCGAAGGCCCGCAGTACGTCCAGAGGGTGCACGAAGACCTCCCGCCCGGGGCCGTCGGCTGTGGGCAGGGGGTGCCGCCCGGCCTGCGCGTCTTCCGGGTCGCGGTGCTCGGCGACGACGGAGAGCAGGTCGAGCGCGGCCTCGCGGGCGGTCTGCGCCGAGTACAGGCGGGTGACGGGGCCGTCGAAACCGAGCAGCACGGTCTCGGCCTCGGCCAGTACGTCGGACAGCGGGCGCCGTGCGGGCACCGTCCGTTGCGGTACGGGCAACGGCGACCCCTCCGGCGCCAGTTGCACCGAGTACGACACCGACAGCCCCGGCACCGGCCGCGACGTGCGCAGCCCCGAATTCACCGCCCGCTGGGCCGCGCCCGCCCGGCGCAGGGGATGACGCCGGGTGATCCGGCCGGCCGCGGTGAGCAGGTGGTCGAGCAGGACCTCGGCGATGCGGGGGACCTCGCCGTGCACGAACGCGACCGGGTCCTCGACATGCCAGGACAGTTCGACGGCGGCCTGAAAGGCGCCCTTGCCGGAGCTGGGCAGGGACACCTGGTGGAACGCCTGGTGGGTGGTGAGGTCGACCTCGTAGTACGTCGTCGCCCGGGGCGGCCGCGTGCCGTGCGGCTGGGCCGGGTTGAGGAGGGTGAGGGGGCCGTCGGGCTGGGCGTGGACGATGGCGCTGCGGCCGGGGGCGGGGATGCCGAGGCTGTGGAGGTCGTGGGTGATCAAAGGACCGCGGACCAGGTCGCTGTCGTCGGTGTGGGGTTGCGACGGGGTGAGGGTGCAGTACCAGGCGATGGGCGGGGTGTCCGGTGCGGTGCTGCCGAACAGCGGCTGGAAGCGCTGGGTGCCGAGGGCGGCGGAGCTGGCCGCGAACTCCTCGTACAGCGCGGGCGGGACGACGACCAGGAGGTCGGAGGGGCTGCGGTCCTGGAGGGCGGCCAGTTCGGGAGGCAGGCCGGGCCCGTCCCGGAACGTCACCTGGAGACGCGGCGGGTCGGCCATCCTGGCGAAGGCCTCGGGGAGTCCGCGCAGGACGGCTGCGAGAAGGGGGAGCAGGTAGGCGTCGGGGTCGACGAGGACGACGTAGCCGTTGTCGCGGACGCGCACCTCGTGGTGATGGGGGGCGAGGGTGCCGCGGGACAGGAACTCGTGCACCGCGTACTCGAGGGAGATACGGGCCTCGGGGCGGCTCAGGTCGTCGGCCTCGAAGAGGATCGCGGAGCGCCGGGCGGCGTTGGCGCTGTCCAACTCGGCCAGCTCGCCGGTGAGTTCGTCGCGGAGGGCGCGCAGGCGGGTGCGGGCGATCCGGGCGGCGGGGCCGGGGACGCCGTCGAGGGGATCGCCGTAGAAGAGGTCCAGGGCCTGGCGGAGTCGGGTGCGTCGGAGTTCGGAGGACTCGTCGGTGCCGCGGTTGCCGAGCTTCTCGCACAGGTCCACGTCGATGCGGTAGTCCGCCGCATGCAGTGCGTAGCCGTCGGAGAGGGCGACGAGCGGGCAGGGCTCGACGAGCGGCCACACCTGTGCGGACAGAGCGTCGATGATGCGCGCGGCCTCGCCCGGTGCGGGCGGGTCGTCCCACATGCCCCGGGCCAGTTCGTCGTAGGTCAGGCGTCGGCCGTGCCTGAGGAGCAGCATGCACAGCAGCGCCTGGACATCGAGTGAGGGTGAGGTCAGGGGGGAGGAGCCCGGGTGGTTGATCCGCAGCGCGCCGAGCAGGGTGAACCGGCCCGGCTCGGGGGGTTCGACGTTCGCGAACTCCTCGGCTGCGACGCGGGTGGGTGCGCCCAGGTCGCCGCCCGTGATCCGGTCCAGCAGCCCCCGGTGCTCCGGTGGTGCCTTCGACACCAGAGGGGCGAACTGCCGGAGCATCCAGTCGAATTCGCGGTAGTCCGCGTCAGGATCCCTGCCCAGGGACTCCTCACCGAGAGCGAACCGGCAGATCAGTACGGAGCCGTCCGGCCGCAGCAACAGCCCCAGCACGCCCCGCTGCCCGCGCACCAGGCCGCGTGCGTGCAGGGCCTCCAGCCCCGCCACTCCCTGACGGGTCAGGCGCGTGAACATCGTGAAGGGGACCTGGAGCAGGCCCCCCTCCGTCACCTCCCGCACGGTCACCCCGTCCACGAACTCCACGACCAGATACGGCCTTTCCCCGTCCACCCCGAAGTCCAGCACCCGCACCACGTAGGGACTGTCGACCTCGGCCAGCGCGGCCGCCTCCCGCAGGAACCGTTCCCGATGCCGCTCCGCCTGCTCCGGATACAGGTGCACGACCACCCGCTCCCCGGTCCGCACATCCACGGCCTCCCAGATCCGCTGACCCGGACCACGCTCCCCGACGATCCGGTAGCGCCCCCCGACCAGCCGCTCCGACCCGCTCCCTCCCAGCCGCCGTACCGTCTCCTCACTGACCGTCGCGAACACCGAACCCGCACCGGAGGCCCCGCCCGTCTCCGCCCGGAACTCCCCCGCCGCGAGCCCCGCCCGCTCGTCGATCAGCCCGCCGACCTGTGCCAGGAACTCCCGCGTCCGCCCCCGGGCGGTACGCGGCAGTGACCGCAGAAGCAACTCCCTTACGCCTGGCCGGAACTCATAGGTGCCCGCCGGTCCGGGGACGGCCTTCAGCATGCCGCTGAGGATCACCTCGGCCAGGTGCTGCGGGCGCGGCTCGCGGTCCACGGTGCGCTGGACGAGGCGCATCACCGGCACGGAGGGGACGGCCAGTGCGAGGTGCCCGGCAAGGCGGAACGCCTCCGGGGACGCGGTGGCGCGGAAGCGCAGCACCAGGTCCTCCGGACCCGACTCGCCCATGTCGTGGGCTGGTTCGGCGACGAGTCCCGGAAGTCTCGGCAGCCAGGCCGCCGCCCCGGGCATCCGGCCACCGCCCGGGTCGGCCAGCAGCGCGGCCCAGTTGGCGAGCCAGGGCGCGCCCGGCTCCAGGACGGGGAGGGGGACGGCGGCGGCCGGCGGTGAGGTGTCCAGGTCGTACGGCATGAAGCCGAGCGCCAAGGACGGGGCCGCCGCGGCCGGCGCTGTCAGCAGGCCCGGTTCGGCGGGCAATGCCGTTGTGTGCCACAGGCGTTCGGGGAGCGGCTGGACCACCGCCACCGGCATGCGGGTCGCCCAGTGGCGCAGCGTGCCGTACCAGCGCGTACCCGCCTCGCCCGGACGCCACTGCGGGCCCATGCAGTCGCTGACCACGAGGGTGACCATGCGGCGGTCGTCCAGGGCCGGGACCTGTCGGGCCCGGCCGTCGGGGCCGGCCGGGTGCAGGGTCACCGTGCGGAAGATGCCCGACTGGGCGAGGACCGTGTGCAGTTCGCGGACCAGGGGGCGCCACACCGGCATCGTGGGGCCGGTGTCGTGCACGAGGTTGAGACGCAGCCAGCGGTCGGGGGCGGGACGCAGCACGGGCACCCACACCTCGGGGTGTGCGCCCAGCCGGGCGATCCGGTCGGCCGTCGCCCGCTCGTCCAGGACCCGGGCGCGCGGCGAAGGCACCTTGCGTTTGAGGGGACGCAGGGCCCGCTGCAGCGCGAGGGGGTCGTGCAGCATCGGGGGCGCGGGGGCGAGGAAGCGTGCGCCGCCGCTGTTCGGGCCGGCGGCCTGGGGCGCGGGGGAGGGGAGGAGCAGCGGGACCCGCTCGTCGTGGTGCGGGGTGGGAGCCTGGTCCGACGGTCGTGGCCGTTCGGCCTCGGGTCCGGGCGGTACTACGACAGGGGCGTCCGGCGCCGGGGACGCGGCCGTGGGCTGCGCGCCCGCAGACCTCGGCTCCTCCTCCGTACGCTCCAACTGTGCGGCCAGCCACAGCAGTTCCGCCAGCTCGCGCGGGGTCGGTCCGCCGGTACCCGCCGCGGCGGCCAGGAGCGCGGACAGCCGGGCGACGGGGGAGGCGTCGTCGGCCTCCGGATGCGAACCCGCCCCCTCAGAAGCCATCGCCGTCCGCCGCCGCGCTCAGGTACGGCATCAGCTGCTCGGCCAGCTCGTCGCGGGAGGCGGCGTCGAGGCCGGCGACCCCGGTGAGGTAGATGGCGTTCAGGAGCTGGTCGGTGGCCAGCTCGCCGCTGCCAGCGCGCTCCAGGAAGCGGGTGATCAGGGGCTCGGCCTCGCCGTCCGGGCTGCCGAGGTGGGCGCGGACGATGTCGGTGAGCCGCCCTCGGTCGGGGCGGCGCAGCTTGAGGCGGACGCAGCGGCGCAGGAAGGCGGGCGGGAACTCGCGTTCGCCGTTGCTGGTCAGGACGACGAAGGGGAAGGCGCGGCAGCGTACCCGGCCGCGGGTGAGGGTGACCGAGGTGTCCGTACCGTCGGTGAGGACCTCCGCCGTGCCGTCGGCGGCGGAGTGGCGGGCCGCGCGGACCAGTTCGGGGATCTCGTACTGGCCCTCCTCGAGGACGTTGAGGAGGTCGTTGGGCAGGTCGAGGTCGCTCTTGTCGATCTCGTCGACGAGCAGGGCGCGGGGGTGCTCGTAGGGGAGCAGGGCGGTGCCGAGGGGACCGAGGCGCAGGTGGTCCTCCACACCGCCCCGGCCACCGGGGTCGCTTCCCGGTCCGGGCCGGGCGGCGTACAGCCGGGACAACGGGTCGTACTGGTAGAGGCCGTCGGCGAGGGTGCTGCGGCTGGTGATGTTCCAGCGCAGGACCGGGCCGAGGCGCAGCTCGCGGGCTACGGCGTACGCCAGGGAGGACTTGCCCGTGCCGGGCGGTCCGGTGACCAGCAGCGGGCGGCGCAGACAGAGCGCGGCGTTGACGAGCTGGACGGTCTCCGGCGACGCGACGTACGTCTTCGCGCGGTGCATGCGGTCCGGGGAGACGGCGGCCTCGTCCTCCCCGTCGGCGGGCGGTGGCAGCGCGGGACCGCCGTCGAAGGCCCGCCACGGTGGAGGGGCGGGCAGCTCGTCGATGCCGTCGTGCGGCTCGCTCTTGCCGGTGTAGACGGACCAGTGCGCCATGAGGTGGTCTCCGGGCCCTTTCTTGCTGGATTCCTGTGGGGGGCTTGCCTGGGGTGGGTCACGCCACGGGGGAGCGGACGTGGGCGGCGGTGTCGTGCGGGTCGGTGAAGCAGCGCGGGTCGTCCCACAGCAGCTGGATGTCCGTGGCCCAGTGGCCTTCCTCCGCGTCGGCCTCCTCGCGCAGGGCCAGGACGTGCCGGGGGAGTTCGGCGGGCGGCACATGGGCGACGTGGGCGTCGAGTTCGTCCAGGAACGACTTGCCGGTGCACACGGCGGCCGTACCTCCGCAGTCCGCTTCCTGGCCGGCGCCGCAGCCGCTGCGCGACCACACGATCACCGGGGCCGGAGCGGTGAGCGAGGTGTCGAAGTGCGGGCGGGTGCGGGCCGCGGCCGGCGCGGTGGCGAAGCCGGCGAGACAGGCGTCGGGCCTGCGCAGCCTCATCCGGAGCCGGCCGGGTTCCTCGGGGCCGGCGCACTCGACGCGGTGCACCCGCGCGCCCGGCGAGGAGTCGAGGCGTTTCCAGGCCCGGGTCAGGACGTGCCGGGTGCTGGTCTTGCGGCGGGCGTGGTCGGTGACGACGAGAGGGTAGAGACAGCCGAGCGGGGTGGCGTCGTCCGGGGCGCTCTCCCAGCGGTCGACCGGCCAGTCGAGCCAGTCCCGGGGCAGCACGAACGCGATCAGCTCGTCGGCGCCGGGGGTGAGGCAGCGGAACGCGGCCTCGATCCGGTCCTGGACCCAGGCGCGCAGCCGGGTCTGCGGGACCGTGTCCGAGTCGACCGGGTGGCGGCGCCCTCCGCTGTACGCGGACACCTCCACGCGGACCAGGTCGTCACCGGCGCCGCTGTGCGCCAGCTCGACCAGGATGGGCGACCACTCGGGGGCCTCCGGTTCGGCGGGCGCGGGAGCCCGGAACAGGGCTTCCAGCAGGGTCTCCAGGTGGTCGGCGAACCGGGTGACCGTGCCGGCCGCACCGGGTCCGTCGAGTTCGCACAGCACGAACAGCGCCGCCGACCGGAGGGAGTCGAAGCCCTCTTCGGGCGGCAGCGGGTCGAACCGGTCGGCGGCCGCGGTGTAGAGCCGTACCGGATCGCACTCCAGATTCACGCGGACCGCCCGCTCCACCAGCTCGCGCAGCCGGGTCCGGTCGGCGGTCGCATGGTCCGAGGTGGGCACCAGGCCTTCCAGATCGGGCCAGTGGCGGACCATGACCTCGGTGGGCATCATCCGGCCGTTTCGCACGCCCGGGGCGCCCTCCGCCGTGACCATGCCGACGACCTCGCCGGTGTCGACGAGCGTGACCGCCGAGCCGCTGAACCCGGGGGCCAGCGGCTGGCCGCCCGGCTGCCAGGCCTCCAGCTGGATCCACTCCCGGTTGATCAACTGCGGTGCGGTGATGCGGTACTCGGCGAGCGTGCCCTCGTCGAAGCCGACCGGGAAGCCGTACACGACGAGCTTGCGGGGTGCGGTCACGCCGTGTGCGGTGTCGACGGGCGCCAGCGCGGCCGGGGCGATCGGCACCTCCCGCTCCAGCTCCAGGACCGCCAGGTCCCCCGGGTCGGTGGCACCTCCCGCCCAGCCGCCGTGGGCGACGACACGGGCCGGGACGGCGGGGGAGCCGGGGCGCTCCGTGAACGTCAC
Source organism: Streptomyces sp. MMG1533 (assembly GCF_001279775.1). Classification (GTDB taxonomy): domain Bacteria; phylum Actinomycetota; class Actinomycetes; order Streptomycetales; family Streptomycetaceae; genus Streptomyces. Next base: position 12,236 of record NZ_LGDG01000267.1, on the reverse strand, counting down.
GGTCAGTCCCGCGGGCTCCCGCTGCACGACATGGGCGCAGGTCAGCACCGTGTTCGGGGACACCAGGAAGCCGGCCCCGGCCACCTGACCCCCGCACTCGATCCGGGCGTGCCACTCGGCGCTGTTCATGAGGCGGTGCTGGGCTCCGGGACGGACGAGGGCGTACTGTTCGCGGCTGCGGCCGAAGGGGTGCCGGTCTCGGTGGCCGCCCCCGGCGACCAGGTCAGCTTCACCACCAGGTGGCCCTCGGCCGTCCCCTTCGCGATGATCGCGCCGGTCTCGGCGGACAGCTTCACCCCGAACTCGATCTCGATGCCGTCGGGCCGCAGCGAGCCGTCGCGGAAGACGCGGAGCGCGGAGGAGGCGGCGGCGCGCACCCCTTCGAGTGCGCCCTCGAAGGTGCGGGCCGCCTGGACCGTCCCGTCCCCGCGGGACACCAACCGGGAGCCGGACCGCTCCTCGACGGCCTCGACCGACACCACGGCGCCGTCGGCGGTCTCGAACTCCACTAAGCGTTCCACGGCGCCCCCGTCGTTCTGTCGTCCGTTCTCGTACCGCTCTCGTACCGCTCTCGCAGCACTCTCGTACCGCTCTCGTACCGCTCTCGCAGCACTGAGCATCCCTATTGTTACGGACGGTACTTGAGGTTGTCGCGTGTTGCATGCCGGACCACGCCCAGTTCAGCCAAGTCCTGTGGCCGGATGCGGAGTTCGTCCGCCGTCGCCTCGACCTCCCCCGGCGGCCGTTTCAGGATCGCCGCCGCGAGCTCGGGCGCGATCACCGAGAAGTAACTGTCCGGCGTGGCCCAGGTGTTGCCGGGTGCCGCCAGGGCCAGCGCTCCGCCCGAGCCGCCCTCGCCGATCAGCAGGGTGGTGACCGGGGTTCGGGCTGTGGCCATCGCGCCGAACAGGTCCGCGATCGCGGCGCCCGCGCCCTGCCGCTCGGCCTCGGCGTCGTTGGCCGCGCCGGGCGTGTCCACCAGGGTGAGGACCGGGATGCCGAGGCGGTCGGCGAGGCGGATCAGGCGGGTGGCGGTGCGGTAGCCGGCGGGGCGGGTCGCCGTGCCGGTCTGGGCGGCGTAGGCGACCGTGCGGCCCTCGTGCTCGCCGAAGCCGCACAGCATGCCGTCGGGGTCGGTGCCGCCGCAGCGGTCGCCGCGGATCGCGACCCGACGGGTGAAGTAGGCGCTCAAGTAGCTTTCCGCGCGCGGGCGTCGGGGCGAGCGGGCGCGCTGGACCGCGGCCCAGCCCGTGGCCGGGAGGTCCGTCGTGCCGAGGGGTGGTGGGGGTGGTGCGGGGGCGGTCGACGGTGCCGTCAGCAGGCTCAGCCATCGGCCCAGGGTTCCGCGCAGGTCTTCGGGGCGTACGACCGCGTCCGCCGACCCCGCCGCCACCTGCGCCTCGGCCGTGTACGCCGCCGGGTCCGCGTCCGGCGGCCGGACCCGGGACCCCGCGAAGCCGACCTGCGCGCCCGGCAGCGCGAGGATCACGTCGGCGCCCGCGCCCAGCGTGGCCCAGCCGCCGCCGGTGGTCGGGTCCCGCAGTACCGCGATCTGCGGCAGCCCCGCCTCTGTGGTGAGCGCCGACTGCCGTGCCACGCGCTGGAGTTGGGTCAGCGCGAGCATGCCCTCCTGCATGCGGCTGCCGCCGGTGGCGATCAACGGGACGACCGGGAGACGGTGTTCGCGGGCGTACGTGTACGCCGCCTCCAGCCGGTCCCCGGTACGTTCACCCAGCGAGCCGCCCAGGAAGCCGAACTCGAACGCGATCAGTACCGCCCGCGTGCCCTCCACGTGCCCGGTGCCGCAGACGACGGACTCCTGCTCGCCGGTGCGGTCGGCGGCGCGGGCGCGCGAGGCGTCGTAGCCCTGCCAGGCGAGCGGGCCGTCGGGCCTGGAGTCCCTTGCCGGATACGGGAGTTCGGTGAAGTCGTCGGTGATCGTCGCGATGGTCTCGCGGGCGGTCCGGCGGTCAGTCACGGATCAGCGCCCGCTTCATGATCTTCCCCATGTCGTTGCGGGGGAGGGAAGCGAGGTGGTGGACCACCCGGGGACGCTTGTGCGGGGCGAGCCGGCTCGCCACGTGGTCCGCCAACTCCTCTGCCGCGGGCGGTGATTCGGGGTCCTCCGGCACGATCCACGCCACGATCCGCTCGCCCAGGTCGGCGTCCGGCTCGCCGGTGACCGCGGCCTCCCGCACCCCCGGATGCTCCAGCAGCGCGTTCTCGATCTCGCCCGCCCCGATCTTGTAACCCCCGCTCTTGATCAGGTCGGTGGCCTTGCGGCCGACGATGCGGACATAGCCGTCGGGGTCGCGCACCGCCATGTCGCCGGTGCGGAACCAGCCGTCGGCGGTGAAGGCGGCGGCCGTGGCGTCCGGGCGGTTGAGGTACTCGGTGAACAGGTTCGGGCCGCGCACCTGGATCTCGCCCACGGTCTCGCCGTCGTACGACGTGATCGGCGACCCGTCCTCCTCCACGAGCCGCAGCTCGACTCCCGGCAGCGGGACCCCGACCGTGCCCGCCCGCGGCTCGCCGTCCGCCCGGACGCTCGTGTTCATCAGCGTCTCCGTCATGCCGTACCGCTCGATGACGCGCTGCCCCGTCGCGGTCGTGATCCGCTCGTGGTCGTGCACCGGCAGCGCGGCGGAGCCGGACACGAGCAGCCGCGCCCGGCTCAGGGCCTCGGCCAGCGCCAGGTCGCCGGGGAGCGTCTCCGCGATGCGGTGGTACATCGTCGGGACGCCGAACAGCATCGTCGCGCCGGCGTTCAGCTCGCGTGCCACGCCGTCCGTGCCGAACCGGCCCAGGTGGCGGACCGATCCGCCCCGCCGCAGCGGGCCCAGGATGCCCAGGACCAGGCCGTGGACGTGGAACAGGGGCAGGCCGTGCACGAGCACGTCGTCGCCGGTCCACTGCCAGGCGTCGGCGAGGGCGTCCAGGGTGGCGGCGATCGCCCGGCGGGGGATGACGGCGCCCTTGGGCGGGCCGGTGGTGCCCGAGGTGTAGACGACCAGGGCGGGGTCGTCGTCGGACGCGTTGTCGTCGCCGGTCGCGTCGTCGTTGCCGGGGGCCGGGTCGGTGGCCTGCACGTCGACGTCGATGCGCTTCAAGTCCCGCAGAGCGGATGGGAGTTGGTCTCCGGGAGCGGCCAGCACCACCGACGGCGCGCTGTCCGTCAGGATGTGCCCGAGCTCCTTCTCCCCGGACTTCGGGTTGAGCGGCACCGCGGCGACGCCGGCTTGGAGCGCCGCCAGGACCGCCACCGCGGTCTCCAGCGCCGGCGTCGCCCACACGGCCACTCTGCCCGCCGCGCCGATCCGCGCCGCGAGGGCACCGGAAGCGGCGCCGAGCTCGCCGTACGTCAGGGAGCGGTCGCCGAACCGGAGGGCGGGACGGTCGGTCCTGCCGTCGGTCAGGGCCGGGAAGAGAGAGGTCACGCGTCTTGCTCCTTCAATGTCGCCGACTGCTGCTGTCTGCCGCTGTCTGCCGCTGTCTGCCGTCTGCTGTCTGCCGCTGTCCGTCGTGCGCTGTGACTACCCCCAGCCCGGTACGACCATCACCAGCCACGCCACCGCGGGTACCACCGCGACCACGATCCCTCCGTAGACCATCAACTGCCTGAAGAAACGCTCACGGTCGACGTCCGGCGCCGCCGCCAGCACCAGCGCGCCGTTCGTGGAGAACGGGCTGACGTCCACCACCGTCGCCGACACCGCGAGCGCCGCCACCATGCCGACCGCCCCGATCTCGCCCTGCGCGAGGAACGGCACGGCGAGCGGGATCAGTGCGCCCATGATCCCCACGGAGGAGGCGAACGCGGACACGATCGCGCCGATGTAGCAGAGCAGTACGGCGGCCAGCAGCGGGACGCCGATGCCGCTGACGCCCTCGCCGGCCCAGGTGATGGTGCCCATCTCGTCCAGGACACCGACGTACGTCAGGACACCGCAGATCAGGAGCACCGTCGACCAGGCGATCTGCCCGACCGCCTTGCGGCTGTCCTCCGGCCAGACGCTGCTCAGGAGCACCGCGAGGGTGATCGCGGTCAGACCGGCGTCGAGGTCGAGGGCCAGGACGGCGACGACGAGGGCGACCAGGGCGGCGAGGGTGGCGATCCGGGCGGGGGTGAGGCGGGGGGTGTCGGGGGTTTCGGGGTGGGCCTCGACCACGGTGGCGGTGCGGGAAGGGCTGGTGCCGTCGCCGGTCTCGGCAGGCGTACGGGTACCGGTACCGCCCTCCGGCAGGTCCCCCTCCCCGGAGTCCCCGTCCGGGGCGAGGGCCCCTCGCGCCCACAGCTTCAGCCCGCCGAACAGGACGAAGACGACCGCCGCGATGACCAGATTGGCGAACAGCGAGGCGAGGAACAGGGCGATCTCGTTCCCCGGCAGCTTCTCGCGCTCGACGATGCCGTTGACGATGGTGCCGTAGATGCTGATCGGCGAGAAGCCGCCGCCCTGGGCACCGTGCACCACCATCGCGCCCATCAGCAGCGGACTGATCCCGTAGCGGGCGGCGAAGCTCAGCGCGATGGGCGCGACGATCGCGACCGCGGCCGGACTGACCGCGCCGATCGCGGTGAGCGCGCCGGTGATCGCGAACATGACCCAGGGGATCAGCGCGACGCGCCCCCGGACGAGCCGGATGGACGCGTGCACCAGCCAGTCGGTCGTGCCGTTGGCCCGCGCGATGGCGAAGAGGTACGTGACACCGACGAGCACGACGAACAGGTCGCCGGGGAAGCCGGCGAAGATGCCGTCCGCGTCGAGGTCGGCGACGAGCTCACCGACCGCGAAGGCGGCGGCGAAAGCGAGCGCGCCCATGTTGACGGAACGGGTGGTGGCGATGACGAACACCACGACGAGGACGAGGATCGAGATGAGTTCGGGGGACATACGGGCTCCCGTCTTTGGGTCCCGGAGCGGTTGTGTGGAGGGCGGCCGGTGGTGGTGGGGGTGGGGGGAGAGTGGCCGAGTGGCTGAGCCACTTACAGGTCGACTGGCTGGTTAGCGTGGGCGCACACCGGGCCGCAGTCAAGGGGTCGCGCAGGAATTGGCTCAGCCACTCGGCCACCGGAACGGCCGGTGTTACGCTCCCGACGAAGGGGGGACCCCGTGACCGACGCCCTGCGCCCCATGACGAAACAGCGCCTGTACGAGCAGGTGCTCGACCGCCTGCGCCAGTACGTCGCCGAGGGCGGCCTGAAGGCCGGTGACCGCCTCCCGCCCGAGCGAGACCTGGCCCAGCGCCTGGGTGTCAGCCGGGCCTCGGTCAAGCAGGCGATCGTGGTCCTGGAGGTACAGGGGCTGGTGGAGGCACGGCACGGCGGGGGGACGTACCTGGTCCGCGACAGCCTGGACGTCGAGCCCGTCGAGAAGATGGTCGAGCGCCGCCGGCGCCTCCCGGACGTCCTGGAGGCCCGCGAGGCCCTGGAGACGAAACTCGCCGAACTGGCCGCCGAGCGCCGCACGGACGACGACCTCGCGGCGATGCGGTCCGCGCTCGCCCACATGGCCGAGGAGATCGAGGCGGGCGGTCACGGCATCGAGGGCGACCGCTTGTTCCACGCGGCGGTCACCGCGGCCGCCCACAGCAGCCTCCTCGCCGAGTTCATGCGCTCCATCGCCGTCCAGATCGCCGAGAGCCGCACCGAATCCCTCCGCCAACCCCACCGCCCCAAGCGCTCCCTGACTCAGCATCAGACGATCCTCGACGCCATCGCCGCGGGGCGGCCGAAACAGGCGGCCACCGCGATGCGCCGCCATGTCCGCACGGTCGCGAAGGTGCGGTTGCTGGACTGGGAGCCGGACACTCCCTAGGCCGCCGCCTCCACCACGTCCGCCACCACACAGCTCACGTTGTCCGGGCCGCCGGCCTTGTTCGCCTCGGCGACGAGGGTGCGTGCGGCCTCGTCCGGAGCCGGCGTGGAGGTGAGCAGGGTGCGGATGCGGTCGTCGGGGACGACGGTGGGCAGGCCGTCGGAGCAGAGGAGGTAGCGGTCGCCGGGGTGGGCGTCGTGGAGGCGGAGGTCCGGGGTCGCGGGGGCGGTGGGCGGGAGGGCCTTCAGAAGCAGGGAGCGCTGGGGGTGGGCGGCGGCCTCCTCGGGGGTGAGGCGGCCCTCGTCGATCAGCGACTGGACCATCGTGTGGTCGTGGGTGATGCGGAAGAGGCCGCCGTCGCGAAGCAGATACGCGCGGGAGTCGCCGATGTGGACCAGGGCGAGGCGGGAGCCCGTCCACAGCAGGGCGGTCAGGGTGGTGCCGATGTCGTCCGCGCCCCGGGTGACGTCCCGGACCGCTTCCGTCGCGCCCCGCACCGCGTCCTCCAGCAGGTTGAGGACGTTGCCCGCGGGGACCTCCTCCGTGTCCAGGAACCTCAGCGCCTCCACTGCGGCGCTGCTCGCGGGCGCGCCCGCCGCGCCGAAGCCGTCCGCGACCGCGAGCAGCCGGGTGCCCGCGTACGCCGTGTCCTGGTTCTCGGGGCGGACCCGCCCCCGGTCCGAGTGGGCGAAGTAGCGCAGTTCCAGCATGGTGGTGTCCTTCCTCGGTGTTTCGGTCAGTTGGTCCACGAGGAACGCGGCGAGGTCCCGCCGTACGGCCGTATCCGCCTCGACCCGCGCCCAGTACGCGCGGATCTCCCGGGCGGCGGCCCCGGAGTCGAGGGCGTACGTCTCGCACACCTCGCGGATCCGGGCCAGCGGCATCCCCAGCCGCCGCAGCCACGCCACCAGCCGCGCCTGCTCCAGCTGCTCGACCGCGTAGTACCGGTATCCCGTGCCGGGGTCCACCCGCGCCGGACGCAGCAGCTCCAGCTCGTCGTACAGCCGCAGCGCCTTGGGCGACAGCCGGCAGGCCTTCGCGAACGTGCCGATCGTCAGCAGGCCGTCGTCCATGCGTACCCCCGGATTCCTTGGTGCCCGCCACCGATGCTGGGGCTTCCCCGAAGGGGAAGGTCAAACGGGTTGTCGCGGTTGCGGGGGCGGCGGTTAGCCTGCCAGCCGAGCCGTATGAGAAGGAGTCCGCCGTGCCCCGAGTCGCCCTCGTCACCTACGACCCCCGGCCGAAGGCCGGCAAGGACGCCGACCTGCCCGTCCTGCTGGCGGCGCTGCGCGCGGCCGGGGCCGAGGCGGACGCCGTGTTCTGGGACGACGCCGGTGTCGACTGGGGGGCCTACGACATCGCCGTCATCCGGTCCACCTGGGACTACAGCTGGCGGGCGGCCGAGTTCGTGGCGTGGGCGGAGCGCTGCGCCAAGGCCACGCGGCTGGCGAACCCGGCCGAGGTGGTGCGGTGGAACACCGACAAGCGGTACCTCGGGGATCTGACGGCGGCCGGTGTGCCCGTCGTCTCCACCCGGTACGTCGCGCCGGGTGACGCCGTCGACCTCCCCGGCGACCACGAGTACGTCGTCAAGCCCGCTTCCGGGGCCGGCGCCCGTTACGCCGCGCGCTACACGCCCGAGCAGCACGAGAGGGCCGTACGACACCTCGCGCACATGCACGAGGAGGGGCTCACGGCGATGGTGCAGCCGTACATGAAGGGCATCGACGAGCGTGGTGAGCGGGCGTTGCAGTTCTTCGGCGGGCGTCTGCTCCATGCCAGCCGCAAGCGGGCCGTCCTCGCCCCCGGCACGGCCTTCGACGCCGACAAGGTCGCCCATCCCGGCCTGGAGCCCTGGACCCCGACCCCGGCCGAAGTGTCCGTCGCCGAGCGGGCCCTGGCCGCCGTACCGGACGCGCAGGAGGTGCTGTACGCCCGGGTCGACCTGGTGGACGGGGAGGACGGCCGGCCGCTGGTGATGGAGCTGGAGCTGGTCGAGCCGAACCTGTTCCTGTTCCTGCATCCGGACTCGGTGCGGGCGGTGGTCGAGGCGATCCTGGCGGCGGCTCGCTGATCAGGTCGGTACGTCGTCCCGGGTGCCCAGGGCCGCGGCGGCCGGCCGGTGGCCGCGGCGCAGGCCCTCCCTGGCGCCGCGCCCTTCGAGCAGCGCCGCCGACAGATGGCCCGCGGCGAACGCGTCGCCGGCGCCGACCCGTTCGACGACCCGGGACGGGGGCGTGCGGACGAAGGTCTCCTCGCCGTCCTCCGTGTACGCCGTCGCGCTGTGCCCGGCGTCCTTGACCACGACGACGCGGGCGGGGCGGAGCAGGTCCCGGACCTCCGCCGCCTTGCCGGTGCCCCACACGGTCTCGGCCTCGTCCCGTCCGACGAAGACGATTTCGGCGCCGCGGGCCGGGCCGAGCAGCACCCGCGCCGCGTCGGCGGGCCGGTGCCGCCACCCACGGAGAGCCTCGGGGGAGTGGGGCCGAGGGAGGGGGAGGACCTGGATTGGCCGGCGCTAGTCGCCATCGGCGGACCGGTCGTTGACCGCCACCCGCTGCAACAGCCCCCACGTGAACTCGGCGACACACTCCCACCGCACGCCCCGGCCGTCCGGGGCGCTGAAGGCCAGCCCCCAGCGCGTCGGCGCCGTCCCCTGGAGCGGGCGGGCCGGGGCGAAGGCGCGGGCCGCCTCGTCGACCGTGCACGACCAGGGGGTGAGGTCGTCGAGGGTCCGCAGCGAAGGTCCTTCGGTCCCTGGGGTGCGGATCAGCCACTCGTTCCAGACGGCACCGTTCGGGGCGAGGAGCACCTCGAAGCGGAGGTCCGGCCAGAGGGGTAGGGGCCAGAGGCGGGCCTCGCACTCCAGGTCGCCGATCCTGCGGGTGAGTACCGACTCGGGCTCGCCCAGGATCGAGCGGTAGCGGGAGGCGGCGGACCGGGACCGCGGGGAGCGGACCATCGCCTGCCACCGCTTGTTGGCCTCCCGCATGTCCGCGATCGAGACGCCCAGCTCGTGGCGGGCGTTCTCCACCAGATCGGGGTTGTGATCGGCCATGCGGCGCAGCAGCACCAGCTGGAAGTCGAGACGGGTGAAGGGGCTAGCCGGGGGCTTTCCGGAGGACATGCGCACCATCGTCCCCCACCTGCCGGTGCCCCGGACGGCGGCCGTCCGGGAGGAACAGCACCGAGTTCACGTACCGGGGGCGCTTGCGGAACGGCAGGACGCGGCGCAGCAGCCCGTGCGCGACGACGTACGAGGCCACCGACTGGTGGGCCTCCAGCGGGAAGCCGGCCAGCGGCACCCAGTTGTCGCGGGGCAGCACCCAGCCGTCGTAGCCGAGCATGGACAGGTACGTCACCACCGGCGCGATCGGCTGGATACGGGACTCCAGCTCGACGAAGAGGGCCGGCCGGTCGCGCGCCAGCAGCCCCGTCGCTCCGCGCAGCACCGCCAGCTCGCTCCCGTCCACGTCGACCTTGATGAAGCCGACGTCGCGCAGGGCCAGTTCGTCGAGGGTGATGCAGGGCACCTCCACCGCGCGGCCGTGGATGTCCCGGCGGACCAGTGACGACACACCCCGGTCGCCCGCGTCGTCCGGCGGCAGCCACAGGCGGGCGGTGCCCGGACGGTCCGCGGCGGCGGCCTGGATCACCCGGACGTTCGCCGGGGCCGCCGAGGTCAGCAGCCGTGCCAGATGGGGCACCGGCTCGACGGTCACCACCCGGCGCGCCCGTCCGGACAGCCGCCGCGTCCAGGGGCCGTACCAGCCGCCGACGTCCACGGCCGTACCGCAGCCCGCCGGACACAGGTCGGCGAGTCGCGCCAACTCCGGTTCGAACCGCGGGTACACGGCTCTGGCGGCAGCGGCGACCAGACGGGTGGGGAGGTGGGGGGCCACCCGGGCCGCCCAGGTGCGTGCGGGGCCCGTCATGGAGCCGTCCGTTTCAGTAGCTCGTTGTGCTCGTCGTCCGAGACCTGTTCCCCGGAGGACGGCAGCAGTTGGGGGATGCCGTCGACGATCGGATAACGCCGCTGCAGGCGCGGGTTGTAGAGGACCTCGGTCTGTTCCGGTCCGTCCGCAGGGACGAGGTGCAGCGGCCCTTTGTCGAGCGGGCACGCGAGGATCTTCAGCAGTGGGTCGTCGGGTTTCACGGGGGTGTCAACTCCTTGGCACCGAGGGAGGGTTGGGGCGCCTGGTCGTGCTTGGGCATGCTCAGCAGTACGGCGACGGCGAGCACGATGCCCGCGAGGCGCAGCGCGAGTCTGATCGGGTCGTGCGGCAGTGCCTCACCGAACGAGAGCGTGCCGAGCACCGCCGTGTACAGGCAGGTCACGGTCGTGCACACGGGCACGATCAGCGAGGCCCGGCAGCGTTGCAGCGCCGCCTGCGACATGACGAGACCGAATGCGCCGGTGAAGAGCAGGAGATACGGATACGGGGAGCGGAGCACGTCGAGAAGGGCCCCGCCGAGACCACTCGCCGTCAGGTAACTCGACATGCCCTTGATCGCGAGCGAGCTGACGCCGTACAGCAGCCCCACCGCCACGCCGTACTCGACGCCCGTGGTCGGCGCGCGGTGCCGGTGCCGGGTGCGGCGCTCGGCGGCGTTGTACAGCCCCACGCCCGCCGCCAGCGACGGCACGCACACCAGCAGGATCAGCGGGTACGGCGCCTCCTGGCTCACGGTGTCGGACCTCTCGTTCAGCGACAGGACGACCATGAGCAGCGCGGCGAGGATCGCGCCCAGCGCGTACCGCTCGCGGCCGGTGGTCTCCTCGCCCAGCAGGCGGGCGGACAGCAGCACGAGCAGGACCAGACCGGAGACGAAGATGCCCTGCGCGGCGGCGATCGGCAGCGTCCGGTAGACGGCGAGCTGCGCACCGAATCCGGCTGCGAGGGAGAGCGACCCGCCGATCCACAGCGGGCTGCGCAGCACCAGCCCGAGCAGGCGGACCGGCCGGCGGATGCTGACCTCGGGCAGAGTGGCCAACGCCCGCTTCTCCAGGACGAATCCGGTGCTGTAGAGGACGTTCGCCAGCAGGGCCGCGGCCACTCCCCACCACATCGCCTACGTCCTTCGTGCATGGAGGAGCAGGATCGACGCGAGCGACGGTCTGGCACAGGCCAGCCGGTCGAACGGTCGCAGCGGACGCGGTACGCCGTGGAAGGGAGCCCCTTCGAGCCGTACGACCTCGAAGCCGGCCGCCGTGACGAACTCCCTCAGCGCGCGGGCCGTGTACAGCCGCAGATGTCCTACGACCTCCCGCCCGGGTCGGCCGTGAACGGCCCGCAGGCTCACCTCCGAGAACACGGGCTGGACACCGGCCAGCAGCAGGGCGCGGTTGTACCAGGCCGCCAGGTTGGGGGTGGACAGCATGAGGTGGCCTCCCGGGCGCAGGACGCGGCGGATCTCGTCGAGCGCGGCGTCCGGGTCCACGAGGTGCTCGATCACCTCGCTGAACAGCACGGCGTCGGCGGAGCCGGTGCCGAACGGCAGGCCGTCGCCTGTGAGTTCACCGCGGATCGCGTACGTCAGGTGGGCGCGGGCACGTTTCAGGGCGTCCTGGGACCAGTCGACGCCGATGATGCGGTGGCCGGGGAGGAGCGGGGCGGCGGTGGCCGCGGCGGTGCCGTCGCCGCAGCCGATGTCGAGGATCGTCCGGGCCCTCTCGGTGCCGAGGGCGGCTGCCAGCATGCGGGCCTGGCGGAGGGAACGCGGGGTGCCGGAGGCCACGGGGACGGCGGGGTCCTCGTAGAAGTCCCGGAGATCTTTGGGGAGTTGCTCGGTAGAGGTCATGTGCCGGCCTCCGTGGTGTGCAGGTAGTGCTCGAAGAGGTCCCGCAGGTGGGCGCCGTCGCCGTGGCCGAGCAGGGCGCGCGACCAGCGCAGGGCGAGGTGGAGGCGGCCCGCGGTGGAGGCGGTGGTGACGGTGAGGCCGCGGGGCATCCGGGCCGGCGCGGAGAACCACACGGCGTGCGCGCGGCCGGCCTCCTCGCCGAAGTCCAGGGGGTACGGGATCCGCCCGATGTTGCTGAGGAGGGTCGTCGAGGTCCAGGGCGCGGCGGCCCTGCGCAGACCCCGGGTGAGCGCGGCACGCCACGCCACGGGGGTGACCGGGGCGGTCAGGAGGGAGGCGCCGTGGCCGAGCTGGGGGCGGGGGAGGGACTTGAGGGCACGGGTGCGGGTTGCCGTGCGGCGCAGCAGGTCGGCCATCGGGGGGTGGTCCAACTCGTCTGGTGCGAAGGGGACTTCGACGAGTCGGGTGCCGTTGCCGATGGGCATGGTGGTGTCGCGGGGGCGGTCGTCCACGGGCATGCTGGTGGGGAGGGGGCGGGGGCGGGCGCCGTGTTCCCTGTTCCAGTGGGCGATGGTGAGCGCCGTGGTGACCATGAACTGGTCGTTCACGGTGTAGGGG
>NZ_LGDG01000266.1 GCF_001279775.1 Streptomyces sp. MMG1533 | reverse complement strand
GTTGTACTGGTAGAAGAGGTGGTACTCGCCCTTGTAGTAGACGAGGCCGTTGGGGTCGTTCATCCAGTTCTTCTCCGGCGTGAAGTGGAACTGGGGCCGATAGGTCTCGGAGTACGGCAGGGTGTCGGCGGCTACGGCCTGGGGGGCGAGCGGGGCTGCGGACAGGGCGCAGACGGTCGCCACCGCCGCCATCATCCGTATGCGGGCATGCCGGGATACGCGTGCAGAGCTCATGGTGTCTCCTAGTCCCGCGGCTCGTCGGCGCAGCACTGACTGCGGCCCCGGCGCGGACGGACCGAAAAGTGACATCCCAGCGGCGTCGACGTCCACGCAGCCGACTGGGGTGTCAACGACGACGTATGTCATCGATGACAGCGAGTGCCCGATTATGAAGGGCAATCCGGCCAGCGCGTCAACGGTGCGGGCGCGATTGCTCCGGGACGGGTCTGCGGTCCGTCGGGCGTCGTCGGCGGCCGGCAGCCGCGCCGATGAGCTCGGCCATGGCGGGTTGGGGTCGGCAACCGCGCAGGTCAGAGCGGTGGCTTGGGTGGCAGCCGGCAGGCTTCCGCGGCATCGTGCGAGACCGAGACCGGCTGCGTCAACGAGTTGTTTCCGGGGTGTTGACCGGTGGGGCCTCTCGGTGCTTCACTTCCGGAACCGGTACCGAAACCGGTTCCGGGACTGCTTCCGGTACCGGTTACACGGGTCTCTGTACGATCGGCCCTTCGGTGCGGGAGGAAAGTCTTCCGCCTCTGCAGGAAGGGAGGGGAGGTGACATGGGAGTCACTATCGCCGACGTGGCCACGCGGGCCGGCGTCAGCAAGACGACGGTCTCGCGGGTGCTGAACGGCAAAGGCGAGATCCACGAGAACACCGTCGCGAAGGTCCGCAAGGCGATCTCGGAGCTCGGCTATGTGCCGAGCGCCGGGGCAGTGGGGCTGGCACGCGGCACGACACAGATGATCGGCATGCTGGTCCCTGACTTGGCCTGGGCCTGGGCCGGCATCGTGCAGGCGGTCGTCGAGACGCTGGAGGCCGAGGGCTTCGGGCTGCGGATGCTGACCTGGAACCGCGGTGAGGAGTCACTGCGCAGGCTGGGCCTGCAGGTCGCTGCCAAGTCGTTCGACGGTCTGCTGGTGATAGAGCCCGAGGGGGCCCTGGGATCCATCACGGAACTGCACGAGGCCGGACTGCCGGTGGTACTGATAGACGACCGCTTCCAGCGGCCGGGATTCCCCTACGTGGCCACCACCAACCGGGAGGGCGGTGAGCAGGCGGCGCGCCACCTGCTGGACCTCGGTCGCCGTCGCCCTCTGGTGGTGACCGGTCCAGAAGAGTACGGCTGCACCCGGGAACGGTTGGGCGGCTTCGTCGACGTCTATGCGCAGGCCGGGATCGAGCTCGACCCGCGCAGCATCATCTGCGGCGACTTCTTGTTCGACAGCAGCCGGAGCGCGGTGGCGCAAGCTCTCGCGGACGGCGTGGAGTTCGACGCGGTCTTCGGGCACAACGACCCCTCGGCGGCCGGCGTGCTCGCGGCCTTGCACGAGGCCGGCCTCAAGATTCCGCGGGATGTCGCCGTGGTGGGGTTCGATGACGTCGAGGTGGCGTCGTACACCTATCCGGCCTTGACCACCGTCCGCCAGCCGATGCGGGAGATGGGTGAGGCAGCGGCGCGTCTGCTGCTCGACCACGTGCGCAGATCGCCCGAGGCCGCCCCCTCGCGCATCATTCCCACCAGCCTCGTGATCCGCGGTTCGACATTGGAGCCGAGCTCGAACTGACGCGACGTCATCGCGGTGCGTACGTGATGGCGCCTCGCAGCCGGGCGGTGCGTCGCCGGTGACGCACCGCCCCTCATCTCCTTGAAACCTCGGCGACCCACTTCGGCCTCGCCTTCCTCGCAACCATGGCGGCTGCACACGCGTTCATGCGGCACCGCCCACATGCACCCTTCCGCTCGCGCGTTCCCGATCCGGGACACCGAACGGCGCGCCTGGCCCACCCTGCCCGGCCCTACCCACTCCGCGTCGGATGCTCCAGCCGCGCCCTGCGGCTGACCGCCGATGCCGCTGTCACCGCAGACGGTCCCCACCCGTGCGCCGGCCCATCCGGGCGTCCGCCCGCTCTCACCCTTAGCCCCCCGCGCCTGTATCGCCCAACGGCAAGGAGCCGCATCATGCGTATCACCACCCGTCACACCGTCAGAACCGTCCAGATCCTGTGCGTCACCGTCACGGCAGCCCTGGTGGCCACCGGCTGTGGCCGGAGCGAGGACTCCGGCCCCGGCAACGACGCACCCGCCGAGATAGCCGCGGGTAAGGCCAAGGGGACGGTGGTCATGTGGTCCATGGGCGACCCCGACGAAGACCTGAAGGAACTGGCCAAGAAGTTCGAGCAGGAGAACCCGGACGCAGACGTCAAGATCACCGCGGTCCCGTGGGACGGTGCCCACGACAAGCTGACCACCGCGATAGCGGGCGGCAACACACCGGACATGTCCCTGGTCGGCAGCACCTGGATGGCCGAGATGGCAGCCTTGAAGGGCTTCCAGGCCACCCCGACGTCGATCAAGTCCTCGGACTTCTACCCCGGCCAGTGGGACACCACCAAGTACAAGAACACCTCCTACGGCGTCCCGTTCATCGCCGACACCCAAGCGGTCTTCTACCGGACCGACATCACCAAGAAGGCCGGTATCAAGGGCGCCCTGGCTAGCGACCGGGCCGGGTACCTGAAGGACCTCAAGGCCATCCAGGCCACCGCCGGCAAGGAGAACCCCAAGCTGCGCCATGCCGGCGGGCTGGTGATGGGCTTCAACTCCTGGATTTTCTGGGTGCCGATGGTCTGGCAGCAGGGCGGTGACATCTACGACGCCAAGACCGGGAAGTTCACCTTCGACTCGCCCGAGGTCGCCAAGGCGCTGGAGGACTACGCGAGCGTCCCCAAGCAGGGCCTGGCGCCGACCGACAGGTCGGACAACGTGCAGGGCTTCCGCGACGGGCTGATCGCGGTCTACCAGGAGGGTGCGTGGGCCGGCGGCAGCCTCCACAAGGACGCCCCGGAGCTGGACGGCAAGTGGAAGACCATGCCGATGCCGTACACCAAGCAGCCCGCCGGGTTCGCCGGCGGCAGCGACCTGGCGGTGTTCAACGAGGCCAAGAACCCCGACGCGGCATGGAAGTTCGCCCAGTTCCTGACGGAGCCCGCCAACCTCGCGACCTATTCCAAGGCCACCGGCAGCCTGCCTCCTTCGCCCCAGGCGTGGACGGAGGGGAAGCTGACCGAGGACGAGAACTTGAAGGCGTTCGCCGAGCAGCTCGAGGTCAGCAAGGCGCCGCCCGCCATCACGACCTGGCAGCAGATCGCCGACACCATCGACTCCGAACTGGAGAAGCTGACCCTCGGCAAGGCCACCGTCGCCGAGGTGCAGAAGACGCTGCAGTCCAAGGCCACCAGCATCGGCACCGGCCGCTGAGCGCCGCCGCGTGAGTACCCCTCGTATGGACAACCCTCGCACGGACGGATGACATCCATGTCCACGAAAACGCTCCCCGAGCGGGGCGGCACCCACGAGCAGGGCACCGCAGGGTCGGAACGGAGTGCCGATCGCCGGCACTCCGGGCTCCGGAGCACGGCGCGCGGCAGGCAGGCCCGGGCCGCCTGGGTCCTCGCCGGCCCGTTCCTCGCGCTGTTCTTGGCCTTCATGCTGCTGCCGGTGGTGTGGTCACTGCTGATGGGCCTGACCGACACCAAGAGCGCGGACCTGCGCACACCGCTGAACGTGTCGTTCGTCGGCTTCGACAACTACGTACGCCTCTTTGAGGACCCGCAGTTTTTCACGGCCCTGCGCAACACGGCCGTGTTCGTCCTGGTGGCCCTGCCCCTGACCCTGGCCGCCGGGCTCGCGGCGGCGGTTGCCCTCGACCGGGGCATCCGCCGCTTCCGGGCCGTCTTCCGGGTCGGCTTCTACCTGCCGGTGATCACCAGCATCGTGGCCGTCGCCGTGGTGTGGAAGACGCTCCTGGAACCTCGCGCGGGACTGGCGAACCTCGTCCTGGGCTGGTTCGGGATCGACGGTCCGGCCTGGCTGGCGGACACCCGCTTCGCCCTGCCCGTCATGATCGTGATGGCGATATGGCGCAACCTCGGCACGGTCATGATCATCATGCTGGCGGGTCTGCAGTCCGTGCCCCAGTCCCTGATGGAAGCGGCCGAACTCGACGGGGCCGGGCCCTGGCAGCGGTTCTGGCGGGTCACCTTCCCGCTCCTGCGGCCGGCCCTGCTGCTGACCGCCGTGACCACCGGCATCGGCTATCTGCAGTTCTTCGACGAGCCGTTCGTGATGACCGATGGCGGACCCCTGGACTCCACCCTGTCGGCGACGTTGTACGCCTACAAACAGTTCGGCAACGGCAACTACGAGATGGCGTCGGCCGCCGGCTACGTCATCTTCGTCCTCATCGTCGCGCTGACCGTGCTGCAGTTCCGCGTGCTGCGAGACAAGGACTGATGCCTCATGAGCACCCTCTCTACTCTCCGAACGCCACAACCGGGCACGAACCGCGCCCTGAGGCGCCGCCGCATCCGCCAGAACTGGGGTCAGCCCTGGCTGTACATACCGCTCGCCGGCGCCCTGCTGCTGATGATCGCGCCGTTCCTGTGGATGCTGTCCGGGTCGTTCAAGCCCGAGGCCGACATCCGCAGGGTCCCACCCGTCCTGATACCCACGGCGCCCACGACCGCCAACTACGGCGAGCTGTTCAGCACGCTCGACTTCACGAGCATGTTCGCCAACTCCGTGATCGTGGCCCTCGCCGTGACCGCGGGCAACCTGATCTTCTGCTCGATGCTCGGATACGCCCTGGCCAAACTGGAGTTCCGCGGACAGCGCGCCGTCTTCCTGCTGGTCATGGGGACCCTCATGATCCCCGGCCTGGTCACCTTCGTACCGCTGTACGTGCTGGTGGCCAACATGCAGCTGACCGGCTCCCTGCTCGGGCTGATCCTGCCGTTCCTGGCCACGCCCTTCGGGGTGTTCCTGATGCGGCAGTTCATCTCCACCCTGCCTGACGAACTGATCGACGCCGCCCGCGTCGACGGCTGCCGCGAACTGGCCATCTTCGCGAAGATCATCCTTCCGCTGACCAAGCCCGCCCTCGCCACCCTCGGGATCATCACCTTCCTCGGCTCCTGGAACAACTTCCTGTGGCCCCTGGTCGTCGCCCAGAACGAGAGCCAGTACACCCTCCCCGTCGGCCTCGCCCTGGCCAGCAGCGGACAGTCCTTCACCCGCTTCGGCATCCTGCTCGCCGGTGCCATGGTCGTCCTGCTGCCGGTGATGATCGTCTTCCTGCTCTTCCAGCGACAGTTCGTGGCGGGCATCGCCACTACCGGCCTGAAGTGACACCCCGGTTCCCGCCCCGCCGTCCCATGCCGTACCGGTCCCGCCCGGGACGGCGGACGGACGGCACGCGAGCCCCGCCGCGTCGGGCGGCAAGGTTCGCGCGACGAAGCACTCACCGTCGCCCATCAACTCTCTGATCTGTGACGACTCATCTCTTGGAGAACACCGTGGGACAGCCGGTCCACTCTGCCGCGTACCTGGATCCGGAAGCGTCCGTGGAAGCGAGAACCGACGACTTGCTGTCCCGGATGACCCTGCCGGAGAAGGTCGGGCAGCTGCTGATGCTCGACGCACAACACGGGGACCTGGCGGACATCGTGTCGGCCAAGCTGGCCGGGGCAGTCCTGCATGTGTCTCCCGACCTCATGCCGCAGGCCATGGAACTGGCCCGGCGGACACGGCTCGGCATACCGCTGCTGACAGCCGACGACGGCATCCACGGCCACTCGTTCTGGCCGGGGGCGACCATCTTCCCGACCCAGCTGGCCATGGCCTGCACCTGGGACCCCTCCCTGCTCCACCGAGTCGCCCGAGCGGCCGCGACCGAAATCGCGGCGACCGGAATCCACGGGACGTTCTCCCCGGTCCTGTGCATCACCCGGGACCTGCGCTGGGGCCGGATCAACGAGACGTTCGGCGAGGACCCGTTCCTGATCGGTGAACTCGGGGCGGCGATGGTACGCGGCTACCAGGGCGACGGCCTCAGCGACCCGACAGCCGTGCTGGCGTACGCAAAGCACTTCGCGGGCTACTCCGAAACCCTGGGCGGGCGCGACGCCAGCGAAGCCGATCTCAGCCCCCGCAAGCTGCGCTCGTGGTTCCTGCCCCCCTTCGAGCAGGCGGTACGGGCCGGCTGCCGCGGCTTCATGCTCGGCTACCAGTCCATCGACGGGGTGCCCATCACCGCGCATCAGTGGCTGATCAACGACGTGCTCAAGGGCGAGTGGGGCTTCACCGGGACGCTGGTGACCGACTGGGACAACGTCGGCCGGATGGTCTACGACCAGCGGACCTGCGCCGACTACGCCGAGGCGGCGGCGGTCGCCGTCAACTCCGGGAACGACCTCATCATGGCCACACCGCAGTTCTTCGAGGGCGCCCAGGAGGCGGTCGCCCGCGGCCTGATGGAAGAGAAGCAGATCGATGACGCGGTACGGCGGGTTCTGCGGCTGAAGTTCGAGCTCGGACTGTTCGAGAACCCCCGCGCCCCCGACCCCGAGCGGCAGGCGCAGGTGATCGGCTGCCGCTCACACGCGGACCTCAACCTGGAGACCGCCCGTCGCTCCCTGGTGTTGCTGCGCAACGAGGGGATCCTGCCCCTCGAGGGCGGGCTGACCTCGGACGGAACGGGGCGCGCCGTGAGCCGGGACAGGCCGCGGACGATCGCGGTCATCGGCCCCAACGCCGACAGCACGCAAGCCATGCTCGGCGACTGGGCGGGCGCCTCCGGCCAGGTCCCGTGGATGCCCGAGGGACATCCACGCGAGTCGGTGGAGACGGTGCTCGACGGCCTTCGCGCCGTCGCACCGGCCGACTGGGCCATCACGTACGCCCGCGGAGCCGACATCGAAAGCCCCGCATCCAACTCCGAGTGGTCCCTGGGGCCCGACGGCCAACCGCAGCCGGCCGTTTTCACCCCAGCCCCGGTCGACCAGGCACAGCTTCGGGAGGCCACCGCCGCCGCGGAGGCCGCCGACTACGCCGTCGTGGTCGTGGGAGACACCATCGCCCTCACCGGCGAGGTGCGCTCCACGGCCACGCTCGACCTCCAGGGAGGCCAGATCGCGCTGCTGGACGCGGTCGCCGCCACCGGCACACCGATGATCGTCGTACTGGCCCAGTCCAAGCCGAGCACCCTCCCGGAGTCGGCACTGAACGCGGCAGCCCTCATCGAGGCGTTCAACCCGGGCATGCGCGGCGGCCGCGCCGTCGCCGAACTGCTTCTCGGACTCGTCGATCCCAGTGGCCGGCTCCCGGTCTCCTTCGCACGTCACGTCGGACAGCAACCGGTCTTCTACAACCAGGTGCGAGGCCAGCACGGGAGCCGCTATGCGGATCTCACACAGGACCCCCTGTTCGCGTTCGGCGAGGGCCTCACCTACACCACGGTCACCTACTCCGACTTGGTCGTGCACGACCCGGAGGTCCCCGCCGACGGCACCGTCGACGCCACGGTGCGGCTCACCAACAGCGGCAGCCGCAGGGCCGTGGAAACGGTCCAGGCGTACGTCAGCGACCTGACCACCAGCGTCACCTGGGCCGAGCAGGAGCTGAAGGGTTTCACCCAGGTTGAGATACCTCCCGGCGAAAGCCTGGACGTCCGCATCAGCATCCCTGCCTCCCAGTGCTCTCTCGTCACAGCCGACAACCGCCGCGTGGTCGAACCAGGCGAGTTCGCACTCCGCGTCGGCCCCAGCTCACGGCGGGAGCAGCAGCTGAGCGTGGAATTCCGCATCCGGACCTGAAGGCCGCACACAGGCTTGAAGACCACCGCCCCGTCGGCCCGCCGCCCCGCCAACCAGAGGGCCGGCGGGGCGGTCCCCTGTCATACCGAAAGGCACGCGTGTGTCCACCCCACCCCGCGATCCGCACTTCCCCGTCGCGCACCTGCGCCCGCCCCGCAACTGGATCAACGACCCCAACGGGCTGGTCTTCCACGACGGCCACTACCACGTGTGCTACCAGTACAACCCGCACGGAGCGAACCACGCCAACATGCACTGGGGCCACTTCCGCAGCCCCGACCTGCTGACCTGGGAGCCGCTGCCGATCGCCCTGTCCCCGACCCCCGGTGGCCTGGACGCCGACGGCTGCTTCTCCGGTAACGCCGTCTCCGACGGCGAACGGCTGGTCGCCTTCTACTCCGCGCACCGCGAGGACCGCTCGTTCCAGCACCAGCCGGTCACCCGCGCCGTCTCCCGAGACAGCGGCCGGACGTTCAGCCCGAGCGGTGAACTGGTCATCCCCGAGCTGTCCGAGGGCTGCACCATGTACCGCGACCCGTACGTCTGGCAGGACGGCGACGGCTGGCGGATGCTGGTCGGCGCCGCCCTCGCGGACGGCCGCGCCGCCGCCCTGCTCTACGACTCACCCGACCTGGAGACCTGGACCTACCGGGGGCCCTTCGCGGCCCGCGAGAAGGAGCCGATCAGCGGCACCGACCTGCTCACCGGCGAGGGCTGGGAATGCCCCCAATACCTCCCGGCAGCCGACGGACGCGGCGCCCTCCTCTTCAGTACCTGGACCGAACCCACCGGTCCGCAGAGCGTCGCGGCCCTGATCGGCGAAGAGCATGACGGCCACTTCAAGGCGGGCTCAGCGGTGCCCGTCGACCACGGCCCCGACTGCTACGCCCCCGCCCTGCTGCGGGCACCGGGCGACCGGTGGCTGCTGTGGGGCTGGTCGTGGGAAGCCCGCGACGAAGCCTGGGCCGTCGCGGACGGATGGGCCGGGGTCCTCACCCTGCCCCGCGAGATCCATGTCGACGGCGACGGCACACTGCGCCAGCAGCCCGCCACCGAGCTGCTCGCCCTGCGCGGCGAACACACCATCCACGCCGCAGGCGCGACGCACGGCTCGCAGCCGGTGGACCTCGGCAGCGTGGGCCGAGCCTTCGACCTGACGGCCCGTCTGGAGCCGACCGGAAACGCCGGTCTGCGGCTGCTCACCACCCCGGACGGCTCCGAGCACCTCGACATCCGCGTCGATACCGATGCGGGCGAACTGGTCGTCGACCGTGACCACGCCTCACTGGACCCCCGGGCCCGCGGCGGCTCCTACCGGATGCCCTGCCCCACTGGTCAGCCGGTCGAGCTGCGCGTGGTCGTCGACCACTCCATCGCCGAAATCTTCCTGACCACCACCGGCCAGGTGCTCACCCTGCGCTTCTACCCCACAGGGCAAGGCCCGTGGCGACTTGAGGCCCGCAGCGCACCGGGGACGCGCCTCGGCTTCGCGGTCGACGCGTGGGAGCTGCACCCGCTCGTGATCAAGGAGCCGAGCACCAGCGCCGCAGAGCCGGCGCCGACGTCGCCGTAGAACCGACTCCAACCGGTCGATCCCCCACCTCAGCAATGTGTCCCACCCCCTCTCCCAAGTACTGACCAAGCAGGTCCGAAGGAGGATCTTCCATGAGGTCATACGGTCTCGGACGACGCCAGTTCCTGGCCACCGCCGTTGGTGTCGCTGCCGCCTGGACCCAGGTTTCCGGGAACGCCATCGCCGCCCCGCAGCTGAAGCAAGCCTCACGTGACAATTCCGTCCGTGTGTGGCTGACGGACGTATCGGCCGACAAGTGGGTCGCCGGCCAGGACGATGTGCTGTTCGAGGCGAAGAGAACGGCCAACCCGCTCACGATCAAGATCGACGACAGCGTCAAGTACCAAAAGGTCCAAGGCTTCGGCGCGGCCATGACCGACTCCTCCGCCTGGCTCATCGACAAGCTGTCCATTGCCGAGCGGACCAAGCTGATGAACAAGCTGTTCGATCCCTCGAAGGGAATCGGCCTCAGCCTGCTCCGCTCTCCGATGGGCGCCACGGATTTCAACGCGTCCGGGAACTACTCCTACAACGACATGCCCGCGGGACAAACGGACCCCACGCTGTCCAACTTCTCCGTCCAGCATGACGTGCCGTACATCATTCCGGCCTTGCGGCAGGCCCTCTCACTCAACCCGTCCATCAAGATCATGGCCAACCCGTGGAGCCCGCCAGGCTGGATGAAGACCTCCGACTCCATGATCGGAGGCACCCTCAAGAGCGACTACACCTCCGCGCTGGCCACCTACTTCGTCAAGTTCATACAAGCCTATGGCGAAGCCGGCGTGCCCATCTCCTACATTTCCCCGCAGAACGAACCCATGGGTACTCCCACCTGGCCCGGAATGTTCCTGTCCGCCTACCAGGAAGCCGAGTTGATCCAGGAGATCGGCAAGGCGTTCGAAGCCAACGGAATCTCCACGAAGATCCTGGCTTGGGACCACAACTGGGACGTGCCCTCGTATCCGGAGACGATCTTCAGCGACCCCGCAGCCTCCAAGTACACCGCGGGAACCGGGTGGCACATCTACAGCGGAAACCCGAACTACCAGACGCTGGTCCACAACGACTACCCGAGCAAGGAAACGTTCATCACGGAAGCCACCGGAGGCGTTTGGCAGGACAGCGACCAGACGGCGTTCAGTGAAGCACTGGGAACGTGGATCATCAACGGAACGCGCAACTGGGCGAACGGGGTGATGCTGTGGAACATCGCACTCGACCCCGATCGGGGCCCGCTCAACAGCGACACGGCCGGTATACCCATGCTTCGGGGCTTGCTCACGATCGATCCGGCCGACGGGCGGGTGTCCTACAACGTGGACTACTACGCCCTCGCTCACGCCAGCAGGTTCGTCACGCCCGGAGCACGCCGGATCTACTCGAACACCTTCGGGGAAGGCAGCATAGAGAACGTCGCGTTCCAGAACCCGGACGGATCGAAGGTCCTCATCGCGCACAACTCGGGAAGCGCAGCGAAAACCTTCAGCGTCGCGGACGGGACGCACTCGTTCGACTACACCCTGAACGCCGGCGACGCCGTCACCTTCACGTATGCCGGGCCTGCACAGAGCGGGCGTACCCCCGCAGCGACCAAGGTCTCGGACCCGACACACGACTTCACGTTCACGTCGGCATCCGGTCCGGTCACCGTCACGTACGACCCGGCACTGCTGCCCCACCAGAACTCCATCCGTACCGGAAACAAGCTGGTCACGTACTCCCTTCCGACCGGAGCTTCCATCCAGACGACGGGAAGTGCACTGAGCCGCAGCAAATGGACCGCCACGGCTTCCGCGCAGCCGGACTGGGGGGTGGCCGCGAACGCGATCGACGGCGACATCAACACCAGGTGGAGTCTCGGGCACGGGCCGACGAGCGGCGACTGGTTCCAGATCGACCTGGGGAACCCCACGAGCTTCGACAAAATCGTCCTCGACACCGGCGTGAACAATTCGTTCGACTACGTCACCAGGTACCAGATATACGTTTCGAACGACGGAGTCGACTGGGGCAGCGCGATTGCGAGCGGCAGCGGGGGCATCGGCAAGATAGCCGTCACGTTGCCGAGCCGAACGGCACAGTACATTCGCATCGTCAGTACCGCGGCATCCGGTTTCTGGTGGGCCATCGGCGACATCGAGGTGTACGGGTCTGCGCGTGGAACCGGCTCGATCACAGCTCCGGCAGCGGTATCGAACGGCCTCCAGCTGAAGACCTGGACCAGCAAGGAAGGGTCGCAGGTAACCGTAGTATTCAACGGGACCACCGACAGTAAGATTTTCAAGATATCCACCGACGGCTCGTACACCTATACGCTGCCGGGCGGCACCTCGGCGATGTTCACCACCAAGAAGCTGTCGAGCTTCCCATCGCCGACGTTCAGCGATTTGAAGCCTGAACGAGGCATGCCGCGCTCCAGGTTCACAATTCGCGGTTCTGGTTTCGGCGATGCGCAGGGGCTGGGTACGGTGTATTTCGGATCGAGCTATGCCGAAATAGACACCTGGTCGGACACCAGCATCAGCGCCTACGTTCCGAAGGGACTTCCGGCGGGGAAGGTCACGGTTTCCGTGAAGGGAACCAGCGGAGTGGATGCAGGTGGATCTTCGTTCGACGTCATCGATCTAGGTCCTGCGCTGCCCCGGACGAGCTGGACCGCAAAGGCTTCGGACGCAAGTCAGTGGGATGCGCCCGGAAACATGATCGATGGCAATTCCGACACTCGGTACAGCTCCGGAACAGGGCAGTACGACGGCCTCTGGATCCAGGTGGACATGGGGCAAACGCAGACCTTCGACAAGATTGTGTTGGATGTCGGCGGCAGTGTCAGCGACTACGCGCGGAGCGCAGACGTATACGTATCCACGGATGGAACCGACTGGACCAAGGTTTCTTCCGTAGCGGACGGCCAACGAGTCCACCTGATTTCCTTCCCCACGCAGACAGCTCGCTACATCAAGGTCGTCAACACCGGCAACGTTGCGCGTAGCTGGTGGTCAGTCGCAGAATTCAACGTCTACAACTGACCCCGGCTTTCATGTAGGGCGACCGTTGACCTTTGCCCCCGGCGCAGAGAGAGTGCCTCTTGTCGGCGGGAACAGGGAGTGCTGATGTCCTTGTTCCCGTGGACGAGGCACTTCCGGGTGCCCGTGGCGGCTTCGAGCCCGCAGCGCACCGAGTACGCGCATCGGCTACGCGATCGACATCCGCGTTCGCAGACAGCAACAGGCCACGACGGGTTCGCCGAACCCACCGCGGCCGTGGTCGACGAACCCCATCAGCGGATCGTGCCCAAAGGTCTTCTTCCAGGTCGCGGCGGCGTCCTGCTTCTCGGCGTGCGCCAGGACGAGGACGCCATCCAGGTCCGCGATCACATGCCCACCCGCGTCCGGCGCCGCTTCACCGGCCAACCGCCAGACACCTTCGCGCACTTCGGCGCGGGCGATGCGCAGCGCGGCCAGGACCCGCTGCCCGCGCCCACGCCACCTTGCTGATCACCCGGGAGATCGACGGGCGGAGGCCGCCGACCCGAACACGGCCGGCTCGGCCCGCAACAGGCCCACATCGGCCAGGCAGTCCAACCGAGCGCGACTGCCGAGGCACGTCCAGCAGACTGGTCGTCGGTGAGGTCCTCACGGTTGCGCAGAAGCCGCCGTCTGGCCTTCCACTCCGGGTCGCTCGCCCGTCCGCGCCGGCCGCGGGTCTAGGCGGTGGTGCGGCGCCTGACGATGGACAGCATCTTGTTGGCGAGCTGGACCATGTGGAAGTGGTCGACCACGACGGTGGCGTGCGGCAGGCCGATACGGATCACGGCGCGGTAGGTGGCCGACATGTCGATGGCGACGTAGCCGATGCCCCTTCTCCAGTCCAGGTCGGTGGTGGCGAGCCAGGCCAGGACGTCGGCGACGGGGCGGCCCTCGACCTGTCCGAGCAGCCCGCCGTGACCGAGGGCGTCGACGAAGCCGGTGTGCCACCGGTCCCGGGTCAGACGCCACTTGCCGGTATCCGCATCCTGTTCCCAGCGGGGCCGTCCGCGGCGGGTCTCGTCGATGCCCAGGACTGTGACCTGCGGCAGTGGTGCCTCGGTGACGTCGCGGGCCTGCGTGCGGAAGGCTTCCATCACGGCCGGCCAGGACAGATGCAGATCCCGTGCGGCCTGGATGACCGTGGAGCCGGCATCGCGTATGCGGCGCCCGGCCGTATCCCGCAGCCGGGCGGTCAGCATGGCACCGGCCGGGATCTGCGGGATCTGCTCGGTGAAGGACCGGCGAGGGCAGCCGGCCTCGCGGCACCACCAGCGGCGCTTGTGCCAGCGGAACTCCAATCCGCTCTCGCCGTAAGGGAGATCGCGCGGGCGGGTCTCCGCCGAGCCCTTCACCCGGGTGGCGAACACCCCGCAGGCCGGGCAGGCCCTGGCTGTCTCGTCGGCCGTGACCAGGTGAACTCGGCGCCTTCCGTCGGCCAGCCGCTCAACCCGCGCGACGGACACCCCGTCGAGGTCGAGCAGCAACGTCGTTTGAGCAAGCCCGTGGCTCCTGCATGATCGTTCTGCGTTGAGAACAGGGATGATCACGCAGGTCCACGGGCATCCTGCATCCGGGGCCGTGCCCGAATCCGTCACGACAATCGGCCGGGTGTGGTTCGCTGCTGGGGTGACTCAGGACTTGGAGATCGTCGCATTCGAATCCGCCGAGGCATTCCAGGCATGGCTCGGCGAGAACCACGCCGTCTCGTCCGGCATCTGGCTCAAGCTTCGCAAGAAGGGCCCCGGAATCGTCGCGCTGGACTACGCCCAGGCGCTCGACGTGGCACTCTGCTACGGCTGGATCGACGGCCAGAAGGCCAAGTTCGACGACCAGTGGTGGCTCCAGCGGTTCACCCCGCGCAAGCCGCGCAGCAAGTGGTCCAAGGTCAACCGGGACAAGGCGGCCGCTCTGATCGAGCAGGGCCGGATGCATCCGCCGGGGCAGGCCGAGGTCGACCGCGCCAAGGCGGACGGCCGCTGGGAGGCGGCCTACGACGGTGCGAAGACCGCCACGGTGCCGGACGACCTCGCGGCGGCCCTGACCGCCGACCCGGCCGCGGCCACGTTCTTCGAGACACTGGACCGGCAGAACCGCTACGCGATCCTGTACCGGGTCCAAGACGCCAAGAAGCCCGAGACCCGGGCGCGCCGGATAGAGAAGTACGTGGCGATGCTGGCGAAGGGCGAGAAGCTGCACCCGTAGTCACGGAGAGGGACCGCAGCCGTGTAGTGCCCCGGGGGCCCGGCGCGCCTGCGGCCCTGGCCGCAGCCACCAAGTGCCCTCACTGAGCGTAACGAAACGTCAGAGGCCCTGAGCATGCGCACCGCTCAAGATCGAAGACCCGTCATGGTGTGGGTCATCGCCCAGTAGACGCCGGAGGCGGAGGAGGCCGGGCCATGTTCGCAGACGCGGACCAGGCGCCGGTGCAGTATCAGGGTCCCGTAGGTCTGCTCGACCCTCCACCGCTTCGGCTGCGGGGCGAATCCCTTGTCCTGCGGGTTGCGTTCAACGGTCTCGACGTCGATGCCCAGGCGGGTGGCGTGGGCGGCGACCTGGTTCTTGAAGCCCTGGTCGACCAGCGCGTTGCGGACGGTGCCGCCGGTGTGGTCGGCGACCGGGTCCAGCGGGCGATGCCCGCGGTGTTGTCGTGCGTGCTGGCGGCGAGGACGGTGACGGCGATGACCGGGCCCAGCACGTCCACGGCCGGTGCCCCTTTGCGGCCCGGTACCCGTTTTGCCGGGTCCAGGCCGGTCGTGGAGGCGGGGCCCCCGGCAGTCGCGACCAGGTCAGGGGGCGCCGCCTTGCCTTGCCTTGCCTTGCCTTGCCTTGCCTTGCCTTGCCTTCAGCGAGACGGGACACGCACGGATGTGGTCCCGATCGATGTCCGTTACTTCGACATGATGAAGTCCAGGGCATAGCCGGAGGCCGTCGTCCAGTAGGTGACAAGTTGACCGTCGTCCGCGTACAACGTGTCGACGGGCATGGGGACGTCGATCGGCTCGCCCGCCTTGCTGCCGAGCTTGCTGCCGTGGAGGGTGAGGGTGATGCTGTTCGCCTCGTACTCATCCCTGGCGCCGCCGGCGACGAGCAGAGCGGCGTGCGCCTCCTCACCCGGAGCGATGGTCGTAAGCTCCTCCGGGTCCCCGCTGTCCTCGATCACGGGGGTCGGGGCCTGGGCGTCACCGATCTCTATGTAGGGATAGTGGTAGACGTCGCACTTCTTGTCGCCGGTGTTCTGGACGGTGACGAGGAGATGCCTGGTGTCCTTGCTGTCCTCCGCGGGCTCCACGGTGGCGGAGACCGCGAGGTGCTCTGCGGTACAGGCGGCGATGGTGCCACTGTCGTCGCTTCCGCCGGTCTCGCCGGAACCGCCACCCGGCGTCGCCGAAGCCGTCTCAGTCGACTTCGCCGAACTCGTCGCGCTCGGCTGGTCTGAGGGCTTGGTGTCATCCGAGCCCTCGGCCGCGCCCGGCTCGCACGCCGTGGACGCGAGCAGCGCGGCGACCGCCGCGGCCCCGAGGACGTAGGACTTCCAGCCCCTGGGGCTCTTGCGGTTCTTGCGGTTCTTGCGGGCAGCAGCATTCATGGTGTTCCCCCGTCATCGGCCGTACGCGTCCACTCTCGACGCTCGATTGCGAGCAGAGTCTGCACCAGGAATCGCCCTCAACACGTGTGCCTCGTAAGTCTGTTGCCGATCACGTACAAGGAACGGACGGTTCCGCCAGAAGATCACAGACGTGGCCAACTGAAGTACTCCTTACCTTGTTGGCGGGTTGATTCCGGTCCTTCGCACGATCGGCAGACCCAGGGGCCTGGGTTGGCTAAAGGAGCTCATGCCGTGGTTGTGGCTTTGACTGATTGGCCGCCCAGCGCCCCGCGACGACACGGCCACAGGGCTGGGCGGGACCGGAGTGCTGAACGGGTTTGCGGACACTCAGCCTCGGTGCGTTGACCACAGAACAGGCGCCCCGTAACCGGAAAAGCCCCCAGCCCGATGGAGCGGGCGTGATGAGCGGGACAGTGTCGTCGGCTGCCCGCGGCTGCAGGGCCTCCCAGCGTCTGCCCTATCGCCTGCTGGCCCTCCTCAGCGGCATCGCCGGCTCCCTCAGTACCACGCTCTGGCTCACCCGCTGAACGGAGAGCAGTCAGTTCAGCCTGCCTCCTCGCGCCATCGTGCTCCGTGCGAGACGGGGAGTACCGGGCTGAGCAGGCCGGCAGACGTGTGGGAGTGCATCACCACTGGCCTCGGGTGACGGACCGGCTTCGGCCCGGCCGCACCCGAGCGTGCCCGGTGCCCGGTGCCCGGCTGCTGCCAACGACAGCACTCGGTCCAGCCAGGCATGGCCGGGATGTGCCCTGGCCGGCCGGGCGGCCTTGGAAAGGTACGCATCAGCGGGACAGTCAGTAACGCCCGTTGCGCCACAGGGCTGTGAGATGGGAGGGCAGGATCTCTCGAGCTGCGTCAAGGAACTGCGGGCCCTCGTCCGAGGCGTTGTTCCCGCCTTCGTGGATGGCCCGCATGGCCTGCTCCACCCAGTCGTGCTCGAGCCGTTCCCAGTCCGCGGCAAGACGGCGCAAGAACACCAGCCGGAAGCGCCGCCTGGTGTCCATATCGACGGGGGCGAATCCGTTGAGGGCGATGTGGAGGCAGACGTCGAAGGCGGCGGTGAGGTCCGCCGTTGTGCTGTCCTGGTCGCTGGTCAGCCATAGGCGGACGAGTGCGTTCGTCGCGGATGCAGCGGGGTGTTCTCTGGTTGCGTGGAAGGTGACGACTGCCGTGTCCCACGGGCCGGCCCAGGGCTGCAGTGCATGCGCGAAGATGTCATCGGCGACGTCGCAGAGGAATTGCGTCTGCTGTTGCAGCTGGTGGTTGTCGTCCCGGATCCACGAGAACCAGGAGTCGTCTGTGCGAGGCCGGTATTGGTGGTCCGGCCCGAAATCGTAGCTCCAGTACGGGTCCGGGCTGAACGACTCGGGTTCCGCATCGTCCCGCAAGCGCACCCGAATCTGCCGCCGGCCGTCTTCCCAGAGCCGCTCGATCTCCACGGTGGCGATGAGCCCGCTCCAGCCCTCCGGCGGGCACTGGGAACGCCACAGCAGCGCCAAGCGGCGCCAGGCGGCGACTATTTCGCCGGCGCCGGGGAAGAGGTCGTCGCCGCGGAGACCGTCGGTGCTCGCGGTGGCTGCTGCGAGGAGCATCAGGTTGACGGAGTACGTCGCCGGTCGGGCCGGCACCGTCACACGCTGCGGCATGTAGGCGTCGTAGCGGGTGTCGTGGCGTGTGTGCAGCGCCCGGTGGAAGAGGCCGAGAAGGAGAGTGAGCGTCTGCGCCCGCAGTGATTGCGGCCATCCCCGCAGCCGTTCCACAAGGAAGGAGACGGTCGTTCCGCGTGTGGTCAGGGGCATGAAGGACAGCAGCGCGTGAAGGAACGCGTCGTCGATGGTGGCCGGCCGGCTGCGGGGGGTGTGATGGCGCGCCGACTCGGCCAGGTCGTGCAGTTCCTGCGTGG
Organism: Streptomyces sp. MMG1533; assembly: GCF_001279775.1. Lineage (GTDB taxonomy): Bacteria > Actinomycetota > Actinomycetes > Streptomycetales > Streptomycetaceae > Streptomyces. The sequence continues at coordinate 26,790 of NZ_LGDG01000266.1, read as the reverse complement.
CGAGCCGGGCCACCAGGTACTCCCCGAAGGTGGCGTGGAGGAACTCGTAGGCGCTCAGGGTCCGGCCTTCGCGGCTTGCCCGCGCCTCGTGGACGAAGAAGAAGCGGCCGAGCAGGAGTTGCGCGGCGGTGAGGGTGGCGCGCAGGCCGGTGGGGGCGGATCGGCTGTCGGTATCCGGCGTGAGGGCGGCGAGGTCTGTGTTCAGTTCCGCTGCGCTGATCCATTGTTGGCCGCGGTTGAACATCGCGAACGCCACGATCGACAACTGGGTGAGTTCTTCCTCCACCGCCTCGCCCAGTTGTCCCTCGGTCAGCGCGGGTGCCTTCTTGCGGACTTCTCGTTCGGCGAAGCTCGTGAGGAGGCGTTCGTAGAGTTCCGCCTGGCCCAGCGCGGCGCTGTGCAGTTGCAGCGCGTTGTGATCAGAGTCGTACAGCGCCAGCATCAGGAGCAGGAGCGGCTGGGATGCCAACTCGCCGTGTGCAAGTACGGTGTCCGCGGTGAGGGGGTGAAGTCCTCGCGCGGCGAAGCCGGCTGCGTTGGTGGCGTTCCACACCTGCAGCCACTGTGCCACCTGGCTGTCGTTGAAGGGCTCCAGGCGCACGGCGATCATGCCCCGCGCGGGCCGTGCCCGGTCGGCGACCGCCGTGCGGCTCGTGACGAGGACGGCGACGGGGCGCCCCTGGCCCGCCTCGCGCGCCTGGAATTCGGCCACCCGCAGCAGATAGTCCGTCTGGCTGGTACCGGTCGCCTGCAGCAGCTCGTCGAACCCGTCCAGCATGACGACCGGCATCGCCCCCTTCGCGCGATGCACGAGTTCGGGCCAGTTCACCAACTCGCCAGTGGACGCCCGGACCGCCTGCTCGATCTGGGTCTGCAGGTCGGCGTCGGCGGCAGCCTCCCGCAATATCACGCGTACGACGAGGAAGTCGGCGGGCGGCAGACGTGCCGCCAGCACCTGCGTGAGCACGGATTTGCCCGACCCGGGCTGCCCCAGCACGATCAGCGGGGGACGTACGGCCTGCAAAGAGGTCAGGTGTCCCAGCAGAAGTGCCTCCAGGTCGGCGCGCACCGGCTGCTCTTGCCACCAGCTCTCGGTGGCGAACGGGTCGGACGGGCCCACGTCGCAGACCCGGAAGTCCGGATTGACGTACGCGGTGCCCAGAACCGGAAGGCTCACCCCGTCCAGGGCATCGCGGGAGGTGAGGATCGGACGATCAAGCACGGCCGCATGAGCACGCGCCAGCGCGGTGATCCAGGCATCGGCGGGCCTGCGCTGCGCGATCTGGGCGAGAACCTCCTGGAGCCCCTCCAGCCCGGCGCTCACCGTCCGCAGGTGCGCACGCGTCGCCCGGTGATCCACCAGGTTGGCCCAGAAGGCAACCTCCGGGCAGTCGAGCGCCAACTGCCTGAACAGTTCCTCGTAACGGGTGACGGCCCGCCCAGGAAGATCGTTCGAGAGTGTCTGCGCGAAACGCTCTCTGCGCGTGTCGTCGAGGATGTCCCACACCACGAGGCCCGACACGAACCGGGTCACTTCGCCGGACAGGCGCTGATAGAACTCTGACAGGGCTTGCAGGGTCACCTCGTAAGGCCGTTGCGGCACGGGCATCGGAACCTCGGCCTGAAGCAGACCGGCGGCCAGGGAACCCAGCCGCCGGCCAGCCACCGAATCGCTCCCCGCGAGGGCTGCCTGCTCGGCACGGGTGAGCTCCAACTCCCGTGCGTCGCACGGGAGGTCCGTCTCGGAGAGGATCTCGAAATAGGCCGAGAGAACCACTACGGCGTGGGCCGCGGCCAGGCGTTCACTGCGATCGAAACGAGCAAGCCCCCGCGCCTGTTCACTCACACCGCGCACCAGATCCGCGCTCAACCGGGCCAGCTCGCCCCTGGCGTCGAACAGGCTGGAGAGCAGACCGATGCCCGTGGCCGACGTGGCAAGCAGCAGTCCTCCCGTCAAGCGGTCCAGCGCCTCGACCGTACGCCCCTGCGATGCCCCCAGCAGGCGAACAGCATCCTGATAACTCAGCCCCACCCCGCCCCCTCGGCCCGAGCAGCCCTCACAGCCGTCCCAGAGAAAACCGTATCCAGACCAGGCCATCCGGCGGGGGTGAACCCCTCGCTCCGCAAGCCGGCACCGAAGGCACCCAGCAGCCCCTCCATTCAGCTCCCGACGGCAACAAGGAGGGGTCCGTCCGGCCCGGCGCCACACTGGATGCTGCAGGGCCAACCGCACCCGGCTGCATCTGGCCGTCGCCGCAGCCACTGCAGTTCTTGGCACCATTGGCGGCGCTCTCGCAGCCTCCCGGTCGTCCACCGCCGCCCAAGCCACAACCCCGACGCGTGCCCGATGCCCCAAACGGGGTCGTTGAGCAGTGCGAGGCCCCCGTCAAGACTTGTGGATGGGAGCCGCACCGACCCAGCGGTGATAGGCGTCTACGTCGACGTTGCTACCGCACACGATGGTGACTACGTGTCGGCCGGCGAAGCGGTCACGGTCTTCGAGGATCGCTGCGATGCCGAGCGCGGCCGACGGTTCGACGACGAGGCCGGCGTGGTCGAGGAGCATCCGCATACCGGCGGTGATCGACGCCTCCTGGACCAGGACGGCGTCGTCAGCGACCAGGAGGAGGTCGTCCAGGACGGCCGGGATGGGACGTCGGCCGGCGACGCCGTCGGCGATGGTGTTGGTGGAGTCGGTGGTGACGACACGTCGTTGGCGCCACGAGTGCGTCAGCGCCGGTGCGCCCAGCGGCTGGACGCAGATCACCTCGACTTCGGGTGCCAAGGCCTTCACCACATGACCCACGCCGGTGGCCAGCGCCCCGCCGCCGAGAGCAATCAGGACGGTGTCGAACGACGGCGCGGTGTCCACCAGTTCCAGGCCGATGGTCGCAGCGCCCTCGCAGGTCTCGATGTCCAGGCTGTCTTCGACCAGCCGGATGCCGTCGTACCGCGCGATGGCCGCCGCCCGCTCGCGAGCCATCTCGTGGTCGCCGTCCACCAGCTCCAGCCTGGCGCCCAATGCGCGGATGCGATCAAGCTTGGCCACAGTCGCAAAGCGGGATGCCACAACGGTCACGTCGAGCCCCCGGCCGCGACCGGACCAAGCGAGGGCTTGGCCAAGGTTGCCTGCGCTGGCGCACACCACGGCTCGCGAGCCGCTTTCGGCGAGCAGACTCGCGACTACCTCGGTGCCGCGGGCCTTGAAGCTGCGGACCGGGTTCGCCGTTTCGAGCTTGATGCTCACCGTGCACCCGAGCTCGGGCTCCAGAGCCTCGCAGCGGTACAGCGGAGTGTCGAGAAAGACCGGGTCGATTACCCGGCGAGCCGCCCGGATCCGAGCAGTGTCGAGGCGCGTCTCCTGCACGACACAGCAGCGTAGCGCCACCGGCGCTGGTTCCATGAGCAACTGTCAGGAGTTGCAGGTCGGTTGAGGTGTGTCACGCTGCGGCGGGTTCCTCGGGACTTCGAAGAGTTGACGGTTCTCGAAGCGGGCGCCGGCCCGGACGAGGGCGACGAGGTGGGGTGCGGTGACCACACGCCGGCGCGCCCGGGCGGACTCGGCAAGCTTGAACCCCGTCGCAAGGGCGGCGGCCGGGCTACTCGCACCCATGGTGACCTGGAGGCGGCGCACGCGCTGTTCGAGGGCTGGGCGCCGTACCGTACGAAGCCCGTACGGCGGCCGAGCCGGCGGCGTGCGGCCGGGAGCGGCCCAACTGTCCTGTCTCTGTGATGTCCGGGCAGTCTCGGAGATCTCCGGGCAAGTGAGCTGACGTCTCAGTCATGTCCGGCCACTGCACCACCAAGCAAGAGAGGCAAGTACGTCTTGACAATTTGGAACTGTCAAGGCGTACTTGCCTCATGGCTCTTCCAGACCTGGACGATCTCATCGCGGAAGTCGACCGGAGATGCGACACCGCTCACCACTCCGGCGGCCAAGAGCAGCCCGACTGGCTCGCCCTGCTGACGGTTGCCGCGCAACTCGCAGGCCAACTACAGGCCCTGGCGGACGATTTGGTCGAGGACTACGTCGAGCACTGCCGGATGCACGGCTCCTCATGGACGGACATCGGCACCGCTCTGGGAGTGACCCGGCAAGCGGTCCAGCAGCGCTTCCACGCCCCGCATAAGCGCTACAGCCCCGAGACGATGACCGACGACCTCCGCCAAGCGATGGTCCACGTCAAGCAAGCGGCCGTGCACCACCGCAACAACTACATCGGCACAGAGCACCTGCTGCGGGGCCTTACCGCCGAGGACAACAGCGCAACCCGCCTCCTGCAGGCCGCCGGCATCTCTCCCGAGTCGGTCCACAAGTCCGTCGGAGCCCGGCTGAGCATGGGCGCCTCCCAAGCGGCCGAACGGATCGCCTGGACCCCTTACTCCCGCAAGGCGATCGACCTCGCGGAGGCACGATCCCAGCAGAAGGGCTCCGACCGCATCGACTGCGACGACCTGCTGATCGGTCTCGCCCAGGTCGGCCGCGGAGTTGCCGCCGCTGTCCTGACCGAGGCCGGTTTCGACCTCGCAATCCTTGACGCGACATCAGCGGAAACGGGCCCATCATAGAAAGCTGCGCCATCTTGAAGTAGCTGATCAGGGTGGTGGCGTGAGGGTCGTTCGGGGTGCTCGTGCTGGTGGTGGGTGGCAGTCTGAGGTGTGGATCGGCTGGCAGGGTTGGTTTTGCGGGTCCTCGTATGATCTGGATCTCCGCGGCTCGGCCCGGCCGCACTCACGACATCACCGCCGCCCGACGTGACCGCATCCTGTCCCACCTACGCGCCGCCGGCCTCGGCGCCCTGGCCGATCTCGGCTTCCTCTGCCTGGACGACGACCCGGATGACCCCGTGGTCGTCACCGGCTTCAAGGCCACCCGCGCCCGCAAGCTCACCACCAGCGAAAAGGAAGCGAACCGGGCGCTCGCCGCCGCACGCGCCCCGGTCGAGCACGGCTTCGCCCATCTCAAGAACTGGCGGATCCTCACCAAGCTCCGCACCGATCCCGCCCGCGCGACCGGCGTGCTGCGCGCCCTGTTCGTCCTGACGAACCTCAAGGAGCCCGCTGACAGATGATCTACACCCGAGACCTCCGCCCAACACCAGCATGACCACCCCGAACGACCCTCACGCCACCACCCTGACCAGCTACTTCAAGAGGGCGCAGCTTCACTGAAGCTCGCAGCCACGGAGCGTCACGGAGTCCACGTAGGTTTCCGAAGCTCGATCGCCGGTTACCGGAAAGTCATATTCGGCGCGGTACGGCTCCGTCCTGCCAGCGGTAGAGGTCGCGCAGCAGGGAAATCTCGGCGCCGTGATGGATCAGCTCCCTGTTGACGTGCAGGACCCTGTTCTCCATGGGAAACCGCTCGGGACCCACCGTGGGCGGATTCTCCAGGTCAGCGTCCGAGAGTTCGCGGACCCCCGCGTTCCATGTCCCATACATCTCATCGAGCTGCTTCAGCGCCTCGTCAGCGGTCCCCGCGTAAGCGAATGTCTCGGAGTCGACGTCCTGGCCGCCGAAGTACCATCCGACCCGATAGCCCAGGCACGAGACGATGATGTGCGCCAGCCGCCAGGCAATCGTGGTCACCGGCGCCGGCACCGGGTCAGGGGACGCGAAGTCCATCGTCCACTCCCCCGAACCTGCCGACATCGGTGCGGCCGACGTGCCACGTGGGCGGATGCTCCAGCAGCCGCGCACCGGCTCCCAGAAGTACTCCTCATCGGTAAGACCGTCCAGCCGCGGCCGCAGGTTTTTGTGCCAGTACCAGTCCAGCTGCTCCGCGAGCCGCTCGCTTGTTGTCATTTCCGCACGCTACATGCAACGGAGAGCTGGCTGCGCCCCTCGCGGACGCCGTCGCCGGCCGTGGGCCGCGAGAGCGTACCGCACCGGGAGATGACGCTGGGGGCTGATGTGCCCTTCGGGCCGCGCCGCCGCGAGCGGCTGTTTGACATTGACAACCCGGCTGGCTGGGCTGGGTTCGATGACCCAAATGTGACAGCCGACCGACGACATGACAGATGATCAAGACCGCAGACTCCCGCCCGAGATCAGCATGAGTGTCCCGAGCGAGCGCCACGCCAGAGCCTCCGACCTGCATGTTCGAAGATGGCGAAGACTCACAGTACGAGTGACCTGCCCACGGATCCCGAAGACGCGACCTGCATCCGGGCCTTGCGTGAGACGCGACGAAAGATCCCGTCTCACGCAAGTCCGGGCACCGCAGGTCAACGCATGCTCCTGCCCGGACTTGCTTGAGACAGGACACCAACGGGCGGGGACGCGAGCGGCGCGTGGCTCCCCGCGCAGGAGCTGGCCGTGCCCCGGCTGACGGCGACCGGGCTGACGAACCGGCAGATCGGGCGGGAGCAACTGCTGAGCGTGAAGACGATCGAGAACCACCTCGGGCATGTCTGCGCGAAGCTCGGTGTGCTCTGTCGGGCGACGCTCGCGGCGGTGCTGCTCGAAACGGCGGGCGCCGCTCAACGCACCAGTTGGTGAGGCGTTCGAGGCGGTCGGGGATGATGACGGGCCCCTGCGGGCCCTGCACCCACGTCCAGCGGCCCACCTGCTCCAGCGGGAACGGCTCGCCGATCGGCCCGCGCCGCCCCACCCCACCCTGCTCGCACGGGCCCGCGCAGACGGGCAGCAGCGCGAACACGGCCTCCACGATCGCGGCGACGCGGGCCTCGTCGGTGTCGTCGTCCGCCTCGGGCTCGCAGAACACCTTCCGGTCCACCAGTTGCCCTACCTCGCTACTGCTCACGCCCGTGTGGACGTCGCGCTCCACGCGCCGTACCCGCTTGTCGTCAGCGGCGATGTACCTGTCGTCGTGGACATAGTTGCTGCGCAGGGTCTGCGGGGAGGGGGTGTCGGGCGGGCGCACCACCACGAGCGAACGAGTGAACTGGCGCCGGCCGTCCACCGGTTCGAGCGGACGGCGGAGTTCCTGGACCTCGTCGGGGCCTGTCACACCTTCGTGGCCACCGCCAACCGGGTGGTCCCCGGCCTGCACGGCCGCACCGTCCGCGAGGACGAGAAAGCAGTGCTGGGCGAGAACATCGCCCGGGTGAGGGCCGCCCTCGAATGGATCGAGCACGCCGTCGAAACCGGCGACGTCGACGTGGACGAGGCACTGGCCCGGCTCCTGCGGGGCGAGTAAGTGATGGCGCGCTCCCGAACGACGGAGCGTGACAGACGCCGCTCGCCCACGGCGGGCCGTCACGCCGACTCGATCCGGCTCGCGTTGATGGAGGTCGCCCCGGCCGGGCTGAAGAAGCCCCGGCTGATGGCGGTCACCGAGTTGTCCGGCTCCCAGCTGGTGCGCGGGCTGGCCGCCTTCCGTGAACTGGCCGGCGAGAAGGACTGGCCGCCGCTGGTGTGGTCACCGAGGGACGGCTACCGCTTCTGCCTGGACCCCGACGCGCTGGAGGAATGGGAACAGCAGTGGGCTGATGTGAAGTTCACGCAGATCAGCCGGGTCATCACCGGTGTCCTGGCCCCGCACGCCAGGCTCTTTCCCAAGAGCCGCTGGGTGAAGTACGTCGTCGCCCAGATGAACGCGGTCCAAAGCGCCCTCGACATGATCGCCCGCCCGCAGATCCAGTAGCCGCAGCGGCGGAGCCCACCACCACGAAGGAGAACAGGGGGTCGGCCCGGCCCGCCGTCCGCACCCCGGGACCGGCCCCTTTCTCCTATTTCATGCGCGCATCCCGCTACCCCTCCGACACCACCGACGCCGAATGGGCCCTCATCGCACCGCTGTTGCCCACCCCCGCCTGCCAGACCAAACGAGGCGGCCATCCCGAGAAGTGGCCCCGCAGGGAGATCATTGACGGCATCCGCTATCTGGTCGATAACGGAATAAAATGGCGTGCCATGCCCGCCGACTACCCGCCCTGGCGCACGATCTACGGGTTCGCCAGACGCTGGGCGGCGGCCGGGGTCATCGGCGTCATCCGCGACCAGCTCCGCCGCCGGATCCGCCTCACCGCGGGAAAGGCACCCAACACTGCCTCAGTGATCGTGGACAGCCAGTCCATCAAAGCCTCCGAGACCGTCAGCAAAGCCACCCGCGGATGGGAGGGCGGGAAGCTGATCAATGGGCGGAAACGGCACCTGATCTGCGACCATCGCAGCCTCGTGCTGCTGGTGATGGTCACCCCCGCCGACGCCCAGGACTCCCTGGTCGCCCGCGAGTTGCTGTTCCGCCTCGCGTTCCTGCATCCGGAGATCGCCATCGTCTGGGCCGACTCCGCCTACGCCAAGAACGGACTCATTCCCTGGGCGGAGAAGTACCTCGACATCACCGTCAAGACGGTGCGCCGGCCGCCGGACACCAAGGGTTTCGTCGTCCTGCCGCGCCGCTGGGCGGTTGAACGATCATGGTCGTGGATCATGAGGGCCCGAAGGCACTGCCGCGACCACGAACGACTCCCCGAGATGAGCGAATCACTCATGACCTGGGCCGCGATCACGCTCATGACCCGGCGGCTCACCCGCCGCGCGCATCGTCCGGCCGAACGGCGCGACGTCGCCCCCGGCTACGTGATGCCACAAGCCGCATGACCGTTCGGGAGCGCGCCAGCCTGAGCTGCCAGTTCTCCTCCGCGAGCTGACGGTTCTCATCGGCCAGCCGCTCAGCGCAGTCCTGCGCCGCCAACAGTCGTTCCGTCAGGGCAAGCCTCCACTCCCGCGTCTTTTCGTCAGGCCGAGGGAACGTCGCCCCGTACGCCTCACGGCGCACGGGGCGGTCCGCGATCAGGTCGTGCAGGTCCAGTGGTCGTACCCGGCGATACGCATGTCACCGTTGCCGTCTCGGAACTGGTATCGGCCTTGGACGTCTCGGTAAAGCCAGATGGCGTACTTGCTTCCCCTGTACGTCACTCCGAGCTCCTCGCCGCGGAAGGTGCTGCCGTTGCGATACTCGAGACGATCTCCCGCCTCAGCGAAGGTCCCCTTGCCCACCACGCCGTCGTTCGTCAGGCCCCACCGGTCCTGGAGAATGCGGGTGGCCTCGGCCGTCCTGTCGCCGAAGACCCCGTCGACGCTGTCCCTGCTGGCGTTGATTCCTTCCGCCCACAGGATCGACTGCCACAGACAGGTCGCATTGGACTTCTCGTTGACCGTCGTACTGAGCGTGCCCTCATCGTCGAAGTCGTCGGTGAACTTGTCGTAACCGCGGACGAAGCCGTCAGACGCCTTGGCTGATGCCGGCGAAGCCCCGAGCCCCACTGTAAGGACGGCAGCTCCCGCCGTCAGTATCGCGACTGCACCCTTGCTGAAAGACGTCACGCATCCCCCTATGTCGAATAGCTGCCCCCGCATTCTCCTTCAGGAGCATGCGGGGGCAACCTGAAAAGTTATAGGGACGGCAGGGAGAGGTGATGTCGAGTAATTGTCAAGAGTTGTGGATCGTGTGACTTGTGATTAGGGCCTGTCTGGCGGATCACGCGCATAGTCAGAGGGGGCCGCCATGGAAATCTCGGACAGCGGATGGCAACGTGGCAGGCCAGCCGCTAGCCTGCCGGTGTGATCTCCGCATTTCTCGACACGGCCGAGGTCGCGTCCCGGCTGCTGCGTTCGCCGGTGCTGGCCGAACGGTGGGAGCAGCCGAGCGCACTGGCCGAGTTCCGGATCAGCGGTCTAGCCGGGCATCTGGCCCGGGCGGTCTTCAACGTCGAGCGTTGGCTGGCCGAGCTGCCACCGGCGGGCGGGACGCCCATCGATGCTGTCGCGTACTTCCTGTCTGGCGCCGGCCCGGCGCCGCATCTGGAGGATGCGGTGCCGCGTCGGATCCGCGAGGTGGGCGAGCAGGAGGCGGCCGGTGGGCCTGCCACCCTGGTCGAGGAGTTTGACGCCGCTCGCGCCCGGCTCGCAGTGCAGTTGCCGACCATGCAGCTCGACCAGCCTGTCGGCGTGTTCGCCCACGTACTGCCGCTCGATCAGTGTCTGCTAACCCGGCTCGTGGAACTTGTTGTCCACCTCGACGACCTTGCCGTCAGCCTGGAGGCACCCACCCCGTCGGTGCCGGCCGAGGCCACCGACTTGGTCATCGCCTGCCTCACCCGCATGGCCGTGATTCGTCACGGCGTCCTTCCGGTGATGCGCACCTTGGCCCGCCGCGAACGCGCCACCGATCCGATCGCGGCCTTTTAGGCGGCTGCGGCCTCCGCGCGCTCGACGAGGATGCCGTTTTCGAACTTGGCGCCCGCGCGGACCAGGGCGACGAGGTGGGCTCCGGTGACCGCGCGCCAGCGGGCCTGGGCGGATTCGACGAGCTTGAACACCATCGCGACGGCCGCGGCTGGGCTGCCGGCGCCGCGGGTGACCTTGGTTCGGAGCTTGACGGTGGAGAAGGTCGACTCGATCGGGTTCGTGGTCCGCAGGTGGATCCAGTGCTCGGCCGGGAAGTCGTAGAACGCCAGCAGCTCGTCGCGGTCGTCGGTAATCTTCGCGACGGCCTTGGGGAACTTGGCGCCGTAGGTCTTCGCGAACGCCTCGATCGCCTTCTCGGCGTGGCCGCGGTCCTCGGCGTTGTAGATCTCCTGCATCGCCTTCGTCGCGCCCGGCTGCGCGGACTTCGGCAGGGCGTTTGTGACATTGCGGGCCTTGTGGACCCAGCACCGCTGGTGGCGGGCAGCCGGGAACACTTCCGCGAGCGCTTTCCACAGGCCCATCGCGCCGTCGCCGACGACGAGCTCGGGATCGCGCATGCCGCGTCTGCGGCAGTCGCGCAGCAGGTCGGCCCACGACTCGGTCGACTCACGCAGCCCCTCGGCCAGTGCGATCAGCTCCTTGGTGCCGTCCAGGCGCACACCCATCAGAACCAGGACGCAGGAGTGCGTCTGTCCGAACCGGACCTTGGGGTGCACCCCGTCGGCCCACACGTACACGTAGTCGGACTCGGCGAGGTCGCGCTGCTGGAAGGCGGCGTGGTCGTCCTGCCACTGCTTTGTCAGCCGGGTCACGGTGGCCGGCGACAGGCCGGCCGCCGAGCCGAGGAACTGCTCCAGCTTCGGGCACGAAGTCCCCCGAGGACAGCCCGTGCAGGTAGAGCAGCGGCAGCACCTCACTGGCCTTGGGTGACTTGCGGCACCACGGCGGCAGGATCTTCGAGGAGAACCGCATCCGCTCGCCGGTGGCCTCGTCCACCCGCTTGTCGTTGACGCGCGGGGCCGTGACCTCGACGGAACCTGCGGCAGTGGTCACGGTCCTCGGCCGGTGGTGGCCGTTGCGGACCACCAGACGGCGCCCGGCCTCGTCCGTCTCCGAGGCCAACTCGGCTATGTACTGGTTGACTTCAGCTTCCAGCGCGGCGGCGAGCATCCGCCGGGCGCACTCGCGGACGATCTCGTCGATCAGGGAGCCGGACTCGGTGGAGCCGTCGGCGTTCACTACGCTGAGCACGGGCGTGCCTTCCCGACCCGCGCTGCGAACGCGGGCCTACTCGGTGACCATCACAGGATCATTCCGGGAAGGTACGCCCTGCGCATGTCCTCCCCGAACCGATCCACAAGTCCTGAGCATTGCTCGGTGATGTCTGGTCGGCACACCAGGGCGGCGGGCCGTGACCCACCCGGCACTACGTCGCTCATGACGCCGCCACATGACCTGCGACGCCGAACGCCGAGAGCACGCACCGAACGGCGCTGCGCCTGCCCTTCGGGCAGACGACGGTGGTTCAGACACAGGCTCTCACCCCGGAGCAGCGTCGTGCACTGCTCGGGCAGACCCGACCGGCCGCCTGGCCCGCCCGAGGAGGTCGCCGAGGCGAGGCCCTCGGCGGAGCGTCTCGCCCGCGCTCGGGTTCTCGCTAACTCAGCCCGATCGCCGCGCAGTCCGCCGCGTACTGCGAGGTGCAGATGTCCTTGACGGTGTAGACGCCGTCCCGGATCACCGTCTCCTTGATGTTGTCCTTCGTGACGGCGACCACCTGCACCAGGTTGGACCGGATGTCCTTCTCCGTCGGGCTGTCGACGGAGTCGGGGGTCAGCGCGTCGAACTCGAGCGAGCGGCCCTGGACCTTGGCCACGGCCAGCTCCGCGGCGTTGTCCGCCTCCAGCAGGAACGGCTTGTACACGGTCATGTACTGCTCGCCGGAGACGATCCGCTGCAGCGCGGCCAGATCCGCGTCCTGCCCGGTCACCGGTGGGATCTTGCTCGCTCCCGCCTCCTTCAGCGCGTCGATGACGGCACCCGCCATCCCGTCGTTCGCCGAGTAGACGGCGGCTATGTTGTCGAGCCCGACGGACTGGATCGCCTTCGCCATGTTCGCCTTGGCGACCGACGGCAGCCACTCCCTGGTGTCGTACTGCTTGGCGATGATGACGTTGCCGTCCAACTCGCTGAGCGCGCCCTCCTTGAAGAGTGCCGTGTTCGGGTCGGCGAGCGAGCCGTTCATCATGACGATCTTGCTGGTCTTGGCCTTGTCGCCGAGTGCACCGACGATGGCGCGGCCCTGCACCTGGCCGACGAGCTCGTTGTCGTGCGAGACGTAGGCGTCGATCGGCCCCTGCGCGAGCCGGTCGTAGGCGATGACCGGGATGCCCGCGTCCTTGGCCTTCTGGACGTCGGACGAGATGGCCTTGGCGTCGACTGCGTCCACCAGGATCACGTCCACCTTGGCGTCGATCATCTCCTTGAACTGTCGGCTCTGCTTGGCCGCGCTCGCTCCGGCGTTGGCGTAGCGGACCGTGCCCTTCTTCTTGGTGAGGGAGGCAACCCGTTCCTTGATGAGGGGGTAGTCGAACTTCTCGAAGCGTCTCGTGTCCTTGTCGGGCAGGAGAAGACCCACCGTGATGTCGTCTCCCTTCGTCGGGCTCACGGAGCTGCTGCTCCCGGCGATGCCCTCGATGGCGCCGCACGCGGCGAGCAACAGGGTCGATGTGGAAACGGCCACGACAAGGGGAAAACGACGCGCGGCGGAGCGGATGACGGGTGAAGCGTTCACTGCAGGTGCCTTCCGGGGCTAGAGAGCAGCCTGGCGACCAGGTGGTGAAAGCCAACTGCGTAAGCGCGTTCAGCGTCAAGGGTTCCAGTTAACGAGATAGCAACAGCAATCACACGTAACATCCATCGATGTCAGGCCTGTTGACGGTCGTTCCCCAAGTACGGGAGAAGGGCGGGCACTTGCCGGTCCACCGCACGGTTCGGTGTCGTCGCCGCCGCTGAGGCGCACCGAGAAGGTGCTGCCCGGCGTGTGCCCCATGCCGGGTGGAGTGTCGGCGCCCATCAGGGTGAGGCCGCTCGGGATCTCCAGCCTGCCGTACATGATCTTGTCCGCGTCCGAGATGTCAGGCTGGTCGAACTCCCCGTAGGCACTTTGAGCTTGAGGCTGGTGCCGGAGACCTCCTCACGGGCAGGGCACCCCGCTGGCGATCCTGCGCACCGGCGGCAACCTTAACGAAATCACCCAGCTACTCCCCCCTGTTCGACGCGATCCCGCCGGTCCGAGGCCGGGTCGGCCGTCCCCGCCGCAAGCCGGGCTCACCCTTCGCCGACCGCGGCTACGACCATGACATCCAGAGCGACCAAGTCCGCGATCGCAGCATCGTGCCCGCGATCGCACGCCGCGGCGCCCGGCACGACACGGCACGGCACGGCACGGCACGGCACGGCACGGCACCGGACTGGGTACCAGCCAGACAGGGCGTTGTGGGCGGGTTGCCCGTTTCGATTGGTCCTGCCGCATTCCGACCTCGCCGTGCTCGCGGTAGCGGTCCGCCCATCGTTTGGCCGTAGTGAGCGAGACCTGAATGCCTTCGGCTGCCCGTCGTGCCGGCCAGCCGTCCCATACCACGAACAGAGCCGGGCGGAGGCGGCCGGTTTCGGTCAGGGCGCACTGCGGACCTACGCGCTCGGGCGGGGTCTTGAGGCCCCCGTGGGGCGCTGGACGTTGGTGGCGATGGGGCCGGGCATGAGGGCGTTGGCGGTGATCCCGTCGGCGCCCAGCGGCGGCCGGCCTCGACGGCGAAGAGCACGGTGGCGGTCTTGGACTGCCCGTAGGCAACCAGCGGGTCTCAGGGGCGGTAGTTGACGTTGATGTCGTTCGAAGACGACCGGGGAGATCAGATGTCCGCTGGAGCTGACACCCACTATGCGTGCCTTGCCGTCGGCGGCCAGTGCGTCGTGCAGGCCGGTGGTCAGGGCGAAGTGGCCGAGGTGGTTGGTCGCCGCAGTTCCTCAGGGTCGAGGCCCCTTGCGCGCGTACGGCGTCGGCGGCGCGGCCGGTAGCGTCCGTCCAAGGCGTGCGAGCGGGGACAAGGCCATCACCACCGGGGACAGCATCATGCCTGCGGCCGTCGCCAAGAGACTGGTGCGCAACCCCCACTCCGCAGCGAGGAATCCGCCGAGCAGGGAGCCGAGTGGGGACAGCCCCATGCCGACAAACGTGATCGTCGCGGCCGCGCGGCCTTGCATTCCGTCTGGAGTGACCGTCTGTCGGACGGCCATGACCGCCACATTCACCAACTGGCCGCCGGCCCCGAACACGAAGTTGGCCGCAATGAGCGCGGGAACGGTCACCGCGGAGGAGCTGTGCAGCGCGGGTACACACAAGAACACGCCGTCGCCGAGCGCCGCCGCGGCCAGGAGTACCGGGCCGTACCCGAACCGGTTCGGCAGGCGGGCGGCCAGCATGGAGCCCAGGAGCGCGCCCGGCCCTGCCGCTGCGAGTGCCAGCCCGACGGCGGTGCCGGACAGGTGCAGTTCCCGCGGCAGGAAGAGCAGATAGACGGTCATCACGGCCGCGAAGGAGAATTGGAAGGCGGCCGAGGCCAGGCACACGGTCCGCAGCGAGGGATCGCTGACGACAAATCGGAGTCCCTCGTGGATCCGCCGCCAGACCCAAGCGGGACGTTCCAGGCGCTCCGCGGTCGATTCGACTCGACGGATTCGTCGGATCGACAGGAACGACAGCGCGAAGAACAGCGCACTGGAGGCGGCAGCGATCGGCGCCGACAGCAGGGACACCAACGCACCACCGAGGGCGGGACCGCCGATCTGCGCCGCGGACCGGCTGCCCTCGAGCGCGCTGTTGCCCCGCACCAGCTGATCGCGTTTCACCAGCCGTACGAGAGACGCCTGGTATGCCACGTCGAAGAACACGGAAAGGGCCCCGACGGCGAAGGCGATCACGAAGAGCGCGGGCAGGCCGAGCCCGCCGAAGAGGCCGGCCACGGCGGCGGCGCCCAGTGCCAGGGTCCGGCCGACGTCAGTCAGCACCATCACCGTGCGAGTGCGCCACCTGTCCACCCATGCGCCGACGAAGAGTGAGAGCAACAGGATCGGCGCCTGGCCCACGGCGCGCAGGACGCCCAACTGGGTGGCACTGGCATTGAGCGTCAGGACGGCGAAGAGCGGAAGAACAACCAGCCCTGTGTGTTCCCCGAGTTGGGAGACGGTCTGCCCCACCCAGAGTCTGCGGAAGTCGCTGTCCCGCCACAGGCTTGACGGAACGGGTCGCCCGGAATCGGATACAGCGGAGGAAGCGGACGGCACAGGGACCTCTCGGGTTGCCGACAACGAGGCCCGCTACCGGGCACACGACAGGTGCGCCGACGGTTCAGGCAGGAGAAGGCTCGCTGTGCCGCAACCTCAAGGGCAGCACGCGATGACAGGCCGATCGGCCTACAACGTCAACGCGCGCTCGGGCGACCGACCATGTCTGCAACTCCTCGTGGGTCCACTCGCTGTACCCGGACACTAGTGCTCGGTGGCTCAATGCGAAAGCAAATAAGGGTTCGCGACAGGAGGTCGGACGCCTGGTGAGATGTTCACGAGTCTCAACAGCGCTGGGCTCCGTCCCAGTAGTGCTGTCGAGTTGAGGATCCGCGCTGTCGAGCACGAGCTCAATCGGAGGGCGTGACCGGGGATCGCAGGCCGAGCCACTGCTCGGCGTCCCAGGCCTGGAACCGCTCTACCTCGGCGAACCCCAGCTTCGCCGCAAGGCGCATCGAGCCGACGTTGGCAGCCTGGGTGTGGAGCACCACCGGCTCGCCGGGAAGGACGCCGTCGGACCAGTCGAGTACCGCCGCGCACGCCTCGGCGGCGTACCCGAATCCCCACGCCCGCGGCAGGAACATGTAGCCGAGATCGACCTTCCCCGCGGCAGCCGGGCGACTGTGCTCCGGTGCTCTCCTGAGCAGGATCTGGCCGATCATCTCCCCGTCGAGATCAACGACGAAACTCCCCGGCCACCGCTCGGGCACCTCGGGCATCTCGCGCTCAAGCTCTTCACGCGGCCGGGAGCCGCCGAGGTAGGTGTGCACCTTTGGCGAGGCGAGCAGTTCGATGAACGCCGCACGGTCCCGGGCCTCGGGCTCACGGAGCACGAGCCTCTCGGTCCTGATCGGTGCAGGGGGCCAGGCGACGGGTCCGAGCTCAGTCATGCCGGCCACCCAATCAGCAGGCTCGGCAGCGATCAAGACTCGCAGACCGATCAAGCCACCGGCCCGGGCCCCACCCTCACCAAAGGGGCCGGGCCCTACAGCCACGCCCGCCAGGGACGGGATGCCTCCCGTTCTCGTGAACATCGACGTCGGCAGCGGCGGGCCGCCTCCCGAAGCCGTACGACTGCTGTCGTCGCGGGCGGGGATGGGGCCGTCGGTGGCGATCCTGGTGCGGGCGTAGGACTGGACGCCGATCCAGTCGTCGCGCTCGGCGAACCAGCGCGGCACGGTGAAGTGGTCGCGTGACCATGGGGCGCAGGCCCGTTCGGTGGCGCCTTCGACCATGCGCCGGTAGTGGGCGATCTCGGCCTTGGAGAAGTGGCCGGGAGCGGGTTCGATGCGGGCCCATTCGAGGCTGAAGCGGTAGTCGGTGAAGCCGAGTTCGGCGAGCAGGTCCATGCCCTCGCGTCAGCGGTGGTGGCTGTCCGCGGCGTCGAGGCGGGCTTCGGCGATGGCGCCGCCACCGTGTTCCATCTGCCACCGGTCGCTGTTGACGTTGTTGTCCTCGATCTGGTGGGCGGCGGCGGAGGCCCCCCAGGAAGCCGTCGGGGAGGCGGAGACCGTCGGCGGTGACGTTCATGAGTGGGCCTTGCCGGAGGGGAGCTCGGGTCAGCGCGAAGAGGGGTCGGACCAGACGGCGGAGGCATCGTCGCGATGCGGGTCGGGCAGCCGGATCGGGCGGACAGGGACATTACGTTCGTGGCCTTCGGCGACGGCCGTCCACCTGGCGGGACGGCCGGAGTAGCACAGGGTCGTCAGGGCGAAGACGCCGTCGGCGTAGACCTCGACGTACTCGCCGATGGTGAGGATGCGCAGGGTCGTGGCGGGCTCGGTCAGCACCGCCTCGCCGAGGCGGGTGCCGTCCGGGCCGGTGACCCACAGGTTCTTGCCGTCGCAGCCGACGGCAAGAGCGGGCTGTTCTCCTTCGTCGGTATGAGTGCGCAGGGTGATCTCGACGGGGCAGGTTACGTCGAGGTCGCCGACCGCGTGCAGGGCGGGCTGGTCGGTTTCCTCGCCGAGCCACGGGTTCAGGCCGGGCCACCACTCCAGGCGCGGTGCTCCGTCCGCAGGTGTGACCAGGAGCTTCGGCTGGGCGAGCATGCCGCGGCAGCGGTCACCGGTGTCGGTGAGGCCGACCTGACGGGGGGTGGTGTGCAGGACGACGCGGGAGCCGTCGGGCGCGGCGGTGACGCGGGGGGCGTAGGAACCGGTCGGGCCGAGGGGGCCGCGCCGGGTCCAGGGGCCCCGCAGGCTCGGGGCGGTCCACGACTCGAAGCCCCGGGTGGCGCCGATGGAGCCGAGCAGCAGCCAGGTTCCGTCGTCGATGCGTTCCAGGACCGGGCACTCCAACTCGTCGACGTCGCCGGGTGAGATGAGCGGCGGATGGACCGTCCAGTGCTCCAAATCGCCGGAAGTGGCCAGCGCGACGCAGCCGCCGGCCTCGACCGGGAGGGAGGCGTCGCTGGCGCAGACCACCATCGCCCAGCCGTCCGACTCGTCGTCGCGTACGACGAACGGGTCGCGCCAGGCCATCTGTTCCCCGGTGCGATACCAGCGCGGGTCGGCCTCGACGACCGGCCCGGTGCCGTGGCGGCGCCAGCCGGTGCCGTCGGTGCGGTCGGAGTACGCCAGCCCGACCGACTGCAACGGCCAGCCGCCTGCCGTCAGTCCGCTCACGCCCGTGTAGAACATCGCCATTCCGTGACCGTGCCGGATGGGGTGCATGGTCCACACGGCCTGCTGGTCGAAGCGGCCGGGCAGGCCGACCCCGAAGGCGGTGCCCTGCGGCTGCCAGTCGACCAGGTCGGTGGAGGTGGCCCGGCCGTAGGAGGTCTCCATCCGCAGGTGGTCGAACTCGGCGGTCCAGGGCCCCTGCAGGTGCAGCACCGCGTACGTGCCGTCCTCGTCCCGCAGGAGGGCGAAGTCGTTCACGCACAGGCCGGGCGGGGCGTATCGCATGCGCAGTTCCTGTCGGCTCACAGCGCCCAAACGCGTGCGCTGACCATTGATCAAAACGGACTCTCTTCGGAATCGGCCCAAGTAAATATGAACGCAAACGCTTGCGCAACAAGATGGCCGGGTTTACGGTCACGTCACCCACAGATCACATCGACGTGAAACCAACGGGAGGGACTGAGCCGTGACGGCCAGCATCAACGACGTCGCCCAGGCGGTCGGCGTCTCCGCGTCCACCGTGTCCCGCGCACTGCGCGGTCGTCCGGGCGTGTCCGACGAGGTGCGGGACCGGATCGCGGCCGTCGCCGCCCAGCTCGGCTACACCGCCTCCCGCTCCGCCTCCAGCCTGGCCAGCGGCCGCACTTACACCATCGGCGTCCTGGTTCCCTACGTGGGCCGCTGGTTCTTCGGCACCGTGCTCGACGCGGCCGAGAAGGTGTTCAGCACCGCCGGGTACGACGTCCTGTTGTACAACCTGGGCTCGCCGGAGACACGCAAGCGCTTCTTCACCAAGCTGCCGGTCCGCAAGCGAGTGGACGCGGTGCTGTCGCTACTCATCCCTGACGAGGAGGAGTCGGCCGCACTGCGCTCACTGGGGGTGCCGCTCGCCACCACGGTCGGCGGCACCCGGCCCGGCTTCACCGTCGTCGGCATCGACGACCGGGCCGGCACCGAAAGCGCCGTACGGCATCTGGTCAACCTCGGCCACCGCCGCATCGGCATGATCTCGGGGGCCAGCGGGCCGCTGCACTGGACCACCCCCATCGAGCGCCGCAACGCCTATCTGGACGTCCTGGCCGACGCCGGGATCGAGCACGACCCGGCGCTGGAGGCGGACGGCGACTACACCGTCGAGGGAGGCGAGCGGGCCATGACCGAACTGCTGGCCGCCTCGCGCCCGCCGACCGCCGTGTTCGCGCAGTCCGACGAGATGGCGATGGGCGCGCTGCGCGCCCTGCGCCGCCACCGGCTCAAGGCGCCGGAGGACGTGTCCGTCGTCGGCTTCGACGACCACGAACTCGCCGATGTGGTCGGACTGACCACCGTCGCCCAGCCGGTTGCCGAGCAGGGCGCCGAGGCGGCCCGGCTGCTGCTGCGCCAGCTCGACGAACCCGACGCCGAATCCCCGGGGCAAGTCCAGATGCCCATCCGCCTCGTCCTGCGCGAGACCACCGCACCGCCCCGCCCGCGCGGACCGCAGTAACACCGGACCCCCTTTGAGCCCCACACCCCCACGCCTCGAAACACACTCCCGCACCACGAACCCTCGCCACAGCACGGAGGCACTGATCATGAGCTCGACCAGCAGAAGGTACCGCCGCACAGCCTGTACGGGCCTGGCTCTCGCCCTGCCCCTGGCGGCACTGGCCGCCTGCGGCGGAAGCAGCGGCACCGACGCCTCCGCCGAGGGCGGCAGCGGCAAGGGCACCATCAGCGTCTGGGCCCACCAGGGCCAGAAGAGCGAGGACGCCGCCGTGCAGGCCGCGGTGAAGTCCTTCAACTCCTCGCAGAGCGACATCAAGGTCGAGCTGAAGCTGATACCCGGCAACGACTACACCAAGACCATCACCGCCACCAGCGCCTCCGAACTGCCGGACGTGATGGAGTTCGACGGCCCCACGATGGCGAACTTCGTCTACAACAAGAAGCTCGCCCCCATCGACGACTACGTCTCCTCCAAGACGATGGCCAACGCCACCGACGCGAGCAAGTCCCAGGGCGAGATCGGCGGCAAGCACTACGGCCTGGGCATGTACGACTCCGGCCTGGGGATCTACGGCAACAAGAAGCTGCTGGACGCGGCCGGCGTGAAGTACCCGACCAGCCTCTCCGACGACTGGACGGCCGCGCAGTTCACCGCCGCGCTCAAGGCACTCAAGGCCAAGGACTCCGACGGCAAGACCCTCGACGTTCAGGAGGGCAACGGATTCGCCACCGAGTGGGGCACCTACGGCTTCGCCCCGATCGTCTGGTCGGCAGGCGGCACGCTGATCAAGGGCGACAAGGCGGAGGGCGCCCTCGACACCCCGGCCGTGGTCTCGGCCCTGAAGACCTTCCAGTCCTGGAAGACGTACGTCGACCCCAACACCGATGGCAACGCCTTCGCCAAGGGCCGCGTCGCCCTGAGCTGGGTCGGCCACTGGATGTACCCCACCTACAGCAAGGCCCTCGGCGATGACCTCGTCGTGCTGCCGCTACCCGACTTCGGCAACGGCCCCAAGACCGGCCAGGGCTCCTGGGCCTGGGGCATCGGCTCCGACAGCAAGAACGCCAAGGCCGCCGGCGCGTTCATGGACTACCTCCTCAACGACACCAACGTCACCGCCATGACGACGGCCAACGGCGCCCCGCCCGCCACCAGGACCGCACTCGCCGCGAGCCCCCTGTACAAGCAGGGCGGACCGCTCCAGCTCTTCGCCGACCAGCTCGCCAAGCCCTGCGGCGACAGCGACATCACCAAGACGTGCGTCGCCGTCACCCGCCCGGTGACCGCCGGATACCCGACCATCACCGCGAAGTTCGGTGAGGCCCTGAACTCGATCTACGGCGGTGCCGACCCCAAGAGCGCCCTGGAGAAGGCCGCCCGCGCCATCGACCAGGACTACTCCGACAACGCCGGTTACAAGATCCCGTAGGACCATCGGCCGGGGGCGGGCCCGCTTGCGCCGCGCCTGCCCCCGCCGGGAACAGGACCCATCCGTGACATCCGTCGAACCGGCGCACGCCGCGCCCCCCGCCCGGGAGAAGGCCCCACCCGTGACCGCCGCCAAGTCCGCGCGTCCCGCGCGCTCCGTGCGCAAGAACCGCGACTGGTTGCACGGGCTGCTCATGTCCACGCCCGCCGTCGCCGGACTCATCGCCTTCGTCGGCATCCCGTTCGGCTACGCCGTCGTCCTCTCCTTCTACAACGTCCGCCTCGGCTCCCCGCTCGCGCCCACCTTCTTCGGCCTGGAGCAGTACCGGCGGCTGTTCACCGACCCCGACCTGTCCGGCCCCTTCCTGCGGGCCCTGCTGAACAACCTGACCTTCGCCGTGGTCGTCGTACCGGTCCAGACGGGGCTGGCGCTCGGGCTGGCGATCCTGCTCAACCGCAAGCTGAAGGCGATCGGCCTGTTCCGGTCCTTCTTCTTCATGCCGGTCGTCTTCCCGATGGCGCTGGTCGCCGTGATCTGGCGGCTCATCCTCGCCCGCAGCGACCAGGGCATGCTCAACTCCGCGCTGCACGCGGTGAGTTTCGGCAACTGGGGCGCCTTCGACTGGCTCGGCGACTCCGCCACCGCGATGGTCTCGATCATCGTGCTGTCCATCTGGCAAGGCGTCGGCTTCCAGATGGTCATCCTGCTCGCCGGCCTCCAGCAGATCCCGGGCGAGCTCTACGAAGCCGCCGAACTCGACCGCGCGAGCCGCTGGCAGCAGTTCCGCCACGTCACCCTGCCCGGCATCCGCGGCACCCTCGTCTTCGTCGCCCTGCTCACCTCGGTGCTCTCCTTCCGGGTCTTCGACCAGGTCTACGTCCTCGTCAAGGGTGGCGGCCTCAACGAGGACGCCGCCCGCACCGTGATGTACCAGGCCGTCACCACCGCCTTCGACCAGAACAACGTCGGCCAGGCGTCCGCGATCACCGTCGTCTTCTTCCTGATCGTCGTTGCCCTGACCCTCATCCAGCGCCGCGTCGTCCGGCCCGACAACGAGGACTGAGGACTGACCATGAGCACCAACACGGGCCTCTCCCGCACACCCCTGCGCCGCTTCCTCGACTACGCCGTACTCAGCGTGCTGGCGTTCATCTTCGTGCTGCCGGTGATCTACCTGTTCATGGGCAGCCTCAAGCCGTCCGACGAAGTCCTGAACGGCCTGACCGGCTTCCTCCCCACTCACCTGTCCTTCGACAACTACACGGCCGTCCTCGACAGCCTCAACTCCGACAGCTCCGGCTACTTCTGGCGCTTCATGGGCATCTCACTGCTGCTGGCGTTCGTCGTCGTGACAGGCGGCCTGTTCGTCAACTCCATGGCTGCGTACGGGCTGTCACGGCTGAAGTGGCGCGGCCGCAACGCCGTCTTCACCCTCGTCCTGCTGCTGATGCTGGTTCCGTTCGAGTCGGTCGCCGTCCCGCTCTTCTACATGTTCAACGACCAGCGCAACACCCTCTTCATCCAGGCGATCCCGTTCATCGCCAACGCCTTCTCCATCTACCAGTTCCACACCTTCTTCCGCTCGATCCCGCCGAGCATCGAGGAAGCCGCCCGCCTCGACGGCGCGGGCCCCTGGCGTACCTTCTTCGCCATCATCGTCCCGATGTCGAAGCCGGCCTTCGCCTCCGTGGCGATCCTGACCTTCCTCACCCAGTGGGGCTCCTTCCTCTGGCCGGTTCTGATGGTCTCCGACCCCTCGGTACGCCCGCTCCCCCTGGAGATGAGCGTCTTCCAGGCCCAACTGCCCCCGGACTGGGGCCAGATCCTCGCGTTCGGCGTCCTGCTCGTCCTGCCCGTCCTGATCGTCTTCGCCTTCTTCCAGCGCTGGTTCGTCCAAGGCGTCGCCAGCTCCGCCGTCAAGGGCTGAGCTGCTTCCTCAGAGGTGCTGCTGTTGCGGACCGCCCCGCCGCCGACACCCGGCGCCCGCCGCTGCGAGCGAGGGCGGCCTGCAGGTCGTGGATGCCACTGTGCGCAGTCAATTGCCGGACTTTTGCCGCAACATGAGTGCCCATCAGTTCGGCTCGTCTGTGCAGGGTTCAGCCCGTGGAGATTCCCACGGCCGCCGGTCGTCTCTCCTCGCTCGGTTCGCCACCCCCTCGGGCGGCACACAGAACTAGCGATTGACCTGCATATATGCAGCTTTCTTCGGGATTTTGGCATCACTGCAGGTCCCGGGCGCTGTAGAGTCACGTCCAATCCTTCGGGGCATCGTGCTGCACCTTCCAGCTGGGGGCGTGGACGATCGTCCCCAGCGGAGCGGGGCGCACCCCCGCCTCGCCTGGCCCACAGGCCAGGAGGGAGAGGTCCTTGAAGACGTTCATCCAGTCACTCAAGGACCGGTACAGGCACCACGGACGGCCGCATCTCACCCGTGAGCGTGTGCACATGGCCGGCGAAACCCTTCGCTGGATCGCGTGGCTCGTCGAGCAGCGTCCGTGGACCTGACACACGTAAGCCCCAGCTGATCACACAGCCAGGGCTCACGTCACCGGGGCCAGAGCCTCGTCCTGGCACACCGTCGGCGGCTACCGACGGAGGACGAGGTTTCTGGTCGCCTCCACCAGGCATGGTGCTACACGTGTGCCGGGCGTTCGGGCAGAGTACCGCGAAACAGGTGTACGCGGTGAGACAGACAATGCCCCTTCGAGGGCCAGCCTATCGACGCGCGGAAGCCCACCTGGCAACGAGCGGCAACGAAACCGCTGTTCCCGTGTGCGAATCTGTCGCGCCCTGGCGGTCCGGGGAGGCCGGGTCGTTTTCGGGGGATTGACACCCTCGACCCCATGGAGAGCACCGGATGAACCCTCCGGAACGAAACCCAGCGGGCACGGACCCGCTGGGCGCGCCGTCGTTCCCCGAAATACCACCCACCCGTGGTTGTTCACGCGTCAGAGTCGAACTCAGCGAGGCACCGGATCTTCGGAGGCGGGCAGCGGTTCTGCGATCTTCGGGCCCAGCGCGCGGATGGAGGGGGTGGCGACCATGGCGAGGGTGGCGAGGAGGATGAGCGCGGCGGCCGCGTAGAGGGTGGCATGGAGGCCGAGGAGGAGTACGGCAGGTCCGGCGGCGAACTGGGCGAGCGGGAGCGCGAGGTAGGAGCCGAGGTCGTCGTAGGCGTAGACGCGGGCAAGGCGGTCCTCGGGGATCTGCTCGTTGAGGGTCGAGTACCAGGCGACGCCGGCCTGCTCGATACCCACGCCCGCCACGAAGTTGGCCACGACCAGCACCCAGGTGTACGGGGCGAGCGCGAGCAGCAGCGGCATCATCCCCGTCAGGCCCATGAGCGCGCAGCCGACCAGGATCGCGCGCCGGGGCCGCCATCTCAGCGACAGTACGCCGCCGGCGACCGCGCCGAGCGAGCCCGCGGCGACGGCCAGGCCCCAGCCGGTGCGGCCGATCCCGGTGGTGTCGGCGACGGCCGGGCCGAGGACGGTGAACGAGGCGGTGATGCCGGCGTTGAGGAAGCAGAAGGCCACCACGATCACCCACACCCAGCTGCGGGAGGTGAACTCCTGCCAGCCGATGCGCAGTTCATGCACCAGGCCGGGGCTGGGCTCGGGCGGCGCGACCTGGACGCGGACCAGCGCGAAGGACGCGGCGGCGAGCGCGAAGGTGAGCGCGTCGACGGCCAGGCCCCAGCCGGGGCCGACCGCGGCGACCAGTACGCCGCCCAGCGAGGCGCCCACGATCATCGCGCTGCTGCCCGCGATCCGGGAGAGCGCGAGGGCGGCGCGGCGGGACTCGGCCGGCACCGTCTGGGGCAGCAGGGCCTGGGCGGCGGGCTGGTAGCAGGAACTTGACGCCCCGTTGACCGCGGCGAGCACCATGAGCAGGGGGATGGCGGCGCTGTGGGTGAGGACCAGAGCGGCGATCACCGCCTGGATCACGGCGCTGACCACACTGCTGCCGACCAGCAGCGGGCCGCGCGGCAGCCGGTCCGCCAACACCCCGCCGTACAGCAGGAAAAGGATGCTGGTGAGGGAGTGGGCGCCGACCACCAACCCGAGCGAGCCGACCGAGCCAGTGGCATCGAGCACGGCGAAGGCCAGGGCGATCGGGGCCACCCCGTTGCCGAGCAGGTTGGCCGTCGTACCGATGAAGAGGTGACGGAACGGGCGGTGGCGCAGAGGCGCCAGGGCGGCAGACACGCGCCTGATCGTCGGGGCTGGGCGGCGCGCCCGTCAAAGGGTTTTGGTACTGGCACCGGGCCAGGTGTGCGGCTGCCCACTCAATGAGCTTCTTCAGAGTGGCCGCTGACCGGATGACGGACGGCGAGGTGTAACAGACGAGGCCCTCGGACTGTCGAGCGAGATGTCTCCCGAGGGACAGACTTGAGCGCCCGTGCACCAGCCGCGCAGCGACACGGCTGCGCACTCCCCGTTGGCTCCGCTCTGGAACGCACCCTGCTGGGCGGTCGATCGATATATGCGTAGCGTGTTGTTGTGCGTGTCGGGATACTGCGTCGGTGACCGGTTCTGCACTGCCTCAGCTGCTTCGACCTCGTGCCCTGCGGCCCGGAGATCTCGTCGTTGTCGCATCGCTGTCCGGGCCGCTCCATGCCGTTTACGAGCCCGACCTCGCGCAGGCTGTGGTCGTGCTCGAGCGGATGGGATTCCGTGTACGTCGGGCACCGCTCCTCGAAGCAGGGCGGCACCATTGGTGGAGCGCGGCTACGCCGGCGGAGATCGCCGAGGAATTCAATGGACTACTGCGTGATCCCGAGGTGCGCGCGATCATCGCGCACGACGGCGGCCAGACGGCGCTCGGCTACCTCGACCTGATCGACGTCGAGGCGATCACTGCCGACCCCAAGCCGATCCTCGGCTACAGCGACATCTCGCTGCTGCATCTGGTGCTCTACGCGCGCACGGGTCTGGTCGGGTTCCATGCCGACGTGGCCACCCCTGGACTCGGCGGGCACTGGCAGGCCGCGCCCGCAGCCCGCAGAGCGGAACTTGAAAAGCTCTACTCGACGCTGCTGACCGGTACGGAGCCGATCGGTGCGCTGCCGGCCACCCCGTCGTGGGAGTGCTGGCGTGCCGGTCGCACCGAAGGCCGGCTGATCGGCGGGGTGATCAATCGCATCGTGCTGACGCAGGCGACACGTTACGCGCTGCCGCTCGAATGGTTCGACGGCGCGGTGCTGTTCTGGGAGGAGATGGGCGGCCAAGCAGCGTATGTGTGGAGCTATCTGCAGGTACTGCGCCACAGCGGCATCCTCGATCGAATCGCCGGCATGGTCGTGGGCGTCCCGCACGCGATCGACGGACTCGACTCGCCCGACGCGTCCCCGACCCTCCCCGAGCTGGTCCTCGACGTCCTCGGCGACCGCGACATCCCCGTCCTGGGCAACGTCGAGTTCGGACACGCCGGCCCGAATCTGCCGATGCCGGTCGGCATCCGCGTCGCCCTCGACGCGCAGCAGCGGACATTGTCGCTGCTCGAACCGGCGGTACGGCCGCACGCGATGACGGGACCGGTCGGCTGAGCAACACGGATCAGTGAGCCGAAGGCCTCGACAGCAGCCCAGGGCCCGACTCACGCTTTGGTGATCGCCGCCTTGGGTCGTTTGTTCGGCCTGTAGGAGGGCCGTTCTTGACCTCCTCCCCCTCGTTAACGAGGGGGATTCCTACGGCTCGCGCCGTGGGGTTTTCTGCTTCATCGCCGACCGCCTGCCCGGAGAACTC
>NZ_LGDG01000265.1 GCF_001279775.1 Streptomyces sp. MMG1533 | reverse complement strand
GTCGACGTCGTCCCGGTCGACGGTCAGGTCATCGGCGAAGTGCCGGTCGCCAGTGGCGTCGGGCACGTACTTCACAGTGACAACGATCCTCAAGCTCACAACCCTCTCCTGTTTCCGTGTCAGCGACCGCTGCGGCGAAGCCGCACACGGTACGAGTAGTGCTCGGGCAGAAAGTGACTGATCGCCAGCTCCACGAGCTGTCCGGCGACCGACTGGTAGACGCGGTCGATGCGCAGCAGCGCCCGGCCCGGTTCGCAGCCCAGATGCCCCGCGAGTTCGGGCGTGGCCTCCGCGACGGTGATGCTCTGCTCGGCCTCGGCGATCGGCTCGGGCAGCCGTCCGTCGAGCAGGCCGATGACGGTGAAGGCGCTGGGGGTGCCGGGCTCCGCCAGCTCCGGAACCGGCTCCAGCAGCCGTCCGACGCCGGGCGGCAGGAAGACGGAGGTGTGACAGAACGCGGTGTCCTCGTGCAGCCGGAGGAAGGCGAGCTTGTACACCCGGTCGGTGTGCAGGCCGAGGCGGCCCGCCGCGTCGACGTCGACGCGGCGGTGCAGGGGTGTGACGACGTCCATGCGGGTGTCGATGGACAGCCCCATCAGGTCGTCCACCGAGCCGAACTGGCGCAGGTACTGCTCCTCGCGGGGCGCGGCGAAGGTGCCGCGGCCCGGCACCCGGTGGACCAGCCCCTCGGCGACCAGATCCTGGAACGCCCGCCGCACGGTCTGCCTGCTGACGCGGTGCCGCTCCGCCAGCTCGGCCTCCGTGGGCAGCCGTACGCCCTCGGGATAGTCGTGCCGCAGGATCGCCGTCCGCAGCTCACGGGCGAGCCGCAGATACGTGCTTTCGCGCTGTGCCGGCTCAACCATGCGGCCCACCCCGCGCCACCGACCGCGCCGCGACCGCCACGCTCATCGCTGGTGTCTCCTCCACGGCAGCCACTCGTGTCTCCTCCACGGCAGGTCTCACACCACCGCGTCGGCGCGCAGCGCCTCGATGTCGTCGCGGCTGCGGCCGAGTTCGGCGAGGATCGCCCCGGTGTGTTCGCCCACCGCCGGGACGGGGTCCATTCGCGCGGGCAGGCCCGCGAGGTCTGCGGGAGGGAGCAGCGCCCGCACCGTGGCGCCGCCCGGCACGCCCACCTCGCGCCAGCGGTCGCGGGCTGCCAGGACCGGGTGGTCGAGGAACGCGGCGACGTCGTTGACCCCGGCGCAGGCGACCCCGATGCCCTCCAGGTCCTGGAGGATCTCCGCGAGGTCGGACCGGGCACAGCGTTCGGCCACCACGGCGTTGAGCTCCTCGCGGTGCGCGACCCGGTCGGAGCCGGTGGCGAAGCGCGGGTCGTCGGCGAGTTCGGGGCGGCCGAGGAAGCCGGCGCACAGGGCGATCCACTCGCGTTCGTTCTGGATGGAGAACAGCACGTCCTTGCCGTCGGCGGCCGTGAAGGCGCCGTACGGCGCGATGGTGGCGTGCTGGGTGCCCAGGCGCGCGGGCTGTGTGCCGCCGTACCGGGTGTAGTAGGCGGGCTGGCCCATCCACTCCGCCAGCGCCTCGAACAGGGAGACCTCCACCGGGTGTGCCGTACCGGTGGTGGCGCGCGTGTACAGGGCGGTGAGGATGCCGCTGTAGGCGTACATCCCGGCGGCGATGTCGGCGACGGAGATCCCGACGCGAGCGGTCTCGTCGGCGGTTCCGGTCAGGGAGACCAGACCGGTCTGGCACTGCACCAGCAGGTCGTACGACTTGCGGTCGGCCCATGGGCCCCAGGTGCCGTAGCCGGAGATCGTGCACGGGATCAGCCGGGGGTGTCGCTCGGCGAGGGCGGCCGCGCCGAGGCCGAGGCGGTCGGTGGCGCCCGGTGCGAGGTTCTGGACGAACACGTCGGCGCCGCAGAGCAGTTGGTGCAGGATCTCCAGGCCCCGCGGGTCCTTCAGGTCCAGAGTGAGGGACTCCTTGGAGCGGTTGAGCCAGACGAAGTAGCTGGAATGGCCGTGGACGGTCGTGTCGTACCGGCGGGCGAAGTCGCCGTCGCCCGGTCGCTCCACCTTGATCACACGGGCGCCGAGGTCGGCGAGCTGCCGGGTGGCGAAAGGAGCGGCCACGGCCTGTTCCAGGCTGACCACGGTGATCCCGGACAGGGGACGCTGCGGGACGCTCATGGGGCCCATTTGTACGGCCAAATTCGAGAGCATGTCAACGGCGGCCCTCCGCCCGTCACCTGTGCTCTTCGCCACTGTCCTGGTGTCCGGGGGAGGGCCCTCGGCGCCGAGCCGGCGCTTTGTACGCACCGATGCGGCAGCCGGCCGCACCGAAGTCCGTTCAGGACTGCCGGTCCGGATGGCACAGCACCATGACGGCACGGGCGACGAGTTCACCGGCCCCGCCCAGTTCCTGGCGGTAGCGGGTCGTGATCTCCCGTACCGTCTCCGCGAAGTCGGGGTCGACGGCGCGGGCCCGGGCGGGCGGCGGGAGTTCCTGCGCCATCGCCCGGCGGCGGGCCAGGAGCCCGATGATCTCCTCGTCGAGACGCGCTATCCGGTTCAGGGACATCTCCGCCGTCAGCTCCGCGGCGTGCTTCATCGGCACGATGGATCTCCGTTCATAGCTGGTCCTTCAACACCTTGCCCGTGGCGGTCAGCGGCAACTCCTCGCGGAACTCAACGGACCGGGGCACCTTGAATCCGGCCATCCGCTCCCGGCTCCAGGCGATGAGCTCGCCCTCCGACACGGGGCTGCGCGGCACCACGAAGGCCTTTCCCACCTCGCCCAGTCGCTCGTCCGGGACGCCGACCACCGCGACCTGTACCACCGCCGGGTGCTCCAGCAGGAAGCCCTCGATCTCGGCCGGGTAGGCGTTGAAGCCGCCCACGATGAACATGTCCTTCTTGCGGCCGACGATCCTCAGCCGGCCCCGGTCGTCGAGTGTGCCGAGATCGCCGGTGTGGAGCCAGCCGTCCTTGTCGATCGCCTCGGCGGTGGCGGCGGGGTCGTCGAGGTACCCGAGCATCACGCTGTAGCCGCGCACCAGGACCTCGCCGTCGGCGGCGATGCGGACCTCCAGGCCCTCGCACGGGGTGCCGACGGTCCGGGCGATGTCCTCGAAGGAGTCGCCGGCCCGCGAGGCTGTGACGGTGCCCGCCTCGGTCAGGCCGTACCCCGTCATGATCGACCGGAAGGGGAGTTCGGTGCTGATCCGGCGCACGAGTTCGACCGGGATGTCGGCGGACCCGGTCACCGCGGCGCGCAGCGAGGACAGGTCCCGGTCGCCGCGGGCCCGGGTCTGCAGCAGGGCGTGGTAGAGCGTGGGCGGGCCGGGCAGCATGGTCACCCGCTCGCGCTCCACCAGGTCGAGCACGTGGTCCATGTCAAGGACCGGAACGGGCAGGACGGTGGCGCCCCGGATCAGGGAGGCGATACAGCCCGCCTTCCAGCCGAACATGTGGAAGAACGGGTTGACGGCCAGATAGCGGTCGCCCTCCCGCAGATCGGCCAGGTCGCACCACTCGGCGAACAGCCGCAGGTTCTGGGCGTGGCTCATCAGGACGCCCTTGGGCCGGCCCGTCGTCCCCGAGGTGAAGATGATGTCGCAGACGTCCTGGCCGCTCACCTCGCGTTCGAGCGGCCGACCGCTGCCGAGGAAGCCGCCCTTCAGGTCGATCACCGGCACCCCCGGCGGGCCCGCGAACTCCAGCCCCAGGAAGCCCTGTTGGACCAGGAGGGCCTTGGCGCCGCTGCGGGTGACGATGTCGTGCGCCTCGTCCGCCTTGAACCGGGTGTTGACCGGGACCAGCACCCCGCCGGCGGTCAGCAGGCCGAAGGCGGCGACCATCCACTCCGCCGAGTTGGGCGCCCAGATCGCCACCCGGTCGCCCTTCTCCACGCCCAGCGAGGCGAACGCGCCGGCGGCCTTCCGCACCCGGTCGGTGAGTTCGGCGAAGGTGAGGCGGAGCGGGCCGTCGACGACCGCTTCGGCGTCACCGAAGCGGTCGGCCGCGCTCAGCACCATCTGCGGGACGGACTCCCACTTCATGCCGGGATCAGCCTGGCCAGGTTCCCGCCCATGATCTTGGCCTGGTCGGTCTCGCTCAGTCCCTTGATGGCGTCGATGTACGACGTCGGCTGGGCCAGACCCTCCGGGTGCGGGTAGTCCGAGCCGAACAGCACCCGGTCGACGCCGATGAGGTCGACCAGTTCGCCCAGGTCCTCCTCGTAGAACGGGCTGACATGGATGCTGTTCCTGATGGCTTCCACCGGGTCGCCGAGGAACTCGTGCGGCATCTTCTTGTAGACGTCGGAGAGTTGGTCGAGCAGGGGCGCAACCCACGAGGAACCGTTCTCGATCAGGGCGATCTTCAGCTCGGGGAAGCGGAACAGGGCGCCGTGGCACACCCAGGCCGCCACCGCGTCCTGGATCGGCCGCCACTCGGACACCGCGCGGAACGCGTTCGGCTTGAACGGCAGCATCTCGACGGTGCTGCCCTCCCAGTCGCTGGTGTACTTGGCGTACCCGCTGTCGGAGGAGTGCATCGCGACCAGCACGCCGCTCTCCACGACGCGCTTCCAGAACGGGTCGAACTCCTCCAGCGCGAAGGAGCGCGAGCCGCCGTACCCGGGCACCGGCGCGGGCCGGATCAGCACCGCCTTCGCGCCGCGCTCCACGGCCCAGTCGAGCTCGGCGATCGCCTTCTCGACGATGGGCAGGGTGATCACCGGGGTGGTGAGGATGCGGTCCTTGTAGTTGAACGACCAGGTCTCGTACAGCCACTCGTTGAGCGAGTGGATCACCGCGTGGATCAGTTCGGGGTGGTGGCGCATCCGCTCCTCGACGAGGCTGGCCAGCGTCGGGAACATCAGCGTCCGCTGGACCCCGAGCTCGTCCAGCAGCTCCACGCGCGGTCCCGGCTCACGGAAGGCCGGGATCGAGCGCATCGGCTCGCCGAAGATCTCCCGGCGGGTCTTCCCGTCGGGGTTGCCCACGCGGAAGTACTCCTCCATCGCGCCGGGGCGGGCGACCACCTCGAAGGTGGGGTTCGGGATGTACTCGCTGATCTGACCCAGGATCGCGATCTTCGTACGACCGCGGACCTGCACGTACTCGATCGTGCCCGCGTACTCCTTCGGGAGGTGCTTGGTCAGCGCCTCCTCGGTCTCGTACAGATGGTTGTCCGCATCGAAGAGCGGGAACGGCAGCGTGCGCGACGGCATGAGACCCTCCTTTGCGATTTGAGAGAACCATATTCTCTTCAATTGCGTACGGCAATGTCCCGGCGTAGTCGGAACTTCTGGACCTTGCCGCTCGGCGTGCGCGGGAAGTCCTCGACCTGGTGCAGTTCCTCGGGCCACTTCTGCCTGGCCAGCCCGGCCCGGTCGAAGTGGGCGCGCAACTCTTCGAGTGCGGGGAGGGGATGTCCCGCCAGCATGCGGACGACGGCCGCCGCGTGCTCGCCGAGCCGTGCGTCGGGGGCGGACACCACCGCGGCCTCCGCGATCCCGGGCACCGTCAGCAGCACCTCCTCGACCTCCGCCGCGCTGATGTTCTCGCCGCCCCGGATGATCAGGTCGGACTTGCGGTCGGTGATGGTGAGGTAGCCGTCCTCGTCGAGCGTGCCGATGTCGCCGGTGCGGTACCAGCCGTCGTCGTCGAACGCGCTCGCCGTCAGAGCCGGGTCGGTGTAGCCGAGGCAGAGGTCCGGGCCCCGGCTGAGGATCTCGCCGTCCTCGGCCAGCCGTATCTCCACTCCTGGCAGGACGTGCCCGTCCGTGAACAGCCGCTTGGGCTCGGGCGCGTCGTACCGGGACGACGTGATCGAGGGGTGCTCGGTGCTGCCGTACGCGCGGAAGACCCGGATGCCGAGACCCGCCAGCCGCGTCGTCACGGCCGCCGGGACGGACGCGCCGCCCAGGCCCGCGTATCGCATGTGCCGCAGATGTCCGGCGGTGAAGTCGGGGTGGTCGAGGAGGCTGGTGACGTAGTACGGGGCCCCGCCGCCGACGTGGACGTCGTGGCGGGCCATCAACTCCAGTGCCCGGCCCGGGTCCCACACGTCGACGAGGTGGACCGGGGCGCCGTCCAGGACGGGGATCAGGAACGCGTTCACCATGCCGATGAAGTGGACGATCGGCACCACG
Source organism: Streptomyces sp. MMG1533 (assembly GCF_001279775.1). Classification (GTDB taxonomy): domain Bacteria; phylum Actinomycetota; class Actinomycetes; order Streptomycetales; family Streptomycetaceae; genus Streptomyces. Next base: position 41,158 of record NZ_LGDG01000265.1, on the reverse strand, counting down.
GCCGCCCCGAGGATCGCCGACGCCCAGAAGACGGCCGCGGCCTCCATCCAGTTGGGCAGCTGGAAGGCGACGGTGTCGCCGGGGACCACCCCTCGCTCGCGCAGTCCGCCGGCGAGCCTGCGCGCGGTCCGTTCGACGTCTTTGAAGGTGCCGGACCAGGGACGTACGGCGGAGTGCACCCGGAACTCGGTGTCGGGGGCGGCCGCCAGGCCTCGGGTCAGCGGGTCCCCGATCGAGTCCCGGGTCCACCAGCCCTCCGCTTCATAGCGTTCGACCAGCTCTGCAGGGATTTTTCGCATGGGTCTGCTCCCTCCGGTACTGCGGGCGGCTCCGCCGGGGCGGTGCCCGGTCGGACGAGCGGGCGATCGGCGGCGCATACGCTATTCTCGCCATGTGAGAATGCCAATATCCCTCGGGGGGAATCACGTGATCGACCTCGAACTGGACCAGGGCCTGGCCGTCGTCACCATCGACCGCCCCCACGCGCGCAACGCCATCTCGCTCGACACCATGGGCGAGTTGGAGAAGGCGCTCGACGCGGCCGCGGGTGCCCGGACCCTGGTGATCAGGGGGGCCGGAGACCGGGCGTTCGTCTCCGGCGGCGACCTGAAGGAACTCGCCGCGATCCGCACCGAGGACGAGGCGGCGGCGATGGCCTGGCGGATGCGCGGCATCTGCGACCGGATCGCGGACTTCCCCGCACCCGTGATCGCCGCGCTCAACGGCCATGCGCTGGGCGGCGGGGCCGAGGTCGCCGTCGCCGCCGACATCCGTGTGGCCGCGGACGACATCCGGATCGGCTTCACCCAGGCGACGTTGGAGATCATGCCCGCGTGGGGTGGCGCCGAGCGGCTCGCCGCCCTGGTCGGCCGGGGCCGGGCCCTGCTGCTCGCGGGAACGGGAGCCGTGCTGGACGCCGCCGAGGCCGAGCGGCTCGGCCTCGTGGACCGGGTCCTCACGCGGGACTCGTTCGAGGAGGGCTGGCGCACCCTGGCCCGGTCCCTGGCCACCACTCCGGCCGGGCAGATCAAGCGCGTTGTCTCGGACGGCACTTCGGCGGACGAGGCGGTACGCGCCTTTGCCCGGCTCTGGGCGGCGGACGCGCACTGGGAGGCTGCGGAGCGGGCCATGACCCGCAGGAAGTGACCGGAACTCGTGCTCGGGGCTTCGCTGTCGGAGCCTTCGACGAACAACCGGAGGCCGAGCGAGCGTGCGCGGTCCGTCCCAAGAGCCCCGACACACCCCGGTGTCACGGACACATCATCGGGGCCGTGGCGGAGGAGACCGAGGGCTCTGGACGTGTTCGACTGGACGTGCTCGATTCGCGGAGGTGGCGATGCGGTTCGCCTTCCACCACCCGGAGGCCGGCGGCCCCGACGGCGACGTCCCCGACGGCAACGTCCTCGACGCCGGACCGCCGCGGCAAGTGGCGGCCACGGCAAGTGGCGGCCGCGGCCGAGCGGTTCGGCTTCGACGCCCAGTCGCTGAGCGAACATCCCGTCCCCGGGCCGGATGGCCGGCCTCCGGCGGGCACCAGACCCTCGACCCCTTGGGGGCGCTCGCCCACGCGGCCACGGCGCCCGAACGGCTGAAGCCGCCGACGTACTCGGCCGTCGCCCCGTACCGCAATCACAACCGGCCCGACTCGGGCCGGGCCGACCATGTGCGGCTGCCGCCGCGGCTGCCGGTGCGGCCGGGCGACGGCGGGTGACGCGGACCGCCGGACTCAGGTGTTGCGTCCCCCGTTGACGCCGATCACCTGCCCGGTGACGTAGCCGGCCTCCTCGGACACCAGGAAGGAGCACGTGGCCGCGATGTCCTCGGGCCGCCCTGCCCGGCGCACGGGTGTGAGCTCCGCGTGGTGCTCCACCGACCCGCCGAGCAGACCGCGCTCCTCGGAGGCGCGGAGCATCGGGGTGTCGACGAAACCGGGCGGGACGGTGTTCACGGTGATGCCCGCCGGGCCCAGTTCGAGCGCCAGGGCCTTGGTGAAGCCGATGAGGCCGGCCTTCGACGCCACGTAGTGCGTCATGTACGGCTGCCCGGACTGCGCGCTCGACGACGAGATGTTCACGATCCGGCCCCACCCCGCCTCCTTCATGCCGGGTACGACCGCCTGACAGCAGTAGAACGGGCCGTTGAGGTTCACGGCCATGATCCGTTCCCACGAGTCGTCGGTGATCTTCAGGAAGCCCTCGGTCCTGGCCACACCCGCGTTGTTGACCAGCGCGAGCACCGGACCGCCCAGCGTCCCCTGCACCCTCCGGACGGCGTCGTCGACCTGCGCACGGTCGGACACGTCGACGCCTCCGACGGCGACCGCCTGGTGCCCCTTGTGGCGGGCCTCCTCGGCCACCCGCTCCGCCGACTCCTCGTCGAGGTCGAGGACGGCGGTGGCGAAGCCGTCCTCGGCGAGCCGCAGGGCGATCGCGCGCCCGATGCCCGAGCCGCCGCCCGTGACGACCGCCGTACGTCGCTGCGTCATGCGTCACGCCTTCCTTGACCGGTGCCGAGGATGCCTGTGCCGGAGCTGCCCGTGCCGAAGAGGCCCGTGTTCACGCGACCGCCTCCTCGCCCGCCACGCACGTGCGGTGCATCAGCCGGGACGAGGACGCGCTGTAGGGCAGCGCCCGGTGCAGCATGCCGGTGTTGTCCCAGAGGACGAGGTCGCCCTGGCGCCAGCGGTGACGGAGCACGAACCGCGGCTGCGTCGCCCAGTCCAACAGCCGGTCGAGCAGCGCCCGGCCCTCCTCGGCGGGCCGGTCGACGACCTCGCCGGCCGTCGCGCCGACCAGCAGGGACCTGCGGCCGCTGCGGCGGGTCCAGACAAGAGGGTGTTCCCGGGACGGGCGGCGGTCCCAGACCGCCCGCTCCTCGGGCGACGGGTCGGGCTGTACGAGGAGCTGCGCCGCGGCGAAGCTGTGCACGACGCGCAGGCCGTCCAGTTCCTTCTTCTCCGTTTCGGCGAGCGCCTCGTACGCGGCGTACGTGTGGGCGAACTCGGTGTCGCCCTCGCCGGCGTCGGATATCTGCCGTGCCGTCAGGAGCGTTGTGCTGTTGGGTACTTCGTCGGTCGTGCCGTCGATGTGCCAGTGAAAGGTGCCCTCGCGGTAGGCGGCCAGCGGGCTCTTGGACGGGTCGCGGGTGATCCGCTGGATCTCCGGGTGGGCCGCGTGGCCGCCCATCGGTACCGGCACCACCTGCCCGAGCAGTCGGCTGAACGCGACCAGATCGGCGTCGTCGATGTCGGCCTCGCGGTAGATCACGACCCCGCACCGTGCCAGTGCGGCCCGGCATTCCTCGGCGACGCCCCGGTCGACCAGCCGGCCGCCGGAGAGGCCGGAGACCTCGAAGCCGATCGTCGGGCCGAGTTCCCTGACGGTGACTGCCATGGCGTCAGGTCACCGCCCCCGCCGCCTTGAGCTCCGCTATGCGCTCCCAGTCCAGCCCCAGCTCCAACAGGACCTCCTCGGTCTGCGCGGCGAACTCCGGAGCCGGACCCAGCCGCGGAGCGCCTACGTCGAACTGCACCGGGCTCGCGGCCAGTTCGAGCTCCCCGGCCCGCACGAGGTACTCGTTCGCCCGCACCTGAGGGTCGGAACCCACCTGCAGGGAGTCCTGCACGGGGGCCCACGGACCGGCCAGCGTGGCGAACCGCTCGGTCCACTCGGCGAGCGTGCGGGTGGCGAGCACCTCGCGCAGGATCTTGACGGCCTCCTCCGTGTTGGCCACGAGGTCCTGGGGGGCGGCGAAGCGCGGGTCGTCGGCGAGTTCCGGCCGGTCGACGTGCCTGCACACGTCCGCCCAGAACTTCCCGGGCTGCATCATGACGAAGGCCAGATAGCGGTCGTCGGCCGTGCGGTACAGACCCGACAGTGGGTTGGTGGGAGAGCCGTGCGCCCCAACGGGCGGCGCGATCATGGGCTTGTCGAGATGGACGGACAGCGCGATCCCGTGACCCAGCGCCCACACCCCGCTGCCGAGCAGGGAGACGTCCACGACCGACGCCTCGCCCGTCCGCTCGCGCTTCAGCAGCGCCGCCGCGATGCCTCCGGCCAGGTTCGTGCCGGAGATGGTGTCCCCGTAGGCCGGACCGGGGGGCGGGATCATCCCTTCCGTGCCGGCCGGGGTGAGACTGGCGGCCGTGCCGGCCCGGGCCCAGAAAGCGGTCATGTCGTACCCGCCCTTGTCCGACTCCCGGCCCCGCGGGCCCAGCGCGCTGCCCCGGGCGTAGACGATCCGCGGGTTCACCGCGCGGACGTCGTCCACGTCGATGCCGAGCTTGCGGCGGGCCGCGGGCAGGAAACTGGTCAGGAACACGTCCGAGCGCCGGATGAGGCCGTGCAGCACCTCCTTGCCCTCGGGCCGGGCCATGTCGAGGCCCAGGCTGCGCTTGCCGCGGTTGGCGTGTTCGACATTGGGGTTGGGGTCGCCCTCGACCTTGAACGCACCGGTCTGCCTGAGCCCGCGCTGCGGATCGCCGTTGACGGCGTGCTCGACCTTGACGACGTCCGCGCCCCAGTCGGCGAGCACGGCACCGGCGGACGGCACGAACCCGTACATCGCGACTTCCAGCACCCGTATTCCGGCGAGCGGGCCCGTACCTGTGCCGGCCGCCGCGGCCCCGCTCGTGCTCATGCGACCACCGCACCGAACGTCTTGCGTTCCATGAACTCCTCCAGACCGTCGACGCCCTTTTCCCTGCCGATGCCCGACTGCTTGTAGCCCCCGAAGGGGGTGTCGGAGAAGAAGTAGTTGCCGCCGTTGATGCTGAACGTGCCGGTGCGGATCCGCCGCGCCAGCGCGATCGCCCGCTCCTGGTCGCGGCCGTGGACCGCGCCGGAAAGGCCGTAGACGGAGTTGTTGGCGATACGGACGGCGTGGTCCTCGTCGTCGTACGGGATCACCGCCAGGACCGGGCCGAAGACCTCCTCCTGCGCGAGCTCGCTCGCCGGATCGACCCCGGTGAGCAGGGTCGGCGTGTAGAAGAAGCCCGGGTCCACCCGCTTGCCGCCCATCACCAGGGTCGCGCCGGCCGCGACCGCCCGCCGGACCATGCCGTCGACCTTCTCGCGCTGCCGCTCGCTGATCAGCGGGCCCATGTACGTCTTCGGGTGCGCTGGATCGCCGTACCGCACGCGGTCGAGTGCGGCCGCGACCCGCTCGACGATCTCGTCATGGTGCCGGCGCGGCACGAGCATCCGGGAGGTGATCGCGCAGCTCTGCCCCGCGTGCAGACAGATCATGTACGCCGCGTACATGGAGGCGGCGGCGAAGTCCGCGTCGTCGAGCACGATCAGGGCGGACTTGCCGCCCAGTTCGAGGAAGACCTTCTTCACCGTGCCGCTCGCGGCGGCCATGACGCGGCGGCCGGTGGCGGTGGAGCCGGTGAAGCTGACCATGTCGATGCCGGGGTGGGTGGTGAGCAGTTCGCCGATCTCGGCGCCGGACGAGGTCAGTACGTTGACCACGCCCGCCGGAATGTCCGTGTGCCGCGCGATCAGCTCACCCAGGGCCAGCGTGATCAGCGGGGTGTCCGGGGCGCCCTTGAGGACGACCGTGCAGCCGGCGGCGAGCGCCGGGGCCAGCTTGGCGAGGGCGAGCTGGGTGGGGTAGTTGTACGGCACGATCGCCGCGAGGACCCCGCCCGCCTCCTTCTCCACCCAGCGGCGATGACGCCGGCCCAGGTACTCGACCTCGCCGAGGTCCTCGGTCAGCGGGTGGGTCCGCAGCAGGTCGGCGTAGTAGCGGACCAGCTCCACGGGCTCGTCGAGCTGCTGGCCGTGGGTGAGCAGGCGAGGCGCGCCGACCTCGGCGATCGTCAACTCCCGCAGCTCCTGCAGGTGTTCGGTGAGCGCCCGGTGGAGCTGGTCGAGGCAGTGGGCGCGGAACTCCTTGCCGGTGGTCCAGCCGGTGGTGTCGAAGGCGCGGCGGGCCGCCGCCACCGCGGTCTTCGCATGCTCGGCCGTGGCGTCGGGGGCGTGGCCGAGGACGTCGCCGGTGGCGGGATTCAGCGTGGCGAACGTCCTCTCGGCGTCGACGAGTCGTCCGTCGACGAGCAGCCGCCGTGCGGCATCCGCCGTGGTCGGCGCGCTGTTCGCGAGTGGCATCCCATCCCCTTCCCGGACATGGAAACAAGGTTCTCGAAATTGGAGATCTGAGAGTCAGGTAGATGAGAACGATACCTCCGCGCCGAAAGGGCGTCACGAGTCGGGAGTCCATCCGTCGCTTCGTGTCACACCATGACACAAAGTCACCACACGGGGGGTTCCGGGGGCAGCGACTTGAAAGTATGGTTCTCGCATCCGGAAGGGAGATTCTTGTGATCCGGGACGGAACTACCTGCCCAACGCTGATCCCGTGACCCGCATCGGGTTCGTGGGCGCGGGGCGGATGGGCAGGCCGATGGTGCGGCGGCTCGTCGCGGCGGGCCACGAGGTGCGGGTGCAGGGCCGGTCGGCCGATTCCCGCGCCGGGCTCGCGGGGCTCGCGCGGGAAGGGGCGCAGGTGGTCGCCGGTCTCGCGGAGGTCGCCGCGGGCGCCGCTGCCGTGCTGGTGTGCGTCTCCACGGACGACCAGGTGCGGCAGGTCTGCCTCGACTCGGGGTTGCCGGCCGCGATGCCCGGCGGAGCCGTCCTCGTCGTGCACACCACCGGCAGCCCGGACACCGTCCAAGCCGTCGCCGCGCGCGGGACCGATGTCGTCGACGCCCCGGTCAGCGGCGGCCCGCCCGACGTGGCGGCGGGACGGGTGACCCTTTTCGTCGGCGGCGCCGACGACGCCGTCGCCCGGATCCGGCCCGTGCTGCGCGGATACGGCGATCCGGTGCTGCACGTCGGTCCGCTGGGCGCCGGACAGCGGGTGAAGCTGGTCAACAACGCGGTGTTCGCGGCCCAGATCGGGCTGCTGTCCCACGCGGCCCGGCTGGGACGGCAGTGGGGCCTCGACGAGACGGTCCTCCTGGACGCCCTCACCCACGGCAGCGCAGCGAGCCGCGCACTGGAGGGCGTCGTACGCCGCGGGTCGGTCGCCGAATTCGCGCGGGCGACAGAGGAGTTCCTCGGCAAGGACCTCCATGTTGTCCAGCAGGTCGCCGGTGAACTCGGGGGAGACCTCGGTGCTCTGTCCGCCGCGATCGACGCCCTCTCCGCGGCCGGGGCGCCCGCGGGAACGGGCTGAACGGCACGACCCAGACACGAAGGGACCCACCCATGGGACGAGTTGACGGCAAGGTCGCGTTCATCACCGGCGCGGCACGAGGCCAGGGGCGCAGTCACGCCCTACGGCTGGCCGAGGAGGGCGCCGACATCATCGCGGTGGACGTGTGCCGCGACTTCGAGACGGTCGGCTACCCGATGGCCACCCCGGAGGACCTGAAGGAGACGGCCCGGCTGGTCGCGGAGCAGGGCCGGCGCATCGTGCCGCTCCAGGCCGACGTGCGTGACGCGGGGCAACTGCGCGGCGCCCTCGAGTCCGGCCTCGCCGAATTCGGCGGCCTGGACATCGTGGTGGCGCAGGCCGGGATCGCCCCGCTGCGCGGCGAGCCGAAACTCCAGGCCTGGTGCGACGCGATCGACGTCGACCTGATCGGCACGATCAACGCCATCCAGGTCTGTCTCCCGCACCTGCGCGAGGGCGCGTCGGTGATCGCGACCGGCTCGACCGCCGCCCTCATGGACCACGGCGTGGTGCAGAACCCGGGCTCCGACCCCGGCGGCTCCGGTTACGTCTTCGCCAAGCGGGCCCTGTCGGAGTACGTCCACGAACTCGCCCGCAACCTCGCCCCGTTGAACCAGCGTGCCAACGTCGTCCACCCGACCAACGTCGACACCCGGATGCTGCAGAGCGAGGCGATGTACAAGTCGTTCCGGCCCGATCTCGAACACCCGACGCGCGAGGACGCCGAGCCGTCCTTCGCGGTGCAGCAGGCCATGCCGATCTCGTACGTCGAACCGCGGGACATCAGCAACGCCGTCCTCTTCCTCGCCTCCGACGAGGCCCGCTACATCACCGGCACACAGCTGCGCGTGGACGCCGGCGGCTACCTCAAGTGGCACGACTGGCACCGCTGAAACCAGGAATCCACCGACCACGACAGGAAGGAAAGCCGTGAAGGTCCGTGTCGATCCGGAGCGGTGTCAGGGGCACACGCTCTGCGCGATGATCGCGCCGAAGGCATTCGAGCTCGACGAGATCGACGGCCATTCCTCGGCCGTCGCCGAGGAAGTCCCGGCCGACCAGGAAGAGGAGGTACGGGAAGCCGTGCACTCCTGTCCGGAGCGGGCGATCCAGCTTTTCTGAAAGGAGGTTGATCCATGACCGAGGCCGACAAGGACGACGACCGCAAGAAGCACCGGGTGCACTTCGACCGGCACACACCGGAATACCGGCACAGGTTCGAAGAGATCACCCATGAGCTGCAGGGCAAGTGCCCCATCGCCTGGACGGACACCTACGACGGTCACTGGGTCGCCAGTGGCAACAGTGAGGTTTTCGAACTGGCCCGGTCCGCCGAATTCCTCTCCAACGACCACGATGTGAAAGGGGAACGGCGCGGCTACAAGGGCATCACCATCCCGTCGCCGCCCCGAGCCCGGGAAGTACAGGGCGGATTCCTGGAGATGGACCCGCCGGAACAACGCCATTACCGGCAGACGCTCAACCCCTATCTCTCCCCGGCGGCCGTCAGCCGCTGGGTGCCCTTCGTCGACGAGGTGGTGCGCGCCTGCCTCGACGAGAAGATCGAGGAGGGGCGGATCGACTTCGTGGACGACCTGGCCAACGTGGTGCCGGCCGTCCTCACCCTGGCGATGATGGGAATTCCCCTCAAGGACTGGACCGTCTACAACGAGCCGGCCCACGCCTCCGTGTACACCCCGCCCAACTCGCCCGACATGCCACGGGTCGCGGAGATGGGCCGGAACATGGGCCGGGCGCTGTACATGGCGATCCTGGAGACCCGCGAGAAGCGACGGCCGGGTCTGGTGGACGCCCTCGTGCACGCCGAGATCAACGGGAAGACCCCGCCCGACGAGGAACTGGTCGGCGTCCTGGCCCTGCTCATCGGCGGCGGCTTCGACACCACGACGGCACTCACCGCCCACGCGCTCGAATGGCTGTCGCAGAACCCCGCGGAGCGCGACCGGCTCGGCCGGGAGCGAGCCACTCTGCTGGACCCCGCGACCGAGGAGTTCCTGCGCTTCTTCACGCCCGCACCGGGCGACGGGCGCACGTTCTCCGCCGACTGCGAGATCGCCGGCCAGGAGTTCAAGGAGGGCGAACGCCTCTGGCTGTCCTGGGCGATGGCCAACCGGGACCCCGCCGTCTTCCCCGACCCCGACCGGGTCGACCTGGGACGCAAGGGCAACCGGCACAGCAGCTTCGGCCTCGGCATCCATCGCTGCATCGGCTCGAACGTCGCGCGCACGGTGTTCAAGCGCATGGTGACCGCCGTACTCGACCGCATGCCCGACTACCGGTGCGACCCCGACGGCACCGTGCACTACGAGACCATCGGCGTGATCCAGGGCATGCGCCACCTCCCGGCGACCTTCACACCCGGCAAACGGCTCGGTCCCGCCTTCGACGAGACCCTGGAGATCCTCCAGAAGGCATGCGTCGAACAACGCCTCGCCGAACCGGTCACCGTACGCACGGCCCGGGCGGACACCGCCCGCTGAGACGGAGGAACCGAGGTGGCCGGATCCCCGGGACGCCCCCTGCCCCTGCTCACCGAGCAGAACGAGTTCTTCTGGACCTCGGGGGCGGACGGCGGACTGCGCGTGCAGGAATGCGCGTCGTGCGCCGCGCTCGTTCACCCGCCCCAGCCGGTCTGCCGGTACTGCCGCGGCCACCGGATGGGCGTGCGCACCGTCTCCGGCTTCGCGACGCTGATCGGCTTCACCGTCAACCACCGCTTCAGCCTGCCCGGACTGCCGGCGCCGTACGTCGTCGCCCAGGTCGCCCTCGAAGAGGACCCCCGGGTCCGGCTCACCACCAACGCCGTCGAGTGCGATCCCGGGCAACTCGCACTCGGCATGCGCATGGAGGTGGTCTTCGAGCAGGCCGGGGACGTATGGCTGCCGCTGTTCCGCCCCACGGCACAGCAGAGCGAACCGACACCGCTCCCCGAGGACGAGCCCGCACCCCGGGTACGCCCGATGCTCACCCGGGAGAAGTTCGAGGACAAGGTCGCGATCACCGGCATCGGCAGCTCCGCACTCGGCCGCCGCCTGATGGTCCCTCCGCTCTCCCTCACCCTCCAGGCCTGCGAACGCGCGGTCAGCGACGCCGGCCTCACCCTCGACGACATAGACGGCCTGGCCACCTACCCCGGCGCCGGCCCCTACGGCGGCTTCGCCGAGGGCGGGATCACCGCCCTGGAGTCCGCTCTCCGCATCCGGCCCACCTGGCACCAAGGCGGCGGGGAGACCTTCGGCCCCGGCGGCTCGCTGATCTCGGCGATGCTGGCGATCGCCGGCGGGCTCGCCCGGCACGTGCTCTGCTTCCGCACCCTGTGGGAGGCCTCGTACGGCGAACGGATCAAGCGGGGTGAGATCCAGCCGAACACGACCGGCTCGGACCCGGGCTGGCTGAAGCCCTTCGGGGCGATCTCCGCCGCGCACACCCTCGCCCAGAACGCCCAGCGCCACTTCCACCGCTACGGCACCACCCGCGAGACCCTCGGCTGGATCGCCCTCAACCAGCGCGCCAACGCCGCCCTGCACCCGACGGCGATCTATCGCGACCCGATGACGATGGACGACTACCTCGAAGCCAGGCCCATCACCACGCCGTTCGGACTCTACGACTGCGACGTGCCCTGCGACGGAGCCGTCGCCGTGATCGTCTCGGCCGTCGACGCCGCCCGGGACCTCGCACGGCCCCCCGTCCTCGTCGAGGCGGTCGGCACCCAAATCGCCGAACGCCTCGAATGGGACCAGAGCACCCTCACCCACGAACCCCAGGTCCTCGGCCAGTCCGCCCACCTCTGGTCGCGCACCTCGCTTCGCCCCGCCGACGTCGACGTGGCCCAGCTCTACGACGGCTTCACCTTCAACTGCCTTTCCTGGCTGGAGGGGTTGGGCTTCTGCGGCATGGGCGAGGCGAAGGACTTCCTGGACGGAGGAAAGAACATCGCACGAGACGGCGTACTGCCCCTGAACACCCACGGCGGTCAGCTCTCCCACGGACGCACCCACGGCATGGGCCTCGTCCACGAGGCGATCGTCCAGCTGCGCGGGGAGGGCGGCGCCCGGCAGGTGCCCGGCGCCCGGGTCGCCGTGGTCAGCTCCGGCGGCCTCACGCCCAGCGGGGTCATTCTCCTCAGGACGGACACGTGAACCACAGCCATCCCCAGCTCGAAGTGCTGACCGGGCCCGTTCCGGGTGTCGTCGACATCGACGGCATCCCCGTGTCGTATCTCGCGAGTTGGGTACGGCAGCCGCGCGCGGTCGTTGTCGCCCTGCACGGCGGCGGGACGAACTCGACGTACTTCGACTGTCCGACCCAACCACGGCTCTCGCTCCTGCGCACCGGGGCGGCGCTCGGCTTCACCGTCATCGGCCTGGACCGGCCGGGATACGGCGCCTCGCTCGGCCACGCGGAGCAACTCGCCGACCCCGCACGGCGGGTGGACCTCGCCCGTGCCGCGCTCGACCGGCTCCTCGCGGCCCGCCCCCGGGGAGCGGGCGTGTTCCTGATGGCCCACTCCGCGGGCAGCGAACTGGCGATCCGCATGGCCGCCGACGCACGGGGTCGGGAACTGCTGGGCCTGGAGATCGCCGGCACCGGACGACAGCACCATCCCGGCTTCTCCGCGCGGTTCGTGGAACCGGGCGAGGCGGAGGTACGACCGGCGGCCCGACGGCGCGCCCACATGCGCGACCTGCTGTGGGGGCCGAGCCGGCTGTACCCGCCGGAAGTCTTCGAGGGCGACGCCATCTCCGCCGCCTCGCCCGCCTACGAGTGGGAGGCGCGCGGCTGGGTGGAGGAGTTCCCCGAACTCGCCGCACGCGTCCGGATCCCCGTTCAATTCAGCCTGGGCGACCACGAGTTGGTGTGGCGGCCCGGTGCCGCGGGCCTGGCCGACATCGCCGCGCTGTTCACCGCCTCGCCTCGGGTCCGGTGCAATGAACAGCCGAACAGCGGCCACAACCTGAGCCTCGGATACGCGGCCCGGGCCTACCACCTGAAGGTGCTGTCGTTCGCCGAAGAGTGTGCCGTGAGCCGTGAGGGTGAGGCCGCCGCACCGCCTCAGGAGGGGAGGGCAGGATGAACGACGCCGACACGGTCGTACTGCTGCTGGTACGCCTGGTCCTGGGCGCCACCATGATCGCGCACGGCCTCAACCACTGGCGCGGCGGCGGCCGTATCGAGGGCACCGCCCGCTGGTTCACCGGCCTCGGCCTCAGGCAGGGGCGTCTGCAGGCCTGGCTGAGCGTGGTCACCGAGATCGGTGCCGGCGCGCTCCTGCTGCTCGGCCTGCTGACACCGCTGGCCTGCGCGGCCGTCATCTCGGTGATGCTGGTCGCGGGCCTCCTCGCCCACCGCCCGCACGGCTTCTTCGTCTTCAAGGACGGCTACGAGTACGTCCTCACGCTCGCCGTCGTGGCACTGGCTCTCGCCGTGCTGGGCCCGGGCAGCGTGTCGGTGGACGAGGTGAGCGGCATCGAGGTGACCGGCTGGACCGGCGGCGGCCTCGCCCTGGGCGTGGCCGTGGTGTCGACCGCGGGCCTGCTGGCGATGTTCTGGCGTCCGCGGCCGGCGGCGGAACCCGAGGTCACCACCGACCCCGTGGAACAGGAGGCCCGCTGATGCGTGTCGGTTTCATCGGCCTGGGCAGTCAGGGTGCCCCCATGGCCCGTCGGATCGTCGACGCGGGCTTCGAGACGACGCTGTGGGCCCGGCGCCCCGCCACGCTCGCCCCTTTCGAGAACACGGCGGCGAAACGAGCCTCCTCGCCCGCCGACCTGGCGGCCGTCAGTGACCTGGTCTGCGTGTGCGTGGTCGACGACGCCGACGTCGAGGAGGTCCTCACCGGTGAGTCCGGCGTCCTCGCGGGTCTGCGCAAGGGCGGAGTGATCGCCGTGCACAGCACCGTTCACCCCGACACCTGCCGCCGCCTCGCCGACCGTGCCCGCAACCACGGGGTCGCACTGGTCGACGCGCCGGTCAGCGGCGGCGGCCCGGCGGCGGCGCAGGGGCGCCTGGTGGTCATGGCGGGCGGCGAGCCCGGTACGGTCGCGTTCTGCCGCCCGGTGTTCGCCGCCTACGCCGACCCCGTCGTCCACATGGGCCCGCTCGGCACCGGCCAGCTCGCGAAGCTCCTCAACAACGTCCTGTTCACGGCCCACTTGGCCACAGCCGCAGGCACCCTCGCCCTGGGCCACGACCTCGGCATCGACCCCGCGGCCCTGGCCCACGTCATCACCCACGGCAGCGGTACGAGCTTCGCCCTGGACCGCATCACCTCCGCGGGCGGCACCCTCGACCGCATCGCCGCCCACGCCGGACCACTCCTACGCAAGGACGTCCGGCTGGTGACGGACGTCGCCGCCACGGCGGGAGTGCCGACAGGAATCGTCACAGCGGCCGCCGACGAGGCCCTGACCCTGATGAACCACCACCAGTGAGACTCGCAGCAAGGGGCCCGCTCGGCGCGCGCCGTGGCTTCACACGGGCGTGCGGAGGGTCTCGACGGCCCGTACGAGCGGGGCGAGTTCGGGGTTCTGGGAAGCGGCGTCCAGCGCTTCGCGCAGGGCGGTCTCGTTGGTGGGGCGGGCCTGCTCCAGCAGCCTGAGCCCCGGCTCTGTGACGTCGGTGTAGATGCCCCGGCGGTCGGTGGGGCACAGGTAGCGCGAGAGCAGGCCGCGGTCTTCGAGACGGGTGACCAGACGGGTGGTGGCGCTCTGGCTCAGGACGACGGCGTCGGCGACCTGTTTCATCTGGAGGTGGCCGCCTTCGCCGTCGTGCTGGCGGCTGAGGACGTCGAGCAGGGAGTACTCGCGCACGCTCAGGTCGTGTCCCGCCTGCAGGGCCCGCTCGATGTGGGCCTCGATCCTGCCGTGCAGCAGGGAGAGGGCGCACCAGCCCTGTGCGAGGGCGGTGAGTGCGGGGTCTGTGGCGGTCATGCGGCCTGCTCCTCCGTCCCGAGGTGACTGACCATCCAGGATAGGGCATCCGTGAAATTTCCAGCGGATGCCCTTATTGCGCGCATGCAAGCATCACCGTAACTCCGTGGCCTTCGTCCGCGCGCCCTCGATAAGGTCCAGTCCCTGCCCGGCCGCACCCGCGGCCGGCCCCCGTACGGAGAGCGATTCCCATGACCGGCCGCCGAGCCGCCACCACCCTCTGGCGCCCCACCGGCCCCACGGAGCTGGCCCTGGTCCGCGAGCTGGACTGGCGTGCCTGGCCGCCGCGGCTGCCCGAGCAGCCGATCTTCTACCCGGTCCTCAACGAGGACTACGCGGTCCGGATCGCCCGGGACTGGAACGTCAAGCACGACGGCGCCGGCTACGTCACCCGCTTCGACGTCGACACGGAGTTCCTGAGCCGCTATCCCGTCCGCCAGGCGGGCGGGAGGACGATCCTCGAACTGTGGGTGCCCGCCGAGGAGCTCGACGAGTTCAACGCCCACATCGTCGGCGAGATCCAGGTCGTGCACGAGTTCCCGTGACCGTCCGGGGCGCGGTGGCGTGACCGTTACGACCGTGCCAAGTGCCGCATGGTCAGGGCCAGGTGCAGCCTGAGCCGCCCCTGCGGTGTGCGCAGCGGCCAGCCGAGCAGGTGCTCGGCGTGGGTCAGCCGGTCCTGGAGCGTGGAGTGGTGCACGTTGATCTCGGCGGCCGCCGCCCGCAGGCTCGCCGTCGCGGCCACGGCGTGCAGGGTGGCCAACAGCCAGGGCGTGGACGCGGCCGCCGCTTCCAACGTCCGGACGTCCGGCGGCGGTTCGGCGCCCGGGGCGACGAGGTCGGCCAGCAGGGCGACGCCGCCCAGCTCGTCGGCGTACACCACACGCGGTCCGGGATCCTGTGCGGTGCCGTCCGCGGTGAACCGCAGGGCGGTACGGGCGGCCGCCCAGGAGCGCGGCAGGTCCAGCACCGGGACGGCGGGGCCGACGCCGAGCCGGCCTGCGGACAACCTGGCTTCCGGGTGCGCGGCGATGATCCGGGTCCGCCCGTCGTACAGGGCCAGGGCGCGCGCGGGCGCCGTCGGATCCAGGCCCAGCCCGCGGGCCGCGTGCAGCCGCGCCGGTTCCGGGACCTTGGCGTCCAGAACCGTCTCGACCAGTGCGGGATCGTCCGCGGGCACCCTGCCCCGGGTGCGGTCGAGAACGATACGTAGGGCACCGGCGGCCCGCTCCAGGATCACCGCGTCGACCACACTGGGCGCCGCCTCCGCCCGCTCCAGCCACAGGGCGGCGGCCCCGCCCGGCGTCAGTGCCGCCGACGGCCACGCCGGGTCCGGCGGCAGGTCCGTGTCCCGGCGGGTGCCGTCGGTTTCCACACGGACGAAGACCCGCCGGTCGGCGTCCACCAGCCGCGCGGGCACTCCGGCCAGTACCGCGGCCCCACGCACCAGCGCCTCCAGGCCGGCCCGGGACTCGGCCAGCCGGTCGAAGTAGGCGATGACCTGGACGGCGGCACCGGCGTCCGGGTCCAGTGCGGTCAGGCGCCCGGCCAGCTCTTTCATACGTCCATGGTGCGCTATGCGGTCACGTTCCGTGGAGCTGTGGGGAAGGGGGCTTTTCGGGTTACGGCCGAGCAGGAGGGCCGACGCCTCGAAGCCGTCCCGCCCGGGAGGCCGCCGGTATCCCGAAGGCCGTGTCGCCGCAGGCCGGCGGGCGTCCCAGAAAGCCCTACGGCCTGGGCCTTCTGGGACGCGGAAAGCCGCGTACGCGCTCCCGGCAGCCGCGCATCGGTCGGCCGGAAGCCTCCGAGCCGCGGGTCGGCAACAGGGTCAGCCGCGGGTCGGCCGCGAGGACAGCTGGGCCAGTCACGAGGCAGCCACGGGAACAGCCGGGAGTCAGCCACGGGAACAACCGCGCCGAAGCCTGCGCAGTCGCCGATCAGCCGTCAGCCGTCAGCCGTCAGCCGTCAGCCGTCAGCCGTCAGCCGTCACGTCACCCGTAACCCGTCGGCCGTCAGTCGGCCGCTACGACGCGGCGATCAGCCGCCACTCACGCCGCAGTGATCCCTCGGTCATCCACCCAGCAGCCTCCGCAGCCACGCCAGCTGCGCCGCCCGGGCCGCCTGCGAGAGTGCCGCCTGCGGGGCGAAGCCGTCGAAGCCGTGGAAGCCGCCGGGCCACACATGCAGCTCGGCCACCCCGCCCGCCTGCCAGAGCCGGGAGGCGAAGGCGACGACCTCGTCCCGGAAGGTCTCCGCGGAACCCACGTCGAGGAAGGCCGGCGGCAGCCCGGACAGATCCTCGGCGCGGGCCGGCGCCGCATACGCGGGCACGTCCGGACCACCGCGCAGCTCGCCCAGCAGCGCACCCCAGCCGGTCTCGTTCGCCGTGCGGTCCCACACGCCGAGGCCCGCCATCTGGTGCGAGGACGGGGTGTCGTTGCGGTCGTCCAGCATCGGGCACAACAGCAGCTGGCCGATCGGCTGCGGGCCCTTGCGGTCCCGGGTGAGCAGGGCGAGCGCCGCGGACAGGCCGCCGCCCGCGCTGGCGCCCGCGATGACGATGCGCTCCGGGTCGCCGCCGATCTCCGCCGCGTGCTCCGCCGTCCAGAGGAGCCCCGCGTAGACGTCCTCGACCGGGGCCGGATGCGGATGCTCGGGCGCCAGCCGGTACTCCACCGACACCACGACCGCGCCCAGTTCCTTCGCCCAGGCCAGCGGCCCGTCCACGCCGACCCGGTTGTTGCCGATGACCATGCCGCCGCCGTGCACGTGGTAGACGACCGGCTGCGGTATGTCCGCGAGCTCAGGGGCGGCGGGCCGGCAGATCAGCAGCGAGATGTCGGGAGCGCCCTCGGGCCCCGGCACCGTACGGTCCTCGACCTTGAAGAACCCGTCCATGGTCAGGTCCAGCTCGGCGAGCATCTGGATGGCCGGGCCCTGGCGTACGTCGTCGATCTCCTCCGGGGTGAGACCGGGCGACAGGACGTCCTTGATCAGGTCCAGGGCGGCGGCGAGTTCCGGGTCGAACGGGGGCGGGACGTGACTCATGTGATCTCCTCACGCGGGGCGCGGCGGCTCGTTGCGCCATGATTCGCGCACCGACCGCCGTCCGGGGCGCCGCCGGACGGCGGGACCTGCCCGCCGGACGGCGGGTGGGCACCCGCGTTTACCGGCCATGCCTCAGTGTGACCTGCTGTTCTTTGCCAGGACATGGCCTGTTCTTCATCTTCTGTCGGTGGAACGGATCGGATGCGCTGACAACGCTGTCGATGCCCCCCATGCATCAGGAGTATCAGTGAACGTCTCTCTCGCCGTCTGGCTGCTGACCGTCGCAGCCCTGTGCGCGCTGGTTGCCGCGGACTTCTTCATAGGCCGAAAGCCCCATGACGTGTCGATCAGAGAGGCGGGGACCTGGACGGTCGTCTGGGTCGTCCTCGCCTGTCTGTTCGGCCTCGGGCTGTTCTTCTTCGGTGGCGCGAGGCCCACCGGTGAGTTCTTCGCCGGATACATCACCGAGAAGTCGCTGAGCGTCGACAACCTCTTCGTCTTCGTCCTGATCATGGGCAAGTTCGCGGTGCCGTCCCAGTACCAGCAACGTGTGCTGATGGTCGGCGTGATCATGGCGCTGGTGCTGCGCGCGGGCTTCATCGCGGCCGGAGCGGCGATCATCTCCGCGTTCTCGTGGGTGTTCTACCTCTTCGGCGCCTTCCTGATCTGGACCGCCTGGAAGCTGATCCAGGACGCCCGCAAGGACGGGCACGACGAGGAGTACCAGGAGAACAAGCTGCTGAAGGCGGTGGAGAAGCGCTTCGGCGTGGCCGACCGGTACCACGACACCAAGCTGTTCATCACGGAGAACGGCAAGCGGGTCATGACCCCGATGCTGGTCGTGATGCTCGCGATCGGCTCCACCGACGTCCTGTTCGCCCTCGACTCGATCCCCGCCATCTACGGGCTGACCCAGGACCCGTACATCGTCTTCACCGCCAACGCCTTCGCCCTGATGGGCCTGAGGCAGCTGTACTTCCTGATCGGCGGCCTGCTCAGGAAGCTGGTCCACCTCAGCTACGGCCTGTCGATCATCCTGGGCTTCATCGGCGTCAAGCTGGTCCTGCACGCGCTGCACGAGTCCGGGGTCCACGTCCCGGAGATCAGCATCCCCTTCTCGCTCGGCTTCATCGTGCTCGTTCTCGCGGTCACCACGTGGACGAGCCTGCGGGCGGCCAAGAAGCAGGAGGCCGTCGGGGCCGAGCGCGTGGCCTGACGTCGCCGCGGTCACGCTTGACTTCGAGAGCGCTTCAAGACCTAGCGTCACCAGGGTCGGTGAAGGTCCGGGTGATCCCGGGGAGCGGAGGCGGACATGCGGGTGGGCGTGCACATCAACCGGTTCGACCACGGCGGGGGCGGCCCCGCCCTCGGCGCCGAACTCGCGGCGACCGGCGCCGCGGCGGAGGCGGCGGGCGTGAGCCGGCTGTCGGTCATGGACCACTACTTCCAGATGGAGTTCAACGGCGGTGCCGAGGCCCCGATGCTGGAGGCGTACACGACGCTGGGCTATCTCGCCGCCCACACCTCGACCGTCCGACTCGGCGCGCTGGTCACCGGAGTGACCTACCGCCACCCCGGGCTGCTCGCCAAGATCGTCACCTCCCTCGACGTACTGTCCGGCGGCCGGGCGACCCTCGGCATCGGGGCGGCCTGGTACGACCGTGAGCACGACGGGCTCGGCGTGCCGTTCCCGCCGCTGGCGGAGCGCTTCGAACGGCTGGAGGAGACCCTGCGGATCTGCCGGCAGATGTGGGACCCGCAGGCGAACGGCCCCTTCGAGGGCGAGCACTACCGGCTCGCCGAGACCCTGTGCGTACCGGCGCCGGTGAGCAGCCCGCACCCCGAGATCATGATCGGCGGCGGTGGCGAGCGGAAGACGCTCCGCCTGGTCGCCCGGTACGGCGACGCCTGCAATCTGTTCGCCACCTCACCCGAAGAGGTCCGGCACAAGCTCGACGTCCTGCGCGCCCACTGCGAGGCCGAGGGCCGCGACGACGACGAGATCCGCAAGACCGTCGCCTACACGGGAGAGCCGGCCACCGAGGGCGACCTGGACGCCTTCACCCGGGACATCGCGGGCTACGGCAAGCTCGGCATCGACACGGTGATCCTCGCGCCGCGCATCGGGGAGCCGGCCGAGTGGATCGAGCGCTTCGCGGCCCCGGCCGTTCAGCGGCTGGCCGAGCTGGACTGAGCCGCGGCCGGGCGGCTGCGGGAGACGATCCGCGTGCCCCGGCCGTCGACGACGCGGACCTGCAGCGAGCCGCAGCCGCAGCGGGTCCACACCGTGCTCCCCGCCGCCGTCCCGTGCCGGGACACCACCTGGAAGGGCTCGGCGCCGTCGGGCCAACCGCAGTGCGGGCAGACGGCGCCGGTCGTGCTGGTCATGGGGGACTCCTTCGTACGGAGGTCTGGTGGGCCGTCGCGACACAGCCAGGGTGCGTCGAAGTCTTCGTACACGTCCAGGTTGACTTTCTGGAGCCGACCTTGAAGCCTGGGCTTCATGATTGATCTGCGCCGGCTCCATGTCCTGCGGGCGGTGGCGCACTACGGCACGGTCACCGCCGCTGCCGGCGCCCTGCACTTCACGCCCTCCGCCGCCTCCCAGCAGATCCGCCAGCTCGCCCGCGAGCTGGGCGTCGACCTCCTCGAACCGCTGGGGCGCGGGGTACGGCTCACCCCGGCCGCCGAGAGCCTGCTCGCGCACGCCGACGCCATCCAGGCCCGCTGGGAACAGGCCGAACTCGACCTGCGAGCCGACCACGGCGAGCCCGCCGGGCCGCTGCGCGTGAGCGGTTTCCCCGTGGCCATCTCGGTGCTGCTGGCGCCGATGGCGGTCCGGCTGCGCGAGCGGCACCCGCGGCTGGCCGTCCGTATCCAGGAGGCGGCGGTGCCGGAGAGCTTCGACCTGCTCTTCGAGGGGGAGACGGATCTGGCGGTCGTCGAGGCGACCCCGCACAACCCGCCGCTCGGTGACGCGCGCTTCGACCAGCAGCCGTTGCTGGACGACCCCTTCGACCTGGTCGTCCCCGAGGACCATCCGCTCGCCGGGCGCACCGGCGTCGACCTCGCGGAGGCGGCGCACGAGGACTGGATCGCCCCGGTGCCGGAGAGCCCCTGCCGTCCGCATGTGCTGTCGGCGTGCGGTGAGGCCGGGTTCACGCCGGACGTCGTCCATCACGCCCTGGACTGGAACGTCACCGCCCATCTGGTCGCCAACCGGCTCGGCGTCGCCCTGATCCCGCGGCTGGCCCACCTCACCCCGCACCTGCCGATCGCGCGGGTGCACTGCACCGGCAACCCGCACCGCAAGCTGCTCACCTGCACCCGCCGGGGTGGCCGGACACGCCCCGCGGTGGTGGCCGCGCTGGCCGAGCTGCGGGAGCTGGCGCCCACGGCGGTGGCGTGACGTACGAGCGATGTCGCCCGCCCGGGACGCGCACCCCTGGGTGCGGGAGCGATCTCGCCCGCCCGGGAACACGCGGAGGGGGCCGGAGCGCTGTGCGTGCTCCGGCCCCCTGCGGGACCTGTGGCGATTCGGCGGTTCCAGCCCCCTTCCGGGGTCCGGACCCGTCAGGCGGCGACCGCTTCGCCGGCGTGGCCGTGCAGGCGGGCGACCACCTCGGTGAGCTGCGCGGCGACCTCGGCGTCGTCGGACGGGTGGGTCTCGGCGAAGCGGGTCAGGGAGCCGGGGATGGAGAGCTTGAGGTCCTCGATCACCTTTCCGCCCGCGATGCCCACGGCCTTGCGGGCCTCGTCCTGCGCCCAGACGCCGCCGTACTGGCCGAAGGCGGTGCCGACCACGGCGACGGGCTTGCCGCCGAAGGCGCCGGCGCCGTACGGGCGGGACAGCCAGTCGATGGCGTTCTTCAGGACGGCCGGGATGGTGCCGTTGTACTCCGGCGAGAAGAGCAGGAAGGCGTCGGAGGCGGCAGCGGCCTCGCGCAGCTTGGCCGCGGCGGCCGGGACGCTGCCCTCGACGTCGATGTCCTCGTTGTAGAAGGGGATGTCGGCCAGGCCCTCGAACAGCACCACGTCGGCGCCCTCGGGAGCGTGCTTGGCGGCCGCCTCGGCGAGCTGGCGGTTGGTCGAACCGGTACGAAGGCTGCCGACGAGCGCAAGAATACGAACAGACATGCGAAACTCCCGAGTGCTGAAACACTGCCGTTACGATCCGGACCGAGGTCCGTTTAACTTTCTAGCACCCTAACCGGACCGTGGTCCAGTTTTGTTCCCGATGCTTTACGCTGTTTTCATGTCCGCCGTCCTGCCTCCCTTCCCGCAGCCCCAGGAGCCCGTCGCGCAGCCCGAGTTGCTGCAGGTCGGGCCCTTCGAGGAGGAGCCCTGCCTGCGCGCCGACGCCGCGCGCAACCGGGCCCGGCTGCTGGAGGCCGCCGCCCGGCTGGTGGCGGAACACGGTGCGGCCGGTGTGACGATGGAGGCGGTGGCCGCCGCGGCGAAGGTCGGCAAGGGGACGGTCTTCCGGCGCTTCGGGGACCGCACCGGCCTGCTGACCGCACTGCTCGACCACTCCGAGAAGAAGTTCCAGGCCGCGTTCCTCGGCGGCGCCCCGCCGCTGGGCCCCGGGGCACCCCCCGCCGAGCGGCTGCGGGCGTTCGGCTGCGCCCTGCTGCGCCGCTCGGTCGACGAACTCGACCTGCAGCTGGCGGCCGAACCGAGCCCGGAACGCCGGTTCTCCGTCCCGCCCCGCCGCGTCCTGCGCAGCCACGTGGCCATGCTCCTTCGGCAGGCCGTCCCGGACGCCGACAGCGAGCTCCTCGCCCACACGCTGATGGGATATCTGAGCCCCGTCCTGATCCACCACCTGACCAGGCAGTGCGGGATGCCGATGGAGCGCCTGGAGGCCGGCTGGTGCGACCTGGTCGACCGGGTGACGGCGACCGCGGGCGAACAGTCGCGCTGACCATCGATTTCGCCGCGAAGTTCCCCCACCCGAAAGCTCACGCACAGGTTCTGCAAAGATGCGGTACGTCATGGTGCAGATACCGAAAACGCCCACGCCCGCGTCGCCCGTACCGCGCTCCGTGCCCACGAGCGCCGATGTGGCCCGCCTCGCCGGCGTGTCGCGCGCGACCGTCTCCTACGTCCTCAACAACACCAGCGCCGTCCGGATCAGCGAGCCCACGCGCCGCCGCGTCCACGAGGCCGCCAAGGAGCTCGGGTACGTGCCGCACGCGGCTGCCCGCAGCCTGCGCGCCGGGCACAGCCGGATGGTCCTGATGCCCGCGCCGACCTTCCCGGTAGGGCCGCTCTACACCCAGTTCATCAGCGAACTCCAGTGGGCCCTGGGGCGCCTGGACTACACGGTCGTGCAGTTCGGCACGGTCGGTCTGCACGGCGACGAGGCCGCCCGCGCCTGGGCCGAGCTGCGCCCGGTCGCCGTCCTGGTGCCCGGCTCCGGCCTCGGCCCCAAGGACGTCACGGTGCTCAAGCGCTCCGGCGCCCGGGCCGTGGTCACCCTCGGTCCCCAGGCCGTCGAGGGCGCCCACGCCCTGCTCATGGACCACGAGGCCGTCGGCCACTGCGCCGGAACCCACCTGTACGCCCGCGGCCGGCGCCGCATCGGCGTCGTCGTACCCGGGGAACCCGGCCTGGACGCCTTCTCCGCGCCCCGCCTCGAAGGCGTGCGACGGGCTCTGCACGGCACCGACGCAACCGTCACCGACCTGCCCCTCGCCTACGAGGAGGACGCCGCCGCACGGCTCGCCGCCCGCTGGCGCGAGCTCGACCTGGACGCCGTGTTCGCCTACAACGACGAGTACGCGATGCTGCTGATGAGCGCCCTGCAGGACGAGGGCGTCGCCATCCCGGGGGAGACGGCGGTGATCGGCGCCGACGACCTGATGCTCGGACGGCTGCTGCGGCCCAGACTGAGTACCGTCCACATCGAGCTGCCGTCCGGCCGCGACCTGGCCGAACTGGTCGACCGCGCGGTGCGCAACCCCGGCGCCGCGCCCGAGACGCACACGGTGCTGGGAGCCTCGGTGGTGCACCGCGACTCCAGCTGACCTCCAGGGAGGCGGGCCATGCGCACGACGGTCGGCATCATCGGCGGCCGCCTCGCCGGACTGCCCCTGGCCCGTCTGCTGCACCGGGCCGGCATCGGCTGTGCGGTCCGGAGAGCGGGACACGGGAGTACGTCGAACGGCGCCGGCGCGCCGGAATGGCGGAGCAGGGCACGGTCGACGCCCTGCGCGAGGCGGGCGCCGCCGACCGGCTCGACACCGAGGGGCCGGTGCATCACGGCATCAAGCTGCGGTTCGCGGGCGAACGCCACCGCATCGACTTCCCGGCCCTCATCGGCGGCCGTACCGTCACGAGCTACGCCCGGACCGAGACCGTGAGGGACCTTGTCGGGTTCCAACCGGTCGGCGGGCCACCGCTGTTGTCCGACGCTCAGGCGCCGGCGGTCGTGAAGGCGGAGAGCGGGCGGCCCGTCGTACGCTTCCGGCACGAGGGCCGCGAGCGGAGGCTCACCTGCGACCGGGTGGCCGGCTGCGACGGCTCCCACGGTGTCGCCCGTGACGCCTTCCCGACGGAGGCGAGCCGGACGTACGCCCGCCACTGCCCGTACTCCTGGCCGGGGATCCTGGCCGACGTCCTGCCGTCCCGCGACGAGTTGATCTACGCCCGTGGCGAGCGTGGCTGCGCCCCGCACGGCAGGCGCCCACCCTGCCCGATCACCGCCGAGTCCGTGACGCCGATGCGCAGTCACATCCACGAGCCGATGCGCCGCGGACGGCTGCTGCTCGCCGGGGGCGCCGCCCACACCGTCCGGCCGACCGGAGCCAAGGGCCTCGACTTCGCGGTGTCCGACGTCCGAGTCCTCGCGCCGGCCTTCGCCGTGCTGCACCGCACGGCGTCCGGACAGCTCCTGGACGGCTGTTTTGAGTTGTCCCTGGCGCGGGTGGGGCAGGCGCCCCCGGTTCTCGTACGACATGACTAGGATGTTGCACGCTCAACCAAATGGGGAGGCGTTCGACGACCGGATGCAGCTCGCACGGCTGCGCCGGATCACCGCATCCCGCCACGCGGCGGCCGAACTGGCCGCGAACCACTCGGGACTTCCGCTCGCCCTGTGAGTCCCGCCGGTGACCGAACGGAGAGCCGTCATGCCGTTGCTCGACCCCAAGACCTGGCAGTCCCGCACCCTGTCGGGACCTGAACACGCCGTCACCGAACCCGCCACCGGCGACACGCTCGCCGCCGTCACCCTCGCCACCGCCGAGGACGTCCGGACCGCCGCCGAGGCCGCCCGTACCGCCCAGGCGGAGTGGGCCCGCGTGCCCCACTTCGTCCGCGCCGCAGTGCTGCGCAAGGCCGGCGACCTGTTCGCCGCACACGCCGACGAACTGCGCGAATGGCTGGTCCGCGAGTCCGGGTCCATCCCCGGCAAGGCCGACTTCGAACTGCACGTCGCCGCCCAGGAGTGCTACGAGGCCGCAGCCCTTGCCTCCCGCCCGGCCGGGCAGGTCCTGCCCAGCGAGGCACCCCGGCTGTCCTACACGCGGCGCGTCCCGGTCGGCGTGGTGGGCGTGATCTCACCCTTCAACGCCCCGCTGATCCTCTCCATCCGCTCGGTCGCCCCGGCGCTCGCCCTCGGCAACGCGGTCCTCCTGAAGCCGGACCCGCGTACGGCGGTCTGCGGCGGGCTGTCACTGGCCGCGGTCTTCGCCGAGGCGGGCCTGCCGGAGGGGCTCTTCCACGTCCTGCCGGGCGGACCGGACGCCGGCCAGGCCCTGGTCTCCGACCCGCGGGTGCCGGTCATCTCCTTCACCGGGTCGACCGCGGCCGGCCGTGCCGTCGGCGAGGCAGCCGGACGTCATCTCAAGCGCGCGCACCTGGAACTCGGCGGCAACTCCGCCCTGATCGTCCTGGAGGATGCCGACCTCGACGCGGTGATCTCCACCGCCGCCTGGGGCTCCTTCTTCCACCAGGGCCAGATCTGCATGACCACCGGCCGCCACCTGGTGCACGAGTCGCTGTACGGCGAGTACGTCGAGCGGCTGGCGGCGAAGGCCGACTCGCTCGCCGTCGGCGACCCGTTCCGCGGTCAGGTCCATCTCGGCCCGGTCATCGACTCGGGCCAGCTCGCAAAGATCCACGGCCTGGTGGAGGCGAGCACGGCCCAGGGCGCCAAGCTGGCCGCGGGCGGCAGGCACGAGGAGCTCTTCTACCGGCCGACGGTCCTCGCCGACGTCGACGACCGCACGCCCGCCTATGCGGAGGAGGTGTTCGGCCCGGTCGCACCCGTGCGGTCGTTCGGCACGCCCGAGGAGGCGGCCGCCCTGGCCGCGGTCGGCCCCTACGGCCTCTCGCTCGGCATCGTCACCCGGGACGCCGCCCGCGGACTCGACCTGGCCGAGCGGATCCCGACCGGCATCGTCCACATCAACGACCAGACCGTGAACGACGAGGCTGTCGCCCCCTTCGGCGGCGTCGCCGCGTCCGGCACCGGCGCCCGCTTCGGCGGCGAGGCCAACCTGGAGGCCTTCACCGACGTGCGCTGGACGACGGTACGCGCGGACGTGGCGCCCTACCCCTTCTAAGAGCGGGTGGGGGGCTTACGCGCCGTTCTGCTCGGCCTGCGCCTGCTGATCGGCGACGGCCTTGCGGACCTCGTCCATGTCCAGCTTGCGGGCCTGCCCGATGACGTCCGTCAGGGCGGCCTCGGGCAGGGCGCCAGGCTGGGCGAACACGGCGACCTGGTCACGCACGATCATCAGCGTCGGGATCGACTGGATGCCGAAGGCCGCGGCCAGTTCCGGCTGCGCCTCGGTGTCCACCTTGCCGAACACCAGGTCCGGGTTCTCCGCGGCCGCCTTCTCGTAGACCGGCGCGAACTGCCGGCACGGGCCACACCAGGCCGCCCAGAAGTCGATCAGGACGAACTCGTTGTCCGTGACCGTCTCGTCGAAGTTCTCCTTGGTGAGCTCCACGGTGCTGCTCATGGCGTGATCCCTCTTCCTGGTGGGGGGCGAAACCGCTGGCACAACACGGCCTCCCCGGTACATATTCCGCGCGCTTACCCATGTGGCCTCCGCGCACACCACCCACCAGACTGACCCCATGACGGAAACGGAAACCATCGCGTACGACGTCGTGGTGCTCGGTGCCGGGCCCGTGGGGGAGAACATCGCCGACCGCACCCGTGCGGCCGGCCTCTCCACCGCGGTCGTGGAAAGCGAGCTGGTCGGCGGCGAATGCTCGTACTGGGCCTGCATGCCCAGCAAGGCCCTGCTGCGCCCGGTCATCGCCCGCGCCGACGCCCGCCGCACACCCGGCCTGAGCCAGGCGGTGCAGGGCCCCCTCGACACGGCCGCGGTCCTCGCCCACCGCGACTACTACACCTCCCACTGGAAGGACGACGGCCAGATCCAGTGGCTCGACGGCATCGGCGCCGACCTCTACCGCGGACACGGCCGCCTCGCCGGACCGCGCACGGTCACGGTCACCGGCCCCGACGGCGAGCAGAAGGTGCTGACCGCCCGGCACGCCGTGGCCGTCTCCACCGGCACCCGCGCCGTCCTGCCCGACCTGCCCGGCCTCGCCGAGGTCAAGCCCTGGACGAGCCGCGAGGCCACCAGCGCCCAGACGGCGCCCGGCCGGCTGGTCGTCGTCGGCGGGGGAGTGGTCGCCACCGAGATGGCGACCGTCTGGCAGGCCCTCGGCTCGCAGGTCACGCTCCTCGTCCGCGGCAAGGGCCTGCTGAACCGCATGGAGCCCTTCGCCGGCGAACTGGTCGCCGAAGCCCTCGTCGAGGCCGGCGCCGACGTGCGCACCGGCACCTCCGTCGAGTCGGTCACCCGCGAGAACGGCACGGTCGTGGTCGTCACCGACAGCGGCGACCGCATCGAGGCCGACGAGATCCTCTTCGCCACCGGACGCGCCCCGCGCACCGACGACATCGGCCTCGACACCATCGGCCTGGACCCCGGCTCCTGGCTGGACGTCGACGACAGCCTGCGCGTCACCGGCAGCCAGTGGCTGTACGCGGTCGGAGACGTCAACCACCGTGCCCTCCTCACCCACCAGGGCAAGTACCAGGCCCGGATCGCGGGCGCCGCCATCGCCGCCCGCGCCTCTGGCGTCCCCATCCTGGAGTCGGACCCCTGGGGCGCCCACACGGCCACCGCCGACCACGCGGCCGTCCCCCAGGTCGTCTTCACCGACCCCGAGGCGGCCGCCGTGGGACTCTCCCTGGCGGAGGCGGAACAGGCCGGACACCGCGTCCGCGCGGTCGACTACGACCTTGCCTCCGTCTCCGGAGCGGGCCTGTACGCCGACGGCTACAAGGGACGCGCCCGCATGGTCGTCGACCTCGAACGCGAGATCCTCCTCGGCGTCACCTTCGTCGGCCCCGGCGTCGGCGAGCTGATCCACTCGGCGACGATCGCGGTCGCCGGTCAGGTACCGATCAGCAGGCTCTGGCACGCGGTCCCGTCGTATCCGACGATCAGCGAGGTGTGGCTGCGGCTGCTGGAGGCCTACCGGGACAACTGACCCGGCCTGTCACCGGGGCAGCTCGAAGCCGAGGCAGGCCGCCGCCTCCTGAGGCGTCGGCTGCGCCCACCACCGGACCATCGCCTGGTTCGAGGACAGCGAGCGCAGTTCGGCGCGGTCGAGATACAGCATGCCGTCGAGGTGGTCGGTCTCGTGCTGGACGATCCGGGCGGGCCAGCCGGCGAACACCTCGTCCACCGGCCGGCCCGTCTCGTCCTCGCCGGTCAGCCGCACCTCGGCGGGCCGAGCCACCACCGCCTGCCAGCCCGGCACGCTCAGGCAGCCCTCGAAGAACGCGGCACGGGCGGTGCCGAGGGGTTCGTACGACGGATTGACCAGCACCCGGAACGGCTGCGGAACCCGTCCGCGCACCAGCCGTACCTCCTCCGGCACGGGTGCGGGGTCCTCGATGACCGCGATCCGCAGCCCCACACCGACCTGTGGTGCGGCGAGGCCCACGCCCGGTGCCGCGTGCATCGTGACCCGCAGGGCCTCGACGAAACGGGCCAGCAGCGCGGGCTCCAGCTGGCCGTCGAAGCGCTCGGTACCGCGCCGCAGCACCGGATCGCCGGCCGCGACGATGGGCAACGGGCCGTCCGTGGCCAGGAGTTCCTCGACCTGTTCGGCCAGGGGCGCGCGATCACGGGAAGAAACCATCGCGCCAGGATGCCACGACGCCGCCGAGCACCTCTCACCGTCCCGAGTGACGCACGCCACACGCGCCCTCGGGAACTCGGCGCCCCTTTCCCCCGACTTCTGGACCGCTACAGCCGAGAACCGCCCCCTGCCCCGGGAGAAGTCCGCCGATGTCCACCGTTCCCTCGACCACCACGGACGAGGCCCCGCAACCCGCCGCCGCCCCGGCACCGCCGTCCCCCAGTACATGGTCCCCACTGCGCCCGCTGATCCTGCGCCTGCACTTCTACGCCGGCGTGTTCGTCGCGCCGTTCCTTTTCGTCGCCGCCGTCACCGGGTTCCTGTACGCCGGCGCGTTCCAGGCCGAGAAGATCGTCTACGCCGACGAGATGACCGTCTCCGCCGTCGGCGACGCCAAGCTGCCGATCTCCGAGCAGGTGGCCGCCGCCCGCGAGGCGCACCCCGAGGGCACGGTCTCGGCGGTACGTCCCTCGCCGGAGGACGACGCGACCACCAGGGTGCTGCTGGCCGGCGTCAAGGGCGTCGACCCGAACCACACCCTGGCCGTGTTCGTCGACCCGTACACCGCGAAGGTGCGGGGCGCGCTGGAGCAGTACGGTTCCACCGGCGCGCTGCCGCTGCGCACCTGGATCGACGAGTTCCACCGCGATCTGCACCTGGGGGAGAACGGCCGCCTCTACAGCGAACTCGCCGCCAGCTGGCTGTCGGTGATCGCGGCCGGCGGACTGGTCCTGTGGTTCGCCCGCCGGCGTGCGCTGCGCAAGGTGCGCGGCACCAGTGGGCGGCGCCGCACGCTCGGCCTGCACGGCACCGTAGGCGTCTGGGCCGCGATCGGCTTCTTCTTCCTGTCGGCGACCGGCCTGACCTGGTCGACCTATGCCGGCGCGAACATCGACGAACTGCGCACCTCGCTCGGCCAGTCCACCCCGTCGGTCACGGCGACCGCCGGCGGCGACCACTCGGGCCACGGCGAGTCCGCCTCGGCCGGGGACGCGGAGCACGGCGTGGGCCTCGACAAGATCCTGGCCGCCGCCCGCGCGGAAGGGCTCGGGGACCCCGTCGAGATCGTCCCGCCGGCGGACGCCTCGTCGGCGTACGTGGTGAAGCAGGTGCAGCGCAGCTGGCCCGAGAAACAGGACGCGGTCGCGGTCGACCCGGCCACCGGCGAGGTCACCGACGTCCTGCGGTTCGACGACTACCCGGTGCTGGCCAAGCTGACCCGCTGGGGCATCGACCTGCACACCGGAGTCCTCTTCGGCCTGGTCAACCAGATCGGGCTGATGCTGCTCGCGCTCTCGCTGATCCTGCTGATCGTGCTGGGCTACCGCATGTGGTGGCAGCGCGGCCGCGGCTCCTCCTTCGGGCGGCCGATCCCGCGCGGTGCCTGGCAGCAGGTGCCTCCGCAGATCCTGCTGCCGTGCGTTGCGGTGATCGCCGTGCTCGGTTACTTCGTGCCGCTGCTCGGCATCCCGCTGGCCGCGTTCATCGTCGTGGACGTCCTGCTCGGCGAGATCGCCCACCGGCGGGGGCGAAGCACACAGGCGAGCGGCGCCGACGCGAAGTAGCGGACCTGCACGACGGAGGGCGGCGTGACACATGGCCCGGGCCCGGTTCCCGGGAAAGGGAACCGGGCCCGGGCCGCAGTCCGTTCAGAGCTGTTCGAAGTCGCCCGCGAGCGCCGAGGCGAGGCGCATGTGCGGCTCCGCCTCCTCGTGCCGGCCCTGCCGCTGCAACGTGCGGCCCAGCATCAGCCGCGCGTAGTGCTCCACCGGGTCCCGCTCGACGATCACGCGCAACTCGCTCTCCGCGCGCCGCAGTTGGGCCGAGTGATAGTAGGCGCGGGCCAGCAGGAGCCGCGGTCCGGTCTGCTCCGGCACCTCCTCGACCAGCCCGCCCAGGACACGCGCCGCGGCGGCGTAGTCCTTCGCGTCGAAGAACATCCGCGCGCGCTCCCAGCGCTCCGTCGGCGTTCCGTGGTCGTAGTACGTCATCTCCACTGCTGACCTCCTTCGCCGCCTTCAACCCCGCGAGATGGTCAAACATTCCACTACTTGGGTGACTGCCCGGCGAGCGCGGCCAGTTCCGCGTTCGCCCGCTCGGTGACCAGGGCGAGCACACGCCCTGCGATCGCCAGGTCCTCCGCGGGGATGCCGGCGTAGATGCGGGCCGAGATCTTCCCGGTCTCGGTGCTCGTCTCGACGTACAGATCCCGTCCGGCTTCCGTGATCAGCACCTTCGGGCCATCGATCGTCACCAGATGCTTCGCGGCCAGCTCGTCGACGACGCCGTGCGCGTCCGCAGCCTCGGTCTTGAGACTGTCGACGACCTGCGCGACGAGTCCGTCGCGCTCGACGGGGCCGTCGGCGACCGCGACGAGTCGCAGGGTCACCCCTTGCTGGAACACCAATCCGTAGCGGGCCAGGACGTTCTCCAGTACGGCGCGTCCGGCGTAGTGGGCCAGGCCGATGGTGCGGCCGCCGACGGTGGGTGCGGTGGTGGTCATGACTGCTCCTCGATTCCTCGGTTCACGGCTCCTCGATTCCGTGAATACAGTACATGGATATTATATCCATGGCTACTAATGAACGGGGGGTTGTTGGCCTGACGCGGGAGCCCGCGCGGAGCTAGGTTGAGCGGCATGAGCAATCTTGATCGCGAGGCGGTTCCCGCCCTGTGCGGCGGCCGCGGCTTCGTGGTGGCCGAGCCCGTCCGGGAACTCCTCAGCCCTCGCCACGTCAAGCTCGGCGAGTCCACCGAGGTCCGCCGCCTGCTGCCCAACCTGGGCCGCCGTATGGTCGGCGCCTGGTGCTTCGTCGATCACTACGGCCCCGACGACATCGCCGAAGAACCCGGCATGCAGGTGCCGCCGCATCCCCACATGGGCCTGCAGACCGTGAGCTGGCTGCACCAGGGCGAGGTGCTGCACCGCGACTCCACAGGCAGCCTCCAGACGATCCGACCGCGCGAACTGGGCCTCATGACCTCCGGCCGGGCGATCAGCCACTCCGAGGAGAGCCCCAGGCCCCACGCCCGGTTCCTGCACGGCGCCCAGCTGTGGGTCGCCCTCCCGGACGGCCACCGCCACACCGACCCGCACTTCGAGCACCACGCCGAGCTGCCCCTCGTCACGGCACCGGGCCTGACGGCGACGCTCATCCTCGGCAGCCTCGACGGCGCGACCTCGCCCGGCACGACGTACACCCCGATCGTCGGCGCCGACCTCACCCTCGCCCGCGGCACGGACGTACGCCTGCCGCTGGAACCGGACTTCGAGTACGCCGTGCTCTCCATGTCCGGCGAGGCGCACGTGGACGGTGTGCCGGTACTGCCGGGCTCGATGCTCTACCTCGGCTGCGGCCGCACCGAACTCCCGCTGCGCGCCGAGTCCGACGCGGACCTGATGCTCCTGGGCGGTGAGCCGTTCGAGGAGGAGCTGGTCATGTTCTGGAACTGGATCGGGCGGTCCCAGGAAGAGATCGTGCAGGCTCGCGAGGACTGGATGACGGGGTCGCGCTTCGGTGAGGTGAAGGGGTACGACGGCGCTCCGCTGCCCGCTCCCGCGCTTCCGCCGGTGCCGCTGAAACCTCGGGGAAGAGTGCGCTGAACCGTGCAGACGTGCATGGGTGGTGGCTGGGGGAGGGGGAGGCAGGAGTCGGGGCGTCCTGCCTCCGGGGCTTTCGACCCGGCTCCGCCGCGAGCAGGGTTACTCCGCCTTGTGTGCGGCGTGCTCCTCGGCCAGCGTCTGCCGGGCTGTGCGACGCGGCGTGGCGGGACCCTCGGGGCCGTATCCGAGGCGGATCACCATCTGCGCGTGGGCACGGCTCTCGTCGGCCGGCGGTGCGATGTGCTCGCGCAGGTCGGGCCATTCCAGCGCCTGGTGCAGAAGGGACGCCCGTAGGCCGTGGACGGTGGCCACCAACAGCACGCGTTCGAGGGCCTGACCCGCGCGCAGCCAGTCCGTGCGTCGATCGTGGGTGGTGGACAGGACGGCGATGGAGGGGTGTTTCTCGAAGGGGCGGGCCGCCAGCACGTCCGGGTGGCGGTGGGCGCCGAAGTCCCGCATCGGGAGGTGGTCGCGGAAGTCCTGCCGCCCGAGTGCCTCGGGCGGCATGCCCAGGGCGGTGTCGTCCACTGCGTGCACCCAGCGGCGGCTCTCGCCGGCACGGTCGGCATCGGCGGTGTTGCGGTGCTCCGCCTCCCTGGTCAGCTGCAGCAGACGCTCGGTCTGATGGGTGGCGAGATGGTGCAGCCGGGCCCCTTCGGCGTGGGCCGTTTCGGCGAGTTCGGTGAGTACGGCGGCGGGCGGTGGCCGCTCGGAGAAGGGGAAGCGGCTGCTGTGCCGGCGCCACAGGGCGTCGTACAGGCCGAGTGAGGTGCCGTGGACGGCGCCACCGATGCGCACGGTGGCGAGCAGGTCCGGCTGGTCGGGGCGCGGGAGCAGCCGGGTCACGGGTGCCCAGCCGAAGTGCGCGACCGCCAACCGCAGATTGAGGACGGCGCAGCCGACGGAGAGATGCAGGGCTCGTCCGGTCGGGTCGATGCGGTGCAGGCCTCGTTCCGCTACGGCGCGGATCTCCAGGGTGAGCGTGTCCGGGTCGAGCCGGAAGCGCCAGGGCTGGGTGTTGTGGATCGAGGGCGCGGCCACGGCCGCGGAGACGAGGGTCTCCAGGGTCGGGACGTCGAGCACTGCCGAAGGCATGGGAAGCTCCTCCCCGCCCCACGCCTCCTACGGGGCACGGAGCTTCTCGGGACCGCTCCAGCGTGTCGTCCGGGGGGGCGCGCCCGGCAGGGGCCGTTGGGCCCTCTGCGGGCCCTGATGGCCCAGGCGTTCGTCAGTGTGCGGAGCGTTCGCCCGAATCGGGTTGCTCCAGCTGGGAGGCGAGGACCGCGGCCTGGACCCGGCGCTGCACGCCGAGCTTGGCCAGCAGCCGGCTGATGTGGTTCTTGACCGTCTTCTCCGAGAGGTAGAGCTTCTTGCCGATCTCGCGGTTGGTCAGCCCGTCCCCGATCAGGGTGAGGATGTCCCGCTCGCGCGGGGACAGACTCGCCAGCTCGGGCGACACGGCCGGGGCCTCGGCCGGGTCTGCGCGCAGCGAGCGCATCAGACGGGCCGTCGTGGCGGGGTCCAGCATCGACTGGCCCGAGGCGACGGTGCGGACCGCCGAGATCAGGTCCGAGCCCTTGATCTGCTTGAGGACGTAGCCCGCGGCCCCGGCCATGATGGCGTCGAGCAGGGCGTCCTCGTCGTCGAACGACGTCAGCATCAGACAGGCCAGCTCGGGCATCCGGCTGCGCAGTTCCCGGCAGACCGTGATGCCGTCGCCGTCCGGCAGCCGAACGTCGAGCACGGCGACATCGGGGCGCAGCGCGGGGCCGCGCACGAGTGCGTGCTCGACCGTGTCCGCGTCGCCGACCACACTGATGTCCGGTTCGGCGTCGAGCAGGTCGGTGATGCCGCGCCGTACGACCTCGTGGTCGTCCAGGAGGAACACACGGATGGGGTGCTGCTCGCTGAAGGTGTGTGCCTCGGCCATGACGACCCCTTGGTTCCCCGACGACGTGACGTACGGACCGCGGACTGTCCGTGACGACGATCATCACTCGCCGGGGCCGGATGCACTAGGGCCGACCGGCCCCATCGAACCGGGGGAGTGACCGCATTCGGCTCAACGGCCACGGTCCGGCGGCCCCTCCCGGCTGCGGTCATCCGATGAGGCGGCCCTCGCGGAGGTCGGGCGGAGGCCGGGCCGGTCGGTCCGACGAGGGGGTGGGTGCTCCCTCAGGGCACACGCCCGAACTCGGGCGGGGTGTCGTGGCCGGACAGTTCGAACTGCACGTCCACCACTCCTTCGACAGCGCGTACCAGGCGCGCGGCCACGGGGACCAGGGACGTGTCCCGGACGCGTCCGGCGAGGTTCACGACTCCGTCGCAGACCTTCACCCGTACCGCTGACGCGGGGGCGGGGAAGAGGTAGGCCACGACCTCCCGCCGGACCTCCTCGGCGATCTCCTCGTCGCCGCGCAGGAACACCTTGAGCAGATCCGACCGGCTGACGACGCCCTCCAGCATGCCCAGCTCGTCGACCACGGGGAGCCGCTTCACCTTGGCGTGCGCCATGGTGCGTGCGGCCTGGGCGAGTGTCGCGTCGGGCCGGGTGGTGAGGGCGGGAGAGGTCATCAGCTCTCCGGCGGTCACCGCGCCGGCCTTCGCCAGGTCGGACAGGCGCCGCAGCTGTGTGTACCGGTCGGGGTCGCTGTCGCGGAACTCCTCCTTGTGCAGCAGATCGGCTTCCGAGACGACACCGACGACGCGGCCCTCGCTCTCGAGGACCGGCAGGGCGCTGACCTTCCAGTCCTGCATCAGCTGCACGATCTCCTTGAAGGTGGCCCTGCGGCCGACGGCGGTCACCGTGTGGGTCATGACATCGCTGACGTGGGGGGTGCCGTGCATCGTGACTCCTCCGTCACTGCCGGTCGAGGGCTGGTCAGACGACACTGCCCGAGCCATAGGGGGCGTACAGGTCCAGAAGGCGGATCCTGGCGGAACGCAGGCGGTGGGCCAGTACCTCGCCGACCCACTGGGCGACGGAATGCCCGAGGGCCGGGTCCTCCTCGCACATCGCGCGAACGGCAGCGGCATCGAACTCGTACGCCCGAACCGGGGTCGTCGCCTGGGCGCCCAGGTGCCAGACGTGCGGTGCGAACAGCCAGGACCAGCCGATGAGTTCGTTGTGTCCGAGGCGTTCGATGACCGCTGCGCGGCGGCCGGGCACGTGCATGTCGAGTTCGACGGTGCCGGTGCGGATGATCCAGAACCGGTCCGCGCGGAAGCCCTCTTCGAAGAGGCGCGTCCCCTGCGGGACGGAGACCTCCCGGGCGATGCGCATGAGCCGCTGCCCGTGCTCTGCGGGCAGCGCGCGCAACATGCTGGGGGTAGGGGGCGGAGCAGTCATGGCGTGCCTCCCGACGGAACCCGAGAACTGCCATTCCCAGCGTGAATCCGCTCCGTGTGACGGGCCATGGGCCACCCGGCCCTCGGGCCGGGGCCGGCCGGCACGGTTGCCCGCCCTGACCATCCGGTCTGCGGCCTACTGATCGCCGCACCATGTCCGGTAGGCGGTCACCGCGGTCGGCAGGGTCGGAAAGATCATGTCCGTCCCCACGGACTCCACGAGGCCGTACGCCTTCAGGTCGTCCATAAGGTCCTGCTTCACCCGGGCGAGGGCGAACACGACGCCGCGCCGGGCGAGTTCGCGGCGCAGCTCGTCGACCGCGTCCAGGGCGGTGATGTCGACCTCCACGTTGGCCTCGGTGTTGAGGACGAACCAGCGGACAGGGTCGCTCTGTTCGTCGACGGCGGCCAGAGCCCGACGACGGAAGTCCTCCGCGTTCGCGAAGAACAGGGGCGAGTCGTAGCGGTAGACCAGCAGGCCGGGGATGGTGCGGGCCTGCGGGTAGTCGTCGACGTCGTGCATGCCGGCCACGCCGGGCACCAGTCCCTCGACCGCGTCGTGGGGGCGCGCCACCCGGGTCAGCAGTTCGGCCACCGACAGGCCGACGGCGACCAGAACGCCGTACAGGATGCCGAAGGCGAGTACCCCGGCCAGACAGCCGAGAGCCAGGAGCAGCTCTCTGCGGCGAAAGGACGCCAGCCGGCGGAAGCCCGCGAGGTCGATCATGCGGATCGCGGCGTAGACGACGAGAGCGCCGAGGACGGCGGAGGGCGTCCGGGCGAGCAGCGGGCTGAGGAAGAGAAGGACGGCGAGGACCGCCGCTCCGGCCACCAGGGAGTACGCCTGACTGCGGGCGCCCGCCGACGAGGCGAGGGCGGTGCGGCTGGCACTGCTGCTCACCGGGAAGCCGTGCAACGCAGAGGCTCCGAGGTTGGCCGTGCCCAGGGCGAGGAACTCCTGGTCGGCGTCGAGACCGGGGCCGTCGTCGTCGCGGCCGCGGAAGGCCCGTGCGGTGAGGATGAAGTCGGTGTACGCGACGAGAAGCACGCCGAGGGCGGGCAGGACCAGGTGGGGCAGCTCGCCCAGGTCCGGTGCGGCCAGGTCGGGCAACCCGGACGGGACGTCGCCGATCACCTTGAGGCCGTGCCGGTCGTCGAGGTCGAGGACCAGCACGGACACCGTGCCGAGGACCACGGTGAGCAGGGGGCCGGGCACGGCACGGAAGTACCGTGCCGTCACGAAGAGGAAGGTGAGTGCGGCGGCCGAGAAGATGACGGTGGTGGGATGCGCGTCCGGTAAATTCGCCAAGAACGACCACAGTTGAGAGAAGAACCTGGTCCCCGTCGTCCCCACCCCGGTGAGTTTGGGCAGCTGGTCCACCATCATGATCAGCGCCACTCCCGCGAGATAGCCGATCAGGACCGGGCGGGAGAGCAGGTCCGCGAGGAAGCCCAGTCGTACCGCCCATGCCGCGAGGCACAGCAGTCCGACCGTGGCGGCCAGGGCAGCTGCCAGCGCGGCGTAACGCCCCGGGTCTCCGGCGGCGAGCGGGCCGACCACCGTGGCCGTCATCAGCGCGGTCGTGGACTCGGGGCCGACCGAGAGCAGGCGCGAGGAACCGAACAGCGCGTACAGCCCGAGGGCGGGCAGGATCGCCCACAGTCCCGCCACCGGAGGCAGCCCGGCCACACCGGCGTAGGCCATGACCTGCGGCACGAGATACGCGGCCACGGTGACGCCGGCCAGCAGGTCGCCCTTCAGCCACGAGCGCCGGTAGCCGAGGAGGACGCCGAGCCCGGGCACCAGCCGGAGCCACCTCGAGGCGTGCCCGCCCGAGCCCTGGACCATGAGTCACCTTTCGCCGGATGACCTCAGGATCCACCGACTCGCGACCAGCCGCGAGACATACACCGATGGCGAACCGTCAGGTTGGCCACAACGGGCCCAACGGGCCTCGCGGCCAGGGCCGTTCAGCCCAGCGGCCGCGGACCTTCGGCATCCGGCGGGCACCGGCGCGCGACACCAGAGTGAGGGGCGTCAGGCACCGACCGGACATCCCCGAAGGGATCACCGCCATGTCCGTACACGAGCACCCTCATCGGAGCCCGGGCTTTGGCCTGCCGTCCTTCCGCAGGAGCCGGACCGCCTCCTCCTCCGGGCCGGCCGTGTCGGCACTCGGCGACACACGGACCGTGCAGGCCTACGCCCTCGCGTCCCTGCGTCTGCTCACCGGGTTCGTCTTCCTGTGGGCCTTCCTCGACAAGGCGTTCGGCCTCGGCTACGCCACTTCGTCCGGCAAGGGCTGGATCGACGGCGGCTCGCCGACCAAGGGCTTCCTCAGCGGTGTCGCCGCAGGGCCGATGGAGTCCACCTTCCACTCCTGGGCGGGGGACACCTGGGCGGACTGGCTGTTCATGGCCGGCCTGCTCGGCATCGGGCTGGCCCTGATCGGCGGCATCGCTCTGCGGCTCGCCGCCTTCGCGGGCGTCGCGATGATGGCGCTGATG
This sequence comes from Streptomyces sp. MMG1533, assembly GCF_001279775.1. GTDB lineage: Bacteria > Actinomycetota > Actinomycetes > Streptomycetales > Streptomycetaceae > Streptomyces. Next base: position 3,337 of record NZ_LGDG01000265.1, on the reverse strand, counting down.
TGGATCGCCGAGTGGCCGCCCGCCCGACACCTGTCGGACGGCTCGCCGAGCATGTCCACCAACCCGTTCGTCGACTACCACGTCGTCTACGCCGTCGTCCTGATCGCCCTGGCCGTGACCTCCGCCGGCGACACCCTGGGCGTCGGCAAGCTCTGGGCCAGGCTCCCGATGGTTCGCCGCAGCCGCCGGCTGCGCTGACCTCGGGAGGCACGGCGGACCCCACCGGGGGGTCCGGGTCCGCCGTGCCGGCCCGTCGGTAGGGCCGGTCGGCCCCCATGGAGGACCTGCGGCCCCTGCAAAGGACCCCGTTGGAAGACGATGCTCGAATCGGAGCCCCCCGATTCAGAAGGTGGAGATCATGACGCGCACCGTCATCGTTGGCCTCGACGGCTCACCCGAGAGCCAGGCCGCCGCCGAATGGGCGGCCCGCGAGGCACAGCTGCTCGAACTGCCGTTGAAGCTGGTCAACGTCTGGGAGCCGGTACCGGAGCCCATGGCGCAGGCACCGCTCCTCGGCGCCGAGACACAACAGCACTGGACCGAGCGGATTCCCCGGGAGTCGGCCGAAGGGCTCCGACTGCGTCACCCCGGCCTGGAAGTGATCGCCGAGCAGCTGAACGGCCGGCCCGGCGAGGTACTGGCGGGCCTGTCGAAGGACACGGAACTGCTCGTCCTCGGCACGCGCGGGCTGAGCGGGGTCGCCGGATTCATGGTCGGTTCGGTGGGACTCTCCGTGGTGGCGCACGCCCAGCGGCCGATCGTCCTGGTCCGGGCCGGTGAACAGGCCGCCGACGAGCACGAGATGGACCCGGCCGGCATCCCTTCCGCCGCGACCCCGTTCCGGCCCGTCGTGCTCGGTCTCGACACGGACGGCCCCGACGACGCGGTGCTCGCGTTCGCCTTCGAGGAGGCCGTCCGCCGCGGCACCTCCGTGCGGGTCGTGCACGGCTGGAACCTGCCGCCGTACTACGTCTACGGCCTGGCCGCCGACCTGGAGCTGCACGGCGAGATCGCCCGCCAGAAGGCCGCCGAGCTCACCGAGGCGCTGCGTCCCTGGCGGCAGAAGTACCCGGCGGTCGAGGTCGTCGAGGAGTCCCGCTCCGGCAGCCCCGCCAACCACCTGGTGGACGCCTCCCGCGATGCCTCTCTGGTCGTGGTGGGCCGCCGGATCCGGCGCAGCCCGCTCGGCGCCCACGTCGGCCCCGTCACGCACGCCGTACTGCACCACTCCACCGCCCCCGTCGCCGTCGTCCCGCACGACTGAAGCAATCCGAGGAGCAGCAATCATGAAGGCAGCGGTCGTACGGGCCTTCGGTGAGCCCCTGGTCATCGAGGAACGCCCGGACCCCGAGCCCGGCCCCGGACAGGTCCGTGTCCGGGTCGAGGCGTCCGGCCTGTGCCACACCGACATCCACGCCGCGCACGGCGACTGGCCCGTCAGGCCGAACCCGCCGTTCGTCCCCGGACACGAGGGCGTCGGACTGGTCGAGAAGCTCGGCGACGGCGTCACCCACCTCGCGGTGGGACAGCGCGTCGCGGTGCCGTGGCTGGGCTGGGCGTGCGGGCGGTGCGAGCACTGCCTGTCCGGCTGGGAGACGCTGTGCGAGCAGCAGGTCAACACCGGGTACGGCTGCGACGGCGGGTACGCCGAGAAGATGCTGGCCTCGGCCGACTTCGCGCAGCCGGTGCCCCGGGGCGTCACCGCGCTCGACGCCGCACCCCTGACCTGCGCGGGCGTGACCACCTACAAGGCGCTGAAGGTCGCCGGCGTACGGCCCACGCAACTGGTCGCCATATCCGGCGTCGGGGGACTGGGGCACCTCGCGGTGCAGTACGCGAAGATCGCCGGCGCGCAGGTCGCCGCGATCGACGTCACCGACGAGAAACTCGACCTCGCCGCGGAACTCGGCGCCGACCTCGTCATCGACGCCCGCAAGGACGACGTGGGCGAGACGCTCAAGCGCTACGGCGGCGCGCACGCCGCGATCGCCCTCGCCGTGAACGAGGCCGCGTTCGCCGCGGTCCACTCCGGGCTGCGACGCGGCGGCAAGCTCGTCATGGTCGCCCTGCCGGCGCACGGCACGATCCAGGTGCCGATCTTCGACACCGTGCTGAACGGCACCTCGGTGATCGGCTCCATCGTCGGCACCCGGCAGGACCTCGCCGAGGTCTTCCGGCTGCACGCCGCCGGACGCACCAGGGTGATCCAGGAGACCCGTCCGCTCGCCTCCGTCAACGAGTCCATCGACGAAGTGCTGCGCGGCGAGGTCAAGGCCCGCATCGTGTTCGACCTGGGTGCGGGGCGGTGACGACGATGAGGGAACGTCCCCTGGTCGTGGGAGTGGACGGCTCCGAGCCGAGCCTGCGGGCCGTCGACTGGGCGGCCGATGAGGCCGCGCTGCGCGGGGTGCCGCTGCGGGTGGTGTACGCCTCGTTGTGGGAGCGCTACGAGGGCGCCGCGCTCTCCGCGGACCTCGACAAGCCGTCGGAGCAGGTCATGGCCGACGACATCGTCGCGGCCGCCGCCCGGCGGGTCCGCAGCCGGTACCCGGCGCTGATGATGTCCGTGGACGTGGCGCCGGAGGAGCCGGAGTACACCCTTCCGCGGGAGGGACGGCACGCCACCGCGGTGGTGGTCGGCACCCGCGGCCGCAGTGCCCTCGCCGAAGCGCTGCTGGGTTCCGTCAGCCTGACGGTGGCCACGCATGCCCACTGTCCCGTCATCGTGGTCCGCGGCAGCCACGACGACCAGAACCGGGCCCCGCGCCACGGCCGGGTGCTCGTGGGCGTCGGGGAGGACGGCAAGGAGTCGGAAGCCGTGCGCTTCGCCTACGAGGAGGCGAGGCTGCGCGGGGTGCCGCTGGAGGCGGTCCGGGCCTGGCGGTGCCCCGCCCCCGAGGCCACCGACCACCCCCTGCTCGCGGGTGAGCCCGGACGGCTGCACGAGAAGCGGGCCGTCGAAGCGCTGGAGACGGCGCTGCGGGACGCTCCGCAGGACGTGGACGTGCGCCGCCGTACTGCCGAGGGCCACCCCTGGAGGGTGCTGGTGGAGGCCTCGCACCACGCCGACCTCCTGGTCGTCGGTTCCAGGGGCCGCCACGGACACCTCGGCCGGGTCGCCCACGCGGTGCTGCACCACGCCGCCTGCCCGGTGGCCGTCATACCCGCCTCGGAGTGAGCACGGTGACCGGCTCAGAGGCTTGCCGCGTGATCGGGGACGTAGGTCTGCAGATCGCGCGGCGGGCGCTGGTAGCCGGTCGAGGGCGGCCGCGGGGGCAACTCCAGCACCGGCGGCGGCACCTCCTGGTACGGGACGGAGCCCAGCAGGTGGGCGATC
>NZ_LGDG01000264.1 GCF_001279775.1 Streptomyces sp. MMG1533 | reverse complement strand
GCCATCGGCTCGTTGAGGGCGGCGACGGCGAAGGGCACGTGGTCGGGGAAGACCGCGACGCTCTTGCCGACCTCGGCGTTCTCGATGAGCAGGTACTCGCTCATGCCGCCGTACTTGCCGCCGCAGCCGATGATGCCGCTCGGGGCGTCCTGCGGGTTGACGACCACGCGGTCGCCCACCTTGAGGTCGGTGACCTCGGCGCCCACCTCGACGATCTCGCCCGCCGGCTCGTGACCCAGGGCCACGGGGACCAGTTCGCCGCCCGCGTGTGCGCGGGCCGGCATGCCGCCCATGTGCAGGAAGGTCACGTCGGTGCCGCAGATGCCGCACGCCCGGATCCGTACCAGGGCGTCCTTCGGTCCGGGCACCGGGCGCTCGACGTCCACCACGTCGACCTTGCCGACGGCACCGGTCTGCACACACTTCATCGTGGCCATGAGGAACTCGCTTTCAGAGGCTGCTGGATACAGGTGGGAAGGAAGTCGCCGACGCCGGACCAGCCGTCGTCGACGGGCAGGACGGCGCCGTTGATGCCGTCGGCGGCGGCGGAGGCGAGGAAGACGATGGTGGCGGCCTGGCTCTCGGCGGTGGTGGTGTCGCCGGAGGCGACGGCGTTGGCGCGGATGCCGGCGCCGAGGTAGGCCGTGGCGAGAGATCCGACCAGCCCGATGACGCCGTGCTTGGAGGCGGCGCAGGCCGCTCCGGCGGCGCCGCGCAGGCCGGTCCCGGAGACGGTGAAGACGATCGAGCCGCGCTCCGCGGCCAGCATGTGCGGCAGTACGGCGCGGGTCAGCAGGAACGGCGCTGTCAGGTTGACCTCGACGACGCGGTACCACTCGGCGTCGTCGGTCTCGCCGAGGGCCGACATCCACCCCATGAGCCCGGAGTGGTGCACGAGGACGTCCACGCCGCCGAAGGCATCGACGGCGGTGTCGACGACCTGGTCCACGACCTGCTGGTCGCTGAGGTCGCCGATGACCGCGAGGGCGGTGCCTCCCACGTCCGCGACGGCCTTGACGGTCTCTTCGGCGCCCGCCCGTCTCGGGTCGGCGACCAGCACGTGGGCGCCCTCTCGCGCGAACCGCACGGCCGCGGCCCGGCCGACGTCCGACCCGGCGCCGGTGACGACGACGCTGCGCTCGTGAAGACCGGTGCTCATGGTGGGTGCTCCTTCTCGGCCGGCTGTGTCTGCCTCGGGTCCGGCGGCGGGACAGGGGAGTTGTCCCGGCCGCCGGACCCGAAGGGAGCGCCGTGCCCCGTCCCCACGGGTTCCGGCGCGGCGGGGACGGCCTCCGCTCAGGGCGCCCCCGGTCTGCGGGGTGGTGACTGCGGTCCGGAAGCCGGATCAGCCGAGCTTGATCTGGTCCGTGCCGTGACCGATGTGCGCGACGACGAGTCCGGCGGCCGACACCTCGGCGTACTCGGCGGTGTGGTAGCGGAAGCAGGCTCCGGCGTTCGGGCCGCGCCGTGCCTCGACCGTCCACCGCAGCTCGTGGAAGAAGAACCAGTCGTCGAAGTGCTGGTTGACGACCTCGATCGAGCGGACGGAGTACTCCGCGTAGAAGGCCTCGAGGTGGGCCCGCAGGTCGTCCTTGGTGTGCATCTCGGGCAGGGTCCCGGAATGCGACACGTAGTCACGCACGCCCCCCTGGATCTCGGGGTGAGCCTTCTCGACGATCGCGTCGACATCGCCCTTGCGATACGCGTCGAGCAGGGTCTCGTGCAGCTCTGCCACGGCGTACCGGCTGGCCAGCACCCCGTCGGCAGGGTCTCCCGGCATGCTGCCCTGCTGGGTCCGGCCCCAGAACAGCTCGCCGGTGATGCCCTCGGAGCCCATCGTCGGGAAGATCACGACGACCGGCCGCTCGCTCTCCTCGCCGGTCTGCTTGAGGCGCCCGCGGCCGCGGCCGCTGACGAAGGTGTACCAGGAGGCGTTGATCTCCGCCACGGGACGGATCGCCACCACGGCGGCGAACCGGTGCATGCCACGGTAGGAAGCGGCGATCTCGTCGAACGTCGTGACGATGCGCTGGGTCGGGAGTTCCTTGCCCTCCTCGACCGAGGGGCTGACGGTGTACGCGTAGGGTCCGCTGGGTGCCAGCGTCGCGAGGATGTCGTCGATGATGTCGACGTACTCGGCCCTGACGTGCTTCCACGCGGTCTCCGAGGTCTGCACCTGCAGATCCGACGCGACGAGCAGGTCCTCGACCTTGGCCCTGTCTTTCATGGTCTTCCTTTCTGGGGGCGGGAAGCCCGAAGGTGTGAGAGTGGGGGAACCGGTTGCGCGAAGAGCCGCACGTCGCCGGAACGGGGCAGAGCTCCGCTCCGGCGGGGAACTCCCCGTCGGGGTACAGAAGTTGATCGCCGGGTCGGGTCCGCGGGCTCGACCGAGCGCGGACCGGCCGACCGGCCTGGGGATGCAAGGGAACGGAAGGCCATCGGGTCGATGACGCCGATGGGGCTGTCGCAGGCTTCGCCCGGCCGCTGGTCTTCACCGTCTGGTCCTGGACGGGGGCGGCGGGGCCGGCGTGGTCGAAAGCGAGCCGCTACGCGGGTCGTCCGAGCACTGAGCCGGCGGCCTGTACGAGGGTGGCCGTCAGGCCGGCGAACATGGCGCGGGCTGCGGCCCGTACTACTTCAGGGGCGCCCGCTTCGTCGTCGTGCTGCGCGGCGTTGTGTGGGGGGTCATGCCGTACCTCCGTGCTGGTGTGCTGGACGTGCCGTGAGGCGGAAGGGGCGCCTCTGGGGACATCCTGGTGGACTGGACCTCCTGGTCAGAGAGCACGGCCTCTTCCCGGGGGGAATCCCTCACGAACGCGGGAGGAACGCGGCGAGGCGGCCCTCCATCACGGCCAGCGCCAGGTCCAGCCGTGAGCGGCAGCCCGTCTTCGCGAACACCTGGGTGAGGTTGTTCTCTACGGTCTTCTCGCTCACCCCGAGTTCCCTCGCGACCTGCCGGTTGGTCAGGCCCCGCCCGACCAGGGCGGAGATGGGCCCTTCGAGGCCGGACAGGGCGGCGGGGCCGGTGCGGCCGGTGTGGTCGTCAGGCGGGGCCACGCCGGATGCCCGCATCGACTCCGTGATCGTCGTCCGCTGGAGGTCGTCGCCGAGGCTCCGGGCGATCTCGTGGGCCTCCTGGAACCAGGGCCGCGGATCGTCGGCCAGGCACGCGGCGGTCATGCACGCCCGCATCAGCTCGCTCCGGTCCCCGCGCGCGCGTGTGAACTCCACCGCCTTGTGCGCGATGGCGACGTCGCGCTCGTCGAGCGCGCGGACGATGAGCGCGGTCGCTTGTAGCGCCGTTCCGCCCAGTCGGGCGTGCCACCGTTCCGTTTCGGCCCGCAGGCGGGGCAGCAGCTTCTGACGACCGCCGCCGTTCCGCTCGACGAACGCGAGCCGGCACAGCAGCCAGCCGATGCCCGCCATGCGTCCCTCGTCGGCCTGTTCCGTCGACCCTTCGCAGTACGCCCAGCCCAGTTTCCGGGCCCGCTCCCAGTCCCCGCTCCGGTAGGCGAGGCCCATGGCGGCCCAGGTGCGCAGCGCGGGCAACGGGCAGTCGTCCCCCGTCAGTTCCCACCACGCGGCGCTCCGCTCGAAGTCGCCCAGGGCCGAGTACACCTCCGCTGCGATCAGGCGGACGGCGTGGTCGACGGGGGTGTGGAGCGGGCCCGCCAGTTCGAGTGCGCGGGCCTCGGCCGGGATGCCGGCCCAGCTCCCGTGCCGGTAGTCCCGCATGATGCGGGCGTAGGCCGCCAGCGGGCCGGTGACCGGGTCGCCGTAGACCGCGGGCCCGAGCACCCGCCGGAAGAGTGCCACCGGATCGAAGCGGTCGCCCTCGGTCGTGTCACCGTCGGTCGTGTCGGTGCCGTGCGTGTCGGTGGCGTGCGTGTCGCCGTCGGTCGTGTCCGTGCCGGTCGCGTCGGTGCCGGGCGGGTCGTCCTCGAAGGGCTCGTCCGCGGCGGGAACGTCCGGGCGCAGGCAGGCGAAGACGGACTCGGCCTCGCTCGCCCGGAGCGGTTCCCGGCCGGTGAACCAGCGGGCGGCGAACTCCAGCGCGCCGTCGGCCGCCGGGTCGCCGGCCAGGGCCTCGTGCACCGGAGCCGGCACCGGACGCCCGGTGTGGACGGCGGCCAGCGCCGCGTACGCCGCCGACTTCCCGGGCTCGGGACCGCCACCGTCGGCGCGCACCCCTTCGGCCACGGCCTCGGCGAGTCCCGCGTAGTCGCCCGACCGCACCAGCAGCGGCAACAGGGTGGCGAGGATGCGGGAGCCGGCCGGGTCACCGGGCTCGCAGTGGCGCAGGGCGGCCCGGTACCAGCGGGCGGCCCGGACGGGGCACGTCGCGAGGGCCCGGGCGGCCTCGCGCTCCAGGAGCGGTACGACGGAGGGGGTGGCCGGCAGCGCGGAGCCGGCGAGCGCGACGTGCTCCACCATCGGGTCCGGCGCCGGTGTGCGGTCGCCCCGCAGCAGGTGTACGGCGAGCGCGCGGTGCACCTCGGCCGCCTCCTCGCGGGCCGTGCCGGGCAGTACGGCGGGGACCAGCGCGGGGCAGGAGACGCGCAGTACCCCGCTGTCGTCGCACACCAGAGCGCCGGCGGTGACGAGACGGTCCACGGTATGGCCGCAGGCGGCGAGATCGTGGCCGGTGGCCGCGGCGAAGTCCGGGAGGTCGTCCATGGAGAAGCGGCCGGCCGAGGCGGTCAGCGCGAGCAGCTGCCTGCCGGTGCCACCGCACTCCGCGACCCGCCGCACCAGGGCGTGGCCGGGGGGCAGCGCCGGCTCGGTCGCGGGGTCGCTCAGGCACAGGTGGCCCTGGAACCGGACGAGGCGGCCTTCGCGGCGTAGTGCCTCGAAGGTGTCCACAACGGTGCCCGGGTTTCCGGCCAGCGGGCCCAGCGCGGCGCGCAGCGCGGGTGCCACGGCCTCGTCCAGCGGTTCGGGGGCGGCGTGGGCCAGCAGGTCGTCGATCCGGTGGTCCGGCAGGGGGCCCAGGTCGACTACGCGGTCCGCGAAGGTGCCCAGCGAGGCCGAACGGGTCGGCCCGCCGGCCCACCCGTCCTCGCGGTACGTCGCCACGACCGTGCAGCCGACGCGGTGGGCGGCGGCCACGATGAGCGCGGGGTCGGGAGCGGCGTGCACGTCGTCGATCAGTACGGCGCCGGGAGCGCTCCCGGCGAGGTGCGCGAAAAGCCGTACCAGTTCGGCGAAGAGGGCGGACCGTGCCCGGGCCGAGCCGTAGCTTTCCGGTCGGCACAACCGGTTCACCGCGGCCATCGTGTCGGTCGGCGGGGAATCCCTGATGTCGGGAAAGGCATTCCGGAACGCTTTCAGTACCGCACGCGCGCCGAACAGGTCCCACCGTGGAATGGCGGCAGAGCAGCGAATCCGTACGATGCCGGGGCCGCGGGTGCGCCAGGTGCGGTGGACTTCCCTCAGCAGGGTCGTTTTCCCCATGCCGGGCTGGCCACGGACGAGGAGCAGCGCCGGGCGCCCGGACACCTCGTCGACGGCCGACAGTTCCGCGTCCCTGCCGCACATGGCTCGGCCCCCTCTCGGCACCACCACTTCCGCCCTCCCCTGCCGTCCATCGGCTCTCCTCGCCGGACAGACGCGTCCCGCTAGCATCTGGTTGACCCCCGTGACCCAGCGAGGATTCATGCACACAGCGCATAGCGTCCCGCCTTACGAACGCGTTGCCGTCGAAACGCTCGCAGCCATCCGCGCGCCCGGATCCCCGAAACTCGTCGTGGTGAGCGGTCCCTCCGTCATGGAACTCGGATCCGTTTTCGATGAACTGTCCTTGCACGACAGGAAGTTCAGCGCGGATGCCCTGGGGGCGGGCTCGGAAATGGTGCGCATTTCCTTCGCTGATTCTTCACCGAAATTTCAACTGTCCGACCGGCTGCTCCGGCGCGCGGTCGCGGGCGGGAACCGCGGAACGGTACTGGTGCTCAGGCATCTCCAGTGCCTCTCCCCGGACGAGCTGTTCTCGCTGGAAGGCCTGGCCCGGCAGCTGGATGGGACGAACACGCGCTGCGTGTGCAGCGTCACGCTGCCCGTGCCCCGGGCGTCCCGCGCCGCGTTCGCCGCGGTGTTCGGCCGGCTGCGGCGGGACGGGCTGGTCCACCATGTGAACCTGCGCCCACTGTCGCCGCGCCGGCTCGGCGCCATGATCACCGCCGAGATCGAGGCCAGGGCCGAACCGGCCCTGGTCGCCTGGGTGTGGCACCTCACCCGGGGCTGGCCCGCCGCGGCGCGCGCGGTGCTTCGGACCGCCCGGGACCAGGGCCTCATCCGGGTCGTCGACCGGCACGCCCATCTCGTGGGAGGCGACTCCCACCCTCGCCCGTCCGCCATCGACGAACTGGTGCTGCCCGTCCGTGAGGCGGACGGCCCGGTCTGGGAAGCCGCCAAGGCGGTGGCCGTGCTGGGCCCGCTCGGCGAGGCCGTGCCACGGCTGACGGCCGAGGCTCTCGACGTCTCCGAGCAGGAAGCCCGTGACCTGCTCACGCGGCTGGCAGAGGCCGGCGTGCTGCGCTACCGCCGGTCGGACTCCGCCTGGGAGTACCGGCTGCCGCTGGCCCGGGCCGCCGTCGGGGCGTCGCTCGGCCCCTACGAGCGGCGGAGCCTGGCCCGGATCGCCGTGTCCGCGCTGTGGCAGGGCACCGCGAGCTGCGCCGATCCCTCCTACCTTCCCGAGCAGATCGCGGCCGCGGGAAGACTGGTGGAACCCGAGCGCGCGAGGACCGACCTGCTGGCCGCCGCCGAGCGGTTGGCGCACCACAACGGCGACCAGGCGTACGACGACCACCGTGCCGTGCGGTGGCTGCGGGCCGCCGCCGATCTGACCACGGACCAGGTGGAGCGGCCCCGCCTGCTGCTGGAACACGCCAAGATCTGCCTGGCGCAGGGCAGGTCCGAGGAGGGCCTGAGCTCCTTGCAGCTCCTCCTGCGGGCCCACCGCGACCAACTGCGCCCGGACCAGCTGCTCGACGTCTGCTTCGCGTACCTGGCCGCCCTGTACCGGGCGGGCGAACTCACCACGCTCGAAAAGATCGCGGCCGACGGCACGCTCCAGGAGCCCGGCGCGGGCGGGCCGCTGGAGCGTGCCGTCGCCCGCGGATGTGCCCTGCTGCTGCTCGGCCGCTGGCGTGAGGTCTGTGACCTCCTGGGGGCGGTCCGGCGGCACGACCAGAGCGGGTTGACCGAGTGGAAGGCCGAGTTCCTGGCCTCGACGGCGGAGCTGTGGCTGGGCATCAGGGACGGGACGGAGCGCAGCAGGGCCACCCTGCCCACCCGTCACCGTGCGGGAGGGGCGACGGCCGCCGAGGTGCACTCCCGGGTCGCCGAGCTGCTGACGCTGGGCGAGATCCGCCGAGCCGAACAACTGCTCGCCGACACGGGGAGGAGCCCGAGGCAGCTGGGCCTGCCCAGCCGGATGCTCATCGCCCTCCACCGGGGGCGGCCGCGGGAAGCGATGGACCTGGCGCGCCGGAGTGCGGTCACCGGCGTGCACACCTGCGACGCCGTGCAGAGCGCGATGTACCACCACGCGGCGGTCCTGCTGGTGTGCAGCGGCAGGCTCACCCGCGCGGGCGAACTTCTCGCACTGGCCGGCGCCAGGCAGCCGATGCTGCCTCACCTGCTCGCTTCCGCCCAGGCTTTGCGTGAACTGGTGTGCGGAGAGGTGGAACAGGCGCGGTCGCTGCTGCGGGCGGCCGTGTGCCGCGCCGAGTCGGACGGCGTGGTGGCGGGGACCGACACGCTGTGGCTGCGGGTGGCCGACGTCGCGATGCACGTCGGCCGGCCCGAGGTCCTGGAGGAGTGCCTGGCCAAGGTCGAGGGAGTCGCCCGCCGGCTCGGCACCGAGCGGGCCGAGATGACCCGGCTCGTCCTGCACGCGGCCGTGCACACCGACCACGGCGCCGCGCGGGCCGCGCGGCGACTGGCCCAGCAGCGGCGGCAGCCTCTGGAGGAGAGCTCCGTACTGTCGCATCTGATCCGCTACGGCATGGGCGACCCGGCCATGCTGCGCGACACCTACACCATGCTCGGCGAACTCGACGCGCTGATGCCCCGGTTCTGGCTGCGTACCGTCATGCGCACGCACGGAGTGGCGGTGCCCGGGCGGCAGGCCACCGCGGCGGAGAACGAGCGGCTGCTCGCCGTACTCGTCTCCGAGGGCCTGACCAACAGGCAGATCGCCAAGGTCCTCAGGACCAGCGAGAAGAGCGTCGAGGGACGGCTGTCGAGACTGTTCTCACGGACGGGGCAGGGCTCACGGGTCGAACTCGCCATGGCGATGCTCACCGGTCGACTCCACCTGTGAGCCCACGGCGCGTCAGGGACGGGGCGCAGGCGGTCACTGTTCGGCCCGGGCAGCCGGCACGACGGGCCGTCCGAAGCCCTGTCCCTGATGTTCCCGAACGCGGATGCATTCGACGGAGACCTGGACGCTCTCCCGTTCGGTGACGAGGACCTGTAGAGACGGAGCACACCCCAGGTCACTGACCTGAGGTGTGCTCCGGAGCGGGTGACGGGAGGCGAACGCGCGCGCTCAGAGTTGTTCACTGCCCTTCGCCGGGGCGAAGAGGGTGACCAGGCCCTGCCACAGGGGCGTGACGTTCGTGCTGGTGGTCGGCGTGCGCCGGGCGGGGCCGGGGGTGGTGTGTGCCGGTCGACGGGTGCGGGATTCCTTGGTCGCTGCGGTGGTGGTGTGCGGCATGACGGACGCTCCTGCGGTCGGGGGTGATCGAAGAGGTGGATGGCGTACGTGTCGTCGTCGGGGAGGGAGGCGGTCAGGCTCGCTGTCCGCGACTGCGGATGAGGCTGGTGCCCGCGCCGAGGGAGACGATGCCCATGCCGGCGCTGGTCATCAGGCCCTGTGTGCCGTCGATGGCGAAGGGGGCGACTGCGGCGACGGTGAGGTTGAACAGGAAGAGGAACCACAGGACGGGACGGGAGGAGAGGAGCGCCTTCATGGGAGTGACCTTTCGGGGAGCAGTAGGGGTTTTGTTGCTTGAGTTAGGCAACCACATCTCGCTTACTTGAGTCAAGCAAGTTCTTTCCCTGCCTCAAAGCGTCGCGGCGACACCAGTCCCGAACGGTGACAGCATCGGTGGGGTGGGAGAGTTCGGCGAGAGCGAGATGAGCGGCCATGGAGCGGCGTATCGTCGGCGGCCCGGGAGCGAGTCCCGGCCCGGATCTCGTCGGTGAGGCGCTCACCGCGCGCGCCACCGTCGACGAACACGGCACCGTGACCGGCTGGAGTGACGGCGCCGAAGGCCTGCTCGGGTACGCGTCGGCGCAGATCCTCGGCCGACCGGCCGCCTCACTTCTCGCGGAGGAGCCCGCGGCGAGCGATCTCCCGCCCTTTGCGGAGCTGCCGAGGTGGCACGGCACGCTGGCCCTCCGGCACCGTGACGGCCGCCGCATCGAGGCCAGGGTCCTGGCGCATCACAGGACGCCGGACGCCGGGGCCCGCGACTGGCTCCTGGTGTCAGCCGTGACCGGGTCGCAGCCCCACCCCGACGACGACGCGCTCGTGCGGCAGGGTCTGCTTCTGTCCCCGTTCTGCGCGACCTCGGTGCACGACACGAACCTGCGCTTCCGCCGTTCCAACCGCTCCTCGCAGGGCGCACTGGGCCTGAGCGACGACGACATGCGCGGGCTGCGGATGTCGGACGTGCTGGACGACCCCATGGTCGGGGAGGTCGAGCGGCTGATGCTGCGGGCCCTGGAGACCGGCGAGCCGCAGTACATGGAAAACCATGCGCGTGCCCCCGGCGAGACCCGTGAACACGCCTGGTCGGTCCACTTCTACCGCCTGGAGGAACCGGACGGCCGCGTCCTGGGCGTGGCCTCCACCGGGCACGACATGACGGAGCAGTACTGGGCCCGCACGCGCCTCCAGCTGATCGCCGAGGCCGGCCGGCGCATCGGCAGCACCCTCGACGTGACGCGGACGGCGCAGGAACTGGCCGACGTGGCGGTCCCGGACCTCGCCGACTTCATCAGCGTCGACCTGTTGGCGTCCCTCGACGACCTGCACGACGAACCCCCGGCGATTCCGGCGGCGGGCGGCTCCCTCGCCCTGCGGCGCGTCGCCCACCAGTCCGTGTATCCGGGGAGCCCCGAGGCGGTCGTCGCGCCGGGCGAGGTGGACGAGTACCCGGACGGATCCCCGCCGGTGGAGAGTCTGCGGTCGGGACGCGCCGTGCTGCACCAGGTGACCGAACCCGCGATCGCCGACTGGGTGGCCCAGGATCCGCTCCGGACCTCGCGGATCCGCGATTTCGGCTTCCACTCGGCGATGAGCGTGCCCCTCTCGGCGCGCGGAACCACCCTGGGTGTCGCCGTCTTCGCCCGTCACCGGCACCCCGACCCGTTCCAGCGGGACGACCTGGTTCTGGCCGAGGAACTGGCGGCCCGGGCGGCGGTCTGCATCGACAACGCCCTGCGCTACACCCGCGAACGCGGCACGGCCGTCACCCTGCAGCGCAGCCTGCTGCCGCAGAGCCTGCCCGAGCAGGCCGCGGTGGAGGTCGCCTCCCGCTATCTCCCGGCCGGCGCCCGCGCCGGGGTGGGCGGCGACTGGTTCGACGTGATCCCGCTGTCCGGCGCCAGGGTGGCGTTGGTCGTGGGCGACGTCGTGGGTCACGGCATCCACGCCTCCGCGACCATGGGCCGGCTGCGTACCGCCGTACGCACCCTGGCCGACATCGATCTGCCTCCCGACGAACTGCTCACCCACCTCGACGACATGGTGGGCCATCTGGCCATCGAGGCGGAAGGCGGGGAGCGGACCGTCGGGGACGGGGAAACCACGGGAGATGTCGGAGCGACGTGTCTGTACGCCGTCTACGACCCGGTGTCCCGCCGTTGCGCGGTCGCCCGGGCCGGGCATCCGCTGCCGATCGTGGTGAGCCCGGACGGCACCGTGGAACTGCTCGACCTTCCGGCGGGGCCCCCACTGGGCCTGGGCGGACTTCCCTTCGAGTCGGTCGAGACCGAACTGCGGGAGGGCAGCCTGCTCGCTCTCTACACCGACGGCCTGGTCGCATCCCGGGACACCGACGTCGACGTCGGTGTCCTCCGGCTGCGCCGGGCCCTCGCCGGTCCCGCCGCGTCCCTGGACGTTCTGTGCGACACGGTGCTGGGAGCCGTACTCCCCGAGCGGCCCACCGACGACGTCGCCCTGCTCGTCGCCCGCACCCGCGCGCTCGACGCCGACCGGGTCGCCACCTGGGACGTGACCCCCGATCCGTCCGCCGTCGCCGAGACCCGCAAGAGGGCGGTCGGCCAACTGGCCTCCTGGGGTCTGTCCGAGGCGGCCTTCGTCACGGAGCTGGTCGTCAGTGAGCTGGTCACCAACGCCATCCGGCACGCCGAGCCGCCCATCCAACTGCGTCTCATCCACGACGCGAGCCTCATCTGCGAGGTCTCGGACGCCAGCAGCACGGCACCTCACATGCGCCGCGCCCGCTCCTACGACGAGGGCGGCCGCGGCCTGCTCCTGGTCGCCCAGTTGACCCGGCGCTGGGGCACCCGCCCCACCCCCATGGGCAAGACGATCTGGGCGGAACAGGGCATCGACCCCGCCCCACCGTCTCTCATCGCCTGAACCGGATCCTCTAGGTCCCGCGCGGCCGTCCGTGACCGGTGCTCGTGGCGTGAGTGAGGCGGGCGGGCCGGGGTGACCCCGGCCCGCCCGCTGTGGAGAAAGCTTTCTTCTGAAGGGTGGGTGCCGTCAGGAGATCTTGATCAGGGTGTAGTCGTCGCAGTAACCGGCCGAGGAACCGGCGTCCTTGTAGCAGTAGACCGCGGCCGAGGTGTTGGTGCTCCCGGTGGTGAAGAAGACGGGCTGCTGGGCGTAGGCGGTGCTGGAGGTGCGCAGGTAGGTCTCGGTGCCGCCGAAGCTCTTCACACCGACGGCGACCTGCTCACTTCCGCTGGCGACCTTGGCCCAGCCGGCCAGCAGGTAGGTACCGCTGGAGGTCAGGCCCGTGGCGGACTGCTCGACACCGCTGGTGGCGGCACCGGTCTGCAGGGCGTAGGTGCCGGTGCGGGCGTTGGAGGCGACCACGTTGGACTGGGCACCGCTGCCGCTGCGGGTCCACGGGCTCAGGGAGCCGGTCTCGAAGCCCGCGTTGGTCAGGATGTTGGCCGGGGTGGAGATCCGCTCCACCGCGAGGTCGTCGCAGTTGCCGGTGCCCGTACCGCCGGTGTTCTTCCAGCAGTAGACCAGCGCCGAGGTGTTGGTGCTGCCGGTGGTGAACAGCACCGCGGCCTGGGAGTACGACGTCGTGGCGACGTTGGTGAACGTCTCCGTGCCGCCGTAGTTCTTGACGCCGATCGCGAGGGTCTCCCCGGCGTTCGCCACCTTGGCCCAGCCGGTGAGGAGGTAGGTGGTGTTCGGGCTGAGGCCGGTCAGGTTCTGGTTGGCGCCGCTGCCGCTTGCCTGGGTCGTCAGTGCGTAGGTGCCGGTGCGGGCGCCCGAGGAGGTGACGGAGGGGGCGGCGCCGCTGTTGGTCCAGGGGCTCATCGCACCCGACTCGAAGCCCGCGTTGGAGACGAGGTTGCCGCCGGTGCCGTTGTAGGCGCCGATGTTGGGCGCGGCCGTCGCGGAGACGGTGTTGCCGAAGGCGTCCTTGCCGCCGTTGCCGCTGATGACCGTACCGGCCCGGATCACCGGAGAGGACGGGTGGACCTGGTAGGCGCCTGCGCCGGTGAACGAGGAGGAGGCGTCCGCGTTGCCGGGGTTGCGGAACTGCGGGTCGGTGACGACCTTCGCCGAGTCGGCGGGCTCGGAGGACGGGTGGGTGCCGTAGAAGAGGTTGTTGGAGTAGACGGAACCGGCGCTGGTGGTGAAGTAGCCGCCGGTGCCGTAGTTGAACACCGCGTTGTTGCGGAAGGACAGCGTTCCGGTGACGCTGCCGCCCCGGCGCGAGTACAGGATCGGGGTGTTCAGGCCGCTCTTGTTGACGTAGATGCTGTTGTTGTAGATCAGCGGGACGGCGACCGAACTGCCGCTCTTGTTGGGGATGTTGCCGACGAGGTGGAAGACGCCCGTGCCGTGGGTCGGGGTGCCCGCGGCGGGGCAGCCGGCGTTGGTGCCGTCGTTCTCGCTGATGTTGTAGCGGATCACCGTGCCGTCACTGGGGACGGTCGAGGTGGGCTCGTTGGCGATCGAGAACGGCGGCATGATCAGCATGAAGCCGCCGAGGTTCTGGTGGCTGTAGTTGTACTGGAACGTGGTGTTGTGGTTGCCCCAGTCGACGTCGTAGCCGGTGCCGTCGGCGCCGTTGACGTGGCAGTAGACCTCGTTGTTCTGGACGACGGTGTCGTTGCTGCCGGACATCCAGATGCCGGCCGAGGCGCCGTTGCAGTACTGGCCGGAGGGCGGGCAGTTGGCCTTCGCGCCGCCGTAGCCGGCCTTGTTGCCGTCGATGAGGGCGCCGTCGTTCTTGACGACGAGGATGTCGTCGGCACCGTCGTAGGTCATGGTGTTGCCGCGGATGACCGTGCCCGTGGTCTGGCCGGTGCCCTGGCCGTCCCCGTCCGGGGTGACGGCTACGGCGATCCGGTCCACGTGGTCGAACGTGTTGTTCTCGACCACCACGTCGTCAAAGGTGGAGACGGGTGTGGTGTGGTCGGTCTGGACGCCGACGCCCGCGTTGGTGGAGTACCAGCCGCCCGACCAGCCGCTGATGTGGTGGATGTTCATGTCGTGCACCCGGATGTGGTGCAGGACGCCGCCGGAGCTGTTCTCGGCGAGGACACCGGAGCGGTACGCGGGCGAGGAGGCCGCGTTGGTCAGCTCCAGGCCGCCGATCTCCCAGTACTGCTGGTTGAGCAGGTGGATGACCGGGCCGGTCGCGCCGTTCGCGTTGATGACCGGCTTGGCGCCGGTGCCGTACGCGCCCATGGTGACGGGGCTGCCGGAGGCGCCCGAGCCGCCGGGGGTGAGCTGGCCGGTGCAGGTGGTGCCGGCGGCGAAGAGGATGTTGTCGCCGGCGCCGAAGGTGGTGTTGTTGACGCCGGCGACGGAGTTCCAGGGGCTGGACTGGGTGCCGCTGCCGTTGGTCGCGGCCGAGCAGTTGACGTAGTAGGTGGTGCCGGCTGCCATGGCGGCCGGGGCCGGGAGGAGGAGGGCGCCCGCCAGCGTGGCGAGCAGGGTGAGGACGCGGGACGCCCTGAGGCCGGGGCGGTCCGATCTGCGACGCTTCATTGCGACGCTCCTTGCTGGGTGAATGTGTCCTCCGGGTCGCGGGACGCGACGCGGGTCTTCCTGCACCGGGCGGGTCGGCCGAAGCGGATACGCCCGGAATCTGTGGCCGGGCGCTTCAGCGTGTGGGGAGTGACGCCAGGAGGGGCGTTTCGAGGACGGAGGCGTGCCGCATGCCCGGCGGCAGAGCCAGGGAGACGGGCTCCCAGTCCACGCCGTCCTTGCTGCGGGCCGCTCCGTACCTCCCTTCGAGGAAGTGGTCGTAGATCATGACCAGCTCGTCTTCGCGGCGGAAGATCGACGGCCCTTCCACCACCGAGGGAGTGACCGGTCCCACGGAGGATCTGTACGGACCTCCGGGGGTGTCGAAGGCGATCAGGTGGATGTCCTTGTGGGCGGTGGCGAGGTCGTTGGTGCCGCGTTCGTCCTTGAAGGCCATGAGGAACCCGCCGCCGTCCACCTCCCGCACGGTGGCGTCGATGACCGAGTGACCGGGGTCGAAGAAGAGACCGGGGGCCGAGAACGTTCTGAAGTCCTCGGTGGTGCAGTGCCAGATGCGGTGGTCCTGCCCGATGTGCTCGAAGTCGCGGCCCTCGGCCGTGCTCCCGGACTCGACGACCGACGACCAGATGAGGTGGTACAGCCCGGTCCCGCGGTCCAGGAAGAACTCCGGGGCCCAGGCGTTGTGGGCTCCCTCGACACCGGACATGACCGGGATGAGTTCCTGAGCCGACCAGGTGAGCAGGTCGGCCGACGTGGCGTGGACGATGCAGGGGCTCGTCCAGCCGTCGGTGGCCAGCAGATGGAACAGGCCGTCCGGGCCCACCCCGATGAACGGGTCGCGCAGTCTGCCGGTGCCGACCGTGCCCCGTAGAACGGGCAGACCGTCGTTCACCGCGGCGAATTCCTCGCCGTCATGGCTGTAGGCGAGATGCAGGGCCTCGTCGGCGTCGGTGAAGTATGAGACCACGTACATCGGCGGGATGGTCCTTCCGGGACGTCGGGGCGCGGGTGCCCCTGGACGGTGGGGTCGTCGGGTGACTTGGAAGCCGCGGATCGGCGGGTGAGGGCATGGACGACCGAGGGAACGGGGGTGATGTGGCGGGCGGTTGAGCGCCCGGGTGTCGGGGACGCCGGACGCGGAGCGCGGCCGCTGTGCTCAGCGGCTGGTCCGTCGGGTCGCCCGCGCGTGGTTCTCGATGGGCACGGAGGTGCCCGGGTTCAGGACTTGACCGCTCCCGCGGACATGCCGGCGACCACCTGGCGCTGGAAGAAGACGAAGATCAGCAGCAGCGGGAGGACACCGAGCAGGGCGGCGGGGAACAGCGTGGTCGGCTGCACGGTGTGCGGGTCGATGAAGGAGTAGGCGTTCACCATGACGGTCCGCTTGTCCGGGTCCTGGAGGAACACCAGGGGCACCACGAGGTCGTTCCAGACCTGCAGGGCGACGAAGGTCAGCATCGTGCTGGTCACCGGCCGCAGCAGCGGCAGGATGATCGTGAAGAACGTACGGAAGGCTCCACAGCCGTCGAGCGAGGCGGCCTCCTCCAGATCGACCGGGATGGAGCGGATGAAGCTGGTGTAGAAGAACACGGCGACCGGGAGGTACAGGGCCGTGTAGATGAAGACCACGCCCGCGTAGCTGTCCAGCAGGTTGAGGTCGCGCATCAGCAGGTACAGAGGCGCCACCACGACGAACACGGGGATCGACGTCCCCAGGATGAACAGCCGGTACATCGCGGTGGACCAGTGCTGGGTGATCCGGGCCAGCGGATAGCTGGCGAGTGAGCCGAACACGGTGATGGCCACACACGAAAGCCCGGTGATCAGCAGGGTGTTGAGGGTGCTCCGCCCGTAGTGGATCTGGCTGAACGCGTCGGTGAAGTTCTTGAAGGTCAGCGAGTGCGGGATGCCCAGGGGGGAGCGGGCCACGTCCGCCGCCGTGCGCAGCGAGGTGACGACCGTGAAGAGGAACGGCAGGACGAACAACAGGGTGCCCAGGCAGAGCAGGACGGTGCCGAGACCGCCGCCGAGTCGGCGCAGCGGGTGGGGCGAGGTCGTGCCGGTGGGAGCGGGCCGCGTTCCGGTGGGCGGCGAAGAGATGTCTGAAGTCATGGTGGCGATCCGTCAGTTTCCTGTTCGTGCCGTCAGATGCGTCGTTCGCGGAGCCGGAGCAGGGAGGAGGTGGCGCTGGACAGGACGACCACGGTCACGAGGAGGACGACCGACAGCGCGACTCCGTAGGCGAACTTCCCGCCGCCGAAGACATTGCGGTACACGAGGAGGGTCAGCGTGTCCGTGGAGCCGGCCGGGCCGCCGTTGGTCAGCACGAGGGGGAACTCGAAGACCTTCAGTGAGCCGATGAGGCTGAGCGTCACGTTGACGGTGAGCGCGGGGGCGAGCAGCGGCCACTCGATGCTGACGAAGCGGCGCCAGCCGCGCGCGCCGTCCAGCGCGGCCGCCTCCAGCAGTTCGGCCGGCATGCTCATGTAGCTGGCGAGGAAGATCGCACAGGAGTAGCCGGTGAACATCCAGATGTTGACGGCGGCCACCGAGTAGAGGGCGGTGGAGGTGTCGCCGAGCCAGACGTGGCCCAGGCCGTGCAGGCCGATCATGTCCAGCAGGGCGTTGATGCCGCCGGTCGGGGCGAACAGGTACGACCAGATGAAGGCGGCCATCACCGGGGAGATCAGGGTGGGCGTGAGCAGCACGACGCTGAGCGTCTTGCGGACCTTGGGGCGGCGGAACAGCAGGCTCGCGAAGAGCAGCCCGAGGCCGTTCTGCGCGACCACGACGACCGCCGCGTACAGCACGGTGTGCCACAGGGCCGCGGTGACCTTCGGGTCGTCGGCCATGGCGCGGTACTGGTCCGTGCCGACGAAGTTGGCGATGGGGCCGCCGAGGCTGTCGGTCATGCTCAGATAGATGCCGCGGGCCAGCGGATACAGCATGAACACGCCGTACACGACGATCGCCGGAAGCAGGAAGGCGGCCATGGTGGCACGCCGTCGGTGGAACACGGGGATCCTCCTCTTGCCCGGACGGCCGTGGCGGGGGCGGGGGCGGGGCGGTCAGGAGCCGCCGACCGCGCCCCCCACCACGGCTGACCAGGGGTGGCCGGGTTACTTCGCGGACGCCGCGGTCTCGATGTCCTTCAGCGTCTGCGCGGCGGACGCCTGGCCCAGCAGGTACGCCTGGATCTTGGAGCCGGTCTCGGTCTCGGCTGCCGCGGCGTACCAGGAGTTGGACGGGAGGATCCGGTAACGGCCTTCCTTGAAGGCCGTGGTGAAGGCCGTCGTCTCGGTGCTCTCCGGGGTCGTGCCGCCCGTGAAGGGCGATTCCGCGTGCTCGGCCTCGAGGTACTTGGCGAGGTTCGCGCTCTGCGACCAGAACTTGACGTACTCGCGCGCCGCGTCACCCTGCTGCGACTGGGAGTTGACGCCCCACATCGTGCCGGAGAACAGCATGCTGTTGGGCTGGGTGCCCGTGGCACCGCCCGGCCAGGGCGCGAAGGAGACCGGGAAACCGGCCTTCTTGACGTTGGATACCTGCCACGCGCCCTGGTACCAGAAGGCGCTCTTGCCCGCGCTGAAGTCCTGCGGTCCCTGCGACCACTCGTCGACACCGATCTCGTTCTTCCAGTTGACGTACCCCTTGTCCTCCAGGGTCTTCAACTGCTCGAGCGGTGCCTTCCAGTCGGGGTTGAACGAGGCCTTGCCGTCCAGGAAATCGGCGTCCCACTGCTTGTTCTTGTCGTAGACGAGGGTCGAACCGCTCGCCTGGAACACGGAGCTGCCGGTCCAGCCGCTCTTGTCGGGCAGCGCGATGGGGTTGATGCCGGCCTTCTTGACCTTGGCGAGGTCCGCGAGGAACGTCGGCCAGTCGGCGGGGACTTCGGTGACGCCCGCCTTCTTCAGCAGGTCCATGTTGGCGTACAGGCCGATGCCGATCAATTCCATCGGCATCGCGAGGGTCTTGCCGTCGGCCTGCGCGAACGGCTTGGCGTCAGGGGCTATCTTGCTCGCCCACGACTCACCGGACAGGTCGGCGAGGTAGCCGGAGGCACCCCACTTCTTCATCTTGTCCGTGTCGACCATGATCACGTCGCCGGCCTTGCCGCCGAGCAGCTCGGGCTGGAGCTTCTGGACGTAGGTGTCGTTCGCGGTGATGTACTCGAAGTCGACCTTGATGTCGGGGTGGGCCTTCTCGAACGCCTTGTTGATCTCCGCGACGTTCGCCGGCTCCGCGCCGCCACCCTTCCACGCCTGCACATGGATGGTCACCTTGCCGCCGTCGGAGGCGCCGGACGACCCGCCTCCGCACGCGGCCAGCGGTATCGCCATGGCGGCGACCGCGGTGGCGACCGCGAGACGTCTCCCAGAACGCTTCATTGCACACCTCACCCATCGTCGGTACGGACCGACTTGCCATCTCTGAAGGGGTTTGCACGGGCTGGTCGGTTTCCGTGTGGGGGAAGTCTTGATACATGCGGAAAGGGACCGGTCGACCCGAGTTTGCGGCACGTTACGTACCGATGGCGGGGACTGTAACGCAAAACTTAGCGGACATCTATACGTAACTTTCCGTGGCCGGGAGGTGCGGCTTGGGTGGGCGTGTTCTTCGGGATCGCAGGCTGAATGTTCATGTATATGCACTATTGAGTGGGCTTTCGGTGCTGCGTCCTTGCAGGTTTCGTTGACGCGCTCACTGCCTTATCGTTACAGTTTCCTGAGTGTTTCCATGCGTGAGGCAGAAGGAGTTCGGGTGGCAGGGCGGGTGACCATCGCGCAGGTGGCCGAGGAGGCCGGCGTCTCCGCGATGACCGTGTCCAACGTCATGAACGGCAAGCCGGGGGCCTCCGAGGAGACCCGACGCCGTGTCATGGAGGTGGCCGGGCGGCTCGGTTACCGGCCGAACGTCGCGGCCCGCAACCTCAAGGCCGGCCGTAGCGGGCTCATCGGCCTCATAGCGCTGGATCTGACCAGTCAGTACGGACTGGAGATCCTGCGCGGTGTCGCCGACGAGCTGGCCAGTGCCGAGCAGGAACTGCTCGTCAACGCCACGTACCACGACGCGGTGCGGGAGAAGGACCGGATCGAGTTCCTGGCACACGGCCTCGTCGACGGTGTCCTCATGATCGCGCCCGTCCTGGAGGACGAGACGGTCAAACTGCTGCGCCGGCAGAAACTGCCCTGCGTCATCATCGATCCTCGGCGCCTGGACGTACCGCTGCCCCGTCTGACCGTCGACAACTACCACGGGATGCGCCAGGGCACCCAGCACCTGATCGACCTGGGGCACACCCGGATCGCCTACCTCCGCGGCGAGGAGGACCTCGAAAGCACGTCCCTCCGCTTTCAGGGCTTCGAGGACGCGATGCGGCTCGCCGGGCTGAAGGTCGAGGAACAGCTGGTCGCCTCGTGCGACTTCTCCTATGCCTGCGGCTTCCGCACCGCCGCACGCCTGATCGACGACCACCGTCCGACGGCGATCGTCGCCGGTGCCGATCTGATGGCGCTCGGCGCCGTCGACGCCGCCCGGGCGCGAGGCCTCAACGTGCCCAGCGACTTCTCCGTCGTCGGCTTCGACGACCTTCCGCAGGCGGCGCAGAGCTTCCCCGGCCTGACCACCGTGCGTCAGCCGCTGCACGACATGGGTCAGAAAGCGGCCCGTGCGCTGCTGTCCGTGATCGAGGGACAGCGGCTGCTCATGGAGCACATGGAGGTGGGCACGGAGCTCGTGGTCCGCAACTCGACCGCCCCGCCGGCCCGAGGCGGTGCGGCGTGACCCGCGGCGGCGCGGTGTGACCCGCGGCGGTGCGGCGTGACCTGCGTCGCGCGGCACCGGACCGGCGCGGCGTGGCACCGGCTCCTGCGGCACGGGACGCCACGGATCGCAGGAGCTGCGCGGCGGGCCGGGCGGGATGCGGGGGGCGGCAAGCCCGTCGTCGGTCGGCTTCGGGACCGTCGAGAGGCGGACGCCGCCTGCGGCCGGCGTCCGGCCGCAGGCGGCGTCCGCCCGGGTGTGTTTGTGCCCGAGGTCAGTTCGGCTTCAGGATGACCGCCACGCCACCCGCATTGGCCATGACCGCGTTCAGCGTGGTCGCCGAGGTCACGGTCTCGGTGCTGACCACGACGGGAGTCCGGAACGGGCTGGCGTTCGGCGTCCCGTCGGCGTAGATGGTCGCCGTGTACGTTCCGTCGGCCAGGAACGACAGCGGCAGTGACAGCGTCCGGGCCGTCTCGTTGGTCATCGCCCCGAGGTACCAGGTGGAGCCGTTGCGGCGGGCGACCGCGACGTACTCGCCGATCGATCCGGCCAGGGTCCTGCTCTCGTCCCAGGTCGTGGGGACGGCGTTGAACCAGGGCAGTCCGGGCCAGCCCGCGGTGTTGGCGTACTTGGACGGCTTGTCGTACCAGAACAGGAAGTTGAGCGGCTGGTAGTACACGGCGGCCATCGCCATCTGATGGGCGTTGGTCGTCTTGTTGCGGGACTGCCCGTAGCAGATGGTGTAGTCGAGCGGACCGCCGATGTTCCTGGCGAAGGGCAGCGTCACATTGTGGGTGGCGGTCGGGAACTGCTCGTTGCCCCGCACCCCTTCCAGGCTGATGTAGTTCGGGTACGTGCGCTCGTAGCCGAACGGCCGGACGTCGTCGTGCATGTCGATCAGCAGCCGGTACTTGGCGGCGGTTTCGGCCCAGCCGGTGATCTGGTTGGTCATCGTCTGGGTGCCGTCGTTGATGAAGCCGAGCTTGATGCCCTCGACGCCCCAGCTCTTGTAGAGGCCGAACAGCGCGTCCGCGTCGGTCAGGGCGAGCCGGTTGACGTAGAGGAAGACGCCGATGCCCTTGCTCGCGGCGTACGAGATGACGGCCGGCATGTCGATGGCGGCGATCGGGGTCGTGGCGTCGGTGGTGGTGAACTCGGGCCCGTACCAGCCGGCGTCGTACTCGATGTAGTCGATGCCGCGGGCCACGGCGAAGTCGACGCCCGCGAGGCCGGCGGCGGTGGACAGCTCACAGCGGAAGACCTTGCCCGGCTTGATCCACGAGGTGTCGGCCAGGGCGGTGGCCGGGGCCAGATTGAGCACCAGCTCGGCGTTGTCGACCAGTTCGGCATGCGTGGACCCGATGACCACCGCGCGCCACGGCGTCGCGAACGGAGTGGTGACCGTGGACGTCGTCTCCACCGGCCCGGATCCGCGGGCGGTGTGTTCCATCAGGAACGCCGAGAGGGTGCCCGGCTGCCCGGGAACCGAACTGAGCATCAGACGCGGGAAGTTCAGCCGGGCGGACTCGCAGATGCAGGCGATGCGCCCATCCGGGAGGGCGGCGGTCAGCGGCAGGTCGGTCAGGGGGCCCTGGTCGGTGCTCGACGTTCCGGTGGAGGGGATCGCGTCGGGGGCCACCGGGTTGTAGGCGTCCTCGTCGCGGGCGCTGTACACCGTGGTGTCGTCGGGGAAGACGAACGTCGTCAGTTCGTCGGCGATGGTGGCGGTGCCCTTGTCGAGCAGGACGTAGCGGAGGGCCACGCCGGTCTTGTACGCGCGGATCTGGACACTGAAACGGATGCCCGAAGCGGTGTCCTGAAGGTTCCAGCGCTGCTCCTGGTAGAGGTCGGTGACGCTCGCGTTGCGCCCGTACACCGGGGACCAGGTGTCGTGAACGGTCCAGTGCTGGTTGAGCGTCACGCCCACGTCGCTGCCGAGTACGGTCCCGTCGCTCAGCCTGAGCCCCAGCGCCGAGGCGTCGATCACCGTCTTGCCGTTGCGCTCGGCGGACCACTGAAGTGCCCCGTTCACCACCGACATGGTGATGGACGTGCCGGCCATCCGTGCGGTCGCGCGGACCGGGGCGTCCGCCGCGTGGGCCGGCCGCGTGGCACCCAGCCCCATCGCCGCCATCCCGGCGGTGACGGCCGCGCCCTTGAGCATCCCCCGGCGGGACAGCGCCCCCGAGCGGCCGTCTCTGTCCGCGGCGGGCTCTTCCTGGTCTCCTGCAGCTCTCATCGTGAAGGGACCTCTCCTTTGAGGATGGCGTCGGCAGACGCTCGAGAGTCACGTCGGTAGGCGCGGCGTGGGCAACAGAATTTTGGTAGTAACCGTTTACCGACGTGGGGAACGTACGTGCTGAGGAAACCCGGGTCAAGATCCCGCGTCCCCCGAAAATCACGGGCGCACGCGGGTGGCGGGCAGACCGAACTCGCCACGGTGTTCGACCTGCCCATGGACTCCGTGCGCGTCGTCTCCCTCTTCGTCGGCGGCGGTTTCGGCAGCGGGCTGCGCTGCCGGCCGCACACGGTCGTCGCCGCGATGGCGGCCCGTGAGACGGGCCGCCGGTCGAACTGGTCCTGAGCCGCGGGCAGATGGACGTTCCTGACTCCAGGCCCCCGGAGCCGGATCAGGCGCAGCCGCCGGGGATGAACGCCGGTGTGTGCCGAACCCGCGGGTGTCGGTGGCTCCGCGAGGGGACCCCGGGGAGCACTGCGGCCTTGACGGGGCTACCCGGCCCTGGGCCGGCCCTCGTGGTTTCCGGGCCGGAGGTGTGTCAAGGGCGGGTCGGGAGCCAGCCCTGCTGAACGGCGCGTACACCGGCCTCGAAGCGGCTGCGTGCGCCGAGGCGGTCCATCAGTTCGCAGGCGATCCGCCGGGCCGTGCGATGCGACACCCCGAGCCGCTTGGCGATCGCCTCGTCGGTGTGCCCCTCGGCCAGTAGGCGCAGGGCGGTCACCTGCTGGCCGGTGAGCCCGTTCGGGTCGGTGGGGACGACCTGGCCGAGCGGCTGGGCGGCCTCCCAGGTGGCCTCGAAGAGCGCGCACAGCGCGGTGAGTGTGCCCTGGCCGGTCAGGAGGACCGCGCCCGCGGCGGTGTCGTCGCTGCTGACCGAGATCATGGCGACCCGCCGGTCCATGAGGATCATCCGTGTCGGCAGCGAGGGCACCGTGCGGACCTGGCCGCCCAGCCCGGCCAGCCAGTCGGCGTGTTCGACGGTGGGCCGGTTGGTGCGGACGCTGTCCAGGTAGATCGTGCGCATGCGCACCCCGCGGCCGAGCAGATCCTGGTTGAGCGGCCGTGACGCGGCCATGTTCTCCGCGGTCTGGGGCCCGCCCGGGGCGAAGGCCAGGAACTCCTCGCTCACCTCACGGGTGAGCACGGCCAGCCGGTCGCGTATCTGGTCGAGGCCGACCAGTTGCTCCACGCCGGGATGGCTGATGGCCGGACGGAGCTCGGCGTACTCGGAGATGAGCTGGGCCGCGGCCGCCCGCGAGGCTTCCAGGCGCTGCTGGTGGGCTGCCAGCTGGGCCTGCTGCCGGGCCATCAGGATCTCCATCCCGATGTCCGGGGAGACGGCCCGGAGCCGGCCCGCGTCTCCGGCGGCGGGGCGCACCAGAGCCAGCTCGCTGAGTGTGTCGAGGGAGTCCCGCACCTCTTCCTCGGACCGCCCCACGGAATCGGCCAGGGCCGCGACACCGGCGGCCGGGTGTCTGAGCATGGCGCGGTACACCGTCTCCGCGACGGAGTCGAGTCCGAGTGCGGTAAGCATGTGATCCCCCAGTATTCCTGCACGGAACATCCCCTGTTCGAGCGAGATCTTCGCAGAGGGGTGAGAGATCGTCACCAGGGAAGGACGGAACGGGCCCCGGCCGCAACCGTCCAGTCGTGAAGCTGCCGGGCCGACAGGATCAGTTGAGACTCTGGAGCGCATGTACCTCGTCCACGCGCATCTGGAGCTGCCTTCAGGTGAACAACTGCCCCCGGACATAAGGGCCGTGGTGCGCTCCGCGATCACTGCGGGCGACCGCGTCGAGCACGTCGCCGTGCACCCCCGCTCCTCGTCCGGACTCACGCTCGGCTTCTATGTGCTGGCCGGCGTGCTGGAGGAGGCGGAGGAGCGGGCGGTTCGGGTCTGTGCCCGACTGCTGCGTGACGTACCGCAGTTGACCACGGCACGGCTGACCGGGGCCGGGGCGCCGCTGATGCCGCTGGCCTTCGCGCCGCAGCCGGTGGACTGAAGGGGCCGGTGTGGACGCATGAGTCCAAGGCCCTTTCCGTCCATCCCTGAACCCTTCTCACGGGCCTGAGCTGCGACGAAGCTATTGATCACCGGCCAGGCCGAAGCGTCACCGCGGGACGCGAGGGCCAGACCGGACACCGCAGTTCACCCTCGGAAGGAACGGACACAGCCATGCTTCGCACGCGCTTCGCCAAGGCCGCCGCGGTCGCCTCCCTTGTCATCGTGGCGTCTCTCGCCGCCCCGGCCGTCGCGTTCCATTCCGAGGCCGACGCGGCCGCGGCCTCCTCCGTTCTCGCCGACGCCGGCTGGCAGGTCGCCCCGGCGGACGCCGGCTGGCAGTAGTCCGTTCGCTGCCGCAGCCCACTCGACGACCTGCCGTCCACTCGACGACCTGCCGCCAACTCGACGCCCCGCCGCCCACCAACGTCCGGCCGTGGGTGATCGGTTGTGCCCGGCCCGCCGCTCTCGGGCCACCCCGCCGACCACCTTCCGATGCCTGCCTGCTGCCTGCTGCCTGCTGCTTGCCTGCCTGACCGCAACCGCCCCAGGGGGACCCAAAAGTGAAGAACATCCGCAAGACCGGCCGTAGAGTCGCGGGCCTGCTGGCCGCCGGCGCCCTCAGCGCCGGGCTCCTCACGGTGACCGCTCCCATGGCCGAAGCGGCCACCACCTGTTCGGGCAGCGTCAACATCTACGGTGTACTCGACGACGGCAGGCTGACGTTCAGTCAGATCAACCCGGCCACCGGGGACCTCGCCAAGGTGCTCGTCGGGCCCGACCTCGGCTTCGAGCCGAAGGCCATGGCGACCCTCAACTTCAACACCGTCCTGGTGACGTCGACCTCCGGCGCCCTCTACCGCGTCGACGTCAAGACCAACAACACCAGCCTCGCCCTGCTGAACGCGCCGGTGAAGATCGCCGAAAGCGGCTGGACCCACGACAAGCTCACCTACGACGGTCACGGTCACCTCTACGGCACCACCGCCGCGGGTCTGCTGCTGCGCTACAACGTGACCGAGGACAAGCCGGCCGGCTCCCAGCACATCGGCGTGCGCACCGAGATCGACACCGGGTTCGTCCTGAAGACCCTCACCGCCACCGGCGACGACCGGCTCGGCGCCACCACCGAGGACGGACGGCTGCTCGACTACACGATCACGGGCGCGGGCTCCTGGAAGAGCAACGCCCTCAAGTCCTCCGGCTGGTCCGGCTTCAACCAGCTCGTCTCGCCCGGCGCCGGCCTCTACTACGGCCGCCTGTCCACCGGCGCCATGTACTGGTACAAGGACGCCAACCCGACCGACGGCTCCGGCGCCGACATCTCGTACCACCTCGACGACCCGGTCAACACCAGCGGCTGGACGCAGAAACTGCTGTCCGCCCAGCCGGGCACCTACACCTGCACCACCAGCACGGACACGGTCGACCGCGACAACATCACCGAGGTCAAGGCCGCCGGACGGCAGATGATGAACAACAAGGACGCCTCCTGGGCCACCTCCGCGCAGTGGGCCTGCCTGGAGACGCTCTGGGACCACGAGAGCAACTGGCGCTGGAACGCGACGAACCCCTCCTCCGGCGCCTACGGCATCCCGCAGGCGCTGCCCGCGAGCAAGATGGACGTCGCGGGCGACGACTGGAAGGAAAACCCCCTCACCCAGATCAAGTGGGGTCTGAGCTACATCGACGGCCGCTACGGGTCCCCGTGCAACGCGTGGAACTTCTGGCAGGCGAACAACTGGTACTGATGCCGACGGACTTGAAAAGGGCGGCGCCCCCTCGGACCGAGGGGGCGCCGCCCTTTTGGCGTGGGCCGACGGAGTTCAGCCCTCCAAGACCTGGATGCAGTCGGTCTTCGGCGAGTTCATGGAGTTGGCCACGCCGTTCACGGTGAGCCGGACGGTTCCGCCGTACGTCTGCGCGCCGTCGTCGGGCACGCCGGCGCCGTACTCGCAGTCCGGGACGTGCGCGGTCGTGCCGAAGCAGCCCCGGCGTTCCCCGGCCGCGAGGCTGTACGTCGAGCAGCTCGCCTCCGCGGCGAACTCGGAGGTGACGGTCCCCGAGACGGTGACGGCCGAGGAGGAGTTGTTCACGACCACCAGCACGACCTGGGCGTCGTCGTTGGCGTTGCGCACGATGCAGGCCTGGAAGCCGACGCCGGCCCTGGCGGTGTGGACGACGGTGGCGGCGCAGCTCCAGTTGGAGTTGGTGGAGACCGTCTGCCAGTACGGTGCCGCTCCGGCCGGCGCGGCCGCCAGGAGCACGCTGCCGGCGACGGCGGCCGCAGTGGTGAGGATTCTGATGCCGGTCTTCTGCACGCTGGGGGCTCCCTTGGTCACGGGGTCGGGTCGGGTGGACCGCACGGACGCAAGATGATCTTGTTGGGGGGAGGACAGCGTTCCGCGGTGGCCGTTTTGGGACAGCCGGCCGGAACGCGAGAGGGCCCCGCCGGAATCGGCGGGGCCCTCTCGCGTTTCAGGTGGTGCGTCAGGCGATCTTGTCGTAGCGCAGGGCGACGTACGACGAGGCCGCGTGGCTGTCGATGGTGCCGCTGTAGGCGTTGGCGACCGAGTAGTTCATGTCGGAGCTCGGGCTGCCCTCGGAGTAGTAGTAGAAGGAGCCCGCGTCCTGGTCCTTCCAGCCGGCGAAGAGGACTACGTGCCCCTCGCTGCTGGAGTTCAGCGCGTCACCGGGCCTGAGGTCGGCCTTGGAGATCTGCGTGCTGGCGCTGGGGAGGGTCTGGGTCGTCAGCGAGGTGGTGAGGTGCCAGGTCATGGAGACGAAGCCGGAGCAGTCGGTGCGGTAGGAGTGGTCGCCGTCGACGTCGCTGGCGTAGGCGCTCTGGCTGTACTGGACGTTGCGGCTGTACCAGTCCTTGGCCCGGGCGATGACCTCGTTGCGGTAGATCGTGCCGCCCTGTACGGACTTCGGCGGGGTCGGCGCCACGTAGGCGCAGTTGTCGGCGTAGGCCGACAGCAGGCTCTGGGTCCAGCCGGACGCGTCCACCGGGTCGGTGGGGTGGTACGCGATGTCGCTGCCGTCGCCGTCGGTCGGGTCCGCGTCGTGGTACCAGTACATGCCGCCGTTGGTACGGCCGTAGTAGAGGCCGCCGCCCGGCGAGGAGAGCGAGTCCACCGCCGACCAGCCGCTCGACTTCAGGACCGAGCGGTCCCAGTCGTTCACGCCGTTGATCTTGTAGCTGAGCAGTCGGCCGTCCGAGGTCGAGGCGATGATGCGGTCGTCGCCCGCGGCGGCCAGCGTCTTGAGGACGAAGCCGGTGTCGATCACGACGTGCTGGCCTATGTGGGCCGACCCCGAGGGCTTGTCCTGCGACACCAGGTACTGGTGGAGCTGCCCGTCGACCGTGCCGTAGAGGTGACCGGCGCCGTCGTAGACCATCTTGTCGAAGGTCCAGCCGCCGTCCCAGATCTTGACGACTCCGGACACCGCGAGGGAGGTGTTGTTGGTCTGGACGTCGACGCGGTAGAGGTCACCGGTGGTCGAAGTGACCAGGACCGTATTGAAGTTGAGGGTCGCCATCGCCTTGGGCGTGAAGCCGAGGTTCGGGCCGATGAGCGTCTTGACGCGGTCCCCGGTGTTCGGCTCGACCTGCGTGTACGTCAGCCGGCCGTCCGACAGCGTGCCGTAGATCGACACGTCACCGGTGCACGAGGCGACGGCCTGCGCGGCTCCGCCGGTCACGGTGACCAGCCCGAGGGACATCGCGCCGACGGCGAGCGCGGCGGATGTACGGCGGATGGCGTTGCTCAGCTTCATGAGTTTCTCCTGCGGCATGGAAGTCGAGCGGGCGAAGGCACATCCCTGGCCCAGACAGCTGCCCTGCAGGTGCAGCTGTGAAGGTTTGTCCTGGGTGTGACGCCCGGTGGCAGGAGTTACTCTCGCCGCAGGTCACGGGGGTTGGAAGAGAGATCGCCTGGACGCAAGCGTCCCTGGCCCGTTGCGTCCTGACGGGGCGTCGGCGCTCCCGGGGCCGGGCCGGTACGGCGGTCGGCCGCCCACGCCTTTCAGCTCGGCGTGACCGTGTGTCCGGCTTCGCTCGCGCGGCGGGTCAGGTCGGCGAGCTGGTCGGGGGTGTCGTCGATCACGAGCAGGAGAGGGGGATCGTCGGTGTCGGCGGTCGCGACGTCGCCGAATACCGACAGGAAGGCCGCCAGGACATCGGGGGATTCGTCGACGAGGAGTTGACCGGCACTCCGCAGGACGATGGTCACGGGGTCGGCTGCTGTGTACCGGATGTCATGGAGGCAGTCCGCGAGGGCCATCCAGTTGTGGCCGAAGTGGTCCGGGAAGCCGAGGACGGAGGACCACTCCGTCAACAGGCCCGCGGCTGAGCGGCAGCGGGACCCGTCGATCACCTTCGCCTCGGCGATCCCGCCCGGCGTCCAGCTGGTCGGCGTGCGCATCCAGGGCGCCGTCGGTGTCTCGTTCACGTCGTCACTCCGGTTCGGGAATCGGGGGAGAGCGGGGCCCGCCGGGGTGTCACCCCGGCGGGCCCGCGAGCTGTCTGCTACCACGTGCCCAGGTAGTAGAAGGTCGTGTAGTGGTTGAACGTCACATAGACATGGCCGGTGTTGACGTTCCGGACGAGGCGCCAGGCACCGCGCGGCCGGAACGGCGACGCGAGGCCGGTGCCTCCCTGGACCGCCGCGCTCGAGGCGTAGAAGTCGTACTCGCGGTACGGGGTGTTGTTGTTGCCGCCCGTGGCCGAACTCGCCGGAACGCCGAAGGTCCTCTCGAACGTCTGCAGATGGCCGCCGTAGTCCATGTGCCGCCCGCCCGCGAAGTAGTACTCGTCCCCTCGCTGCCACGGCACGTACATCCAGTTGCGCCCGCCCACCCAGCCACGGCGCCCCGACCGCATTTCGTAGGCGTAGGTGGTCCGGTTGTTCTGGCCCTGCCAGGTGATGGTGTTCCGTCCGGTGGCGGCGCGGCTGCTCCACATGTCGGCCGCTCGCACGGCCAGGCTCCAGTTCGCGGCGGTGACACCGTTGGGCCTGACTCCGCGCTGCGGGGCTGCCTGGCAGACCTGCGTGCACGGCTGGGCGGACGCGCTGTCGGTGGTGACGGGGTTGGTGGCGATGCCTCCGGCCAGTGCCAGGAGGAGCGCCCCCATGGCGAACCTCCTCCGGCGCCCGGCCGTCTTCTTGTCGCGCTCCCCGTTCGACGGGCGTGACGGCGCGAGTGTCTCGGTCATGTCGTCTCCCTGCTGGGTCTTCCCGAGGCGGCTGCCTCGGATGCCGGAAGAGAACCAACCGGGCATGTCAGGCGCCGAACAGCGGTGTCGCAGGCGTCCCGCAGTCGTGTTGCAGTGGGTCGGCAGGGCTGATGCACAGGTGTGACATCTCCTGCGCGACCTGCCGTCGGCAGGGGGACGTCGGCAGTGGCGTCGGCAGATGTACGAGGCCGTCGTCGTCAGCCGTCGCCCGGGCGGCGCTTGTCGTGTTGTGAACGCCACGCGGTCGGGCACGCGGAGTTTGCCGCCCATCCGTTTATCGTTCAACTGGTCAGGCAAATGTGTGGCACTGGTGCGGTTCTCGCCGATATAAGGAGAGAGGGCGGACATGCATGGTGCTCGGCTGTTTCTGAACGGCTCGGCCCTCCTCGCCGCCTGCGCCCTGGTCGCGGGATGCGGGGTCTTTGACGGCGTGCGGGTCGAGGGTGCCGCGCCCACCGCCATCGCGTGGCACGGCACGACGTACGTCACGGACTTCCAGTCGGTGCCGTGGGACCGGCCCGACAACCTCGGGCTCACGCAGCACACCTATGTGAGCCATCTGACATGGCGGCAATGGGGTGGCAACCGGGCGGTCGGAAAAGGCATCTCCTTCGACATGGACTGCGCTCCCGGATGCCTCGAGAAGGACGACAGCATTCCCAGTTATCCCGTCACGCTCGTGCTCGCCGGCCTGACCCGCCGGGCGCACGCCGCCTATTACGCACACGCGTCCCTGTCCCCGGCTGACGGCAGGCCGGCGCCGGCCTGGTCGGAGCCTGACCTGGACGATCTGACACTGCATGTGCCGGAGAAGTGAACCGCAGGAGGAGCCATGCACGACGCGCCCGAGCAGCACACCCACACCCACGACGTCCTGCTCGTCGAGGACGACGAGGTGATCCGCGCCGCGACCACGCTCGGGCTGACGGACCACGGCTACCGGGTGGCGGCGGCCGCCGACGGTCTCGAAGGTCTGCGGCTCTTCCGTGAGCGGACGCCCGACATCGCATTGCTGGACGTGATGCTGCCCGGCCTCGACGGAGTCTCCCTGGCCGGGCGGATCCGGGCGGAGAGCGGGGTGCCGGTGCTGCTGATGTCGGCGCGGTCCGATCCCGTCGATGTGGTGCTGGGGCTGGAGGCAGGGGCCGACGACTACGTCACCAAGCCGTTCGACCTGGGTGTACTGGTCGCCAGGGTGCGGGCGATGCTGCGTCGGGCGACACCCCTCCCGGAGCGGGAGGCCACCCGCGTGCCGGTGACCGTGCCCGCGCCGCCTGCCGCGGGTCCGGCGCTGTGCTTCGGGGACGTGACCTTCGACGCCGCCTCCCTGGAGGTGCTGCGGAACGGGGTGCCCCTCTCCCTCACCACCATCGAGCTGAAGCTGCTGCGCGAGTTCGCCGCAGCCCCGGGCACGGTCCTCACCCGGGATCTGCTGCTGGAGCGGGTGTGGGACTACGCATGGTCGGGCGACACGCGGGTCGTCGACGTGAGCGTGCAGCGGCTGCGGGCCAAGGTCGGCCGGGAGCGGATCGAGACGGTCCGCGGCTTCGGCTACAAGCTGAGACCGTAGCCGCCTGCCGGGCAGTGGTCTCATGACGCTTCGCACCTCTTTCGCCGCCCGTGCGCGCCGGTCTCCACCCGCGCGCCGTTCTCGCCGTGCCGCTGGTGCCGCTGGTGCGCCCGGTCCCCTCCGTCCCCTCCGTCCCCTTCGCCCCCTCCGTCCCCTTCGCCCCCTCCGCACCCTCCGTACGACGATCAGCCTCGCCATCGCCGTCGTCGCGGCCGGTGTGTCCGTCGTCGTGGGCGTGCTGGTGCACCACATCGTCGCCGGGGACCAACTGGACTCCGCCCGGCGTGCGTTGGACGACCGGCTGCTGAGTGCCGCCGCCGAGTACGCGGTCGGCGGCAAGCACGGCGGACGGCTCGATCCGCCGGATCTGCCCGGGCCGGTGGCCGACGCGGTGCGGGCCGGACACCGGGTGACGTATCTGCAGGACCCGGAGGGTGACCACCCGGTGCTGTGGGCCGCCGGGCGGGTCTCCGACAGGAACGTGCTGGCGGTGAGCCGCTCGTACCGCCCCGAGGCCGGCGCGCTCGCCGCACTGGACCGGGCCCTGTGGGCAGCCGGTGCTCTGGCGACCGTGGCCGCCTCGGCCGGCGGGCTCCTGCTGGGTGCCCGGATGGGCCGCCGGGCCACGGCCGCCGCGGTCATGGCGGAGCGCATCGCCGACGGGGATCTCGGCGCCCGGGTCGCGCCGGCCGGCCGGGACGAGATCGCCCGCCTCGCCACCTCGGTGGACGCCATGGCCGACGCCCTCGGGGCCCGGCTGGAGGCCGAGCGCCGGGTGACCGCCGACATCGCCCATGAGCTGCGTTCGCCGGTGGCGGGCATGCTCACCGCGATCTCGCTGCTGCCGCCGGGGCAGGCGACGGACCTCGTACGGGACGGCGCGCACACCCTGCACCGCCTTGTCGAGGACGTGCTGGAGGTCGCCCGGCTGGACGCTCGGGTCACGCGGGTCGACGTGGAAGCCCGGCAGGTGAGCGCGCTCGCGCGGCGGGCGGCCGAAGGGCTGGCCGGAGTCAGCGTCCGGATCGGCCGCGACGACGTCGTGGAGACCGACCCACGCCGGGTGGAGCGCATCCTCGCCAACCTCGCCGCCAACGCGGTGAAACACGGCGCCGGGCCCGTGACGGTCGAGGTCGAGGGCGTCGTCGTCCGGGTCCGGGACCGAGGGCCCGGCTTCCCTGAGGACCTGCTCGCGGTACTGCGCACCTCGGGCCCGCAGCGGTTCCGCACCGGCGCCCGCACGGGCACGGGTCTCGGTCTGACCATCGCCGTCGGCCAGGCCCGCCTCCTCGGCGCCCGCCTCACCTTCGGCAACCGTCCGGAGGGCGGGGCGGAGGTGGTGCTCGAACTACCGCGGCAGATCCCATGAGTCCGGGCCCGGAACGGTGAACCCCGCCTGTTCCATGCGCCGTGCCAGCTCATCGAGGTGGGCGGGCGAGTCGTGCAGGAGCAGCAGGAGCCTCGGGTCGCGCACGGGGGAGGACGGACGGCGCACGCTGCAGCGGCCTGCCACATCGCTCAGGACGTCCAGGAGGGTGGCCAGTTGTCGCGGGGGTTCGTCCGCGAGGAGCCCGGCGGCGTCCCGTACGACGATCGTCAGCGGAGCCCTCGGTTCGCCGTCCGGGCCGCGCGGCCCGGGCCGCGCCACGGTGAACATGCAGTCCTCGAACGCGTCCCAGTTGTACCCGAAGTACCCCGGGAAACCGAGCGTTCCGGCCCACTCCGCGAACACGCCGAGGGTGGTCAGGCAAAGGCTCCCGCGGATCTCGTACGCCGCGGAACGGGCCGCCTCCGGCGCGGACGACAGCCGGATCCAGTGCGCCGCTTCGCTCATCTCGTTCACTTCCTGTCGGGCGTCGGACGCCCCCGGGGGGAAGGGGACGTCCGACACCCACAGGGAAACGGGCCGTCGTCTCAGGCGTGCGGCAGCCGCGACACAGGCACCGATCAGCGGTGATGGGCAGTTGTTACTCGCGCCGCAGAAGGCGGGACCGAGGACCACGCGACCATCGGGAGCGGTCTCGTAGCCTGGCTGCTTTCCGGGGAGGAATACGGTTCGCGAAAGTATTTCGTAACCGAGGCATTTCCCGTGCTTGTCCCTGCTGTGAATTCCGTGTCAGTGTCCCGGCCAGCAGGCAGGCCGTCGGCAGCGTGGCATCCGAAAGCCTTTCGTATCGGTTTCCGATCTGCCTGGCTCACCGATGGCATGTGGAAAGAAGAGAGGCACCACCATGCGGAGAATCCCGGTCAGCGGCAATCTCACAAGCCCGAGAATTCGACTCGTCGTCGCGTCCGCCGTCACCCTCACGGCGGCCATGGGCCTTGCCGCGTGCGGGACTTCGGGGCCGTCCACCGCGTCGTCCGCGAAGGGCCTGACGATGTGGGCGCTCAACGACCAGACGATCCTCAAGGAGTCCGTCGACGCCTACAACAAGGACCACCCGGACGAGAAGATCACCCTGCGGCTGTTCGCCAACGACGACTACAAGCAGAAGCTGCGTGTCGCCTTCGGCGCGAACCAGGCCCCGGACATCTTCTTCAGCTGGGGCGGCGGGGCGCTGAACGACTACGTCAAGGCCGGCAAGGTCGACGCGCTGACGCAGACCGGGGCGGACACGGACCGGTTCACCCCGAGCGTGATGCAGAGCGCCACCTTCGACGGCAAGGTCTACGGCGTGCCCGCCAACGGCCTCGCCCCCGTCGTCCTCTACTACAACAAGAAGGTGCTGGCCGACGCGGGAGTCGAGCCGCCGAAGACGTACGACGACCTGCTGGCGGCCGTGAAGAAGCTGAAGGCGAAGGACGTCGTGCCGCTCTCCCTCGCCGCGAACTCCAAGTGGCCGACGCTGATGTACCTGGAGTACCTGCTCGACCGCCAGGGCGGCTCCCAGGTGTTCACGAAGATCGCCTCCGGTGACGCCTCGGTGTGGAAGGACGCGTCGGTCACCAAGGCCAACCAGTACCTCCAGGACCTGTCGAAGGCCGGTGCCTTCGGGGACAACGCCTCCTCCGTCAACTACGACCAGGGCGCCTCCACCGCCCTGCTCTACACGGGCAAGGCGGCGATGGAGGTGATGGGTACCTGGGAGTACGCCAACATCGCCAAGGCCGCGCCCGACTTCCTGAAGAACGGCGACCTGGGCTACACCGCGTTCCCGACGCTGCCCGGCGGCACCGGCAGCGCGAACAGCATCGTCGGCAACCCCTCGAACTTCCTGTCGGTCAACTCGGCGACCAAGAACAAGAGCGCCGCGCTGACCTACCTCAAGGACTACGTCCTGAACGACTCCCAGGCCGACGCCTACCTCGCCGCCGGCAGTGTGCCCCCGGTCAAGGGCCTGGAGCCGAAGCTGGCGGCGGTGAAGTCGTCGTCCGACAAGGACTGGCTCACCTTCGTCTACGACCTGGTGCAGAACGCGCCGGGCTTCCAGCTCTCCTGGGACCAGGCCCTGCCGTCCGACCAGGCCGACCCGCTGCTGACCAACACCGACAAGTCGTTCCTGCGCCAGATCCCGCCCGCCGAGTTCGGTACCAACATGAGCAAGGCGGGGTCGTGACGCTCACCGCCCCCGCACGCCGCAGAGGAGGCGGTGGCCTCCTCATGGTCGCCCCCGCCCTGCTGCTCTTCGGCCTGTTCGGGCTGGTCCCCCTCGTCGGGGTGGTGGCGCTCAGCCTCGCCGACTGGGACGGCCTGGGCTCCGTCGGCTGGGCGGGCGTCGGCAACTGGAGTGCCGTCCTGGCCGACGGCGCCACCTGGCAGGCGCTGGGGCTCACCGTCAAGGTGATGGCGGTGAGCTGGCTGGTCCAGACGCCGATCGCCCTGGCCCTCGGTGTCTTCCAGGCGCCGAGGGGGCGGGGGAGGGCGCTGTTCGCCGTGCTGTTCTTCCTCCCGCTGCTGCTGTCGGCGGTGGCGATCGGTCTGACCTGGCAGGCGCTGCTCGACCCGTCCTTCGGTATCGGCGCCACGCCCGGCCTGCACTGGCTGGCCAAGCCGCTGCTCGGCTCGCCGGACCTGGCCCTGTACACGGTGATCTTCGTGATCGCCTGGCAGTTCGTGCCGTTCCACGCCCTGCTCTACCAGGCCGGGATACGGCAGATCCCCACGGCCCTGTACGAGGCCGCCGCCCTCGACGGCGCCGGGCCGGCGACCCGCTTCCTGCACATCACCCTGCCGCAGCTGAAGTACACGATGGTCACCTCCAGCACCCTCATGCTGGTCGGCTCGTTGACCTACTTCGACCTGATCTTCGTCCTGTCCGGCGGAACCGGTGGCCCCGGCACCGCCACCCGCGTCCTTCCCCTCGCCATGTACATCACCGGATTCCAGGCCCACGACATGGGCCGCGCCAGCGCCGTCGCCACCCTCCTGGTGGTCTTCGGCCTCGGCCTGTCGCTGCTGACCACCCGCCTGTCCGGCTTCACCCGGATGGACAGCCGGCAGGAGGGCATGTGAGCACCACCGTGACGAAGGCCCGCCACTCCCGTACGGGCACGGGTGACCGTGACCAGGGCGTCGGACGGCCCCCCGCGCCCTCGCGGCCCGGTCGCGCCCGCCACCTCACGGCCGCCGGCGCGGTGCGCCGCGCCCTCACCGGCAGTACCACGCTCCTCTGGGCGGTGATCGCCGTCGTACCCGTGTACTGGCTGGTGGTGACCAGCCTGCGCACCCGTGCCGACTTCACCTCCGACAGCCCACTCGCCCTGCCCGGCCACCCGACGTTCGACAACTACCGGACCGTCCTGGCCGGCGATTTCACGACCTACCTGCTCAACAGCGTGATCGTGACCGTGGCGACCGTCGCCCTGACCGTCGCCGTCGCCCTCATGGCCGCCTTCGCGATCGTCCGGGGCGCCGGAACCCGCCTGTCCCGGCTGTCGTTCCGGCTGTTCCTGCTGGGGCTCGCCATCCCGCTGCAGGCGGTGATCATCCCGGTCTACCTGCTGATCATCCGGATGCAGTTGTACGACAGCCTCCTCGCGATCGTCCTTCCCTCGGCCGCGTTCGCGCTGCCGATCACGGTGATGATCCTGGTCAGCTTCCTGCGCGACGTGCCCCGCTCCCTGTTCGAGGCGATGATCGTCGACGGCGCCGGCGACTGGCGCATGCTCTTCTCGCTCGCGGCACCCCTGGCCCGCCCGGCCCTGATGACGGTCGCCGTCTATGACGGACTGCAGGTCTGGAACGGCTTCCTCTTCCCGCTCATCCTCACCCAGAGCGGCGACAAGGCCGTGCTGCCGGTGGCGCTGACCCTCTACCGGGGCCAGTTCGGCATCGACGTACCGGCCACGATGGCCGCGGTGGTGCTGTCCACCCTGCCGATGCTCGCGCTGTTCATCCTCGCCCGGCGCCAGCTCGTCGCCGGTCTCACCGCCGGTTTCTCCAAGTGACCCACTTCAGCAGCCCACTTCAGTAGCTCCCTTCAGCAGCTCCACAGCAGCTCCCTTCAGCGAACAGTTCGCTCCGAGCAGCGGCCGGGCAGCGCGCCCGGCCCCGTCGGCGTGCCCACGCACACCCCGCACGCCCCCTCGCGAGCACATGTGCGATCCCCCGAGGAGTCGTGAATGACGACCACCATGCCCGACCACGGCGGCATCCCCCAGCCGGACCCCGAAGAGGACGACCGGCCCTGGACCGACCCCGCCCTGCCGACCTCCGACCGGGTCGAGGCCCTGCTCGCCCGGCTCACCCTCCCGGAGAAGGTCGCGCAACTCGGCAGCGCCTGGGAGGACGTCGAACCGGCCGGCCCGGAAGTGGCGCCCGGCACCAGCATCTTCGACCGGGTCGGCGACCTCGACGAGACCGCCCGGCACGGCCTGGGCCAGCTCACCCGCCCGTACGGCACCCTGCCCCGGCCCGCCCTGGAGCACTCCCGGGCCCTGGCCGAGCGCCAGCGCCAGATCGTCGGCCAGAGCAGGCTCGGCATCCCGGCCATGGCGCACGACGAGTGCCTGACCGGTTTCACCGCGTACGGGGCGACGATCTACCCCACCTCGCTCGGCATGGCGGCCACCTTCGACCCGGAGCTGATCCGGCGGGTCGGCGAGGCCATCGGCGCCGACATGGCCGAGGCCGGCGTCCACCAAGGGCTCGCCCCGGTCGTCGACGTGATCCGCGACTACCGGTGGGGGCGCTGCGAGGAGACCTACGGCGAGGACCCGTACCTGGTCGGAGAGATGGGGGAGGCGTACGTCACCGGTCTGCAGAGCGCCGGCGTGTACGCCACCCTCAAGCACTTCGCCGGATACTCCGCCTCCATGGGCGGCCGTAACCACGCCCCCGTGCAGATCGGCCGCCGCGAACTCCTGGACGTCATCCTGCCGCCCTTCGAACGCCTGGTCGCCGCCGGCGTACGGTCGGTCATGAACTCCTACGCCGAGATCGACGGCGAGGCACCCGCCGCCAGCCGGTGGCTCCTGACCGAAGTCCTGCGCGAGGCATGGGGTTTCGAAGGCACCGTCGTCTCCGACTACTGGTCGCTGCCCTTCCTGGTGAGTGCCCACCGGGTGGCCGCCGACCTGCCCGGCGCCGGGGCGCTCGCCCTGCGCGCCGGGATGGACGTCGAGCTCCCCGACCAGCGCGGCTTCGGTGACGCCCTCGTCCACGCGGTGGAGGAGGGCATGGTGGAGGAGGAGCTGGTCGACCGCGCCGTACGCCGGGTGCTGCGGCAGAAGATCGAACTCGGACTCCTGGACCCCGATTGGGACCCGCGGCCTTACGCCCTGCGCGCCGGTGAACTCGACCTGGACAAACCGGAGAACCGCGGACTCGCCTACGCCGTGGCGCAGTCGAGTGCCGTCCTGCTGTCGAACGACGGGACCCTGCCCCTCCCGTCCGCCGGCCGGATCGCGCTGATCGGCCCGTGCGCCGACGACGTACGCACCATGTTCGGCTGCTACAGCTTCCCCAACCACGTGCTCGCCGAGCGCGACGACCTCGGCAACGGTGTCGAGGCGGTCTCCCTGCGTACCGCGCTGGCCGAGGAACTCCCGGCGGTGCACTGGGAGTTCGCCGAGGGCTGCCCCATCCGGGACGAGGACCGCTCCGGGATCCCGGCCGCGGTGGCGGCCTGCGCCGCTGCCGACCTCGCGGTCCTGGTCGTCGGCGACAAGGCGGGCATGTTCGGCATCGGCACGTCGGGTGAGGGCTGCGACGTGGAGGACCTGCGCCTGCCGGGCGTCCAGGAGGAGCTGGTCGAGGCGGTGTTGGCGACCGGGAAGCCCGTCGTGCTGATCGTCAGCAGTGGCCGGCCCTACGCCGTGGGCCGGTTCGCGTCCGCCGCCGCGGCCATGGTGCAGGTCTTCCTGCCGGGGGAGGAGGGCGGCCGGGCGGTGGCCGGGCTCCTGTCCGGACGCGCCAATTTCAGCGGCAAGCTCCCCGTGCAGATCCCCACCTCGCCGGGCGGCCAGCCGTACACCTACCTCCACCCGCCGCTCGGCGACCGGCAGAGCTTCCTGTCCAACCTCGACCCCACGCCCGCGTTCCCGTTCGGCCACGGGCTGTCGTACACCACGTTCGCGATCGACCTGCTGTCCGTCGACCGCGAACAGGTGCCGACGGACGGGGAGTTCACGGTCAGCGCGCGGGTGCGGAACACGGGGACGGTCGCGGGCGCCGAGACCGTCCAGCTGTACGCCGTCGACACGGTCGCCCAGGTCACGCGGCCAGTACGCTTCCTGCTCGGCTTCGCCAAGGTGGCCCTCTCCCCC
Source organism: Streptomyces sp. MMG1533 (assembly GCF_001279775.1). Classification (GTDB taxonomy): domain Bacteria; phylum Actinomycetota; class Actinomycetes; order Streptomycetales; family Streptomycetaceae; genus Streptomyces. Next base: position 11,053 of record NZ_LGDG01000264.1, on the reverse strand, counting down.
GGCGAGCGGGCCACGGTCCGCTTCCACGTCCACACCGACCGCCTCGCTTTCACCGGTCTGGACGGTCGCCGCATCGTCGAGCCCGGCGAGATCCTGCTCCAGGCGGGCTCCTCCAGCCTGGACACACCGGTGCGGGACGCCGTCCGGCTCGTCGGCGAGGAGCGGGACGCGACGGTCGTACGGCATCACGGCGTGCCCGTGACCGTCGAGCGGGAGTGAGCCGGGGGGACGAGACGAGAAGGCGGCGCCACCGGATCGACCGGTGGCGCCGCCTTCTGTTCGTACCGGTCAGGACCTAGCTTCGGGTCCACTGCTGGGTGGCGTTGCCCAGTCCGGTCCACAGCTGGACCTTCGAACCGTTGGCCTTGCCCCAGTTGGTCACGTCGATGACCAGGCCGTTGGAGCGGTTGACGATGGTGCGATCGACCCGGAAGGACCACTGCTGGCTGGTCTTTCCGTTGCAGGCCCACAGGATGAGCTTGGTGCCCGCGGTGGTGCCGTCGCCGTCGGCGGCCAGACACTTGCCCGAGACGCGGAGTTCGCCGGCCGCGGTCCGGGTGATGGTCTGGTTGGCGTTGCCCGAGCAGTCGTAGATCTGGACCTGGACGCCCGTCTGGCCGTTCGGGACGTCGAGGCAGCGGCCGGAGTAGGCGCCCTTCAGGGTGAAGGTCGAGTCCGTGGGGAGCGGGTCCTGGACCAGCTGCCACTCCTGCGAGCCGTCGCCGGTCGACGCCGCCAACGTGACGGAGCCGCCCGCGGTCGCTCCGGTCATGTACAGGCTGGTGTTACGGACCGAGCGGAGCTTGTAGTACCCGTTGGTCGTGGACACGAGGGTCCACACCTTGTCGGTGGCTCCGTCGTCGACCCACTGGGCCAGCTTCTGCCCGGCCGTCGCGCTGCCGGTCCAGATGGCGGCCGCGCGGCCCCCGGCCTTGTTGAGCAGCGTCACGTCGCCGCCCTTGGCGGTGAGGTGCCAGCGCTGCGTGTCGGCGGTGGAGTCCGCCGCGCCCAGGACGAGGTCGGGGGTGTTCCCGGTGAGGTTGGCGTCCTGCGTCTTCCCGGACGCGGTGCCGAGCACCTGGCCGGTCAGCCGGTTGACGAGGCTGTAGTAGGCGCCGTCGGAGCGGCCGAGGTCGACCTCGGCGTACTTCACGGGGCCCACGCTGCCACCGCTCCAGGACGCCTGGAGGATGAGCACGCGTCCCGTGCCGTCGACGTACTGCAGGTTGCGGCTGTACCCGGCGGCGATCGGCGTCTGGTACTGCTTCCACGTGCCGGTGCTCAGACCGGACTCGTTCACCCAGACGCTGCCGCTGCCGGACGCGTTGTAGACGATCCGTCCGTCCGGCATCGGGAGGAGGACCGGGCTGCCGCCGGTGGACAGCGTGTTCCCGCCCGAGGGCACGGGCAGCGAGGTGATCGCGGCGTCCGTGGCCGAGAAGAACTTCGTCGGGTCGTCGGAGATCCGGTAGCGGACGTTGGTGCCGCCGCCCCAGTACTCGTACGTCAGGAGCCACTTGCCGTCGGTCGTCGGCGCGATGGTGGTCATGCCCGGACGGCCGCCGCCGATCTCCGTCCTGCCGCCCACGCTCACCGTGGAGCCCGGGACGTCGACGACCGGGTTGCTCCAGGACGTGCCGCTGCCGCCGTCCCAGGTCCGGTGGACGAGGACCTGGCCGCCGGAGTCGGTCGCCGTGTCGTTGTCTGTGGCGAGGGTCGGGGCACCGGTGCTGGTGCTGTAGCCGGTGAAGTCGCTCTCGTCGGAGTAGTAGGCGATGAGCTTGCCGTTGTGGGCGAGCAGGTGCGGTTCCCAGACGGGATCGACCTGGGCGTCGGTGTTGGCCGTGGAGACGCGGCCGATGCTGCCCGCGCTGCCGCCCTGCCAGCCGCCGGCCGAGATGATGTTCTTGAAGCTCCAGCTCGCGCCGTCGTCCGTGCTGGCGTACAGGGCGAGCGCCACGTCCTTGCGGTCGCCGTCACCGGACGGCGACCAACTGGAGTCGGCGGCCTTGTGCTCCTCGTAGTAGTAGTCGTCGCCCGAGACGATGCTCGCGAGCAGCAGCGTGCCGGCGCTCAGTGAACCGACGTCCTGCGGGAGCACATAGAGATACGGGTTGGTCCAGTTGCTCGTGTACTTCGCGTACGCGGAGTCGCCGGAGAGGTAGGCGGGCGCCTTGACGTCGGCCAGCTTCGCCCACGTCGTACCGTCGTCGTCGCTCTTGTAGACGGGCATCGTCTGCCCCACCGGAGCGCTCTGACTGTTCTCGAACGCCGCCACGATCCGCCCGCTCGGCAGCTGAGCCGACTTCGGGTAGAGCACGCAGGGATTCTTGTTGCAGGCTGCGGCATTGTCCGCCGTATACAAATTCGACGGACTCGGCTGATACGCCGACGCGGTCGTCGCGGAGGCAACGGCGAATGCCCCACCTATTGCGAGGGCCGTCGCCGAAGCGAATGCCTTTCGCGCCCAGGATCTTGTCAACGGCGTTCCTTTCACCGAGGGAGGCGCGCACCACGTTCCATGGAGGGAATGGGGGAGGGGTGCGGTGCAGGAGGCCAGTATTCGCAGGGGACACCGCACTGTCACCGGCACATTGCGAAAGGGTTTCGCGAGGTCACGGGTTACGCGGTATTGACGCGGCGGCGAGCGGACGTCGAAGTCCGCAATACCAGTTCCGTGGCCAGCTCGATACGCGGGGACGCGGGCGGCCGGCCCTGGGCGAGATCCAGCAGCACCCGGGTCGCCTCGCGCCCCAGCTCCTCGAACGGCTGGCGCACCGCGCTCAGCGGCGGACAGGCCATGGCCGCCACGAGCGTGTCGTCGAAGGACATGACCGCCAGATCGTCCGGTACGGAGAGTCCCTGCTGCCGGGCTGCCTCCAGCACGCCGAGTGCCTGCGCGTCGCTGGCCGCGAAGACGGCCGTGGGCGGATCCTCGGCCCGCAGCATCTGCAGGCTCGCGGCGAGCGCCTCGGCGTAGTCGAAGTCGGTCGAGCGGACGATCGCCGGGTCGTAGGCGACCCCGGCTTCCTCCAGCGCGGCCCGGTAACCGTGCACGCGCGCCGCCCCGGCCAGGGAGTGGGAGCGGCCGGCGACCATGCCGATCCGGGTGTGGCCAAGGCCCAGCAGGTGCTGAACCGCCTCCCGGGCTCCGCTCCAGTTCGTCACCCCGATGCTGGGAATGTCCTCCGACGGTGCGCTGAGGGGGTCGATCAGGACGACCGGCAGCCGCTGCTCGACGATCCGTCGCTGGTCCTCCTCGGCCAGCATCGAGATCACGATCACGAGCCCCGCCGCGCCGAGCGCCACGCACTCCTCCAGCCACCCGGAGATCGACCGCCGGCTCGTCGTCCCGGTGACCACGTCGATGCCGAGCTCACCGGCCGCGTCGACGATCCCCCGGGCGACCTCCAGCGTGTACGGGCCGGACAGGTCGCGGAAGACGACGATGATCTGGCGGGGCGTCGCGGGGTCCCGTTCCCACGGGCGGACGTACCCGTGTCGCGCCAGCAGCTCCTCGACCCGGTCCCGCGTCACCGCGCCCACGTCCCGGCGTCGGTGCACCACCTTGGACACGGTGCTGAGCGAGACCTCCGCCTCGGCGGCGATGCTCGTGAGCAGGCCGTACTGCGCTTCCTGCCGGCCCTTGCCTCGACCTGTCACCCGATGTCCGTTCCGTACGCCGAACGTTGATGCGCCGGACCGCACCGCGTACCTGGCCAGAGACCCCGCCGCAAGGTAACGGGGCCCGGTACGAGGAGGCAAGACCGGAGGGGCGGGGCTCAAAGGGCAACGTGATCCAGATCACGGGCGGCAGGTGCAGCGCGGGATGCATGCCAGCCCACTGGAGCCTGCGGCGCGGGTGGGTGAAGGAGGCGTACGTCGGCGCGGTGGCTCCGCTGATGGTGGTGCTCGCGGTGACCTTCACTTCGGGCCACTGGACCGGCTGAGGCGAACCGAACTCGCGCTCACGGCTTGGGATGCGGCTCAGTGGTCGTCGCGGATGGTGGTCGCGATGCCGTTGCCGATCACGACCTCGGCGGTGAAGCCCTTCTTGGCGGCCGTCTCCAGTTCGGCCTCGGTGCACTCGGTGCCGCCCTGGCCGCCTTCACCGGTGTTCGTGTCACCGCAGATGTCGCCGTAGCCCCAGATCTTGGTGTCCTCGGCGAGGAGGAACTGCTGCTCGGTGCCCTTCATGTCGCTGACCGTGTACTTGCCCGGCGCCAGGTAGGAGACGTTGCCGAACCAGGTCCCGTTGACACCCTTGCCCTCGTCGATGCCCTCGACGACGGTCTTGCCGGAGTCGGAGCCGGCGTCCTGCTGGGCGGCACGCCGCTCGGTCACCAGGGTGGCGATGCCGTTCTTCATCTCCACGTCGGCGCTCACGGCGTCCTTCTTGGCCGCCGCCTCCAGCTGATCCAGCGTGCAGGGCGCGTCCACCTTGGATCCCGCCTCGCCGCATATCGTGCCGACGCCGTAGACCTCGGTGTCGTCGGCCACCAGGAACTGCTGGGCGTCCTTGCCCGGTACGGACACGATGTACTTGCCCGGGGCGAGATAGGTGACCTCGCCGTTTTCGAACGAACCGCTGACGCCCTCGGAGTTCTTGGAGTTCTTGGAGTTCTTGGAGTCCGACGCCTTCTCCGCGACCGCCGTCGCGCCCGTTCCGCTCTTGCCCGTTCCGCTCCTGCCCGACGAGCTGTCGTCGGTGCCGTTCTGGCACGCCGTCATCAGCAGCCCGGCGGTGATCGCGGCGGTGGCGACGACGGCCTTGCGCAGGTGGCGGTTCATCACGGGAGGTTCCTTCCGGGGTGGGGGCAGAGGGGAGCCGGCGGCGTTCTCCGCCGGTTTCCCGCTCCGTGACGACTATGAGGGACCCCAGAGCCCGCAGGTCACGCCCGTCTTCCCTTCAGGACGCCGCCGTGGCACAGCCGTGACACAGCAACACATCGGCTGTGCACAGCAGTTCGTCGACGCGCCGCCTTGCGTCACGCAGGCACGTGCGCAGGCGACCCATCGCCGCCTTCACGCGAGGCCGTCCCGGCATGCGGGCCGGCCATGTGTCGAGAGCGAACGTCGGTCCGATCGAGTGGACTCGCAGGGACGCGTACCGCAGGAGGACCTCCCACCGGACTCCGGATGGTGGCGTTGCACCGTCAGCTCCGATCCGGAAGAACGGCCCCGACATGCGACGTAGTCCCTCCCGACGTCTGTTCGCAGCTGCGCTGCTGGTGGGGTCCGTACTGACCCCGATGGCAGCGACTCCTGCCACTGGCGCCACTGCGGTCCGCCTCGTGGGCGTCGACCGGCACGGCCGGGACGAGTGCCCGCCGGACGGCCTCGGTCGCGACATGACCGCTCGGCTGGACAAGGCCGTCGAGAACGTCCGCCGGGAGGCAGGCATCCCGGGTGTCGCCGTCGGACTGTGGATGCCGGGCAAGGGATGCTACGTCCGCGCGACCGGGGTTGCCGACACCGCCACCCGCGAGCCGATGACCACCGACCTGTACATGCGGATCGGCAGCGAGACCAAGACCTTCACGGTCACTGCGCTGCTCAAGCTCGTCGACGACCGGCGGATCCGACTGGACGACCCGATCTCCCGCTATGTCCGCGGCGTGCCGAACGGTCGCAGGATCACGCTGCGCCACCTCGCGGAGATGCGCAGTGGCCTGTTCCCCTACACGGCCGACCCTGACTTCGTGCACGACCTGCTGAGCGACCCGAGCCGCTCGTTCACCCCGCGGGAGGTGCTCGCGTACGGTTTCAAGCACCGCAACACCTTCGCACCGGGCAAGCAGTTCCAGTACTCCAACAGCAACCTCGTCCTCCTCGGCCTGGTGATCGAGAAGATCAGCGGTCACAGCGTCGCCGACTTCATCCACCAGCGGGTGCTCCGCCCGGCCCACCTCGACCACACGCTGTTCCCCTGCGGCCCCGAGTTCCCCGAGCCGCATGCGCGGGGTTACACCAATCAGACGCTGAGCGGCGAGGTCGAGGACTCCACCGACTGGAACCCCAGTTGGGCCTGGTCGGCCGGGGCGATGATCTCCAACCTGCACGACCTGCGCCGCTGGGCCAAGACCCTCGCCACCGGGACGCTGCTCAGCCCGGAGACCCAGAGGCAGCGGCTCAAAATGCTGCCGACCGGCTACCCCGGCACGAGCTACGGCCTCGGCATCTTCGAGAGCGGCGGCTGGATCGGGCACAACGGCTCCATCCCGGGCTACGAAAGCGTGACCGTCTACCTCCCCTCGCGGAAGGCGACCTTGGTGCTGCTGCTCAACACCGACGACACACATGACGGCCAGGAACCGTCCTCGCTGGTCGCCCGAGCGATCACTGAGATCGTCACCCCCGGCAACATCTACGACCGCCCGGTCCCCCCGCGCTAGAAGCCCCCCCACCCGCTCCACCGTTGCACCCGAAGTCCCGGTCACCGGTGGCGCGTCCCGCTTGATTCATCCGATCTCTTTCAGCCACCCCTGATCCACGTCGCAGCGGCGGCGAAAGGGGAAGGAAACGGGCCGGGTCGGTCGCGCACCCGCGTGGGTCCCGGACCGTACGCCGGACTGTTACCGGCGTTCCGGGCCGATCTGTACAGGTTCTGAGGCACTATCCAGTGGTGCTCCCTCCGATATGCCGGCTGCCGACGTCCGGAACGGGGATACCGGATGCCGCACCGCAACCGCAGTGGCTGGAAATGTGTCTTTGGGCGCGTGGCCGAAGCTCCGAGGCGGGTGGGTTTCCGGCAGCACGCGCGGCCTTGGGGGGCTGGAATGAACACATGGGCAGTGCCCGGATACACCGAGTCACTGGAGCTCGGATCGGGGGCAAGCGGGCGGGTCGTCCTGGCCGTGCACGAGGAGACCGGCGTTCCGGTCGCGGTGAAGTACCTCAGCGAATCACTGCGCACCCGGCCGGGCTTCGTACGCGAGTTCAGGGCGGAGGCGCGGCTGCTCGGCGGCCTGGAGAGCCCGTACGTCACCGGGTTGTACGAGTACGTCGAGAGCCCGGACGGCGCCGCCATCGTGATGGAGCTGGTGGACGGTGTCTCGTTGCGGGCCCTGCTGACCAGGGAGGGCCCGCTCGATCCCGAGGCCGCACTCGTGGTCCTCAAGGGGTCGTTGCTCGGCCTGGCCGACGCCCACCGCGTCGGCGTCGTCCACCGCGACTACAAGCCGGCGAACGTCCTGGTCCTGCCGGACGGATCGTCCAAGCTCGTCGACTTCGGGATCGCGGTGGACGCCGGCACCAGCGTCGGAGTGGCGGGAACCCCCTCCTACATGGCCCCGGAGCAGTGGACCGGCGCGCCCGCCTCTCCCGCCGCCGACGTGTACGCGGCCACGGCCACCTTCTTCGAGTGCCTGACGGGCCACAAGCCGTACGCGGGTGACAATCTCGCCGAACTCGCGCTGCAGCACGTCGACGCGCCCGTACCCGCAGAGGAGGCCCCCGAGGCGGTGCGGGAGCTGGTCCGGCGCGGTCTGGCCAAGGACCCGCGGGAACGGCCCACACACGCCGAGGAGTTCGTCACCGAACTCGAGGCGGTGGCCGGCGCCGCCTACGGGCCCGACTGGGAGGAACGCGGCCGCGGCCGGCTCGCCGCGCTGGTGGCCCTGCTGCCGCTGCTGCTGCCCTCGGCCCGCAGCGCCCCGCGAACCACCACGGACACCGCACGCACGGTCCTGAGCCGCGAACCGGGCCTCGGCGGGGCGCAGTCGTGGCGTCCCGGCCGGCCGGGGATGCTGGTGGCCGGTGCGGCCGTGCTTCTGGCCGTCGTCCTGTCCTACGGCATCCAGCACACCCCGGGAGCGGATCCGCAACAGGCGGCGCAGGCCCTGGCCACCACCAGTGCCCAGCCCGGTGTGGAGCCGGGAGGGCCCACCGGTCCGACCGCGTCGGCGAGCTCGTCCCCGCCGACCCCGACGTCCACCGTGTCACCCAGCCTGTCGCCATCGGACCCGGCGACCGCCGGCACCGACGAGCCCTCGGCGTCCGCCACCACGGCTCCGGCCCCGGAGACGAGTACGCCCGGCGGGGCGACCACCGAGGCGACGCCGACGACCGCTTCCCCCACCCCGCCGGCCGCTCCCGCCGTCAAGGACGTCGCGGTGTCGGGCTTCCAGCAGACGGGTCCGACAACCGGCACGGCAACGATCGACATCACCACGGACGGCACCGGGCCGCTCTCCATCACCGTCTCGTGGTTCACGGGTAACACCGGGGGACAGCTCGGCACCCCGGACGGTGCGTCCCAGACGTTCGAGCGCAGCGGCGCGACCCAGTACACGCTCACCGTCGACCACACCTTCCAGGGCACCGGCTGCTACTGGGCGGTGCAGGCCACGACCACTCCGGCCTCCGCCGACGGCGGCGCCTCGCAGCAGCTTCTGACCAGGCGGTGTGTCATCGGATGAGCGCTCACAACGACCGCACTCCCGCGTCTGCCGAGGACTGGGAACCCACCCGGGTGCTCGGCCCCGCCGACGAAACCCGGGTGCTCGACCCGGCCGACGAAACCCGGGTGCTCGGCCCCGCCGACGACCACACCTCCACCCTCCACCTCGGCCCCACCGACGAACACGCCCCGAGCGACGAACCCCGCTCCGCCGACGCCGAGTACAGCGCCACGGTGCTGGCCAGCCACTGGATCCAGAGGCCCGAGCGGGAGGACACCACCCTCGTCGGGCAGCCCTCCACGGAGATCCTGCCGACGCCGCCGACGCTGCCCGACCGTTCCGAAGGCACCGTGCTGCGTTTCGGCCCGGGGGTGACAGCCGCCGTCGCGGACCGTACTCACAGGACGCTGCCCGCGGTGCCGCCGCCTCGCGTGCCCCCGCGCCGACGTCTGCGAAGACACGCTCTGCCCGCGCTCGTGCTGATCGCCGTCATCGCCTTCCTCGCCTGGCAGCGCCTCGGGCCTTCCGTCGCGGTGCGTACGGCGGCGGTCACGGCCCGGCCGACGGTTCTGGGATGCGACGGCACAGCGGACATAGTCGCCCTCGTCGACACGAACGGCCGACCGGGCACGCTCTCCTACCGCTGGACCCGAAGCGACGGCACCGCCTCGGGCGTCCTGCGCGAAGTGGTGGTCCGGGGCCAGAGACAGGCACGTCTGCACCTGCTGTGGACCTTCCAGGGCAAGGGCCACTACACGGCACGGGCCGAACTACGGATCCTCTCCCCTGGCCACCGCACGGTCACCACCCACCTCACGTACGAATGCCCCTGACGGCCGTCGGCCGGTCGGACCGTCGTTCAGGCATTCCGGGAATACCCGGCTCCGCGCCGCTCACAGTGCCCGGGCCGGGCCGGCGAGAAAACGGCCGGGCCCATGGTGCCGGCCCGCTGCCCCGGGCCGGCACTCACGGGCTCACCGCGAGGCCGTCAGCCGACGGTCCACTTCTGGCTCGTCGCACCCGTGCCCGTCAGCTGGACGACGGCCGCTCCGGTCGTCGTCGCGCTGTTCAGCACTCCGATGTTCAGCCCGCTGTGCACGGCCACCAGCATGTAGACGCTGCCGGTGTAACTGCCGACCAGGTCGAAGAAGAACTGCTGGTTGGTGCCGCCGTTGCAGGTCCACTGGATGAGCTGGCGGTTCTCTGCGGTCGACTTGCTGGGGACGTCCAGGCACAGCCCGCTGTTGACGTTCTTCAGCGTGTAGATGTTGGCCGAGACCTTGGTGAGAGTCCACCGCTGGTCCGCCCCGCCCGTGCCGGTCGCCTGGATGACGCCTGCGTTGGTGGCGGTGGAGGCGCCGGTGACGTCGAGCAGCATGGAGCTGCCCGAGTTCGTCAGGGTGTGGGCCGTCGCACTCGGCACGCCGCTGTTCGGCGTCCAGGTGCCTGCCTGGACATCCAGTGACCAGGTCGGGTACTGGCCGAGGTTCACCGTCGTACCGCTGATGGTCAGTGGCAGCCAGATGAGCTGGGACGCGCCGAGGTCGGAGGCGTTCCAGCGGTCACCGGCGTAGATGTACGTCGTACCGGAGGTGCCGGCCACCGTGATGATGTTGGCGGTCTGGCTGCCGTACGTCTTGGTGCCCGGGGCGGCGAAGTTCCTCATCGCGGACCAGGTGCCGCTGATGGAGGTGGCGGTGGAGTAGACGTTGTCGTTCAGGCTCCAGCCGGTCAGGTGCGAGGCCAGCAGGTAGTAGATCCCGTTGGCCTTGATCATCGCGGGTGACTCGAAGCTGTTGGCGCCGCCGCCGCTGCCCAGGATGGCGACCGTGCTCACCGGGGTGAGGTAGTCGCTGGAGAGCAGGTCGATGCGCAGGCCGTTGTTGCGGTCCTCCGACATCAGGTAGGCGGTGCCGTCGGTGTCCTGGAACAGGCCGATGTCACGGCTCAGTTGGCCCAGCGGGCGGGAGCTGCCCCGATAGTCGTAGGGGCCGCAGGGCGTGCTGCTGGTGGCGACACCGACCTTGGCCTCGGAGTAGGTGAGGCTGTCGATGTGCACGTACATCACGTACTTCTGGGTGGCGGCGTTGTAGATCACCTTCGGCCGCTCGACCACCCGGGACGGGCCGAGGTCGCCGCTGCTCTGCAGGGACAGCGCGTCGCCCCGGTACGTCCAGTTCGCCAGGTCGGTCGAGCTGTAGCAGGCGATGGCCTGGAAGGACGTGTTGGACGAGGTCACGCCCGTCTTGTTCTCGCCGAAGCCGTACCAGGTGTCACCGACCTTGATGATGCCCATGCCGTGGAGCTGCAGGGCGTTGCCGCTGGTGTCGGTCCGTGCCGCGCCGGTCGTGAAGGTCACGGTGGTGGCGGCCTGGGCGGCCGAGGCGGGTATCAGGAGCGCGGCGACACCTGCCAGCAGGGTCAGGAGCAGGACGGCGGCAGTGCGCCCTGGTCCGCGCCCGCGTCCGCGTCTGCGGCTGTGGCTCGGGCCGGAAGGCGTTCCTTGGGACATGCTTCTTCACCTCTTCGTCGAGGTCCCGGGCCCGCGTCTGTTCGGAGGCAGGCACGGCGGTGCCGCTTGCGCGTCCGAAGCGGAGAGGGTGGGGGCCGGGTACGGGGGAGCGTGGTGCGGCGGGGGCCTGGTGCGGTGG
>NZ_LGDG01000263.1 GCF_001279775.1 Streptomyces sp. MMG1533 | reverse complement strand
TGGGTGAGGTTCCAGCGCTGGCAGGCGCAGCCGGTGTCACTCCACTGGCCCGCGGTGGTTCCGGTGGTGGTGGAGGCGTTCGGGATCTCGAGGTTCTTGCCGGTGACGCGGTTGGTCAGGGTGTAGCCGCCGGCGGGGTTCGGGGCGACGGCCCATTCGTGGTCGAGGGTGCCGTTGTCGTCCCACTGGAGGATCCTGGCGCCATTGGCGGTGGACTGGTTTTCCACGCCGAGGACCTTGCCGCTGGCCACGTTGAAGATCTTGAAGTAGCCGGAGGGCTGCGCTGCGAAGCGCCACTGCTGGTCGGTGGCGTTGTCGGCGCTCTGCTGGGTGGCGGCGGTGCCGTTGGCGGTGGAACCGCCCGCGATGGCGAGCTTCAGGCCGCTGTTCGCGTTGGACACGGTGTAGGTGGCGCCGTCCGAGATCCCGCCGCCCAGGTCGATCGTGCTGTACTGGATGGGGTTGAGGGTGCTCACGCCGTTGCGGCCACCGCTGAAGACCATCAGGCTGTGCCCGTCGGCCAGGGGGAGCAAGCCGCGGCTGTAGCCGCGCGGGACGTTGGCGCGGATACGGGTCCAGGCGTTCGGGTCACCGTTCTGGGTGTTGAGGAACAGGTCCTCCACGGTGTCGCCGCTGACGGCGAGGGTGCCGTTGGGGCCGCCGGTGGGCAGCCAGGTGACGAATGGCGCCCCGCTGGGAATGGTGCCGTCGGTCGCCCGCAGCACCCGGCCGCTGACGGAGCCGAACGCCTCGGGATCTGCGGAGATCTTGTAGTACACGGAGCAGCCGCCCTCGGGCGCGTTGCAGTACTCGTGGGTCATCACGTAGTTGCCGTTGGGCAGCCGGGTGACCACCGGCATGCCGGGCCGGTCCGCGTAGGTCGGCATCGACACGTCGTCGACGACCGGTCCCCAGGCGCGCAGGTCCGTGGAGGCCTGGTGGACGATCTCCTGGCCGTGGGCGGTGTCGCGCTGGTCGGAGTAGTAGACGATCAGCTTGTCGCCGGATGCCAGGAAGTAGGGCTCCCATACGGGGGTGTGGCCGTTGCTGGATATCGCCTCGCCACCGGTGGCGATGTTGCTGACGAAGGTCCAGGTCTGCCCGCGGTCGGTGCTGGCGTACAGGTCGATCTTGGTCGCCGACCGGTCGGCAGGGACTGAGTCACCGGCAGCCAGGATCGTGCCGGCGGGAAAGCCGCCCATGGCCTTGGGGAGTTCGAACAGCTTGGGCTCCCAGCGCATGCCCCAGCCGTTCTGCGTGTCGGCGACCTCCGAGATCTTCGTCCAGGCGTTGCCGTTGTCGGTGCTGCGGTAGATCGGGAAGACCGGCTTGCTGTTGGTCCACTGCTCGAAGGTGGCGAGAAGGGTGCCGTTGGCCGAGCCGTTGTGCTGCAGACGCATCGCCCGCGGGTAGAGCGAGCCGGGGGCGGGCGCGTCCGGCGGCGGCGTGTACATCGTCTGCGCGGGGCGGGAGATGGCGTCTGCCCTGCCCGCCGCGGGCAGGATCAGAGCCGCCGCCGCGACGATCAGGGCGAGCAGCAGGAACAGGAGAGTGGTGGGGCGGGGACGCGGGGCGGCGTCGGGTCTGGCGCCTGGCTGTGCGGGGGACATGTGCGGCTCCCAAGCGGGGGAGGGGAGGGGAGGTTTTTTTTCGGTGCCCGCCGGCCCTGGGAGAGATCCCGCGGAAGCGACGGAGTTCTTTGGGCGCGTCTCCCGGGGTACGGCCGGGCGACGCTGCCGGGCGCGACTCGCGAGCACCGGGGGGCGCGGAGCGACAAGCGCGCATTGGCGAGCTGTGGGCGCCCAGGCGTGTGGGCCTGCACCGCAGCAGGGATGCAGGGGGTTGGGTCAGAGGGAGGGGGGAGGTGCGGTCGAGCCGCGGACGACGAGTTCGACGGGTGGGTCGTTCGCGGGTGGCAGTTCGGTGTCGGGATTCTCGATGGCGTGGAGGAGAAGCCGGATTCCTTCGCTCGACGCGGCTTCGAAGGGCTGACGGACGGTGGTCAGGGGAGGCGAGACGTAGGCGAAGACGGGGTTGCCGTCGAAACCGACGACACTGATGTCGTCCGGCACACGACGACCGCCTTCCCGCAGGCCGTGGATCAGTCCGATGGCCATCTCGTCGCCCGCGGCGAACACCGCGGTCACCGAGCGGTCCGAGGCCAGCCCGCGGCCCGCGGCATACCCGGAGGCCGCCGACCAGTCACCGTTCAGCAGAGGCGGTTCGTGCGCACCCCGTGCCGCCAGCGCCGCACGCCATCCCTCGATGCGGTCCTTGGTGGCGTACCACCGCCGCGGCCCCGCGAGGTGATGGACGGTCGCGTGTCCCAGGTTCAGCAGGTGTTCGGTGGCCGCGCGCGCCAGCTGATGGGCGCCCACACCGACGGTCAGTGTCCGGGCGGCGGCGAACGAGGGTGGCGCTCCGAGGAAGAGGACCGGCACGTCGACACCGAGCGGGACTTCTCCCTCGACAACGGGTTCGGAGACGACGACGCCGTCCACGCCCTGTTCGAGGAGTGATTCCACGGCCTCGGCGATGCTTTCCGGGTCGCCGTCCGGTGTGTTGACCACGCGAAGTGCGTAACCGGCGTTCCGTACGGCCTGCTCAATGCCTACGAGCAGGGAGGCGGTTCCATACCCGGCGGTGCCCAGAGCGACGACACCGATGGAACGGGTGCGTCCCGAGGCCAGTGCCCTGGCCGCGTGGTTCCGCCGGTAGCCGAGCTCCTCGGCGGCCGCGAGGACACGCTGACGGGACTCGGCGGAGACGTACGGCTCGTTGTTGAGGACCCGGGAGACCGTCTTGCGTGAGACGCCGGCCAGCCTGGCCACGTCCGCACTGCGCGGCACGGCGGAGCCTGCTCCGCGCTCCACCCCTGTTGTCATGAAGTCTCCCAGGCCTGTGCATACATCGAACGAGCTCAGTAACATGACCACGCGGTCTGACCGCGCGGTCAATGTGTACGCAGCCGTCGACCGCACGTCAAGTGTTCTCGCAACGTCACTTGCCTGAGGTGCTGGTGGCCGTCGAGGCCCGTGGCCGGGCGGAGCGAGGTGCCGCAGGTGCCTGAGGAAGGCGTGCCCGGCATGCACATCTCCAGCTCAAGTGGAATTGCTCCGCCCGGGACGGTTCGAGGGGCAGTCATGTCAGGCCTGTCCGTCCGGTCCGGCTGCCCGCATGTGCGGCTTGTGGCCGAACCCGGTCCGTCATGACTTGCTGAGCGCGGAGTCTTGACAGGGATTCCGCAGGGCGATCACTCTTTCTTGCGCTCTGCGATCGGTTCTGTTCGATCGCGTGATGCGTGAAACCGACGCCCTGCTCTCCACCGTCGACTACTGCAGCTTGCTCAACCCGTTCTCCCTGCATGAGATCCGGTTGTGCTGGTGACCGTTTTGCGCACGTCCAACGTCTTGCGGAGGATCGCACTTACGGCCGCGTCCGGAGGTCGCCGAGCGCAGGGCGGACCTTCCCGGCGCGGGGCGGTCCCGCTGCTGCAGACATCCGGAGCATGCAGGTCGGCAGTGGCGAAGGTCACGGAGGTCGGTGGTGGCCGGTGCGTAGGCTGGTCGCCGTCGTTGTGGCTGCAGGTCTGGGGAGCCGATGGACCCGGAGAGCGACCTGACGGCGCGTCAGGAAAGTCGGCGATTGGTCAGCGTGAGTCCTCAAGAACCCCGCGCATGCTGACCGGAACTGCGACACGTTGTAAGGTAAGGAAACAGCCCTTGACCTGCAAGAACGCAGGCAGGGAGCCTAGGTCCGGGAGTGCCTCCATGCTGCGCACCATGTTCAAGTCCAAGATCCATCGTGCCACCGTCACCCAGGCCGACCTGCACTACGTGGGATCGGTGACCATCGACGGCGACCTGCTCGACGCCGCCGACCTGCTGCCCGGCGAGCTTGTCCACATCGTCGACATCACCAATGGCGCCCGGCTCGAGACGTACGTCATCGAAGGCGAGCGCGGTTCGGGCGTCGTCGGTATCAACGGAGCGGCCGCCCACCTCGTCCATCCCGGCGATCTGGTGATCATCATCAGTTACGCTCAGGTGACCGACGCCGAGGCGCGGGCACTGGAGCCCCGGGTCGTGCACGTGGACCGCGACAACCGCGTCGTGGCCCTGGGGGCCGACCCGTCCGAGCCGGTGCCTGGCTCGGACCAGGAGCGCAGCCCGCAGGCCGTGGTGGCCTGACCCCTGACTTTCGGCGATCTTCGGACCAGGAGCGTGCCCATGAGCGACATCGAGATCCGCGACGACCGGGCGGCGGGCCGCCTGGAGGCGATCGGCGACGGTTCGGGTGAAGTGGTCGGCCACATCGAGTACTTCGTTCTCGAATCGCCCGAGGGCGCGCTCGTTCCGGTCCACACGATCGTCGAACCGGCCCACGAGGGGAAGGGCATCGCGGGCTCCCTCGCGCGTGAGCTGTTCGCCACGGCGAAGCGCGAGGGCATCGTCGTCGCCCCGCTGTGCCCGTACGTCGTCAAGTGGGCCGAACGCCACCCCGACGAGGCTCCGCCGGCCGACCCGGAGCTGCTGCGGGCGGCGAAGGAGTGGCTGGTGGCGCATCCGGGACGGTTCTGAGCGACCCGGTCCGAGCACTCCGCCTCGACCACTCCGTCGCGGCCACTGCGCCTCGACCACTCCGTCGCGGCCACTCCGCTTCGGCCACTGCGCCTCGGCCACTCCGCTTCGGCCACTGCGCCTCAGCCGCTCCTTCCCGGCCCGACTCCTGACGACCACCCGCGAGATGGCGTCACATTCGCTCATGTCACATCGTGCCGAGCTTGTTTGCGTCAGGGAGGTGTAGCCGCCGACTCGGCATAGGAGTGCACCCTGGGTCTCGGCTGAACGCCTGGGCGAATGCGGCCGAGCACCACGACGAGGAGCAGTTCGCCGCCCTGGTGCGCGACCTCGCCATCGCTCTCGCCATCGCCCTCGTCAACGCCTTCAACCGCGGGAACGTCATCGTCCGGCGGCCCGCCGGCGACCACCAGCCCGGCCGGTTCGCATAACGGGAAGCACCCGGCAGACGCGCGGCGGTCCCGCACACGGCGAGTACCTACGCGGCGCGCACACCGGCAGACCCACCCGGCTCAGCGCCTTCACGCGGCCGAGTGAGTGGTGGCGCTGCCGTCGGGTACGCGGGGGAGTAGTCCAGAGCCGACGTCGACCGACTGGCCGGAGGACGCCATGACGAACCCGTACCCCGACCCCGTCCACCCGGACCCCACACCGGGCCCCGGGCCGGGGCCCACGCCCGGTCCGGATCCCCAGCCCCCGAAGCCGTACCCCGACCCGGCGCCGCCTCCGCCGGGCCCGGACCCGACTCCGCCCGCGCCCGGCCCGGACCCGAACCAACCCCCGCGGCCGACCCCGGAGCCCTCCCCGTCCCCGATCCCGCCGGGGCCGGAGCCCGTCCCGAACCCGGAGCCGGGACCGCCGCTGTCCTGAGCCGGGTCCGCCCGCCCCCGGGCCCTCGGCGCAAAATGCGCCCGTCCCCGGGCCCTCCGGAGCGCAAAGCGGCGGTGGACGGCCGCTCGGCCGCCCACCGCCGCTTTGAACTTCCGCGACGCCCGCCTACTCGGAAACCTCCGACCGGTCCCCGCCCCACAGCGTGTGGAACGATCCGTCCCGGTCGGTGCGCCGGTAGGTGTGCGCGCCGAAGAAGTCCCGCTGCCCCTGCGTGAGCGCCGCGGGCAACCGCTCGGCGCGCAGTGCGTCGTAGTAGGCGAGGGCGGCGGCGAAGCCCGGCGTCGGGACGCCCTGGCGGGTGGCGGCGACGAGGACCTCGCGCCAGTCGTCCTGGGCCGCCGCGATCTCCTGCGCGAACGTCTCGTCCGCCAGCAGGCTCGGCAGGTCGGCCCGGGCGTCGTACGCGGCGCGGATACGGTCCAGGAAGGCCGCGCGGATGATGCAGCCGCCCCGCCAGATCGAGGAGACGGCGCCGAGGTCGATGTCCCAGCCGTACTCCTCACTGCCCGCGGCGATCTCGTGGAAGCCCTGCGTGTACGACACGATCTTCGAGGCGTACAGCGCCTGCTCCACCCGGTCCGCGAAGGCCCCGGCCTCGGACTCGCTCAGCGGCGACGCCTTCGGTCCGGCAAGCCCGCGCGAGGCATCCCGAAGCGCCGCGTGACCGGACAGCGAGCGGGCGAAGACCGCCTCCGCGATGCCGGAGACCGGGACGCCGAGGTCGAGGGCGATCTGGACGGTCCAGCGACCGGTGCCCTTCTGCTCGGCCTCGTCCACCACGACGTCCACGAACGGCTTGCCGGTCGCCGCGTCAACGTGGGACAGCACCTCGGCGGTGATCTCGATCAGGTAGGAGTCGAGCCGCCCGGTGTTCCACGTACGGAAGATCTCGGCGATCTGCGCGGGCTCGTATCCGGCGACATCGCGCAGCAGTTGGTACGCCTCGCCGATCAGCTGCATGTCGGCGTACTCGATACCGTTGTGCACCATCTTCACGAAGTGCCCGGCACCGTCCGGACCCACGTGCGTCACACAGGGCGCCCCGTCCGCCGCCTTCGCGGAGATCTTCTCCAGCATCGGTCCCAGCGATTCGTACGACTCCTTGGAGCCGCCCGGCATGATGCTCGGCCCGTGCAGGGCGCCCTCCTCGCCGCCGGAGACGCCGGTGCCGACGAAGTGGATGCCCTGCTCGCGCAGCGCGCGCTCCCGGCGACGGGTGTCCGCGAAGTGCGCGTTGCCACCGTCGATGATCATGTCGCCGGGCTCCAGGAGCGGGGCGAACTCCTCGATCACCGCGTCGGTCGGCTCACCGGCCTTCACCATGACGACCAGACGCCGCGGCCGCTCCAGCGCCGCCACGAAGTCCTTGGCGGTCTCGGCCGCGACGAAGTCCCCCTCGCTCCCGAACTCCTCAACCAGCGCGTGCATACGCGACGCCGTCCGGTTGTGCACCGCGACCGTGAAGCCGTTGCGCGCGAAGTTGCGGGCGAGGTTGCGGCCCATGACCGCGAGTCCCGTGACGCCGATCTGGGCTGAAGTGCTCATTCGGTTGGCTCCTCAAGGATCCGGGGATCCGGTTGTCGGTGGTGCCGGTCGTGCCCGTCAGTATTGCCCCTCGACCATCCTGACGTGCCGGTACGGCGACCGCACGTCCGGGGTGTGCGGTGTTCCGCAGGCTGATACGCACGGGAAGCCCCACCTGCCTCAGCCGCTGCGCAACTGGCGGTCGTTCCTTGTTGCTTGGGGCCGCAGCGCGGCCGATTGCCGTCTTGTCATGGCCTGTTCGCAGCGCTTACTTTTGCCCCTCCTGACGCATGTCGAGGGGGGCTTTTCATGGCCGTACGCGGCCGGCACCGCCGGTATCAGCCGAACAGGATCAACCGCGCCTCGCTCACCGTCACGGCGGGTGGCGCCGGGATGGCGATGCCGCTCATCGGTGCCGGGGCCGCGCAGGCCGCCGACGTGGACACCTGGAACAAGGTCGCCGCGTGCGAGTCGAGCAACGACTGGAACATCAACACCGGCAACGGCTACTACGGCGGACTGCAGTTCACCCGGTCCACCTGGGAGGCGTACGGCGGCACGCGGTACGCGCCCCGGGCGGATCTGGCCACCAAGGACCAGCAGATCGCCGTGGCGGAGAAGGTGCTGGACGGGCAGGGGCCCGGAGCCTGGCCGGTGTGCTCGGGGCGGGCCGGGCTGACACGGGGCGGCGACACGCCGGACATCCGTCCCGCCGGGACCGGCGACAGCACCGCGAAGAAGACGGGCAGCGGCTCCGTGGCGGACGTACAGCCGCAGACCACGCCCCAGTCCCGGGCCGGGACCGCCGAGATGTACACGGTGGTCCGCGGCGACTCGCTCTCTGCGATCGCCGACGCCCAGCGCGTCCAGGGCGGTTGGCGCGGGCTGTACACGGCCAACCGGCAGACCATCGGCTCGGACCCCGACCTGATCATGCCCGGCCAGCGGCTGAAGGTGCGCGGTCAGGAGGCCGCCGGCACCACCGCGAGCACCCACACCAGCAGCAAGTCCACGGGCGAGAAGGCCTCTTCGGGCACCCAGAACACCCAGGACACCGAAGAGAAGGCCACGACCGGCCATTCCGTGGTCTCCCCGGTGAACGCCGCCACGGGCACGCCCTACCACAAGGCGGGTTCCTCCTGGTCGAAGGGCTACCACACCGGCGTCGACTTCGCCGTGCCCACCGGCACGTCCGTGCAGGCGGTCGCGGCCGGCGAGGTCGTCACCGCCGGGTGGGGCGGTTCGTTCGGGTACCAGGTGGTGATCCGGCACTCCGACGGCCGCTACACCCAGTACGCGCATCTGTCGGCGATCTCCGTGAAGGCCGGGCAGACGGTGGGAGGCGGGCGGCGCATCGGCCGCTCGGGCTCCACGGGCAACAGTACGGGCCCGCATCTGCACTTCGAGGTGCGGACGGGGCCCGGCTTCGGAACGGACATCGACCCGGTGGCCTATCTGCGGGCCGGCGGCGTCAGGATTTGACGCGGGTCCGGTGCCGGTTGCGGACCGGCAGCGGGATGAAGGGGCCGCCGTAGAAGGGACCGTAGAGATACGGCGGCACGTCGGGCTCCGGCGGCTCCGTGTCCCCCGGGGCCTCCTCCAGGGCGGGCGGGACGCTCTCCAGGACCGGTGGGACACCTTCCAGCGCCGGTGGCGGCACCGGGCCCGGGACGAGCACGCCTTCCGGGATCGCGGCAGCCGCCGGGCCCGGGACGAGCGCGGCTTCCTGAATCGCCGCAGTCGACGGGGTCGGGACGAGCACGCCCTCCCGCACCCCCGCGACGACCGGCTGCTCCGGCACCCGCGCCGACGGTCCCTCGGCAGGGACCCGCTCGGGCAGGTGCGCCACCGGCCGGACGGCGGGCTCGGGGAGCGGCTCCGCCGACTCCGCGTGCGTGCGCTCCATCCGCTCCGTGGTCAGCAGGATCAGGCCGCCGGCCGCCACGACACCGCAGCTCAGTGCGAGGGCGGTGCCCGTCGTGCCGTAGCGGAAGGTTTCGCCGAACATCGTGATGCCGACCGCGGCCGCCGCCACCGGGTTCACGACCGTGAGCGTGGCCAGCGGGGCCGCGAGGCCCGCGCCGCGGTAGGAGGCCTGGGACAGCAGCATGCCGGCCGTGGCCAGGACGCCGATCACCGCCAGGGACGGCACGTCGGCCGTGGAGACCCCGCCCGTCCAGTCGACGGCGACGGTCTTCGTGAACACCGAGGACATGCCGAACGCTATGCCGGACGCGATCGCCAGCAGGATGCTGCGCACCGCCGGGTGCCGGTGTGCGGCCCGGCCGGCGATCATCAGCGTGATCACCGCACCGGCGGTGACGACGGCCACGCCCACCCGCTGCGCGGTGTCCAGCGACTGCGCGTCGGACGCGCCGACCAGGGAGAGCAGACCGGCGAGACCGACCGTCGCCATGATCGCGCCGCGCCACGCCGTCGCGCCGGCCTTGCGGCCGACGAACAGTGCCGCCATGGGCAGGGCGAAGACGATGGTCAGCGCACCCAGCGGCTGGACCAGGCTCAGCGGGCCGTAGGCGAGCGCCACCACGTGCAGCAGTCCGCCCAGGCCGTTCAGCGCGACCGCCGCCCACCAGATGGGCCGGCGCAGCGGCGCGTACTGCTGACCGGGGGAAGAGACCGCCACCTGCTCCTGGACGATCGCTCCGCCCGCGTACGCCACGGCGGAGACGAACGACAGCAGCACGGACAACGCGAGGGCACTCATGAGCGACTCCTCTGCGTGAGGCGGGGGCGCTGAGCCCGGCGCGGCGTACGGTCGGCTTCCATAACCAACACGATCCCGTGAAAAGTTCTTCCCGTCGTCGTCCCTGAGCAGGCAATGGGTCCTACTGCCGATGGAGTACGAATCGGGCGCCATCATCCCCAGGGTGGGTGACCCTGGGCGGACCCCTAGTGGTCGGAGCCCCTAGAGGCCTTGGTACTACTGGTCTTCGTGGACCTCGACCCCGATCTCGCCGCACTGCGTCAGCTCGGCGGCTTCTTCGCCCTTCGCACGACACCAGGCGCGGCAGGAGTCCCGGCCGCGTCACCGTCGACGCTCGCGCACATGTACGAGAACGGTCCGTCGGACCTTTACGGCAATTCTATGACTTCCATGACTTTCCGTGTCCGGAAAGTAGGGAACGCCCTTCGTGCTCCCGAGGTGCGGATCGCGGCCTCGGTCGCTCAGCAGGGGCTCGCGGCCCGCCTGTGGTCCGTGGCCCTCGGCTGCGCCGCCCTCTACGGCCGGATCCCCGACCTCGACCCGCGCCTGCTGCACTGGGATCCCGACGGCAGTGCCCCCGACGACCTGTGGCTGTCCGTCGTACGGCCGCTGCCCGCGGACGCGGCGACCCTCGCGGACGTCGTGCTGCGGGGGCACCTCCAGCCGCTGAACGACAACCTGCACGACCGGTACGGAGTCGCCGAAGGTCTGCTGTGGGGCAACGCCGCCTCCGCGCTCGCGGGTGCCGCCCGGCAGCTGGACGGCTGGGCTCGGGCCCACGGCCGTACGGACGTGGCCGCGTCGGCCCGCGCCCGCACCGTGGAACTCCTCGCCCACCCCCTCCTCGCCGGCGCCGGCACTCTCACCGGGACCGCCTTCCGACGGCGCAGCTGCTGCCTCTACTACCGTGTGCCCGGCGGAGGAGTGTGCGGTGACTGTTGCTTCACACGAGCACCGCGGTCTTCCCCGCGCGCCGCATCTGGGTGACCATGAAGGGCAACCAGCCGCTGAGACAGGGGGTTCCGGGTGCGAGTGGGCCTGCTGACCCGGGAGTACCCGCCGGACGTGTACGGCGGTGCGGGTGTCCATGTCGAGTTCCTCGCCCGGGAGTTGAGATCCCTCGTCGACCTTGATGTGCACTGTTGGGGCGAGGGCCGCGCGGAGGGCGTGATCCGCCACCGCCCCTGGTCCGCGCTGGACACCGCCAACGACGCGCTGCGCACCTTCTCCGTGGACCTCGCGATGACCGCCGGCCTCGAAGGCCGGGAGCTGGTCCACTCCCACACCTGGTACGCCAACCTCGCCGGCCACCTCGGCAAGCTGCTGTACGGCATCCCGCATGTGATGACCGCCCATTCGCTGGAGCCCCTGCGCCCCTGGAAGGCCGAGCAACTCGGCGGCGGATACGCCCTGTCCAGCTGGGCGGAGCGCACCGCGATCGAGTCCGCCGACGGAGTGATCGCCGTCTCCGGCGCCATGCGCGACGACATCCTCGGCTGCTACCCGGCGCTGGATCCGGCCAAGGTCCACATCGTGCACAACGGCATCGACACCACCCTCTACCAACCGGACCACGGCACCGACGTCCTGCGCCGCGTCGGCCTGGACCCGACCCGCCCGTACGTCCTGTTCGTCGGCCGCATCACCCGCCAGAAGGGCGTCCCCCACCTGCTGCGCGCGGTCCGGGACATCGACCCGGCCGCGCAGGTGGTGCTGTGCGCGGGTGCCCCCGACACCCCCGAGATCGACCAGGAGTTCCGCGACCTCTTCCGGGAGCTGAGCCGGGTCCGCGAGGGCGTGCACTGGATCCCGCAGATGCTGCCGCGCCCCGAGGTGATCCAACTTCTCACGCACGCCGCGGTGTTCGTCTGCCCTTCGGTGTACGAACCCCTCGGCATCGTCAACCTGGAGGCGATGGCGTGCGGGACCCCCGTCGTGGCCTCGCGGGTCGGCGGTATTCCCGAGGTCGTGGACGACGGCAAGACGGGGTTACTCGTCCCGGTGGACGACGGCTTCGAGACGGGTCTCGCGCGGGCGCTGGACTCGGTCCTCGGGGACCCGGCGGCCGCGCGGGAGATGGGTGAGGCGGGGCGGGAGCGTGCGGTGGGCGAGTTCGGCTGGGAAGCGGTCGCCCGGCGCACGGTCCGGCTCTACGAGGGGATCCTCAAACAGGATTAGTGCGACGGGAGTTTCTCGAACAGGCGTAGCGTGACCTGCTCAGGGGCAGGAATGGATCAACCAGGGTGAGGGGAGAGGCCATGCGTCGTGGTGGTCCTTCGGTGCTCGGAATCGTGTTGGCGGGCGGAGAGGGCAAGCGCCTGATGCCCTTGACCGCGGACCGGGCGAAACCCGCGGTCACCTTCGGCGGCACGTACCGCCTGGTCGACTTCGTCCTGTCCAACCTCGTCAACGGCGACATCCTGCGCATCTGCGTCCTCACGCAGTACAAGTCGCACTCGCTGGACCGGCACATCACCACCACCTGGCGGATGTCCAGCCTGCTCGGCAACTACGTCACCCCGGTCCCGGCCCAGCAGCGACTGGGCCCGCGCTGGTACCTGGGCAGCGCGGACGCGCTTCTTCAGTCCCTGAATCTGGTCCACGACGAACGCCCCGACTATGTGGCCGTCTTCGGTGCCGACCACGTCTACCGCATGGACCCGCGGCAGATGCTCGCCCAGCACATCGAGAGCGGCGCGGGTGTCACGGTGGCCGGGATACGCGTCCCGCGTGGCGAGTCGCCGTCGTTCGGCGTGATCACTCCCGGCTCGGACGGCCAGACGGTGGAGCGGTTCCTGGAGAAGCCGGCCGACCCGCCCGGCCTGGCCGACGACCCGGAGCGCGTGTTCGCCTCGATGGGCAACTACATCTTCACCACCAAGGCCCTCATCGAGGCGCTGCAGCGGGACGCCGAGGACCCGAAGTCGGTGCACGACATGGGCGGTTCGATCCTGCCCCAGCTCACCGACCGCGGCGAGGCCCAGCTCTACGACTTCAGCGCCAACCACGTGCCCGGCGAGACCACCCGCGACCAGGGCTACTGGCGGGACGTCGGCACGCTGGACGCGTACTACGACGCCCACATGGACCTGATCGCCGAGCGCCCCGCGTTCAACCTCTACAACCGGCAGTGGCCCATCTACACCCACTCGTACCAACTGTCCCCGGCCCGCTTCAACGCCGGCGGCATCGCCAGCGAGTCCATCATCAGCGCGGGCTGCCTGATCCGCGGCCAGGTCACCCGGTCGGTCCTCTCGCCGGGTGTCGTGGTCGACCCGGGAGCCGTCGTCCAGGGCTCGGTGCTGCACGACAACGTGCACATCGGGCGGGGCGCCGTGGTGCGGGGCGCCGTGCTCGACAAGAACGTCGAGGTGCCGCCCGGCGCGACCATCGGTGTGAATCCCGAGCGGGACGCCGAGCTGTACACGGTGTCCAAGGGCGGAGTCATCGGGCTGGGCAAGGGCCAGCAGGTGCCCTGATCGCGTCCTTCGGTGCCCCTGTTGCAGCTGGGACATCGACGGTCGGACTTAATCTGATGTTAACTGTGTGTAGCTTGATCGTACTTGACCGTAATCGCCGGGGGGCGATTGACTGCTGACTCACCCTTCGTCGACGCGAGGCAAGCCATTGACTCCTGACCTGCTCGCACCTCTCGACCTGGCGTTCTGGAACATGGAATCCGCCGAGCACCCCATGCACCTGGGTGCGCTCGGCGTCTTCACGGCACACTCGCCCACGGCGGGCGCCCACGCGGCCGACCTGCTGGCCGCCCGGGCCGCCGCGGTGCCCGGACTGCGGATGCGGATCCGGGACGTGTGGCCCCTGGGCTTCCCGGGGGCCTTCGGCGGCGCGGCGCGTGACCCCGCTCCGGACTTCGACCCGCTCGACCATGTCACCCTGCACGCCCCGACCGCGGACTTCCAGGCCGAGGCCGGCCGGCTCATGCAGCGGCCGCTGGACCGGGACCGGCCGCCGTGGGAGGCGCATGTGCTGCCGGGGGAGGACGGCGTCTCCTTCTCCGTGCTGTTCAAGTTCCACCACGCCCTGGCCGACGGCCTGCGCGCGCTGACGCTCGCCGCCGCGATCCTGGACCCCATGGACGTGCCGACCCGCCGTCCTCGCCCCGCCGAGCCGCCGCGCGGCCTCCTCCCGGACGTCCGCAGACTGCCGGGACTGGTGCGCGGTGCCCTGTCCGACGTGAGCCGGGCTCTGGACATCGGCGCCTCGGTCGCCCGCTCCACCCTGGACGTCCGCACGTCCGCCGCCCTCACCGCCCAGTCCACCGGGACCCGCCGCACCGCCGGGGTCGCCGTCGACATCGACGACGTGCACCGCGTCCGCAAGGCCGTCGGCGGCACCGTCAACGACGTCCTGATCGCCGTCGTCGCGGGTGCCCTGCGCCGCTGGCTCGACGAGCGCGGCGACGGCAGCGAGGGCGTGGCGCCCCGCGCCCTGATCCCCGTGTCCCGGCGCCGCCCGCGCACCGCCCACCCACAGGGCAACCGGCTCTCCGGGTACCTGATACGGCTTCCCGTCGCCGACCCGGACCCGCTCGGCCGCCTCGCCACGGTGCGTACGGCCATGGACCGGAACAAGGACGCCGGGCCCAACCGGGGCGCCGGCGCCGTCGCCCTGCTCGCCGACCACGTCCCGGCGCTCGGCCACCGGCTGGGCGGCCCCTTCGTGAGCCAGGCCGCCCGGCTCTGGTTCGACATCCTGGTCACCAGCGTGCCCCTGCCGGGCATCGGTCTGAAGCTCGGCGGCAACCCCGTGACGGAGGTCTATCCCTTCGCCCCGCTGGCCCGCGGCCAGTCCCTCGCGGTCGCCATCTCGACGTACCGCGGGCGCGTCCACTACGGGCTCGTCGCCGACGCCACGGCCGTACCGGATCTCGACCGGCTGGCCCTCGCCGTGACCCAGGAGGTGGAGACGCTGATCACTGCCTGCGACCCATGATCGTCGCGGGTTTGGCGCTGCGGCCCGGTGCTCCGTAAAATTCCCCGTTCGAACGCGTCGCCGTCGGAGCGCCGCACGAAACACCCAGGGAACGGCAGCGGCCATGACGGTGACAGACAACGGCTCGGCGACCACGGACGAGATCGTCTACGGTCCCGGCATCGACCCGGAGCGGCTCGCCGTCTGCCTCAGCGTGCTCGAGGAGCTCGACAAGCTGGACGTCGACCACCCCGACGCGATCGCCGTGCGTCGCGCCACCGCGGGCATCTACCGCACCGTCAAGCAGCGCCGCCGCCAGGAGCGCCGGGCCGCCAAGACCGCGCACGACAAGGCGGTCACGGAGGCCACGGCGACCGGCTCCGCCCAGCGCATCGACGACGAGACGGAGGGCATCCTGCCGTCGTCGGGCACCGAGGAGGGGCAGGTCGCGGGGATACTCCAGCGCCCGCGCTCCTGCTACACCTGCAAGGCCCGGTACGTGGAAGTCGACTACTTCTACCACCAGCTCTGTCCCGACTGCGCCCGCCTGAACCGTGCCAAGCGCGACGCCCGCGCCGACCTCACCGGCAAGCGCGCCCTGCTCACCGGCGGCCGCGCCAAGATCGGCATGTACATCGCGCTGCGGCTGCTGCGCGACGGCGCGCACACGACGATCACCACCCGCTTCCCGAAGGACGCCATCCGCCGCTTCAAGGCCATGGACGACTCGGCGGACTGGATGCACCGCCTCGAGGTCGTCGGCATCGACCTGCGCGACCCGGCGCAGGCCGTGGCCCTCGCCGACCAGGTCGCCGAGGCGGGCCCCCTGGACATCCTCATCAACAACGCGACGCAGACCGTGCGCCGCCTGCCCTCCGCCTACGCCGCCCTGGTCGAGGGCGAGAGCGCCCCGCTGCCCGCCGGGGAGCTCCCCGCCCACCACGTCATCGGCGCCTTCGGCTCCGGCGCGGTGGACGGCCTCGCCGCCCTGCCCGCCGGAATCTCCGGCATGGACGCGCAGCAGGTGGCCGACCTCGCCCTGGTCGCGGGCAACGCCAGTGTCGCCCGGCACCTCGACGGCACCGCCATCGACGCGGGCGGCCTGGTCCCCGACGTCGTCGACAGCAACACCTGGGTGCAGACGATCGAGCAGATCTCCCCGGTGGAGCTCCTCGAAACCCAGCTGTGCAACTACACGGCGCCGTTCGTCCTGATCAGCAAGCTCCGCCCGGTCATGGCGGCTGCCGCCGGGAAGGCGAGGAGCGGACGCGCGCACGTCGTGAACGTCTCGGCCATGGAAGGCGTCTTCGGCCGCGGTTACAAGGGCGCCGGCCACCCGAACACGAACGCCGCAAAGGCCGCGATGAACATGGTGACGCGGACCAGCGCCCAGGAGATGTTCCAGACCGACGGCATCCTCATGACCTCGGTCGACACCGGCTGGATCACCGACGAGCGCCCGCACTACGACAAGCTGCGCCTCGCGGAGGAGGGCTTCCACGCCCCCCTCGACCTGGTCGACGGCGCGGCCCGCGTCTACGACCCGATCGTCCGCGGCGAGGAGGGCGAGGACGTGTACGGCGTCTTCCTGAAGGACTACGCGCCGGGCAAGTGGTAGGGCGCAAATCCGTTGGCCGGCGGGGTGCCGTCGGCCTACGGTAGGACGCGTGCCGGTGTGCCCGGTGCGATGGTCACGCGTACTTCCTGGTTCGACTCCATGCAGGCCCACCCTCGGGCCTGTCGCCCTGTCGGGGGCGATCGCGTAGCCGCCCCGACCTCGGGCACCCGCGCACGTGGCTCGTGCTCAGTGGTGTCCGGGGGTGCCCGTACCGGCATCCGGCGGCGCCCCGGACCGCAGCCGCTCGTGCACCGCGTACGGCGCCGACGCGTACGCGGCCCGCACCCGCGTGCCCCCGTCGACCAGCAGGTCGGCGCCGGTGATCCAGCCCGCCGCGTCCGAGGCCAGCCACACCACCGCCCGCGCCACGTCCCCCGGCTCCCCGATCCGCCCGAGCGGCAGCCCCGCCGCCACCTCGGGCTCGCCCGGTTCCCACACGAAGCGCGCCATCTCGGTGCGTACGAGGCCGGGGGAGACGGAGTTGACGCGTACCTTCGGGGCGAGTTCGCCCGCGAGCTGCCGGGTCAGGTGCAGCAGGGCCGCCTTGCTGGTGCCGTACGCCCCGACACCCGGCCCGACATGTCCGGCGCCCTCCGTGCAGACGTTCACCACCACGCCGCCGTGCTTGCCCATCCATGCCCGCCACGCGCACTGCACCAGCCGCAAAGGTGCCTCGACGTTGACCGTGAACGCCTCGCGCCAGGCGTCCGGATCCGCCTCCATGAGCGGGCCGTACGGCAGGTTGGTCGCCGCGTTGTTGACCAGCACGTCGATCCGCCCGAACTCGCGCAGGACCAGCTCCGTGACCTCCGTCGGATGGGCCGGGTCGGCCACGCTGCCCGCAAGGCCGATGCCGCCCAGCTCCCCGGCAGTCCGCCGTACGTCGTCGGCGTCGCGCGCGGTCACGCACACCAGCGCCCCGGCCTCGGCCAGTTGCCCGGCGACGGCCCGCCCGATCCCGCGCGTGGCGCCGGTGACGATCGCAGTCTTGCCCTGGAAACCCTGGAAACCCTGGAGTCCTCGGTTGGCTTGGACTCCTTGGGCTCCTGGGGCTCCTGGGGTTCCTTGGGCTCCTGGGGTTCCTCCGGGTCCGTACGACGGCGTCATCGGCGTACCGTCTCATGACGGACCGTCAGTCGACAGCCCCGAGACGCGAGTTCCGCGCCGCCACCAGCTCCAGCACCGTGCGCCAGTCCTCCAGGACACCCGCGTCGAACCCGGCGATCCGGGCCTCCTCGTCGGCCTGGCGCAGGCGCGACAGGTCGTCGTCGGCGGGACTGCCGTCCGGAACGTGCCCGCGGACGAGGGCGCCGACGCGCTCGCCGAGCAGGGCGCGGACCGGGTCGGCCGCGCAGTCGGCCTGCGCGGCGCCTTCGCCCGGCCGCAGCAGCGGACCGATCGCGTGCACCAGCCCCGCCACCTGGAGCTCCTTGTCGGCGGGGCGGGTGCGACGCAGCAGCGCGGCGGTCCGCAGCGCGTGTTGGTGCAGATCGACCCGGCCGCCTCCGAGGCCCGGTGTGGCCCACGCGCCCCGGCAGGCGTTCAGCAGATCCATCAGCTCTTCGACACTGCGCAGCTCCATGCGTCCGTCCTCCCGCAGGACAAGCCGTTGCCGTCCGCCAGCAGATCATGGCCTGCTTGCGAATCGGCCAACGGGATCTGAACTGCGTCGCCTGTTCGGCGGCCTGGGCCATACGGGCGACACTCAAACCATGCATGATGTGACGAACCGACGCATATCGCGCCTGGCCGAACAGGGGAAGACTCCGGATAGTTACCGCTTGTTTTCAGCCCTATCGAGCGGCCACCCGCTCATTTGGTTAATCTGTAGCGGACGGACAGCAGTACGGGGTCCTACCCACACCCAAGGTCCGTCATGGGACACGCCCGTTCACCACGGCTCGATCTCGTACGAACAACCGGCGCCACCGCGTCCGAACTGCCTCTAGCCACACCCGAGCAGGCGTCGAGAACCAGGCCGTTGACTGGGCAGGTACGCCCCGAGGGTGACCCGACACATAAGGAGTGCGCGGTGACACCGGAGAAGACGAATCGCGAACAGCGCCCCAAGGAACGCACGGAGCGCGCCGGCCGCCGGCCCGGAGAGATCGGCAGCCTCGACGTGTGGGCCCGGTCCGCCCCCATCCGCCTGGCCGGTTACGAGGACGACCTCGCCGAGCCCCACATCCTGCCCAGCGTGGACTGACCCAGGGCAGCACCCGTCGCGATCGCCGAGAGCATGGGCGTGCGAAACTCACGCCCATGCTGATCAGAGAAGCCGTGGCCGAGGACTGGCCACGGATCTGGCCTTTCTGGCACCGGATCGTCGCCGCCGCCGAGACCTACGCCTGGGACCCGGACACCTCCGAAGAGGCGGCCCGCGCCCTGTGGATGGCCCCGGCCAAACGCGTCTACGTCGTCGAGGACGACACCAGCGCCCTCGTCGCCTCCGCCTACCTCACCCCCAACTACGGCGGCCCCGCCGCCGGCATCGCCAACGCGGGCTTCATGGTCGACCCCGACCAGGGTGGCCGGGGCATCGGCCGCGCCCTCGCCGAGCACATCCTGGACGCGGCGAAGGACCAGGGCTACCGGGGCATGGTGTTCAACGCCGTCGTCGAGACCAACCCGGCCGTGAAGCTGTGGACCTCCTTCGGCTTCACGATCCTCGGCACGGTCCCGAACGCCTACGAACACCCCCGGCACGGCAGGGTGGGCCTGCACATCATGTACAAGGCCCTCTGACGCACCTCTACTCCAGAGGTGCCGTCCGCTGCCACGGGTGCCGCGCCTCCAACTGCTCCGCGACCGCCAGCAGATCCGCCTCCGAACCCGGAAGCCCCACCAGCTGTACGGCGCAGGGGGCGCCGGAGGGCAGGGTGCCGAACGGGACCGACATCGCCGGCCAGCCGGTCAGGTTCCACGGCGGGGTCAGCGGCGAGTAGTTCGTGTTGGCCAGGACGTTGCGCAGCCAGCCCCGCTCGTGCCAGGCCGCGGCCTTGGGGGAGCGGCGGGCCAGTGCCGGCGTGAGCAGGACGTCGTACTCGCCGAAGAACGGCTCCAGGCGCCGGCGCAGCGCCTCCCGTCCCTCGCCGGACCGGACGGTGTTCACGAAGCCGCGGCCCACGGTCGCGTGCACCCGGGTGCGCCGCGTCAGCTGCCGCCGGTCGAGGCCCCGCGCGTCCACCGCGGTGCCGGCCGTCCAGTGGGCCAGCGACGTGAAGCTCAGCGACAGCGGGTACGGAGGATCGGCCCGGCGTACCCGGTGCCCCGCCTTCATGAGCTGCTCCGCCGCCTCCCGCACCGCGGTCGTATACGGCCTGGTGACGGCGACTCCGGCGATCGGGCTGCGCAGGGAGACGGCGACCCGGTGCGTGGCGGACGCGTCCCGCCGTACGACTTCGGTGTCCGCGAGGACCGACAGCATCAGGCGCGCGTCCTCGACCGTCGTGGCGAGCGGCCCGTTCTCGGACATGCCGAACCAGTCGCCGTCGCCGATGCCCGCGGGCACCACCCCGGGGCCCGGCTTGATGGTGACCAGGCCGCAGTTGGCCGCGGGTATGCGCAGGGAGCCCATCCCGTCGTTGCCCAGCGCGATCGGCACCAGGCCGGCGGCGACCGCGGCCGCGCTGCCCCCGGACGAGCCGCCCGCGGTGCGCGAGGTGTCCCACGGGTTGCGGGCGGTGCCGTGGACGCCCTCCGAGGTGCCGAAGACGCACAGTTCGGGCACGTTGGTCAGCCCCACGACCACCGCACCCGCCGCCCGCAGCCGGGCCACGGTGACATGGTCGTCCCCGGAGGGCGTCTCGGGCGTCGCCGCGGACCCGATGCGCATGCTCTCGCCGCGCACGGCGAGGTTGTCCTTGACGGCCACGGGCACGCCCGCCAGGGGCAGTTCGCCCAGGTCGCCCCGCGCGGCCACCTCGTCGGCCTCGGCGAGCGCCGCTTCGGCCCGGACCACCCGGAACGCGCCGACGCGGGCGTCGAGCCGTTCGATCCGGGCGAGGTGCTCGGCCACCACCTCGCGGGGCGTGGCCCGCTTCTCGCGTACGGCGGCGGCGATCTCGGCGGCGGTCCGGCCGACCCAGCTGGTCACGGGCGCTCCTCGGAGGCTACTGGTGGGTACGTAGGGAGAACTCTGCCCGGGAGCGGACGCCGCGTCGAGAGCGATCGCGCTTGGACATTCGGACCGGTCTTCTTGGACTTTTCGCGGTCCGACGGTCGACCACGTCGATTGACCCGGCAGGTCATCCGATCACTGGCCCAACTTCTGCGTCATCGGGCCCCATTGACAGGCTGAGAGGTCGAGCCAATCATCAGGCCTCCGATGAATGGGGAGTCGCTCATGAGAAAACGGCTGAGATTGGTCGGCATCATGGCGGTGCTGATGTTGCTCCTGGCGCCGGTTCCGGCCCTCGCGCGGCAGGAGCAGGGTCCGCCGGTCACCGGGCCCGCCCTGTCCGACTGGACACCCGCCTCCGGCAGTTACGCCTTCCGGCCCGGCACCCGCCTGGTGGCGGACAGTCCGGCCGAACGCAGGGTCGCCGCCACCCTGTCCGACGATCTCAAGGCGGCGGGTCATGGCCGGGTCCCGGTGGTGACCGGCGGCGCCCGCGCCGGTGACATCGTTATCGACGTACGGTCTTCCCGGGCGGCGCTCGGCGACGAGGGCTACGAACTCCGCGCGGGGGAGCGGCTTTCGGTGACCGGCGCGACCGGGGCCGGAGCCTTCTACGGCACCCGGACCCTCCTCCAGCTCCTCGCGCAGGGCGACCGGATCCCGGCGGGGCGCACCGTCGACGTGCCGCGCTACCGGGAGCGGGGGGCCGGCGTCTGTGCCTGCTACATCCACATCTCGCTGCCCTGGCTGGAGAACCTCGTCCGCGAGATGGCGTACCACAAGCTCAACCAGCTGCTCCTCGAACTGAAGGTGAAGAGCGACGCCCACCCCGAGGCCAACACGTGGGGCTACTACACCAAGGACGAGATCCGCCGCCTCGTCGCCCTCGGCGACCGGTACCACGTCGAGATCATCCCCGAGATCAACTCCCCGGGGCACATGGACCCGTGGATAGAGAACCGGCCGGATCTGCAGCTGACCGACTCCGACGGCGCCAAGCAGCCCTCGCGCCTCGACATCACCCGGCCGGCCGCCTTCGACTACTACACCAGCCTGATCGACGAGTACGCCCAGGTCTTCACCGCCGGCTCCTGGCACATGGGAGCCGACGAGTACATGCTCGGCTCCGACTTCGCCAAGTACCCGCAGGTCCTGAAGTACGCCCAGGAGAAGTACGGGCCCGGCGCCACACCGCAGGACGCGTTCATCGACTTCGTCAACCGCGTCCACGCCTACGCCGCGTCCAAGGGCAAGAAGCTGCGCATCTGGAACGACGGTCTCACCGGCGCCAACACCGTGCCGGTGGCGGCGGACACGACCGTCGAGCACTGGCTGAACGTGGCGACGAAACCGAGCCGACTTCTCGCGCAGGGCTACCCGTTGATGAACGCGGCCTACGCGCTGTACCTCGTCCGCGGCGGCTTCCACAGTGACACCGAGGGGTTGTACGACCAGAGCTGGGACCCGCGCAGCTTCGAGGGCGAGAAACTGGCCTCCGGTGACGGCATCACCGGCGCGAAGATCAGCCTCTGGCCCGACAACGGCCGCGGCGAGACCGAGAACGAGGTCTCCGTCGCCCTGTGGCCCGCCCTGCGTCACCTCGCCCAGGCCACCTGGGGGGACCCGCACCCCGACGCCACGTACGACGGGTTCACCGCACGCGGTACGGCCGTCGGGCACGCGCCCGGATGGCGGGACCTGGCCCGGGTTCCGGTGGCGGACGGGACGTACACCTTCAAGACGGACGGCCGGTCCTTCGACGCCGAGGTGCGGCGCACGGCCGACGGCTACGCGACCCTGCGGACCGACGAAGGCTGCCTGGAGATACGTGGCGGAAAGCTCACGCTCAACGTGCCGCTCCAGCCGGGCGCCGAGGCCACCGCGCAGAGCTGCGACGCCGCGAACACCATGCAGCGCTGGGAGCTGGAACCCGCCGAGGGCGGCTATCGCCTGGTCAACGCGATCACGCAGATGGCCGTGCGAGTGGCCGTCGACGGCTCGCTCGTGCAGTACCCGGCCGACCAACAGCCGCCCGCCCTCTGGCACTTGACCGCCCACTGACGCGAGGAGTCCCACCCCATGACCGTCTCCCGACGCCTCTTCGTCACCGCCGCCACCGCACTCGCCGTGACCGGAGTCCCGGCCCTGCCGGCGTCCGCCGCGGAGGAAGACCCCCGCCAGCGCATTCCCGTCTCCCCGGACGACACCGAGGCCGACCTGGTCCGCAAGGCATCCCAAGTCCGGCCCACCGCACGGCAGATCGCCTGGCAGCGCCTGGAGCGCACCGCGTTCCTGCACTTCGGCGTGAACACCTTCACCGGCCTCGAATGGGGCACCGGTGACGAGGACCCCGACGTCTTCCGGCCGACCGGCCTCGACACCGACCAGTGGGCGAGAGCCCTGCGCGACGGCGGCTTCAAGCTCGCCATCCTCACCGTCAAGCACCACGACGGCTTCGTCCTCTACCCCTCCCGCTACACCGACCACAGTGTGGCGTCCAGCAGTTGGCAGGGCGGACAGGGCGACGTACTGCGCTCGTTCGCCGACTCCATGCGCCGCCACGGCATCAAGGTCGGCGTCTACATCTCGCCCGCCGACGAGAACCAGTACCTGCACGGCGTGTACGCCAACGGCAGCGCCCGCACCGAGCACACCATCCCCACCCCCGTCGACGGCGACGACCGCACACCACAGCGGACGTACACCCTCCAGGCCACCGACTACGGCGCCCACATGCTCAACCAGCTCCACGAGGTCCTCACCGAGTACGGCCCGATCGACGAGGTGTGGTTCGACGGCGCCCAGGGACACATCCCGCCGGACAAGGTCGAGAAGTACGACTGGGACAGCTGGTACACCCTGGTGCGCACACTCGCCCCGGACGCCGCGATCGCCGTGTCCGGACCCGACGTGCGCTGGGTCGGCAACGAGGGCGGGCTGGCCCGCGAGGACGAGTGGAGCGTCGTACCGGTACAGGAGAAGGACTACGGCCGCACCGACTACGCGCTCTCCTACGACGCTCCCGACATGGGCAGCCGGGATGCGCTCGTCCGGGCCCAGCCGGTCGCCGACTACCTGCAGTGGTGGCCCGCCGAGTGCGACGTGTCCATCCGGGACGGCTGGTTCTACCACGCCGACCAACAGCCCAAGACGGTGGAGCAGTTGACGGACATCTACTTCCGGTCCGTGGGTCGCAACTCGGTGCTCCTGCTCAACGTCCCGCCGGACACCGACGGGTTGCTGCCCGCCGCGGACGTGGTTCGGCTGCGGGAGTTCCGTGAGCGGGTGGACCGGGAACTCCCCGAGAACCTGGCGACCGGAGCCCCCACCACCGTCTCCCCGGGGCGGGTCACGCTCGACCTGGGCGCGGAACGTGAGGTCGACCGGATCCGGCTGGCGGAGGACATCCGGCACGGCCAGCAGGTGGAGAGCTTCGTGGTCGAGGCTCATCGCGAAGGATCCTGGTCGCAGGTCGCCCGGGCGGGCACGATCGGCGCGAGCCGGATCCTGCTGCTCGCCGCGCCGGTCCGGGCGCGGCGGTGGCGGGTCCGTGTGACGGGGGCTCGGGAGGCCGTACGGATCGCGGAGTTCGGGCTGTACCGCTCGCGGGTCTGAGCGGCTTCAGCGCAGGTGGCGCTCGAAGAACGCCATGGTGGCGTCCATCGAGCGCGGCCACTGCGAAGAGAAGGTGTGGCCCTCGCCGGGGTAGGTGCGGAGCCGAACGTCCTTGCCCGCCTTCTCGAACGCGGCCACGGTCCGCCGGGTCCAGACGATGGGGCAGGTGTCGTCGGCGGTGCCGTGGTGGATGAGCAGCGGCTCGGTCACCCGGTCCACGTAGGTGATCGGCGACACTTCCTTCCAGAAGGTCGGGTTCTCCTCCGGGCTGCCGTGCTCGGCCTCTATCTCGGCGACGATCGGGTCCCCGGCGGGGCGCTGGAAGTGGTCGATGTTCTCCTCCGGTCGCGAGCTGACCGGTGCGAAGGCGACGGCGGCGTCGAACAGGCCCGGGGCGACCACCAGGGTGTTGTAGACGACACCGCCGCCCATCGACCGGCCCAGCAGCCCGATGCGGTCGCCGTCGATCTCCGGACGCCCGGACGACCGCAGGGCCATCGCCGCCCCGATGACGTCCTCGGTGTAGCCGAACCGGAGGTTCACGTCGTTGTCGGGATCCTTGTCCGAGCCCGCGTGGTTGCGGTAGTCGGTGTGCAGGACGACATAGCCGTTGCGGGCCAGGAGATCCTGTTCGCGGGCGAGGCCCCGGCCGGTGGTGTAGACGGCGGGGTCGATGTAGCCGTGGGCCAGGACCAGCGCCGGGAAGGGCCCCTTGCCGGTCGGGATGTTCATGAGCCCCGAGATCGTCAGCCCGTTCGCCTCGTACGTCACCCGGTAGCCGGTGTAGGCGGAGGTACGGGCGAGGACGGTGCCGAGCCGCAGGTCGGAGCCCTTGTGCTCGCGCCGGATCAGGCCCGGGATCGACACCGGGTCGACGGGCGTGGGAGCGGGGGAGGGCGTCGCGGTGGGCGCCGGGCTCGCGGTGCGGGTGGACGCGGACGGGCTGGTGCGCGTGGCGTCACCGTCGTCGCCGCCTCCGGTGCAGCCGGTCGCGGCCACCAGCACCAGCACGGCGGCGACACAGGCCGTACCCCATGACCGCATACGGCCATTGTCTCCCGACCGGCGGAGACGGGCGCCCGATTCCCGAGGGCGTCGGCCGGCACAGAGGAGCCCGGCTCGGTCGCGGCGGCGACCCCGGCGACGGCCACCACGTCGTCGAGGGTGCCCTGGGCGGATGCGACCACGTCCGTGACGGGTTGCGCCGGGGATGACAGCATCCGTCGGGGCCGATGCGGCCACGAACCGTCTATCGGCCCCGACCGGCCGGCTGTGACAGGGGAGAGGGGACGCCGAACCGCACGGTGACGCCCGGCGAGTAGAGGACACTGACCGGCGGCCCGGTCATGCGCGGCAGGCCCGCGGCCGTGACCAGATCGTCTTCCAGGTCGAGCAACTCGGCCCGGTGCAGCGGCCACGGCGCGTGCTCGTTCGGCAGGTGCACGGTGCGACCGTGCCACGAGACGTGCAGACCCCACCGGGCGGTCAGAAAGTGTTCCAGCGGTGTGGGCTCCGCGATCGGCCGCCCGGTGCGCACCTGCGCACGGCTCGCCGACCCGCCGTCCCCGGAGCCCCGCCGTCGGCAGCTGTAGGTGATCACATCGCCCGTGCGGCGCAGGCGCATCGCCGACCACGTGTAGGGCAGGCGGACCCCGAGCCGGCCGACCAGTACGGGAAGCAGGCGGGCCGCGTCCAGCGACCGGAACACGACGCCACGTCGGCCCTGGTCGTCCACCGTGTACAGCCGTACGTTCGTCTCGCAGAACGTGCCGAGCCAGGGCAGGCCAGGCCCCGGTCCCAGGCCGACGCCGCGCATCAGGAACGGGACCAGCCCGACGTAGGTGACGCCGTCCAGGGTGTCCGGGCGGGTGCCGGCCGGCAGCAGCCCCGCCACCCGTTCCGGCTCCACCGGCCAGTGCAGGAAGGTCAGTTCATGCCAGCCCTGCACCAGCGTGGGCCGTCGCACGGGCCGTGGTGTGGACGGGGTGACCGGCTCGATCTCCATACCGCAGCGTCCCCCAGCCCCTGATCAGGCGTCCCGCGACCCGTGTTCAGCGGACATTGTCCGCCACCTGGGAGCGCAGCCACTGCTCCACCTCTCCCACATGCGCGGCCGCCGCCGCCCGCGCCGCCTCCGGGTCGCGGGCGACCAGCGCGCGGTGGATCGCGGCGTGTTCGCGGCGGGTGCGGGCGAAGGCGCCCTCCTCCTGGTAGCCGCGCCAGACGCGGGCGCGGAAGGTGCGGGAGGACAGGCCGTCCAGGATGGCGGCCATGGTCTCGTTGCCGGCGGCCGTGGCGATCTCGCGGTGGAAGGCCAGGTCGTGGGCGAGGATCACCTCCGGGTCCTCGGTGGCGTTCATCGCCGTCAGGTGCTTCTCGACCTCCGCGAGCTGGTCCGGGGTGATCCGGGCCGCGGCCAGCGCGGTCGCCGTCGACTCCAGAATGCGGCGCACCTCGAGGAGTTCCACCAGGCGCGGGCCGCGGGAGAGATCGGCGACCACGCCGAAGGTCTCCAGCAGGTCGCCGGCCTCGAGCTGGGTGACGTAGATGCCCGACCCGTGCCGGGCCTCCAGCACGCCCAGCACCGTGAGGGCGCGGATCGCCTCCCGCATCGAACTGCGGGAGATGCCCAGCTGGACCGCCAGATCGCGCTCGGTCGGCAGACGCTGGCCGGGCTCCAGCCGCCCCTCGCCGATCATCGCCTTGATCTGCTCGATGGCGCGCTGCGTCACGGTGCCCTTCTGCGGGGCTGTCTCGTCCACGCCATTCCTCCACTTACCGGGTGCGCCGCAGTCTAACCATCAGAGTGGTAGGACCACTACGGCGCCAAGTCGGGAAAATATGCCGACGGAGGGTGTTCTTTCGGCAGAGTGGTCTGATAAGTATGCGGGCATCTGCTCGAACACGCTCAATGAGGAGCCACCAGATGCCCGGCAGGACAGTGGGGAAGCGGAACAGGTTGCGGAGCGTCGGGACGGTGGCCACGGCCGTCGGAGCCTCGCTCGTGCTCGCCGCGTGCGGCAGCACCAAGGACTCGGGTGGTGCCTCCGGCGCGGGAGGCGACGGCGAGGGCAAGGTCGGGGTGATCCTGCCCCTGCTGACCTCACCGTTCTGGCAGTCGTACAACGACTACGTGCCGAAGATGGCGAAGTCCGAAGGCGTGGACGCGATGAAGACGGTCAACTCCAACAGCGATCCCTCGCAGCAGATCACCGACATCAACAACGTGCTCAACCAGGGCGTGAAGGGCCTGGTCGTCGCGCCCCTGGACAGCGCCGCCATCGAGGCCGGACTCGACCAGGCCGAGCGCAAGGGTGTGCCGGTCGTCGCCGTCGACGTGGCCCCGGACAAGGGCAAGGTCGCCATGGTCGTACGCGCCGACAACGTCGCGTACGGCGAGAAGGCCTGCCAGTACCTCGGCAAGGAGATCTCCTCGGGCAAGGTCGTGCAGATCATGGGCGACCTCGCCTCGGTCAACGGCCGCGACCGTTCCGAAGCGTTCCGTGCCTGTGTGAAGAAGAACTTCCCGAAGCTGAAGGTGCTGGAGATCCCCGCCAAGTGGGAGTCCGACACGGCCGCCTCGAAGCTGGACACACTCCTGAACGCCAACCCTGACATCAAGGGCATCTACCTGCAGGCCGGCGGCGTCTACCTCGCGCCGACCCTGCAGACCCTCAAGTCGAAGGGGATGCTGAAGAAGGCCGGCCAGGCGGGGCACATCACCATCGTCTCCAACGACGGCATTGCGCAGGAGTACGACGCGATCCGCAAGGGCGAGATCGACGCCACCGTCTCCCAGCCCGCGGACCTGTACGCCAAGTACGGCATGTACTACATCAAGGCGGCGATGCAGGGGAAGACGTTCGAGCCCGGCCCGACCGACCACGACTCGACGATCGTCAAGCTGCCCAGCGGCATCCTCGAGGACCAGCTGCCCGCGCCCCTGGTCACCAAGGAGAACGTCGACGACCCCAAGCTGTGGGGCAACACGGTCGAATGAGCCAGGTAAAGGAAGCCCAGGTCATCCCACTCGTGGAAGCGCGGGGCATCGTCAAGCGCTACGGCCCCACCACCGCCCTCGCCGACGGCAGGCTCACCGTCCTGCCCGGCGAGTCCCACGCCCTGGTCGGCCGCAACGGCGCGGGCAAGTCGACCCTCGTCACGCTCCTCACCGGCCTCCAGGCACCCGACGAGGGCACGGTCCGCTTCGACGGCGAACCGGCGCCCCCGCTCGCCGACCGGGACGCCTGGCGCCGCAAGGTCGCCTGCGTCTACCAAAGGCCCACGGTCGTCCCCGAGTTGACGGTCGCCGAGAACCTGTTCATCAACCGGCAGCCGCTCAAGCGCCGTTTCATCAGCTGGCGGCGGCTCAAGGCCGAGGCGGCCGAGCTCCTCGACGCCTGGGACGTGCGCGTCGACCCGGAGGCCCGCACCGCCGACCTCAAGGTCGAGGACCGTCAAATGGTCGAGATCGCCCGGGCGTTGAGCTTCGGGGCCCGCTTCATCGTCCTCGACGAGCCGACCGCCCAGCTCGACAACCGCGAGATCGAGCGGCTCTTCGGCCGTATGCGCGCTCTGCAGGATTCCGGGGTCACCTTCCTGTTCATCTCGCACCACCTCCAGGAGGTGTACGAGGTGTGCCAGACCGTGACGGTCCTCAGGGACGCCCGCTGGATCACCACGGCTCCCGTCGCCGCCCTGCCGAAGGCGGCGCTGGTGGAGGCCATGGCGGGGGAGTCCATCGAGACGATCGCGGAACAGGCGGTCCAGGAAGTGCTGGTCGACGACAGCGCTCCCGTCCTCCTCGAAGCGCGCGGGCTCACCGCCGAGTCGTACGAGAACATCGACCTGACCGTCCGCCGCGGCGAGGTCGTGGGACTCGCCGGCTCCAGCGCCAGCGGCAAGATCGAACTCGCCGAGTCGCTCACGGGACTGCACACCCCCACGCGCGGAACAGCCCAACTGGACGGAAAGCAGCTCCCGTTCGGCGATGTGCAGGCCGCGCTGAAGGCCGGTGTCGGCTGCGTCCCCCGCGACCGGCACGCCCAGGGCCTGGTCATCGGCATGACCATCGGCGACAACGCCACCATGAGCGTCCTCGACCGGCTCGGCCGCTTCGGCTTCGTCGGCACCGACCGCAAACGGGGGTTCGCCACCGAGCTGATCGAACGCCTCGACATCCACACCGAGGGCCCCGACCAGCCCGTCTCCGACCTGTCCGGCGGCAACGCGCAGAAGGTCGTCATGGCCCGCGCCCTCGCCTCCGACCCGCGCCTGCTGGTCCTGATCAACCCCACCGCGGGCGTCGACGTGAAGTCCAAGGAGTCCCTGCTCGCGCGGGTGGACAACGCCCGCGACGACGGCACCGCCGTGCTCGTCGTCTCGGACGAACTCGACGACCTCAGGCGCTGCGACCGCGTCCTCGTCCTCTTCCACGGCCGTGTGGTCGCCGAGCACCCGGCGGGCTGGCGCGACCACGAGCTGATCGCCTCCATCGAAGGAGTGGACCATGGCTGACACCAAGGCGGCCCCGCCGCTCGCCCCGCTCCACACCCCCGCCGCCCGGTCGGCCAGGACCGTCCTGCTGCGCCGGGCCCGCGAACTCGCCCTCGTCCCCGCCCTGTTGCTGCTGATGGTGCTCGGCGCGGTGGTCAACGACTCGTTCCTCACCGAACGCAACCTGATCTCGATCCTCGGCGCATCGGCCGCCCTCGCGATGGTGGTGCTGGCCGAGTCGCTGGTCCTGATCACCGGCAAGTTCGACCTGTCCCTGGAATCCGTCGTCGGTATCGCGCCCGCCGTGGGCGCGCTCCTCGTCCTGCCGGTCGCCCAGTCCGGCTGGGGCACGGAGTTCCCGGCCGCGCTCGCCATGCTGGCGATCCTCGTCGTCGGCGGCGTGATCGGCGCCTTCAACGGCATCCTCGTCGTCAAGTTCAAGCTGAACGCGTTCATCGTGACGCTCGCGATGCTGATCGTGCTGCGCGGTCTGCTCGTCGGCGCCACCAAGGGCAAGACGCTGTTCGGCATGCCCGACGGCTTCTACTCCCTCGCCACCACCACCTTCCTCACCATCCCCATGTCGGTGTGGGTCGCCGCGATCGCCTTCGCCCTCGCCGGGTTCGTCCTCAAGTACCACCGCATCGGGCGCGCCCTGTACGCCATCGGCGGCAACGCGGACGCGGCCCGCGCGGCCGGTATCCGCGTCGAGCGCGTGATGCTCGGCGTGTTCGTCGTCGCGGGCGTCCTCGCCGCCGTCGGCGGCATCATGCAGACCGGCTACGTGGGCGCCATCAGCGCCAACCAGGGCCAGAACATGATCTTCACCGTGTTCGCGGCCGCGGTGATCGGCGGCATCAGCCTCGACGGCGGCAAGGGCACCATGTTCGGCGCCCTGACCGGCGTACTCCTGCTCGGTGTCGTGCAGAACCTGCTCACCCTCGCCCAGGTGCCGTCCTTCTGGATCCAGGCCATCTACGGCGGCATCATCCTGGTCGCCCTCATGATCGCCCGCGTGACGACGGGCCGCGCCCAGGACTGACCACGCCCCGACCCCGCCACCGACCGAAAGGCCATCTGTGTCCCCGACGCCCGTCCGCATCACCGCGGTCGACACCTACGACATCCGTTTCCCCACCTCGCGCGAGCTCGACGGCTCCGACGCGATGAACCCGGACCCCGACTACTCGGCCGCGTACGTCGTGCTGCGCACCGACGCCGAGGACGGGCCGGAGGGGCACGGTTTCAGCTTCACCATCGGGCGGGGCAACGAGGTCCAGGTCGCCGCGATCCACGCGCTGCGCCACCATGTGGTCGGACGGTCCGTGGACGAGGTGTGCGCCGACCCGGGGTCGCTCTTCCGGGACCTGATCGGGGACAGTCAGCTGCGCTGGCTCGGCCCCGAGAAGGGCGTGATGCACATGGCGATCGGCGCGGTCACCAACGCCGTGTGGGACCTGGCCGCCAAGCGCGCCGACAAGCCGCTGTGGCGGCTGCTCGCCGAGGCCGACCCCGAGTGGCTGGTCGGCCAGATCGACTTCCGCTACCTCACCGACGCGCTCACCCCCGCACAGGCCCTGGAACTCCTGCGCAAGGGCCGGGAGGGCGCCGCCGAACGCACCACGGACCTCCTCGCCAGAGGCTTCCCCGCCTACACCACCTCCCCGGGCTGGCTCGGCTACGACGACGAGAAACTCACCCGGCTCGCAGCCGAGGCCGTCGCCGACGGCTTCCGGCAGATCAAGCTGAAGGTCGGCGCCGACCTCGACGACGACGTACGGCGCTGCCGCGTCGCCCGCCAGGTCGTCGGCCCCGGCATCCGCGTGGCGATCGACGCCAACCAGCGCTGGGACGTCGACGAGGCGATCCGCTGGACGAAGGCGCTCGCCGAGTTCGACCCGTACTGGATCGAGGAGCCCACCAGCCCCGACGACGTCCTCGGCCACGCGGCGATCCGCAAGGCGGTGGCCCCGGTCAAGGTCGCCACCGGCGAGCACGTGCAGAACCGGGTCGTCTTCAAGCAGCTCCTCCAGGCCGGCGCCGTCGACGTCGTCCAGATCGACGCGGCCCGCGTCGCCGGCGTCAACGAGAACCTCGCGATCCTGCTCCTCGCGGCCAAGTTCGGCGTCCCGGTCTGCCCGCACGCGGGCGGTGTCGGCCTGTGCGAACTCGTCCAGCACCTCTCGATGTTCGACTACGTGGCCCTGTCCGGCACCACCGAGGACCGGGTCATCGAGTACGTCGACCATCTGCACGACCACTTCCTCGACCCGGTGGTGATCCGCGAGGGTCACTACACGGCACCCACGACGCCGGGCTTCTCGGCCGCGATGCGGCCCGAGTCGATCGCGCGGTACACATTCCCCGACGGCGCCTTCTGGGTGGCCGACCTCAAGGGCTCAGACACGAAGGGACAGGCGGCATGAGCGACTTCGAGGGCCTCAAGGCCCTGGTGACCGGCGGCGCCTCCGGCCTCGGCCGGGCCACCGCGGAACTCCTGGCCGCGCGCGGCGCCCAGGTCGCCGTACTCGACCTCGATCCGTCGTCGGTCGAGAAGCCGCTGCTCGCCTACCGGGCCGACGTCACCGACGACGCCTCCGTACGGCAGGCCGTGGCCGCGGCCGTCGCCGACCTCGGCGGACTCGACGTCCTGGTCAACAACGCGGGCATCGGCGCTCAGGGAACCGTCGAGGACAACGACGACGAGGAGTGGCACCGCGTCCTGGACGTCAATGTCGTCGGCATGGTCCGCGTCGCCCGCGCCGCCCTGCCCCACCTGCGGGAATCCGCGCACGCCGCGATCGTCAACACCTCGTCCATCGCGGCCACCGCGGGTCTGCCGCAGCGGGTGCTGTACAGCGCCACCAAGGGCGCCGTGTACTCCCTCACCCTCGCCATGGCCGCCGACCACGTCCGCGAGGGCATCCGCGTCAACTGCGTCAACCCTGGCACGGCGGACACCCCGTGGATCGGTCGCCTGCTGTCCAAGGCCCCCGACCCGGCCGCCGAACGCGCCGCCCTGGAGGCCCGCCAGCCCACCGGCCGCCTCGTCAGCGCCGACGAGGTCGCGGGTGCGATCGCCTACCTGGCGAGCCCGCTGTCCGGCGCCACCACGGGCACCTCACTCGCCGTCGACGGCGGCATGCAGGGCCTGCGCCTTCGGCCGGTGGGCCGGTGAACACGCTGGGCCGAAGCGGCGTCGAGGTCAGCGCGCTCGCCTTCGGTGCCGCCGCGATCGGCAACCTCTTCACCGAGGTCGGCGAGGAACAGGCGCACGAGGCGGTGAGCGCCGCCTGGCAGCGGGGCGTCCGCTACTTCGACACCGCCCCGCACTACGGCATCGGCCTGTCCGAACGCCGGCTCGGCGCGGCCCTGCGCGAGCATCCCCGCGCGCAGTACACGGTCTCGACGAAGGTGGGCCGTCGTCTGGAACCGTGGTCCGCGGACGGTGACGATCTCGCCAACGGCTTCGCGGTCCCCGCCACGCACCGCCGCGTGTGGGACTTCACCGCCGACGGCGTACGGCGCACCCTGGAGGCCGGCCTGGAGCGGCTCGGCCTCGACCGCGTGGACGTCGTCTACCTCCACGACCCCGACGACCACG
This sequence comes from Streptomyces sp. MMG1533, assembly GCF_001279775.1. Lineage (GTDB taxonomy): Bacteria > Actinomycetota > Actinomycetes > Streptomycetales > Streptomycetaceae > Streptomyces. Next base: position 20,087 of record NZ_LGDG01000263.1, on the reverse strand, counting down.
CCGAACAGGCTTTCCGGGAGGGCTATCCGGCCCTGGAGAAACTCCGCTCGGAGGGTGTGGTCGGCGCGATCGGCGCGGGCATGAACCAGTCCGAGTTGCTCACCCGTTTCGTCCGCGACACGGACGTCGACGTGGTGCTGTGCGCCGGCCGCTACACCCTGCTCGACCAGGACGCCCTCACCGAGCTGCTCCCGGCGGCCGTGGAACGCGGCACGTCCGTCGTCATCGGCGGCGCCTTCAACTCCGGCCTGCTGGCGGACCCGAGGCCGGGAGCCACGTACAACTACGCCCAGGCACCCGCCGAGGTGCTGGACCGCGCCCTGCGCCTGAAGTCCGTCGCCGACCGGCACGGCACCACCCTGCGGGCCGCGGCGCTGGCCTTCTGCGCCGCCCATCCGGCCGTCGCGAGCGTTCTCGTCGGCGTCCGTTCGGCAGCCGAAGTCCACGACTGCGCCGACCAGTTCGCGGCCATCGTCCCCACCGCCTTCTGGCAGGAGGCGCGTGACACCGGCCTCCTTCCCGCCGACGCCCCCGTTCCCGCCGAGGAGCCGTCATGAGAGTCGCCCTGCACACCAAGGTCCGCGCCGACCGGATCGACGAGTACGAGGCCGCCCACCGCGAGGTCCCGGTCGAACTCACCGACGCGATCCGCGCCGCCGGTGCCACCTCCTGGACGATCTGGCGCAGCGGCACCGACCTCTTCCACGTCCTGGAGTGCGCGGACTACGCCCGCCTCCTCGCGGAGCTGGAGAAACTGCCGGTCAACGTCGCCTGGCAGGCCCGCATGGGCGAGCTGCTGGACGTGGCGCACGACTACTCCGGTGAGGGCGCGGACGCGGGGCTGCCCGTGGTGTGGGAGCTGCCGTGACCGTGGACGCGCACCACCACGTATGGGACCTGTCCGTACGGGACCAGGACTGGATCGAGGAACACAGCCCGCTCAGGCGGGACTTCACTCTCGCGGATCTCGTACCCGAGGCCCATGCGGCCGGGGTCGACCGCACCGTCCTCGTCCAGACCGTCACCGTGCCCGGGGAGACCCCGGAGTTCCTGGCCCTCGCGGCACGGCACGATCTGGTCGCGGGAGTCGTCGGCTGGATCGACCTCACCCGCCCCGACGCCGCCGACGAGCTGGCCAGGCTGCGGGAACTCCCAGGCGGGCGGTACCTCAAGGGCATCCGGCACCAGGTCCAGGGCGAGCCGGACCCGGAGTGGCTGCTGCGGGCGGACGTACGACGCGGCCTGACCGCCGTGGCCGAAGCGGGGCTGGTCCACGACCTGGTCGTGCTGCCCCACCAGCTCCCGGCCTGCGCCAAGGCGGCGGCCTCCCTGCCCGAACTCACCTTCGTCCTGGACCACTTGGGCAAACCACCCATCGCCTCCGGCGCCCTGGAACCCTGGGCTTCCGACGCCCGCGCCCTCGCCGCCCTGCCCAACACGGTCTGCAAGCTGTCCGGCATGGTCACCGAGGCCGACCCCGGCTCCTGGACCGTCGAGGACCTGCGACCGTACGCCGACACGGTGCTGGACGCCTTCGGCCCCGACCGGCTGATGTTCGGCTCGGACTGGCCGGTGTGCACGACGGAGGCGACGTACGGCGAAGTGCTGGACCTCGCACGGCAGTTGATCGGAGCGGAGGACCACGCCCAGGTCTTCGAGACCACCGCCATCCGCGTCTACGACCTCTGAGCCACCCCCGCAAGCCGCGTCGGCGGCAGGTACTCCCGCACGTACGTCCGCTCCCAGCACGCGCCCGTCTCCCGCAGCTCACGCCAGGTCGTGTACCGGTACCGGAAGAGGCGGGCACGGATGTAGCGGGGCGGGGCGTCGGGCGGGAAGGGGGAGCGGCGCAGCAGCTTCAGCGTGTCGCGGTCGTTCTCCAGGAGCCGTTCCACCATGGTGCCGAACCAGGATCCGGCGTACGCCGGTGACAGCGCGGCGAACCACATCATCCAGTCGAGGCGCAGATGGTACGGCGCGAACTGGCGAGGCCAGTGCCGGGGATCGCCCGGCTTGCCCTTGAACTCGTACTCACGCCAGTCGGAGTCCTCGCGCGGTACGTCGTCGTCCGTGCCCTCGACGACCACCTCGTAGCGAACCCGGCTGACGCTCCCGAAGGCGCCGTAGGTGTTGACCAGGTGCAGCGGGTCGAAGGAACGGTTCATGACCTGGCGGCGGGAGAGCATGTTGCGGACCGGGTGGTAACTGAGCCCGACGAGCAGCGCGGCGACCGTGAGGACGAGCGCCTCGTACCAGAGCGGGGTGGCGGGCAGCGACGGCGGATCGGCCGGGAACTCCACCGCCGACAGGGCCAGCACGATGGTGATCCAGTTCAGCCACGAGAAGTTGCCCGACAGCACCAGCCACAGCTGGGTGAGGATCATCAGCGAGGCCGCCGCCGTGGCGACCGGTTGTGGGGTGAAGAGCAAGAAGGGCACCACGAGTTGGGTGACGTGGTTGGCGGCCACCTCCACCCGGTGCAGGGGCCTGGGCAGATGGTGGAAGAACCAGCTCAGCGGGCCTGGCATCGGCTGGGTCTCGTGGTGGTGGTCGAGGCAGGTCAGCTTCCGCCAGCACTCGTCGCCGCGCATCTTGATCAGGCCCGCCCCGAACTCGACGCGGAACAGGATCCAGCGCAGCAGGAACAGCACCACGACCGGCGGGTCCACCTCGTCGTTGCCGAGGAAGACGGCGAGGAAGCCGACCTCCAGCAGCAGGGACTCCCAGCCGAAGCCGTACCAGGTCTGGCCGACGTTCACGATCGACAGGTACAGCACCCACGGCACCAGCCACAGCAGCATCCCGGCCCACAGCGGGACTCGTGAGTCGAGTCCCGCGACGAGTGCCGCCGACACCGCGCAGCCCGTCCACGCGCAGGCCGCGAAGAACCGGTCCGAGTACCGGAGTTGGAAGAGGCTAGGGGCGTGCTTGAACGGCATCCGCTCGACGAAGCGCGGGACGGGCAGCATGCCGCGCTCGCCGATCAGCGCACGGAACTGCAGGGCCGCCGTCAGGAACGCCACGAGGTACAGGACGGCCAGAGCCCGCTGGAAGACCAGCCGGCTCATCCAGTACTCGGATGCGGTGAACCAATCCACGGCCGTGCGCTCCTCCTCTCCATTCTCGCGCCGGACCCCGGGTAACTCTCCGTGTACCTCGGTCTCCGCTTGCGTAACCCAAGTGAGTGAAGCAGACAATTGTGGCAACTGCGGTGCCCCCGACGGCGGCGCCGCACGGGATGGACGGGATGGACGGGAGAGTGTGGTGCGCATACCCACCGGAACGCTCGTCGCGGCCTGCGCGCTCTCGGCGGCGCTGCTCGTCGCCGGCTGCGGCGGCGACGGGGACAGGGACACGAAGGCGAGCGGGGAACTCTTCCTCCAGCCGGTCGTGGACCAGGGGCCCGATCCCTTCACGGACTCCACGGCGACCTCGACGGCCGCACCGCCCCCGATCACCCGAACGCCGCAACCGGGCCGGTCGGGGCCGACCGCCGTACGGCCGGTGTCCGGCGGGACGCCCGGGCTCTACGGCGGCGCCGAGCGGGTCGGCAGCTGCGACGTCGACCTGCAGATCGATCACCTGACCGCCGACCGGGCGAAGGCCCGCGCCTTCGCTCAGGTCGAGGGCATCTCCCAGGCGGCGATCCCGGCCTATCTGCGCGGATTGGCCCCGGTCGCGCTGCGCGCCGACACGCGGGTCACCAACCACGGCTACAGCGCCGGGCGGGTGACCAGTTACCAGTCGGTCCTCCAGGCCGGCACCGCCGTCCTCGTCGACAACCGGGGCGTCCCACGCGTCCGCTGCGCCTGCGGCAACCCGCTGCAGCCGCCGGTGGCGACGCACGCAAGCGCGGGCGCCGGCGGGCGCCCCTGGGCCGGATACCGGCCCGACCGGGTGATCGTGGTGGCCCCGACCACCCAGGTCATCACCGACATCACGATCATCGGCGTCGCCAACAACACCTGGATCGAGCGGCGTATCGGCCACGACGTCCGCCACGACCGTGTCGTGCCCGTGCCGGACCCGCTGACGCCGACCCCCGGCAAGAGCTCCTTCAGTGCCTCGCCGGGCGAGGGCAGCGCGTCCCCCGACGACGAGAGCAGGTCCGCGAGCTCCTCCCCGGAGACGACCGACTGCGCGACCCCGACCGTCACCGTCACACCGGGCGCCGACGACGACGTACCGGCCGAGGCGCCGACGGGCGTACCGACAGGCGTACCGACAGGCGTACCGACGGGCGAACCGACGGACACGTCCACGGCCCCCTCTCCGGCCCCCTCAGCAGCCCCCTCCACGACACCGTCCACGAACGAGGCCGCGCACTGCCCCGCGGCCACCGTCGCGGCCACGCCCCCGACGGGCGAGCCGGAGCGCCCGCTCGTCCCGTCGGACGGCACGGGCGTGCCCGATTCCGGGACGACGGCCCCGGAGGTGCCGACCTTCGGGGATCCCACGGCCGAGGGCTCCGGCACCTTCCGCGACTCCCCGGACGAGCTCGGCCCCGAGACCGTGCCGGACACCCCCGACGTGCCCGACGGCGGCGGCCTGATCCCCGATGATCCGGCCGGTACTGACAGTGTCTTCGGCAGCCCCACCGACCTCTTCGACAGCTGACGGCAGTGACCGAGAGGCCTGCCTCCCGGTCGAAGAATCCGACAAATCCTGGCAAGGTGGCCCCATGGTTGATCGGGGAGCGAGCGCCCTGTCACTCCCGGACGACTGGCCCGCCCACCCGGATCCGATCCTGGCGCTCAACCGCATGGGCAGTTTCGACTGGGACCTGGACAACGGTCTGTTCCACATGGACGCCCAGGCCCACGAGGTCTTCGACCTGCGCCCCGACGAGTACGACGGCTACCCGACGACCCTCGGTATCCGGATCCCGCAGGCCGAGGGCCACCGGCTGGACGCCCTGGTCTCCAAGGCCATGAAGGACGGCAGCGAGAACTACGGCGCCTACTTCCGCATCCGCCGCCGCGACGGCACCCTGCGCTGGACCCACACCCAGGGCTACATCCGGCGCGACGAGACGGGCCGCCCGCGCCGGATCATCGGCATCGTCCGGGACGCCACCCAGGAACTCAGAGACAGCGAGGTCCGCCGCGAGCAGGCCGCCCTGGACGCGGCCCTGCGCGAACAGACCAACGTCGTGCAGCTCACCACCGCCGCCCTCGCCCATGCCCGCACCGTCCAGGACGTCATCGACGTGCTCAAGGACACCCACGGCCTCACCCACCTGGGTGCCACCAGCCTGGTCTTCGGCCTGGTCGAGGCCGACCGCATCCGGCTGGTCGCCGAGGGCCCCGCGGGCAGCTTCGTCCCCGGCACCGACGTCACCCGGATCGACGAGCCCTACCCGATGAGCGAGGCCGTCCGGACTCTCAGCCCGCGCTTCATCGAGTCACCGGAGGAGTTCGCGGACCGGTACCCGATCCTCTGGCCGCACATCACCGACCTGAACATCACCTCGGCGGCCTACCTCCCGCTCATCGTCGAGGCCCGCCCGATCGGCGCCATGGGCCTGCTCTACAGCGACCGGCACGGCTTCTCGCCGGAGGACCGCAACGTCCTGGTCGCGCTCGGCAGCAGCATCGCGCAGAGCCTCATGCGCGCCATGCTCTACGAGCAGGACATGGACCTCGCCACCGGGCTCCAGCAGGCCATGCTGCCGCGCACCATCCCCAGCGTCCCCGGCGCCGACATCGCCGTCCGCTATCGCGCCGGCAATGCCGCGGGCTCCCTCGGCCGGGACATCGGCGGCGACTGGTACGACGTCATCCCGCTGCCGGGCGGCCGTGTCGGTGCCGTCATCGGGGACGTCCAGGGCCACGACACGCACGCCGCCGCCGTCATGGGCCAGCTGCGCATCGTCCTCAGGGCGTACGCCGCCGAGGGGCACAACCCGGCGACGGTGATGGCCCGGGCCTCCGTCTTCCTCCACGAACTCGACACCGACCGCTTCGCGACCTGCCTGTACGCGGAGGCCGACCTGTCCACCGGCGTGGTCCAGGTGGTCCGGGCCGGCCACATCGACCCTCTCGTCCGCCGCCCCGACGGCGGCTGCCGCCGTGTCTCCGTGGAGGGCGGACTTCCGCTCGGCCTGTCCGCCGAGTTCGGGCGCCTCGAATACCCCGTCGCCACCCTCGAACTGGACCCCGGCCACACCCTGCTGCTGTGCACCGACGGCCTGGTCGAACGGCCCGGCGCCGACCTCGACGACGGTATGCAGATCCTGACGTCCCTCATCGCCACCGGCCCGGACGACGTCCGCGCCCTCGCCGACCGCCTGATCGACGTGGCCGAGGTACGCGCCGGCGACGACGACGTCGCCCTGCTCCTGCTGCGCCGCCGCGGCCTGGATGTTCCCCGGTCCGGGGCCCGGCTCCTGCAGCATGTGGCACCCGGCGACTCCAAGGCCCTCACCGAGGCCCGGCACATGATCCGCGCCGCGGTCGGCGCCTGGGGCGCCGGGCAGCTCTCCGACGAGATCGAACTCGCCGCCGACGAACTGATCACCAACGCCCTGATGCACACCGAGGGCTCCGCGATCGTCACCCTGCGGGTGCTCACCGGCAGCGACCGCCGTCTGCGCGTCGAGGTGGAGGACTCCTCCAGCGCCCTGCCGCGCCGTCGGGACGCGGGTGAGTCGGGTGTCTCCGGCCGGGGCCTGCTTCTCGTGGACCTGCTCGCCGACGTGTGGGGCGTGGATGCGCGGGGCGGCGGCAAGTGCGTGTGGTGCGAGTTCGTGGTGCCGGAGCGGACCTGAGCACTCCCGCAACCGGTGGCACTCTGGACGTATGCCGGAACTCCCCGAGGTCGAAGCGCTGAAGGACTTCCTCACCGAGCACCTGGTCGGCCACGAGATCGTCCGGGTGCTGCCCGTGGCGATCAGTGTCCTGAAGACGTACGACCCTCCGCTCACCGCCGTCGAGGGCCGCGAGGTCACCGCCGTGCACCGGCACGGCAAGTTCCTCGACCTGGAGACGGACGGCGGCCCGCACCTGGTGACCCATCTGGCCCGCGCCGGCTGGCTCCACTGGAAGGACAGGCTCCCCGACGGCCCGCCCCGCCCCGGCAAGGGCCCCCTCGCCCTGCGGGTGGCCCTGGAGACCGGCGCGGGCTTCGACCTGACGGAGGCGGGCACCCAAAAGCGCCTCGCGGTGTACGTCGTCCACGAGCCGCAGCAGGTCCCGGGCGTGGCCCGCCTCGGCCCCGACCCGCTCGCCGACGACTTCGACGAGGCCCGCCTCGCCGCCCTGCTCGACGGTGAACGCCGGCAGATCAAGGGAGCCCTGCGCGACCAGAGCCTCATCGCCGGCGTGGGCAACGCCTACAGCGACGAGATCCTGCACGCGGCGAAGATGTCCCCCTTCAAACCGACCTCGAGCCTCACCCCGGAGGAGACGAGCAGACTCTACGAGGCTCTCCGCACGACCCTCACCGAGGCGATCGAGCGCTCCCGGGGCGTAGCGGCCGGCCGCCTCAAGGCCGAGAAGAAGAGCGGCCTACGCGTCCACGGCCGCACCGGCGAACCCTGTCCGGTCTGCGGCGACACCATCCGCGAGGTCTCCTTCAGCGACTCCTCGCTCCAGTACTGCCCGACCTGCCAGACGGGCGGCAGGCCGCTGGCGGACCGAAGGCTGTCGCGGCTGCTCAAGTGACCTGGCCCGGTGCCAGGAGACGCGTCGCACCACCTCGGTGACCCTGGTTCGCGTACGCGCCTACTGGCGGGACCGGAGCGTCACCAGGTGCTCCCCGTCCGCCGTGCGGACCTCGTAGCGGGCGATCTGGTCGGGGTGCATCCACGAGCCGCCGCGCATGGTGTTGGGGCGGGCGTCGTGGCTGGGGACGTCCCAGTTGGTGATCGTCTGTTCGGAGCCGTCGTGGCCGATGGCGATGAGGAGACAGGAGCGGGGGCCGGCGCCGTCCTTGACCTTGAGCTCCACGTCGCTGCCGTAGGCCTCGTCCTCGGTGGTGACCTCGGCCCACACACCCGAGCGTTCGTCGGTCGCGGTGACCCGAGCGGCCCCCTCGGCGCCGCTCGTCATCATCACGACTCCGGAGCCGGCCACCGCGAGCACCACCGACGCGGCCACGACGTACCACAGTCGCCTGCGGCGCGCCCGGTGCCGTGCCGCGACCTCGCCGAGGAGCCGCTCCAGCATCCGGGGACCGGGCTGTGCCGCGGGGTGCACGACGCGCGGTGTCGCCCGTCGGTACAGCATCAACTGCCGGGTCGCGGGCCCGAATTCGGTCACGTGTGCCGCACAGCGGGGGCACTCCATGAGGTGGTCCTCGAAGCGGAACGCGTCCGCCTCGTCCAGCACGCCGAGCGCGTACGCGCCGACGTCGCGATGCCTCTCCAGGGACCTCATGACGAATCCTCGTGCCGTTGGGTGCGGGTGGGGTTACTCCTTGCTCCCACCGGTACGCACCAGGCCGCCGAATCACTCAAGGCGCACACAGAATCGCAACCAACGATTCGGAGCGGCCGGACCCGCGGATTGGTCCGAGTCGAAACGAATCTAAAAAAGGTGGATGGCGAGGTGTCCCAGAGGCAACCCGAGCTGCCAGGCAGGCGTCCATACCTTGGGCCCTTCGTCCTCACCGATCACCGGACCGCCTCCCGGCACCGCGTTCAGATCGGGCGCGAGCAGCTCGGTCTCCTCCAGCCAGCGCCAGGCCGCCCGGGCCAGATCGAGGTCGGGGGAGGGGCCGCCGGCGACGACCGCGTCGGCGGCGAGCGCGGTCATCCGCTCGTCCACCCAGTCCTGCCACGGCTGGTCGTACGCCGTCAGCGACAGCCAGTTGTCCAGCTGGGAGACGACCTGGATGCCGGACAGTTCACCGTCGGTGTCGGACAGGAAGATGGTCAGGGCGAGGGCGTCCCGCCCGGCTCGGAACTCGAACGACGTCGGCGGCATCAGATCCCCGGACCGCAGTAGCTCGTCGGCGATGTATTCGGCGTACAACCACGCCATGGGGACGGTGAGTTCGCCGCCACCGGCGCCGTCCGTGCTCTCTTGACCTCTGTGCAGCATTCCTTCCTGCCTTCCTCCGGTGCGTGCGCGTCGCCCGTTGCCGGGCCCCAGTGCGGAACACGGATGAGGACAGCCGATTACTCAACCGGGGTCAGGGGCAAGGCGCTTTACGGAGGTTTGACTCGGCCATGGGTTTCACCGCAGGTCGGCCGCATATCCGGGAAGCACCCGGCGCAGGGCGCGCAGCGCGTAGTACGCGCGGGACTTCACGGTACCGGGCGGAATCCCGAGGATTTCCGCGGCCTCCGCCACACTCGCCCCCTGGAAGTACACCAGCACCAGGACTTCACGGTGCTCCGGAGTGAGTGTCTTCACAGCCTCGCGCACATCGAGGGTGGCGGCCGCCCGCTCGGCGTGGTCGCCGCACACCCGGGCGTTCTCCAGGATCGCGTCGCCGACCTCCGGGGGCCGCGCCTGCCGGGCCCGCCGCGCGTCTATCGCGAGTCGCCGTCCCACGGTCAGCAGCCACGGCCGTACGGACTCGAAGTCGTCGGCGCGCAGGGCCTCGGGATGCTGCCAGGCGCGGACGAGGGTCTCCTGCACGAGGTCCTCGGCGCGTTGCCGGTCGCCGTCGCAGAGCCGGAGCAAGAGCGCGAAAAGGGGCCGGCCGTGCTCCCGCTGCAGTGCGGCGAGCTCGTGCTCGGCGGTCGTCCCGTTTCTGAGAGTGGTTCCGGCCGTCATGGCCGTATGGCACAACAGGGGGCCGTTTCTGGACAGGGCGGGCGCACATGTCTGCGGCGGACGGTCGATCGCGTCGACGAACGGTTCGACGAACGGTCCGCATCCGGCCGTTCGCGCGCTCCGGACGGGCTAAAGAGGGCGAAAAGGTTGTTTGCGGGCGTCTCCAGCATCATACCTATTTGTGAGTAAATATGATCACAGTGGGGTGAACTGATGATTGCACGCAGACGGCAGGTGGCCCTGGCCCTCACGGCCCTCCTCGCCGCGGGCGCCGCCTGTCAGGCCCAGGACCAGGGGGCGCCCGCCCGGCCGGGACATCCCGCGCCGACCAAGGACAAGGGCTTCACGCTCGTCGCCTCCGGCGACGTCCTCCCGCACAGCTCCATCATCGACCGCGCCCGCTTCGACTCGGGCGGCACCGGCTACGACTTCCGTCCGATGCTCGCCGGCGTCGAGCCGCTCGTCTCCCGCGCCGATCTGGCGCTGTGTCACATGGAGACCGTCTACGGCGAGAACGGCGACTACACCGGCTACCCCACGTTCAAGTCCCCGCCCGAAGTGGCCACGGGCCTCGCCGCCACCGGCTACGACGGCTGCTCCACCGCCTCCAACCACAGCCTCGACGACGGGGCCGACGGCATCCGCCGCACCCTGGACGCCCTCGACCGTGTGGGCGTGGGCCACGCCGGTTCGGCGCGCACCGAGGCCGAGGCGCGCACGGTCACGGTGCTGCGCGCGGGTCCCGCGAAGGTCGCGCACCTCGCCTACACGTACGACACGAACGGGTTCCCGCTCCCGCAGGGGCAGCCCTGGGCCGTCAACCTGATCGACGAGAACAAGATCGTCGCGGACGCCCGGGCGGCCCGGGCCGCGGGCGCCGACGTCGTCGTCGTGTCCATGCACTGGGGCACCGAATGGCAGGACGAGCCCGACGAGCGCCAACTCTCCCTGGCCGGCGCACTCACGGCCGCCCGCACCGGCGGCCGCCCCGACATCGACCTGATCCTCGGCACCCATGCGCACGTCCCGCAGGCGTACGAAAAGGTCAACGGCACCTGGGTGATCTACGGCATGGGCGACCAGATCGCGGGCGAGATGTTCAACCACCAGGGCGCACAGGACCCGCGCGGCAACCAGTCCACCGTCGGCCGCTTCACGTTCGCCCCGCCCGCCGGGCCGGGGGAGCGCTGGCGGGTGACGAAGGCGGAGTTCGTGCCGCAGGTGTTCGACGTCGACGCCGGCCGGGTGGTGAACCTCAACCAGGCGCTCGCCCATGGCGCCGAGATGCGCGGGGTGCGCGACCGGATCCGGGACGTGGTGCTGAGCCGGGGTGCGGCGAAGGACGGGCTGGTGATGGGGAAGTAGTCCGGGTCAGTCGATGTCCACGTGGTCGAAGGTGCGCACCATCTCGGTCGGCACCCGCACGCCCGCCCGCACCTCGGCGCCGGTCAGATCGCCGCCCACCTGCCGGTTGAGGGTGTGTTCCCGCGCCAGGACGGCGGTGACGGTGGCCACCGAGCCGTTCCGCCGGGCCGATGACCTCGCCGCCCTGCTGCGCCACCTCGACGCGGGACCCGCGGTCCTCGTCGGCCTGTCGATGGGCGGGGTGATCGCCACCGACACGGTGCTGGAGTACCCGGAGCTCGTCCGCGCGGTGGTCACCTGCGGGGGCCGCGACCGGCGACGTCCGGTACACGGATCCCCGGAACCGGGAGATCCGGGCCGAGTTCGCGCGCACGCTGGGCGCCGGTGACATCGAGGGCCGGCTCACGGCCTATGGGGCGCGGCGTGCACGGTCGGCACCGGACCGCCGACGACATCGACCAGGACATCCTGCGCCGCTTGCGGGAGATGGCCCTCCACTCAACGAGATGCTTCTCGACTTCCTCCGCACCCTCTGAAAAGATCACGCTCCCGAGCGTGGTCGGGCGGGGTGGGTTGAGGGGGAACCGATGAGCGGGCGTGAGTTGTGGGCGAGCCTGGCGAGCCTGGCGGGCCTGGCGGCGATCGTCACGTACGTGGTGTCGCTGTTCTTCGGGCATCCGACGTGGCTGCTGCTCGTCGTGGTGGCGGTGATGGCCGTGAGCGCCCCGGTCGTCTGGGTCGAGCAGAAGAAGCGCGGATATCGCTGACCCGCGGCGCGAGCCGGAGCACCAGGCCTGCCGCCACCGGCCGCCACGGGGCGGGCCGCCCGGCTACGGCACCACCGTCACCGGCCACCGCCCGGCCTTCACCAGCCGCACCGCCACCGAGCCGATGATCCGGTGGCCGGCCTGCTCGGAGGCGCCCACCACCACCGCGTCCGCCTTGAGGTCGTCCGCCGCCTTCACCAGGCCGTTGTAGGGGTCGCCGCGGAAGGTGTGGAACTCCCAGCGCACATCGAATATCCCCTTGGTCCGCTCCGTCGCCTCCCGGATCTGCGCCACCAGGTCCTCGGCGATCTCGTCGGTCGTGTCGGCGACCGGCGCCCCGAGCGCCGCGCCCGCCGCGAGCATCGGCTGCACGTACACGACCGCGAGCAGCGCGTGCTGGCGCCGGGCCAGCCCGCCGGCATATGCCGCGGCGCGGAGCGAGGAGTCGGAGCCGTCCACGCCGACCACGATGACCTTCGGGCCGTCCGTGCCCCGCTCGAACCGGTGAGAGTGCGAGTGCGAGTGCTGCTGTTCCGTCACGGCTGCGAGGCTATCGGAAACCGCAGGTCCTGCCCTCGCCCGGGACTTCTCGACGGGCGAGGAGGCCGGGCTGTTCCTACAGTCGGAACATGAGTGCCACCATGGAGGACGCTCCGGCGAAGGACATCAGGGCCCCGATGCGGCCGCCCGGAGCCGGCTACCTCAGCAGGGTGCCGGAGGGATGCGCCGCTTTCTTCGGTGCCCTCGGACTGCTCTGTGTGCTCCTCGCCCTCGTCCCGCCCCTTCGCACCCTGCTCCGCCCGGTCGTCCGGTTCCTCGACCAACTGGTCGTCCCGGTCAGCGCCAATCTCGCCTACGCCGTCTTCCTGTTCCTGCTGGCCGCCGCGACCGCCGCCCGCAAGAAGGTCGCCTGGTGGCTGGTGGTCGTCTACCTCGGCCTGCTGATCCTGGCCGACGTCCTCGGCGTCGCGGTGGGCCTGTACGGCGACTCGATCCCGTCCCTCGTCGTGTGCGCCCTAGCGCTGGCCCTGCTGATCGTGGCCCGGCGGGAGTTCTACGCCGCCTCGCGCCGGGCCGCCGTACGACGGGCGCTCGCCGTCCTGTTCGTCGGGCTGGCGGTCGGGATCCTGGCCGGCTGGGGACTGGTCGAGGTCTTCCCGGGCACCCTGCCGCGCGGCCAGCGTCTCGCGTGGGCGGCCGACCGGGTCTGCGGCGGTCTGGTCTCCGGCGGTTCCTACGACGGCCGCCCGCCCCGCCCCCTGTTCTTCCTGCTCGGCCTGTTCGGTGCCCTCGCCCTGCTCAGCGCCTGCGCCACGCTCTTCCGCTCGCAGCGCATGGAGGCCGCCCTGCACGGCGACGAGGAGGCCCGCATCCGCGCCCTCCTCAAGCGGTACGGCGACCGGGACTCCCTCGGCTACTTCGCCACCCGCCGAGACAAGGCCGTCGTCTTCTCGCCCAGCGGCAAGGCCGCCGTCACCTACCGCGTCGAGGCCGGCGTGTGCCTCGCCGGCGGCGACCCCGTCGGCGACCGGGAAGCCTGGCCGCACGCCATCGCCACGTGGCTGGACGTCGCCCGCCGGCACGCCTGGGCGCCCGCCGCGATGGGCGCCTCCGAAGACGGCGCCACGGCCTTCGCCCGTGCCGGCCTCGGCGCCCTCCAACTCGGCGACGAGGCCATCCTGCACGTGCCCGACTTCGACCTGAACGGCCGCGAGATGCGCGTGACCCGGCAGGCCGTGCACCGGGTCCGCCGCACCGGCGCCACCTGTCGCGTCCGCCGCCACTCCGCCCTCACCGACGAGGAGATGGAGGCGGTCGTCGCGAAGGCCGACGCCTGGCGCGACACCGAGACCGAACGCGGCTTCTCCATGGCGCTCGACCGCCTCGGCGACCCCGCCGACGGCGACTGCCTCCTTGTCGAAGCCCTCGGCCAGGACGGCCACCTCCTCGCCCTGCTCTCCTTCGTGCCCTGGGGCAGGGACGGCGTCTCCCTCGACCTGATGCGCCGTGACCGCGGCGCCCCCAACGGCGTCATGGAGTTCATGGTCGCCGAACTGTGCGCGTCGGCACCCAAACTGGGCGTGCGCCGGATCTCCCTCAACTTCGCCGTCTTCCGCTCGGTCTTCGAGGAGGGCGCCCGAATCGGCGCCGGACCGGTGCTCAGACTCTGGCGGCGCCTGCTCCTGTTCTTCTCCAGGTGGTGGCAGCTGGAGGCCCTCTACCGCTCCAACGCCAAGTACCGCCCCGCCTGGTACCCGCGCTTCATCTGCTACGGCGAGACCGGCGCCCTCGCCCGCATCGGCCTGGCCTCCGGAATCGCCGAAGGCTTCGTCTCCGTGCCGTCGTTGCGCAAACTCTGGGGAAAAGGGCACCCGAAGGGCGGGCAGCGGCCGGCCACCACCGAAGGGCTGCCGTCGCTCTCGGCGCTCGGCCTCGACGGAGGGGACGAGGCCGGGGCCGAACCGGATGCGGACCTGCCCGAACAGGTCCGCATCCGGCACCGCACCCTCGACCGGCTGCGCGCCGAAGGCATCGACCCCTACCCGGTGGGCGTCCCGGCCCGCACCCACGCCCTCGCCGACGTCCGCGAAGGCGAGCGGGTCACCGTCGCGGGGCGGATCATGCGGGTGCGCGACTTCGGCGGCATCGTCTTCGTCACGCTGCGCGACTGGTCCGGGGATCACCAACTGGCCCTCACGCGCGACGGCCTGGACCGCTTCAGGACCGACACCGACATCGGCGACCACATCACTGCCACGGGCCCGGCGGGAGTGAGCGACAAGGGCGAACCCACCGTCTTCGTCACCTCGTGGCAGCTCCTCGGCAAGTGCCTGCGCCCGCTGCCCGACAAGCGCCGGGGCCTGACCGATCCCGAGGCCAAGGTCCGCATGCGCTACCTCGACCTGGTCGCGAGCCCCGACGCCCGCGAGGTGGTCCGTGCCCGCTCCACCGCCGTACAGGCCCTGCGCCAGGGCCTCCTGGAGCGCGGCTACCTGGAGGTCGAGACGCCGATGCTCCAGCAGATCCACGGCGGCGCCAACGCCCGCCCCTTCACCACCCACATCAACGCCTACGACCTCGACCTCTACCTGCGCATCGCCCCCGAGCTGTACCTGAAGCGGCTGTGCGTCGGCGGCCTGGAGAAGGTCTTCGAGATGGGCCGCACCTTCCGCAACGAGGGCGTCTCCTACAAGCACAACCCCGAGTTCACGATGCTGGAGGCCTACCAGGCGTACGCCGACTACGACGTGATGCTCGACCTCACCCGAGACCTCATCCAGGGCGCCGCCACCGCAGCCCTCGGCTCGCCCGTGGCCCGCAAGGACGGCAAGGAGTACGACATCTCGGGGCCGTGGCCGGTCAGGACGGTCCACGGCGCGATCTCCGAGGCACTGGGGGAGGAGGTCGACGCCGACACCGACCTACCGGCCCTGCACCGGCTGTGCGACCGCGCCGGAGTGCCGTACACCGCCGACGACGGGCGCGGGGACGTCGTCCTGGAGATGTACGAGCGGCTGGTGGAGGAGCGGACCCAGCTGCCGACCTTCTACAAGGACTTCCCGACCGACGTCTCCCCGCTCACCCGCCAGCACCGCACCGACCCGCGGCTCGCCGAACGCTGGGACCTCGTCGCCTTCGGTACCGAACTCGGCACCGCCTACTCCGAGCTCACCGACCCCGTCGAACAGCGCCGCCGCCTCACCGCCCAGTCCCTCCTGGCCGCCGGGGGAGACCCGGAGGCGATGGAACTGGACGAGGACTTCCTCGACACTCTCGAATACGCCATGCCGCCCACCGGCGGCCTGGGCATCGGCGTCGACCGACTGATCATGTTCCTCACAGGCCTGACGATCCGCGAAACGCTGCCGTTCCCGCTGGTGCGCCGCCGCTGACGGTGTGCTCCCCGGGACGGGTGAGGCCGCGTTCACCGCGAATGGGCCGGGCGGGTGGAATCGTGCCGCCGCCCCGGTGTTGCTGCGGTGCGCCGGGTCCGCCTTGGGCGACTGATGAGTCATGACGAAGGATCAGTTGCTCACACGGCTGTTCACACGGCGCCGGGCGTTGCTCGCCGGTGCCGCGGTCTGCGGCGCGGCCGGCACGGCCGGAGTGCTGGCGGCGGTCAACGGCGAAGAGCCGGTACGGCGCGCCCTCCCCGCTTCCGGCCCCCGGGCGCGCCACGCACTCAAGCCCTCCGCCTACCGCCTCCAGCCCCTGACCGGATACGGCCCGCCACGGACCGCGCCCGGCCGGACCCTGGTACGGCGCGAGCCGTTCCTGCGCGTGTCCGGACGCGGCAGCTCCATGGTGCTGACCTTCGACGACGGGCCCGACCGCCGCTTCACCCCCGACATCCTGGACACCCTGGCGAAGTACGACGTCCGCGCGATGTTCTTCGTGTGCGGGGCGATGGCGGCCGGCAACCGGGACCTGCTGTCCCGCATGGCCGACGAGGGGCACGTCGTCGGCAACCACACCTGGTCCCACCCGATGCTCACCCGCCTGAGCCGCGGGCGGATCCGCTCGGAGATGGAACGTACCTGCGACGTCATCGAGGAGGCGTACGGCGAGCGGCCCCTGTGGTTCCGCGCACCCTACGGAGCCTGGAACCGCGCCGCCTTCCAACTCGGCGCCGAACTCGGAATGGAACCGCTGGCCTGGACCGTCGACAGCCTCGACTGGACCACCCCCGGCACCCGGACCATCGTCGGGCGCGTGGAGAACGGCGCCGCCCCCGGTGTCGTGGTGCTCTCGCACGACGCCGGGGGCGACCGCACCCAGAGTGTCCGGGCGCTGCATGAATATCTGCCACAACTGCTCGATTCCGGTTACCACATCACCGTCCCGCGACGGCAGCACACATAACCGGAATACGCCGCCCGCCCGGTCGGAGATCGCTCAGCGGACCTCGACCAGGCGGGCGAATGCGACGACGTTTCCGTCGTAACCGCTCTGCTTGGAGAAACCGCCCCCGCAGGTGATGACCCGCAATTCGGGGCTGCCCTTGGAACCGTAGACACGGTCGCCGGGGAAGTCGTTCTTCGCGAAGACCTCGATGCCGTAGATCTCGAACACGGCCGTCTTTCCGTCCTTGCGCGCGACCTCGACGCCACTGCCCTTCTTCAGGGCCCCCAGTCCGTAGAACACGGCGGGCCCCTGTTGGTTGTCGACGTGGCCGACGACGACCGCGGTGCCCTTCTCGCCGGGGGAGACACCGCCGGTGAACCAGCCGGCCAGGTTCGGGTCCTCCGGCGGCGGCGCGGCCACCCAGCCGTCCGCGTCCAGGCCCACCGGAATGACCGGCGCGTCCACCTGGATCGCAGGGAGCCTGACCCGGTCGGGCAGGGAGTAGGGGAGGGGATCGGGTGCCCTGGCGCCGTCGGGAAGGCGACTGTCCGCCGCGGCCGCCGACGCGGGCTGCGGCGGCCCGACGTCGAACTCTCCCGAGCCATTGCGAATGAGCGCGAGGCCGGTCAGCAGAACAAGCGCTATCACGCCCCAGGGAGCGCGCTTCTTCCGCCGCTCCGCCTCTTCGGCCAGTTCGGCCAGCTCGGACGCAGACATTCGACTTCCCCTCTCGACGCGGCCGTCGCCACGTCTGTTCGCGCATACGAGAACGCTAAGTCCCGCGCGGGAAACCGGCGACGGGACGGACGCGAACGGGTGGCCCGGACACCTGTGGTGCGCCATCCGAGTTGCCGCGGGCAGGAATTTTCTGACGGTCCGTGACCTGCGGAGATATCCGATTGTGCGCTTATCGCTCGGCGTGTCCTCTCACCAGGACGGACCATTCCCGAAATGCGGCTCCGTGCCAGGCATCTGAGGGTCTGTCTGGGAGGCGTTTTCTCGCCGATCGACCGGGGACGGTTCCCGGGGCGTCTCTCGCGGAGGATCACATGCGTACTACTCGTGCCCTGGCGGTCACCGGCGCCGCCGTCGCCGCTCTCGGGCTCGCCGCCCCCGCGGCCGTCGCTCGGGACGGCATGGGCGTCAGCCCGAGCAACATCGTCGCCCTGCCCAGTGTCATCGCCCGCGGCGGGCAGCTGACCGTCACCGTCGACGACTGCCCCACCGGCGGCACCATGACCTCGGACGCGTTCCCGAGCACCACGCTGACGCCGATCCACGGCGCCAACCAGACGTCGAAGGGCACCGCGACGGTCAACGACAACGCGCGTCCGGGTTCGCACAGCATCACGGTCAACTGCAACGGCCGGACCCTGACGAACCCGGCCGCCTTCACCGTCATCGGCGGTGTCCAGGGCGGTATCGGCGGCGGCAGCTCCACCGGGGCGACCCCGACCGACATCGCCATCGGTGGCGGGCTCGTGGCCGCGGCCGTCGTCGGCGCAGGCGTGTTCTGGATGCGCCGTCGGACCGAGAAGCGGATCTGACGGCCCGAGAGCTTCAAAAACCGGTCTGACCTCCCCCCTTCGGAGACACCGGATCGCACCCGCACGGGCCTTCGCCCCGGTCCCTTCAGGGATCCGGGGCGAAGGCCCGTGCCGTGGTCGGCGCCGTCAGGCGCCGTCCTCGTCGGTGCGGCGACGGGAGAAGTAGTACGCCGCCCCGACCGAACCCGTGATGAGCGCGGCCCCCAGGCCGATCTCCTTGAGGTCGAACCCGGCGAAGCTGCCGCCCTCACCGGCGTGCACACCGCGGTCGGGGGTCAACGGAACCGGCGTCGGCTGGATGGGGCGGCCGCCGGCGATGGTGAGGCTCGCGTTCTGCCAGAAGGTGCCGCAGTGGAACGTCACCTCGTAAATGGCGCCCGGTTTGGCGTCCCAGTCGACCATGGCCGTGGCCGACGTCTGGGTCCTGCGGATGGTGAGGTCGTCGAAGACGCCGGAGGAGACGAACACGTCCTGGTCGCAGCCGGTCGCGCGGAGGGTCACCTGTCCGCCCGCCGCGATGGTCGTGGGTACGACGGCGACCCGGAAGCCGGAGGTCTCGGCGCTCGCCTGGGTGGCGCAGGCGGTGAGGGTCAGGGCGCTCACGCCCAGCAGTGCGGCCGAAGCCACGCGTATCGCGCGCATGATGAATCCTCCGGGTCCCCGAGGAGCAGCTGCGGACCTTTTCCGCTTCGCCGGTAATGCACCTCGATGACCGAAACGCTAGGAACATGTGTGCGTCTCCGCGATCGCAGTCGCGCGAATGGGGCAAGCGTGTGGGCCGCTCAGGGGATCGCGTTCCTGCGGCCGGGGGACAACGGCGGCGTGCCGGGCGTCTCCCGGCCGACTCTGTGGTGGGCACCTGTCAGCGGCGGTACCGGTGGGCGTCGTCAGCGCTTGGCGTCCGGGAAGAGACTCAGGAACGGGTCGGCCGACGCCGTGATGCCCCGGCTGTAGGGCGCGTCGAAGTCCCAGATCAGGAAGAGCAGGAAGGCGATCAGCGCGGAGAACAGCCCGGCGAGGACCAGTTCGCGTGGCGTGCGCCGGATCTGCAGCGCGAAGATCATCCCGATGGTGACCACCCCGCCGCCGATGAGCCCGAACCACACCACGCCCGGCATGGTGGGCGCCGCCGAGTCCGCCCGGGAGTTGCGTGCCTGGTCCGCGGTGGCCATCTGGTCGAGGACCGGCTGGTAGGCCTGGGCCTCGAAGTCGGTCCGCGGCTCGTAGTCGGTGACGTCCGTGCGGACCCGCTCCAGGAGCTCGGTGCCCCGGTCGGTGACCTGACCGGTGTCGGCCATCGACTCCCACTCGGTGTTCACGACGTGTCCGACATAGGCGTTGACATCGTCCCGAATACGGTCACGGACGTCGGTCGGATAGACCCGGACCCGCTCCGAGATCTCGTGCAGGGCCTGCGCCTCCGCCTGGACATGGTCCTGCGCCGCGCTGCGCGCCTCCCAGACACCGGCGATGGCCAGACCCAGGACGATGGCGTACACCACGCCGATCCACATCGTCATGTACTCGATGACGTCCGGCGTCTCGCTGGGGTCCTCGTCCTCGGGCGCCCTGCGGTGCCGTACGAAGGTGATGGCGACCACCACGACGCAGACGGCCAGCATCGCGAGGGTGAGAACAAGCCATTCCGGCAAGGGGTGCCTCCAGGGTCAGCACTAGCGCGGCCGCAGCGCGGCGACGGCGATCACCGCGGGCACGGTGATGAGCAGGACGTAGGTGACCGGCGACGTGGCACCGTGGGCCGGTCGTTTGTGGGGGTGGTGCGCCGTGTACCGCGGATACGTGACCGCGGTGGCGGACGGGCGCGGGGTGGGCTTCGC
>NZ_LGDG01000262.1 GCF_001279775.1 Streptomyces sp. MMG1533 | reverse complement strand
CCCCTGCACCCCTGCACCCCTGCACCCCTGCACCCCGCTGAGGCTGCGCCCCCCGACCCCGGTTCGGCTCGGAGGGGCTCGTGCTCGAGTGCCGGGCAGGCTGGGACAGGGGGCCGGTGTCTGCGGGTGTGGGTTCTCAGACGCCGTACGGGCTGGGGTTGTCCGCGTCCTCTGTGGTCTCCTCCTCGGTGGTCTCCTCGCCGAGGAGGTCCCTTGCCATGAGTGTCGCGCCCGCGACCGCGCCCGGCATCAGGAAGACCGCGACGAAGGGGATCAGGAAGGACACGGCGAGGGGGGTGCCGAAGCCCCAGACCAGGGTCTTGCGCGAGCGCAGGAGGGTGAGGCGGTCGCGGAGTTCGACGCGGCGGCGTTGCAGGGCGACGGAGGTGAGTTCCTGGGTGAGGAAGAAGCCGGTGACGAGGAAGCCGATCGCCGGGACGGCCGTCTGGCCGACGACCGGGATGAAGCCGAGCGCGAAGAGGAGGACTCCCCAGAGCGCGGCGCGCACGAGGATGCGGAGGCTGTCACGGGCCGAGATCCACAGCTCGCGCCCGAGCGACAGGCCGGACTCGGGGGCGGTGCCGTCGGGCGAGACGTCCCGGTCGACCTTCTCGGAGAGGTTCTCGTAGAAGGGCTGGCCGATCAGGAGGGTGACCGCCGTGAAGGTGATGACGGAGAGGAGGAGTGCCAGGGCGAACAGCACGACGGTGAGGAAGCCGCGGAAGAGGCCGAGCCACGGGCTCGTCCAGTCGTCGGCGAACGGAGTCGCCCACGCCACGAAGTCCTCGCCCCACAGCGCGAGGGCGACGAGTGCCGCCGCGTAGAGGACGAGGGTTATCAGGCCCGGGAGAAGGCCGAAACCGAACTGCTTGCCGTGCCGGGCCACCCAACGTTGGCCCCTCATGAGGTACTTGAATCCCGCCCCGAGATCGCGCATGGGGAAACTCTATCCGGGAGCCTTTTCGGGGCTCCGGCACCCCGCTCACGCTGGAGACACGGCCACCACAACACCCCGCTCCGCCGCGGGCGACACCGCCGCCGACACCCGCACCGCCGCGTCCCGCGCGAAGCGCCCCGCGCGGGACGCGGTCGTCAGGAGGAGCGGCTGGAGGTGTTCGAGGCCGGAGACGAGGAGTTCCTCGCCGGCGATCAGGACCGGGCGGGCCGCCTTGGTGGTCGCCGCTGCCGCCTCCGTGAGGTCGGCCAGCGGGGCGAGCGTCGTCCGGGCCACGTTGGCGCCGGCCTCGGCCGCGCGTTCCGCGAGGGCCACCTGGAGCGGCATCAGCGGGGCCAGCGCGGCCGTCAGGGCGTCGGCGATGCGGCGGAGTTCGGGGGACGAGTCGCGCAACACCTCCGCCGCCACCCGGATCACGGGGGTGAGGGCGAGCAACGTCCCCGCGGCCAGGCCCGCTGCCGCCGGCAGCAAGGGTGACGTCGCCTCGACCAGGTCGCCGAGCGCCGCCGCGAACTCCTCCACGGCCGGCTCCACCGCGTCCAGGACGGGGAGGAGGCTGTCGCCCAGGGCCGTCAGCAGCGCCTGGGCCGGTTCGCTCACGGGGTGCACGGCCAGCGGCGCCCCGGACGTCCCGAGGCGCATCAGGGTGTCGACGATCCGGTAGAACGCCTCCTGGGCCTGCGGGGACGCGCTCGCCTCGGCCAGTTCCGCGGTGGTCTCGCGCAGCACGCGCAGCGCCTCGCTGCCCGAACCGTCACGCGGGTCGAAGGTGTTGATGGCGATTCTGGTGATGTTCCCGGCCGTGTCGAGGAGTTGACCGGTGATGTCGCTGGTGTTGCGGGCCATGCGCAGTACGTCGTCCCTGCTGGGGAGCGAAGGGATCGTTGCCATGGGCTCTCTCCTCGCCTCACACGCCGGCGCCGGCGCCGAACTCCTGGGTGTTCCGCCCTCAGCATGCCCACTCCGCACCCCTCGGGATGCGCCATCCGGGGCATCCGCGACACCGACTCCCTCTTGTTGCGGTTGAGTCGAACAGGTACACCTCGCCGTACCGATCTCAGGAAGCCCCGGAGGAGGTACGCGTGCGCACCACGAGAACCGTTCCTGCGAGACCTGTTCTGATCACCGCCCTCGCCGTCACCACGGCGGGCTCGCTCCTGCTCACCCCCCACACCGCCGCCGCGGAGCCGAAACCCCCCGTCACCCGCGAGGGCCCCGCCGTCGACGAGTACGCCGCCCGCGCCCCCGAGAGCGCCGCCGAGCGGGCGCTGACCGATCGGGCCGCCCCGACGGCCGACACCGAGCACGGTTATCCGCGCGAGCAGGTCCTCGCCCCCGACCCGGAGAACCCGGCCGACAAGTCCGTCAAGCTCGGCCTCACGCCGTACCACGCGATCGCCCCGAAGCTGAACGCGATCCAGCAGCTCGGCGACCGGGTGAGCGTCGAGGTCGCGGGCAGGTCGGCCGGCGGGCACCGGCTGTACCTCGTGACGGTCACCGCGCCGGAGAGCGCCCGCCAGGCCAGGGCCCAGGAGCGGATGCGGGAGCTGATCGAGAACGCACCGGGCAGGGCCGCCAAGGACCCGTCGATCAGGGCGGGTTACAAGGCACCCGTCTTCTTCAACAACAACATCCACGGCAACGAGTGGGAGGGCACCGACGCCTCCCTGAAGCTCATCGAGCAGCTCGCGACCGCGAACGACGCGAAGACGAAGGACCTCCTCGGGCACAGCCGCCTCTACTTCAACATCACGGCCAACCCGGACGGCCGTATCGCCGGCACCCGCGCCAACGCCAACGGCTTCGACATGAACCGGGACTTCGTCACCGCCTCGCAGCCCGAGGTGCGGGCGATGCGCCAGATCGAGATCGACAAGCAGCCGGCCGTCATGCTCGACCTGCACGGCTACGTCAACGGCACGCTCATCGAGCCCACCACTCCCCCGCACGGCGAGAACTACGAGTACGACCTCTTCCTGAAGAACACCTACGCCAACGCCCTCGGCATGGAGTCCGCCGTCAACGGCCTCGGCTACACGCCCGCGAAGGACGGCGTGCAGCCGGCGCAGATCCCCTTCCGGGACCAGGAGGAGGGCTGGGACGACTGGCCGCCGATCTTCACCCCGCAGTACGCGGCCTTCCACGGCACGGTCGCCGCGCACACCGTGGAGATCCCGCTGGCGGTGAACAACGCGGCCTACGACAACCTGCCGGAGAGCGAACTGCGCCGCCGGTCCGCGATCAACGTGGACGTGGCCGGTGCCGCCATCCGGGCCACTCTCGACTTCGTTCGCAGGCACCGCGCTTCGCTCGTCGCCGACCAGATCGAGGTCTTCCGGCGCGGGGCTGCGGGCGCGGCACAGGTGCCGGTCTCGGAGGAGACGGTGCCGGGCGTTCCGGGCATCGGTCCGGAGGACGTCTACACCACGAACTTCCCGCGCGCCTATGTCATCCCCGGCGGGTCCACCGCCGCCGCCCGCCTCGTCGACCACCTCCTCGCCAACGACATCCGGGTCACCCGCGCCGCCCACGCCTTCCGGCTCGCCGGACGGTCGTACGCGAAGGGCTCGTACGTCGTCGACATGCACCAGCCCAAGCGGGGGCTCGCGAACGTGCTGCTCGCCGACGGGACGGACATCAGCGACAAGGTCTCGGTGATGTACGACATCTCGGGCTGGAGCCTGGGCCGCCTGTGGGGCGCCGAGGTCGAGCCGGTGACGTCCGGCGGTCTGACGGGCGTAGCGCTGCGTGCCGTCGACGAGGCCGCGCCGGTCGGTTACGTCGCCCCGCGCGGCGACCTGCGGCTGCGCCTCGACGACCCGCAGGAGGTCGCGGCCCTCAACTCCCTTCTCCAGCAAGGCGTTTCGGTGCGACGGTCCACGGACGGCAGCGCGATCGTGCCGGCGTCGGCGCGGGCGAAGGCGGCGGCTGCCGCACGGACGTACGACGTCGTCTTCGACGCGACGAAGGTGACCGGCACGACCGAGCTGCGCCGGCTGCGGGTGGCCGCGGCCGTCACGCCGGGCGAGCTGTTCGCGTTGCGGGAGATGAACTTCGAGGTCACGCCGGTCTCGACGGCCGTGCTGAACTCGGGCTTCGACTGGTCGGCTGCGGACGTGCTGTTCGTGTCGGCGGGGCTGGACCGCGGCGCCCTCGACGCGGCTGCCCGCACGGCGCTCGACGCGTTCCTCGCTTCCGGTCACGGGCTCGTCGGGCGCGGTGTCACCGGAGCCGACCTCGGCACCGCCACCGGGCTGGTGGCCGCGAAACCCGTCGAGGGCAACGGGGACGCCAACGGCGTGGTGCGGGTAGTGAATTCGGGACCGGTGACGGCCGGTGCGCCGGACCACGGGTTCGTGTACGCGCCCGTCTGGTTCACCGACCTCGGGCCGGACGTCCGGGTGGAGCAGAGGTACGCGACCGGGAACCCGCTCGTCTCCGGACACTGGCGGGCACTGGAGGACGGCTTCGGCGGTCCCGCACAAGCGGCCGGGCAGGCCTCGGTCGTCAGCAGCTCGGGGGCCGTTCTGTTCGGCACCGAACCCCTCTTCCGGGACCATCCGAAGGGGGAATTCGCGCAGGTCGCACGCGCGCTGTTCACAGTGGCCAACGCGCGCGGCGGTACAGGTGAGGAGAGCGGATGACGCAGGAGATCCACGGCATCGTCGCGGAGGGATTCGAGGCGGTGCACGAGGAGTTCACCGCGTTCGTGTCGGGGGAACGGCCCGACTACGAAGGGCAGTTGTGCGCATATGTGCACGGCCGCAAGGTCGTCGACCTGTGGACGGGGGACGGCGCCGACGCCGGGTCCCTCTACGGCGTGTACTCCTCCACCAAGGGTGCCGCCCACCTCGTGGTGGCGCTCCTCGTGCAGGACGGCACGCTCGAACTGGACCGCAAAGTGACGTATTACTGGCCGGAGTTCAGCGCCGAGGGCAAGGGTGCGCTGACCCTGCGCGACCTGGTCTCCCACCGCGCGGGCCTGGTCGGGCTCGACGCCGGGTTCTCCCCGCAGGAGCTGGCCGACGACCGGGCGGTCGCCGAACGGCTCGCCGACCAGCGGCCGTTCTGGCGGCCGGGCACGGCCTTCGGCTATCACGCGCTCGTCATCGGCGCGCTCACCGGCGAGGTCGTACGGCGCGCCACCGGTCGTACGCTCCAGGAGGTGTACGAGGAGCGGATCCGCGCCCCGTACGGGCTCGACTTCTTTCTGGGGCTGCCCGAGGCGCTGGAACCCCGCTACCGCCCGGTCCAGCCGATGACCCCCACGGCGACGCAACAAGCCCTGCTCGACTCGATGCCGACCGGCCCGCACACGCTCTCCGCGATCGCCTTCAACCAGCACGTCCCGGACTCGGGTGACCTGGTGGACTACGCCAACTCCCGTGCCGTACGCGCCAAGGGACCGGCGTCGGCGGGCGGGGTCGCCGCCGCGCGCGGGCTCGCCGGGATGTACGCGGCGGCGATCAGCGAGGTGGACGGGCGACCGCCGCTGCTGAAGCCGGACACGGTCGCCGAGGTGGGGCAGATCCATTCGGCCGGGTACGACCTGGTGGCCCGGGCGCACAAGTCCTACGGGCTCGGCTTCCAGGCGACGGCCGACATGTGGCATCCGTTCCTGGGCGCCGGGACGTTCGGGCACAGCGGCGCGGGCGGTTCGCAGGCCTTCGCCGATCCGCGCAGCGGGCTGGCGTACGGCTACACGCGCCGGCGGATGGCCTTCCCGGGCGGGGCGGCGCCGGAGAACGACCGGCTGGTGAGCGCGGTGCACAGCGCAGCGCTGGCGAGCTGATCGGAGGCAACAGCAGTCGGCGGGGGCGCGCGCCGACGCCCGCTGTCCCCACGCGCCGGCCGCGAGAGAGCCGTGGGGGCGCGCCGGTGCCGAGAGCCCGAACACGCGGAGGCCCGATCGCGCGAAGGCCCGAAGGGCCGGGCACGATCGGGCTCTCGACACCGGCCGAGGCGCCCCGTGGGCGAACGAGCCGTCAGCACGGCTCAGCCGAGCGTCACCGTGATGTTCCCGCGGGTCGCCTTCGAGTAGGGGCAGACCTGGTGGGCCTTCTCGATGAGGTCGCGGGCGGTCCGCGGGTCCACGTTCGGGATGGCGGCCGAGATCTCGACGATGATGCCGAACCCGTCGCCGTTCTTGCCGAGGCCGACCTTCGCGGTGACGGTCGAGCCGGAGATGTCGGCCTTCTCCTGGCGGGCGACGACGCCGAGGGCGCCCTGGAAGCAGGCGCTGTAGCCGGCGGCGAAGAGCTGCTCCGGGTTGGTGCCGGAGCCGGAGCCGCCCAGTTCCTCGGGCGGGTTGACGACGAGGTCGAGCGTGCCGTCGTCGGTGGCGACCCGGCCGTCGCGACCGTTCTCGGCGGTGGCGACGGCGGTGTACAGGACGTCAGAACGTCGGATGGCGCTGCTGGGCATGCGGTTGTCCTCCTCCTCGGTCCGCCGGGGCTCGCGCCCACGACCCCGACGGATTTCGGAAAGAAGTTACCGCATGCCGAAAACAGCAGGGAAGATGCGGGAGGCTTACAGCTTGACGATCATCTTCCCGGTGTTGTCCCCGCGCAGGACGCCGAGGAAGGCCTCAAGGTTGTTTTCGATGCCCTCGACGACGGTCTCGCGGTACTTGAGCGCGCCCGAGGCGACCCAGGGGCCGACCTCCTGGACGAACTGCGACTGGAGGTCGTAGTGGTCGCCCACCAGGAAGCCCTGGATGCGGCCGCGGGTCTGGATCAGGCGCGCGAGGTTCTTGGGGCCGGGGACGGGCTCGGTGCTGTTGTAGACCGAGATCATTCCGCAGACCGCGATCCGGCCGTCGCGGTTCAGCCGCCCGATGGCGGCCTCCAGGTGGTCCCCGCCGACGTTGTCGAAGTAGACGTCGACGCCGTCCGGCGCGGCCTCGCGGAGCTGCTCGGCGACCGAGCCGTTCTTGTAGTTGAACGCCGCGTCGAAGCCGTACTCCTCGACGAGGAGCTTGACCTTCTCGTCGGAACCGGCCGAGCCGATGACCCGGGAGGCGCCCTTGAGCTTGGCGATCTGGCCGACCTGGCTGCCGACGGCACCGGCCGCGCCGGAGACGAAGACCGAGTCGCCCTCCTTGAAGGCGGCGGTGCGCAGGAGGCCCGCGTAGGCGGTGAGGCCGGTCATGCCGAGGACGCCGAGGTACGTGGAGAGCGGGGCGGCCTCGGGGTCGACCTTGACGGCCTGCTGGGCGTCGAAGGTGGCGTACTCGCGCCAGCCGCCGAAGTGCAGGACGTGATCGCCGGCCGAGATGCCGTCGGCGTTGGAGGCGACGACCTCGCCGACCGCGCCTCCCTGCATGGCCTTGCCCAGCTCGAAGGGGGCCACATAGGACTTGGCGGCGCTCATCCGGCCACGCATGTACGGGTCGACGGAGAGGTACGCGTTGCGCACGAGCACCTGGCCGGGACCGGGCTGCCGGATCTCCGCCTCGGCCAGCTCGAAGTCCTCGGGCTTGGGCCAGCCGACGGGGCGGCTGAGCAGGCGCCATTCGCGGCTTACGGAGGGGAGCGTGGGAGTGTCGGACATGGAACCGGGCCTTCCTCAAAATACTTCAGTGCCTGAAACAACCATGCGCCTGAATATTTCAGGATGTCAAGTAACCGGGTACCCTGGATTCCATGGCCACACCCGAGAAGACCCGCCGACCCGACGCACTGACCATGGAGGTGGTCGAGCTCATCGGTGACGTCGTGGCGCGCTTCTACGAGGACTACGAGGAGGCGGCCGCGGAACACGCGCTGACCGGAGCGCAGGCGCGGCTACTGAGCCTGCTGTCGCTGGAACCCCTGCCGATGCGGAAGCTGGCCCAGAAGCTGAAGTGTGAGCCGTCCAACGTCACGGGCATCGTCGACCGACTGGAGGCCCGGGGACTGGTGGAGCGCCGGCCGGACCCGGCGGACCGCCGGGTGAAGGTGGCCGCCGCGACGGAGGAGGGGCGGCAGGTGGCCCGGGGGCTGCGGGAGGGACTGCGCTTCGCGCGGGAGCCGCTGGCCGGACTCTCGGACGAGGAGCGGCTGGCTTTGCGTGATTTGCTGCGGAGAATGCTGGAACAGGGCGCCTGAGGGCGCGTCCCCACAGAGCGGCACCGCGCTCGCCCGGCGGCCGAGATCCGCGGCGGTCCGGAACGACGCGTCACGCCTAAGGAGTTCCGGAACAACCCGGAACGCCTCAGGGGTTCCGGAACAACCCGGAACACCTCAGCTGCACCACCACAAGACCCGGTTGCATGTTTCCGACGGCGACGGGTCGGGAGTGGGGTCCGACGTCGTCGGGTCCGACGTGGGGGCCGGGGACTGGGCCGGGGGCGTCGGGTCCGAGGTCGTCGGGGACGTGTCGGGGGCCGTGCCCGCCGTCGCGGACTGCCCCTCAGTGTCGGGTTCGCCGTCCTTCGACTTGTCGTCCTTCGAGGACTCCGAGGCCGACGGGGAGGCCGACGCGTCCGGGGAGGCGGAGTGCGATGCGCCCGTCCCCGCTCCTGCCGCACCGGTCGACGGCCGGGCCGACTCGCCCGCCTCCGACGACGCCCCGCCCTCCGCCGACTCTCCGCCGGCCGCCGCGGGCTCGGGCTTGGAGCCCGGCGCGTCCATGCCGAGTTCCGCGAGGCTCAGTCCGCCGGCCGCCAGCACGAAGCCCGCGACGATCAGCAGGGCCCGGCGTCGGCGGCGCCGGTGCGCGGCCGCTTTGCGATCGCGTCGACTCGATCCGCCCACGGGACCGTCGTCGCTCTCGGAGTCGTCCTCCTCGCGGTCATGGCGGTCGTCATACCCCTCGGGGTCCTCGGAAGCCGCCGCGCCCCGGCCGCCGCGCCCCCGGGCCCGGCGGCGTGCCGCCCGGCCGCCCGACGGTTCCGTCACCGCCTCCGCCCGGTCGGCGGCCGCCTCGGCCTCCACCGGACCGGTGTCGCCGTCGCCGCTCTCGCCGGCCTCCCCGTACGAGGCGCCTCCGTGGCCGTCTCCGTACTCCGTGGCGGCCTGGCCGCCCCCGTAGGCATCGGCCGGGTCCGCGCTCCCGTAGGCACCCGTACGGCCGTTCTCCGCGTAGCCGCCGCCATACGTCCCGGCGTCATACGTCCCAGCGTCATACGTCCCGGCGCCGTACGCCCCGGCACCGTGCGCCGCGTCGGCTCCGTACTCCTGGTACGCCCCGCCCGGCGCCACCCCCGCCTGGACCGGCGCTTGCGGCTGCGTCGCGTACGCGCGCAGGGTTTCGGCCGCGGATCCGCACCCCGGGCAGGCGAGGGCGCCGTTGAGGTGCCGTCGGCACGGGAGGCAGTAGTCCATGACGCGGGAAGATTAAGTTCCTCTCAGGTGGCGTTCATAGTCACAGCTGTGAAAGTTGTGTAGGGAACCGCGCCGTCCGGCGCGGAATGTCGCGCCCGGGCCGGCCTTTCCCCGCCAACCTGCGACATCCGGGCCACCCGACACCTTCCGCCCCCATCGCGCCGAAACCATCTCCGAAAGTACTGTCGAAAGCAGTGTCGAAACTGTTATGTGCTGGACCCATTGACACTCGCCTCACCCCATCCTTACTGTCACGTCAGCATTTCGAACGTGTGACGAAATTTCGAACACACGCAAAAGTGAGCCGACGAAGCAGAGACAAAGCAGCAAGGGGCGACTGCCGTGCGCATCACCGGAATCAGCACACACGTGGTCGGGACGCCGTGGCGCAACCTGACATACGTCCTGGTCCACACCGACGAGGGCATCACGGGAGTCGGCGAGACCCGGATGCTGGGTCACACCGACGCGCTGATCGGCTACCTGGGGGAAGCCGAGGCCAATCACATTCTGGGTTCCGACCCGTTCGCCACGGAAGACCTCGTCCGACGCATGAAGTACGGCGACTACGGGCGGGCCGGCGAGATCGTGATGTCCGGGATCGCCGTCATCGAGATGGCCTGCTGGGACATCAAGGGCAAGGCCCTCGGCGTGCCGGTCTGGCAGCTGCTGGGCGGCAAGGTGACCGACAAGGTCAAGGCGTACGCCAACGGCTGGTACACCACCGAGCGGACGCCGGAGGCCTACCACAAGGCCGCCACGGGGGTCATGGAGCGCGGCTACAAGGCGCTCAAGATCGACCCCTTCGGCACCGGGCACTTCGAGCTCGACCACAAGCAGAGCCTGTACGCCGTCTCCCTCATCGAGGCCGTGCGCGACGCCATCGGGCCGGACGCCGAGCTGATGCTGGAGATGCACGGCCGCTTCTCCCCCGCCACCGCCGTCCGGCTGGCGAAGGACCTCGCGCCCTTCAAGCCGGCGTGGCTGGAGGAGCCGGTCCCGCCGGAGAACCTCAAGGCCCTGGAGAAGGTCGCCGCCAAGGTGGACATCCCGGTCGCCACCGGTGAGCGGATTCACGATCGCATCGAGTTCCGTGAGCTCTTCGAGAGCCAGGCCGTCGACATCATCCAGCCGGACGTCGGCCACATCGGCGGTATCTGGGAGACCAGGAAGCTGGCCGCCACCGCCGAGACGCACTACATGCTGGTCGCGCCGCACAACGTCGGCGGCCCGGTCCTCACGGCGGCCTCCCTCCAGGTCGGGTTCACCTCCCCGAACTTCAAGATCCTCGAGCACTTCAACGACTTCGCGGACTCGGAGATCAAGAAGGTCGTCAAGGGCGCGCCCCAGGTCATCGACGGGTACTTCCACCTCTCCGACGCTCCCGGTCTCGGCGTCGAGCTCGACGTCGACGCCGCCGCCGAGTTCCCCCAGCAGCAGGCCCGGTTCGACCTGTGGGCCGAGGGCTGGGAGCAGCGCAAGCCGAAGGGCGGCAAGTGAGCACGGCCGTCGTCGTCGAGTCGCCGGGCGAGCACCGGCTGATCTCGCACGAGCCCAGGCAGCCGGAGGCCGGTGAGGCGCTCGTACGCGTCCACGCCGTCGGCATCTGCGGCAGCGACCGCGAGCTGTACCAGGGCAACCGGCCCGAGGGATACGTCCGCTACCCGCTGACCCCCGGCCACGAGTGGTCCGGGACCGTCGAAGCGGTCGGCGCCGGCGTCCCCGAGTCCCTCGTCGGCCGGAAGGTCGTGGGGGAGGGCTTCCGCAACTGCCAGGTCTGCGACCGCTGCCACGCGGGCGAGACCACCCTGTGCACGGCGGGGTACGAGGAGACCGGGTTCACGCAGCCCGGCGCGATGGCCACCACCCTCACCCTGCCCGCCCGGCTGCTGCACGCCCTGCCGGACGACGCCGACCTGACGGCGGCGGCCCTGCTGGAGCCGGCCGCCTGCATCGCGGCCGCCGCGATCAAGGCGAACGCCCGGCCCGGTGAGCGGGTGGCCGTCGTCGGCACCGGCACCCTCGGCATGTTCGCCGTCCAGTTCCTGAAGGCGGGCTCCCCGGCGGAGCTGCTGGTCGTCGGCACGCGCACCGATCGCGAAGCGCTGTCCCGCCAGTTCGGTGCCACCGACTTCCGTACGAAGGACCAGCCGCTCCCCGACGACTTCGACGTCGTCATCGAGACCGCCGGGTCCGCGTCCGCCGCGGGCACCGCCGCCTCCCTGCTCAGGCGCGGCGGCCGCCTGGTCCTGACGGGCATCCCGGCGCCGGGCGCCGAGGGTCTCGACCCGACCGACCTGGTCGTACGCCAGCTGGAGGTGCACACCGTCTTCGGAGCACCGCCGGATGCCTGGGCGCACACGGTGCGGGTCTTCGGGGCCGGACTGCTCGATCCGCTGCCGCTGGTCACGCACGAGCTGCCGCTCGACGGGTTCCCCGAGGCGATCGAGCTCGTGGGGTCCGGCGATCCGAAGGTGGGCAAGGTGCTGCTCCGCCCCTAGACGTACGCCGGTACGCGGGCAACCTGACGGCCCCCGTACCGGCGTACACCAAGCCCCGCACGCGCTGAGCCGCGAACCTCGTCCGAAATATCAAACAGAAGGACAGCCAGTGACCGACGCTTCCGCCACGGCAGCCCGCAGGCCCGGTGAGCAGGCACTCACCTCCCTCGGCCTGGGCGCACCTGCCCTTGACCCCGCCGACGCCTCGCCGCACACCTTCCCCGGCGGCGGCCGCTGGCGCACCGAGATCCCCTCGTGCGAGGGCCCCGAAGCGCTGGCCGTCGTCCTGAAGGAAGCCTCGCGCCTCGATGTGCCGATCCACCGGATCAGCCAGGGCAGCGGCGTGTGGATGCTGACCGACGCCGAGATCACCGAGATGGTCGAGGCGACGGGTGAGCGCGACATCGAGCTCTGCCTGTTCACCGGCCCGCGCGGCACCTGGGACATCGGCGGCTCGACCCGTACCGACTCGCGCGGCGGCGGCCTGCGGGCCCGCGGCCACGACGCGGTCGCCGGGTGCGTCGAAGACGCCGTCCGCGCAACCGAGTTGGGCGTCAAGTGCCTCCTCGTCGCCGACGAGGGCGTGCTGTGGACGCTGCACCGGGCGCGCCGGGCCGGGATCATCCCGGCCGACACGACTCTCAAGGTGAGCGCCCTGATCGGGCCCGTCAACCCGGCCGCGTACGCCGTGTACGAGAACCTGGGCGGCGACTCGATCAACGTGCCCAGCGATCTGACGCTCGATCACCTCACCGAGATCCGGCGGATTTCCGCCGCCCCCATGGACATGTACATCGAGGCCCCCGACGATCTCGGCGGTTACGTGCGGATGTACGAGGTCGCCGAGCTGATCCGGCGCGGCGCGCCGCTCTACCTGAAGTTCGGCCTGTCCAAGGCCCCGGCGATCTACCCGTACGGTCACCACATGCGCGACGTGACCCTGAACACCGCCCGGGAAAGAGTGCGCCGCGGCCGGCTCGCTCTGGACCTGCTGGCACGGCACGGAGTGGGCGACGACATGGCCCCGCTCGGCTCACGGCTGCCTGGCGCACTGCACCGGTTCGATACGCCCTCATAACGTTCCGGACAACGCCCCTTCACAAAAGCAGACGCAGTCACACACAATCCAACACATCTTCTCCTCGGTCCCACCCCGCACCGCGCCACCCAGCGTCCCCGCACCGCCAGACCGAGCCCGTCCCAAGCATCAAGGATGATGATCATGCGTACTCGCCGAGCCGCACTCGCCGCCGTAGCCGCCTCCGCCTCTCTCGCGCTCACCCTGTCCGCCTGCGGCCAGAGCGGCGAGGGCGGTAGCGAGGAGAGCTCCGGCAGCTCCGAAGGCGCCACCATCGGCATCGCGATGCCGACCAAGTCGTCCGAGCGCTGGATCGCCGACGGCAACAACGTCAAGAAGAACCTGGAGTCCAAGGGCTACAAGACCAAGCTGGTCTACGGCGAGGACGACCCGGACCAGCAGGTCTCCCAGATCGAGAACCTGATCACGCAGGGCGTCAAGGCGCTGATCATCGCGGCCATCGACAACAAGTCGATGAACAACGTGCTCCAGCAGGCCAAGGACGCCGACATCCCGGTGATCTCCTACGACCGCCTGATCCTCGGCACCGAGAACGTCGACTACTACGCCTCCTTCGACAACGAGAAGGTCGGCGAGCTCCAGGGCAACTACATTCTCGAGAAGCTCGGCCTGAAGGACGGCAGCAAGAAGGGCCCGTTCAACATCGAGCTCTTCGCCGGCTCGAACGACGACAACAACACCCGCTACTTCTTCCAGGGCGCCATGAACGTCCTGCAGCCCTACATCGACAAGAAGCAGCTCGTCGTCCGCTCCGGCCAGACCAAGCTGACCCAGGTCACCACCCTGCGCTGGGACGGCGGCACCGCCCAGAAGCGCATGGACGACATCCTGACCTCCGCCTACAAGAGCGAGCGGGTCGACGCGGTCCTCTCGCCCTACGACGGCATCTCCATCGGTATCCTCTCCGCGCTGAAGTCGGACGACTACGGCTCCGCGAGCAAGCCGCTGCCGGTCGTCACCGGTCAGGACGCCGAGGTCGCCTCGGTGAAGTCGATCATCGCGAACCAGCAGTCGATGACCGTCTACAAGGACACTCGTGAGCTCGCCAAGGTGTCCTCGAACATGGTCGACGCGCTGCTGAACGACAAGAAGCCCGAGACCAACGACACCAAGACGTACGACAACGGCTCGAAGGTCGTGCCCGCGTACCTGCTGGAGCCGGTCGCCGTCGACAAGGCCAACTACCAGAAGGTCGTCGTCGACTCGGGCTACATCAAGGAAAGCGACCTCAAGTAACCGCCACACCCCTAGTGATTGGAAGGCACGACCATGGCGGGACCCGTCCTGGAAATGCGCTCGATCGTCAAGACCTTTCCCGGCGTCAAAGCGCTGTCGGACGTCACACTGACCGTCCAGCAGGGCGAGGTCCATGCCATCTGCGGGGAGAACGGCGCCGGCAAGTCGACCTTGATGAAGGTCCTCTCCGGCGTCCACCCGCACGGCACGTACGAGGGCGAGATCCTCTTCGAGTCGGAAGTCTGCGAGTTCAAGGACATCCGGGCCAGTGAGCATCACGGCATCGTGATCATTCACCAGGAGCTGGCCCTGGTGCCCTACCTCTCCCTCGCGGAGAACATCTTCCTCGGCAACGAGCACGCCACGCGCGGGCTCATCAACTGGAACGACACCCTCAAGCACGCCAGCGAACTGCTGCGCCGGGTCGGTCTCTCCGACCACCCCGAGACCCGCGTCGCCGACATCGGCGTGGGCAAGCAGCAGCTGGTGGAGATCGCCAAGGCGCTGTCGAAGAAGGTGAAGCTGCTCATCCTCGACGAGCCGACCGCGGCTCTGAACGACGAGGACAGCGGCAAACTCCTGGATCTCATCCTGGAGCTGAAGAAGCAGGGCATCACCTCGATCATCATCTCGCACAAGCTCAACGAGATCCGCAAGGTCGCCGACTCGGTGACCATCCTTCGGGACGGGCGCACCATCGAGACGCTCGACGTGAAGGCCGCGGAGACGACCGAGGACCGGATCATCAGCGGGATGGTCGGGCGCGACCTGGAGCACCGCTTCCCGGAGCGCTCCCCGCACCATCCGGAGGAGGGCCAGTCGCCCGCCCTGGAGATCCGCAACTGGACCGTGCACCACCCGATCGACCAGCAGCGCAAGGTGGTCGACGACGTGTCCCTGGCCGTGCGGCGGGGCGAGATCGTCGGTATCGCGGGCCTGATGGGCGCCGGCCGCACCGAACTCGCGATGAGCGTCTTCGGGCGGACGTACGGCCGGTACGCGGGCGGCCAGGTCTTCAAGGACGGCACGGAGATCCGTACGAAGTCCGTCCCTGAGGCGGTCAAGCACGGCATCGCGTACGTCACCGAGGACCGCAAGCACTACGGCCTCAACCTCATCGACACCATCGGGCGGAACATCTCGCTCAGCGCGCTGGGCAAGGTCTCCAAGCGCGGAGTGGTCGACGAGCACGAGGAGCGGCAGGTCGCCGAGGGCTTCCGCAAGTCCATGAACATCAAGGCGCCGACCGTCTTCGAGCCGGTGGGCAAGCTGTCCGGCGGCAACCAGCAGAAGGTCGTCCTCAGCAAGTGGATCTTCGCGGGTCCCGATGTGCTGATCCTGGACGAGCCGACGCGCGGCATCGACGTCGGTGCCAAGTACGAGATCTACACGGTCATCGACCAGCTGGCGGCCCAGGGCAAGGCGGTCGTCTTCATCTCCTCCGAGCTGCCGGAACTGCTGGGAATGTGTGACCGCATCTACACGATGGCCGCGGGGCGGCTGACCGGTGAGTTCTCGCGGGCCGAGGCCTCGCAGGAATCACTGATGCGTCAGATGACAAAGGACAAAGAGGTAACCCGATGAGCACGGACGTGACCGCCAAGACGCCGGCCCCCGCGCCGCCCGGCAAGGGCGGTTCGGCAACCGGTGACAGTCTGCTGCAGCTGATGCTGGACGGCATGCGCCGCAACATGCGGCAGTACGGCATGCTGTTCGCCCTCGGTCTGATCGTGGTGCTGTTCGCCGTATGGACCGACGGTGACCTGCTGCTGCCGCGCAACGTCTCCAACCTGGTACTGCAGAACAGCTACATCCTGATCCTCGCGATCGGCATGATGCTCGTCATCATCGCGGGCCACATCGACCTGTCGGTCGGCTCGCTGACGGCGTTCGTGGGCGCGGTGGGAGCCGTGCTGATGGTCAACCACGACGTCCCCTGGCCGCTCGCCCTGGTGCTGTGCCTGGCCATCGGAGCGGCGGCCGGTGCCGCGCAAGGGTTCCTCATCGCGTATTTCGGCATTCCGTCGTTCATCGTGACGCTCGCGGGCATGCTGACCTTCCGCGGTCTGACGGAGATCTTCCTTGAGGGCCAGACGATCGGCCCGTTCCCGGAGGGTCTGCAGAAGGTCGCCAACAGCTTCCTGCCCGAGGTCGGCCCGGACACCAACTACCACAACCTCACCCTGCTGCTCGGTCTCGCCGTGATCGTGTTCGTGGTGCTCCAGGAGATCCGCGACCGCAAGCGGCAGCAGGAGTTCGCCCTCGACGTGCCGCCCGCCAAGCTCTTCCTGCTCAAGCTCGTCGCGCTGGTGGCCGCCGTGCTCACCGTCACGATGCTGCTCGCCAGCTACAAGGGCGCCCCGATCGTGCTGCTGATCCTCGGCGTGCTGGTCGTCGGCTTCGGCTACCTCATGCGCAACGCGATCATCGGCCGGCACATCTACGCGATCGGCGGCAACCTGCCCGCGGCCAAGCTGTCGGGCGTCAAGGACAAGAAGGTCACCTTCCTCGTCTTCCTCAACATGGGCATGCTCGCGGCCCTGGCGGGTCTGGTCTTCGCCGCCCGCTTCAACGCGGCCTCGCCCAAGGCCGGCCTCAACTTCGAGCTGGAGGCCATCGCGGCCTCCTTCATCGGCGGCGCGTCGATGAGCGGCGGCGTCGGTACCGTCCTCGGCGCGATCATCGGCGGTGTGGTCCTGGGCGTGCTGAACAACGGCATGAACCTCGTCGGCATCGGCACCGACTGGCAGCAGGTCATCAAGGGCCTGGTCCTGCTGGCGGCGGTCGGCTTCGACGTGTGGAACAAGCGCAAGGTCGGTTCGTAACCGACTCGGCCAGGATCCAAGGGCCCCGCCGGCAGGCGGGGCCCTTTCCATGGGAGGAGGCAGGAAGCCCGTGAAATCGCTCTTCGGCAAGCTCGCCGACGGCACGCAGGTCCACAGCTGGGCGCTGGAGAACGGCGGCACCCGTCTGAAGGTCCTCTCCTACGGCGGCATCGTGCAGTCGCTGGAGATCCCGGACCGCGAGGGCCGGTACGCCAACGTCTCGCTCGGCTTCGACACCATCGAGGACTACGTCGCCAAGAGCCCGTACTTCGGTGCGCTGATCGGCCGCTACGGCAATCGCATCGCCGAGGGCCGGTTCACCCTGGACGGCGAGAGTTACCAGGTGGACGTCAACGACGGCGTCAACAGCCTGCACGGCGGCGCCCAGGGTTTCGACAAGCACGTGTGGGACATCGAGCCGTTCACCGAGGGCTCGGACGTCGGCCTGTACCTCTGCCGCACGAGCGTCGACGGCGAGATGGGCTACCCCGGCACGCTCACGACGAAGGTGACGTACACGCTCACCCGGCACGGCGACTGGCGCATCGACTACGAGGCCACCACCGACAAGGCCACCGTCGTCAGCCTCACCAACCACGTCTACTGGAACCTGGCGGGCGAGGGCAGCGGCTCGATCCACGACCACCGGCTGGAGATCGCCGCCGCGCGTTACACCCCCGCCGACTCGGGTCTGATCCCCACGGGCGATCTGGCGCAGGTCGCGGGCACCCCCTTCGACTTCCGCCGGACCAAGACGATCGGCGAGCACCTCCGCGAGGCCGACCAGCAGCTGCTGCACGCCCAGGGCTTCGACCACAACTGGGTCCTCGACAAGGGCAGCACGGCGCAGCCCGAGCACGTCGCGACCCTCCACGACCCGTCCTCCGGCCGCACGCTCAAGATCGCGACGACCGAGCCCGGCCTGCAGTTCTACTCCGGCAACTTCCTCGACGGCACCCTCGTCGGCAGCGGCGGCACCATCTACCGCCAGGGCGACGCCCTCTGCCTGGAGACGCAGCACTATCCTGACTCTCCGAACCAACCGTCGTTCCCGTCCACCGTGCTGCGGCCTGGGCAGACGTACAGGACCACGACGGTGCACTCGTTCCACGCGTGACCCTTCTTCACAGGTAGCGCACAAGTTCTTACCGATTTCTCAGCGGTTGAACAGCGCCACCCCAGCCTCCGTATGTAAGGGCGGCCCGTGCTCCCCCGCGCGGGCCACCCAAGACGACGGGCCCGGTCGTCCCCACCGGGCCCGCCCCCTACGGAGGCTCCCTTGGCTGACAACGTCACCTCGCTGTTCCGCAGCACCGCGGCGCACAGCCCGTCGATGGCGGCGCTGACCCGTGAGGGCGGCGAAGGGGCCGGTCCGGTCGACTTCTGTATCCCCTGCAACCCCTACTTCCCCACCCCCGCCATGTTCGACGACATGGCGGCCCGGCTGCGGGACATCATCACGTACTACCCGAGCAGCGCCGACACCATCACGGCCGAGCTGTGCAGCCTGCTCCAACTCCCCCCGCAGTGCGTGGCGATGGGCAACGGCTCCACCGAACTCATCACGTGGATCGACCACCTGCTGGTCCGCGAGTCCCTCGCCATCCCCGTCCCCACCTTCGGCCGCTGGACCGACCAGCCTATGGAGACCGGCAAGCGGGTCGACATGTTCCCGCTCCAGGAGTCCAGCGGATTCGCCCTGGACCTCGCCCAGTACGCCGAGTTCATCCGCGCCCGCGGCACCCGGGTCGCCGTCATCTGCAACCCGAACAACCCCGACGGCGGCTTCCTGCACAAGCACGCGATCGTGCAGTTCATGGACGCGATGGCCGACCTGGACCTGGTCGTGATCGACGAGTCGTTCCTGGAGTTCGCGGACGCGGAGGTCGAGCCGAGCGTCGTCCAGGAGGCCATGCTGCGGCCCAACGTGGTCGTACTGCGCAGCCTCGGCAAGAACTTCGGTCTGCACGGCATACGGTTCGGCTACCTGGTCGCCAACCCGGCCCTGGCGGGCCGGATCCGCTCGATGCTCCCCAAGTGGAACCTCAACTCCTTCGCGGAGCACGTGGTGTTCATTCTGAAGGAGCACGGCGCCGAGTACGCGCAGAGCCTGCAGCAGGTCCGTCGTGACCGACTGGACATGGCCGGCCAGCTCGCCGCGCTGCCCGGCCTGACCGTCTACCCCTCCCAGGGGAACTTCCTCTTCGTGCGCCTCCCCGTGGGCGCCGAAGGCACCGTGGTCAGGGACCGGATGCTCACCGAGCACCGGATCCTCGTCCGCGAGTGCGGCAACAAGATCGGCTCCTCAAGCCGCTTCCTGCGACTCGTGGTGCGCCCCCAGGTGGACGTGCGTCGCCTGGTGTCCGGCCTGGAACAGGTGCTCTACGGGACCAGGAGGGGAGCCGCCGTGCCCGAGCTGGCTACAGGGACCAGCTACAGCTCGGGTACGGCGGCAGTTGACCGGTTGGTCGGTGCCACCAACGGCGCCGGCATGCAGGGCCTTGCCGCTCAGGCCATGGCCGCCGCGCCGGGGCTGTCGTCCGCCCCGTCCGTCGGCGCCGGCATGCCGATGCCCGCCGCGGCCCAGACCGCACAGCCGGGTCAGCCGTTCGGGGCCGGGATGCCGATGCCGGCGGTGGCCCAGGCAGCCCCACAGCCGGTCGGCTACCCGGCCCCGACTCCGGTACCGGCGCCTGCGCCTGCCCCCGCTCCGGCCCCCATGGGCGCGCCGGTGCCCGCGGCCGCCGCGATGACCGGCCAGACCCCGCCGGGCGTACCCGCCCGGGGCGGCCTCACCGCCGCCCAGGTCCGCGGCATGACCGCCCCGACCGGCGTACCGGACCTGACAACGGCCCCGGCGACGGGCTGGCCCAACGCCCAGAGCTGGCCCAACGCGGCGGGGATGGGCCAGGCGGGCTGAAGGGGCCGTCCCGGGAGTGTTGACCGACGTAGGGCCCGGGTGCGCCCGGACCCTACGTCGAAGGACTGCCTACACGGGGTTCAGCCGCCACTGCTGGCAGTTGTTGTTCAGCCACGACCACTGCCGTACGTCGGCGGAGTCCGCGGTCGAGCAGTCGGCGACGTCGGCGACCTTGCCGGTGGCCTGGTTCACGATCCTGACGTAGCCGCTGTCGGTGGTGACGAACCGGAACCGCTGGCAGGTGTTGTTCAGCCAGGACCACTGGCGCAGGTCGGCACCGTCGGCGGACGAGCAGTCGGCGGTGTCGAGCACCTTGCCGGTGGCCACGTTCACCAGCCGGCTGGTGTCGTCGCCCTGGTCCTCGATCCGCCACTTCTGGTTGTTGCCGCCGCTGCAGGTGTACTGCTGCACGTTGGCGCCGTCGGCCGTCGAACTCCCGGCAACGTCAAGGCACTTGCCGCTGTTGCGGTTCGTGATCGTGTACGTCGTCGAGGCGGTCGACGGTTCGCCGGACGGGCCGGTCATGCTCGTCCCGAGCCGGACGGGCGTACCGAGGTTCGGTGTGCCGTCCGCGTTCCAGGTGAACTTCTGCGCCCGGGTCGTACGCCCGTTGTCGCAGCCGTCGGAGGCGGAGTCGTTGGCGTGGTAGACGATCCAGTTCTCGGTGCCGTCCGGCGAGGTGAAGAAGCCGTTGTGGCCCGGACCGTAGACGCCGTTCGCGTCGTTGCGCTGGAAGACCGGCGTGGACTTCTTCGTCCAGGAGGACGCGGAGAGCGGATCGGACCCGGTGAGCGTGAGCTGGCCGAGCTTGTAGTCGGGGGTCCAGCAGCCGCTCGCCGAGTAGATCAGGAAGGTCTTCCCGCCGCGCTGGAGGATCTCCGGCCCCTCGTTGACCGTGCCGCCGGACGTCTCCCAGGAGTTGGTCGGTGTGGAGATGGTGGAGAAGCCGGTGGCGAGGGTGTACGGGTTCGACATACGGGCGGCGACGAGGTTCTGCGTGCCGCCGCTCGCGCTGCCGAACAGGTACAGCTGGCCGTTGATGGTGGCGACCGTCGGGTCCAGCATCCAGGCGGAGTTGAGCTGGTTCTTGTAGGTGTAGGGCCCGGTGGGATCGGACCCGGCGCTCTCCAGGACGTGCGTCCGCTGGGTCGCGTTGTAGTCGGAGACGTTCTGCCCGGCGACGTAGTACAGATACCAGCGGCCGTTGAGGAAGTGGATCTCCGGCGCCCAGATGTTGCAGCATCTGCTCGCCGAATCGCCCTTCCACACCTGGATGTTGGGCGCGGTGGCGAGCCCGGCCAGGGTGGCGGACTTGCGCATGGTGATGACGTCGGTCCAGCTCGTCGTCACCATGTAGTAGTTGCCGTTGTAGTACGAGATCCAGGGGTCGGCGCCCTTCTGCGCCTTGACCGGATTGGCGAACGAGGCCGCGCTCGCCGAGGGTTGCCCGATCGAGAGGGCCAGCAGCAACGCTGCCAGCAGGGTCAGTATGCGACGGGCCATCCGCTGCTCCAGTTCAGAAGGTTGATGCCCAATTTGGGCGTGCCGTTGTCATTGCCGTCGTAGTAGTGGTAGACGATCAGGTCCCCGTCGGAGTCGTTCATGATCGACTGTCCGCCGGGCCCGACGATGCTGCCGTGCGACTCCAGCACGGGCGTCCCGCCGTTGTTCATCATCGAGACGCCGTTCTTGTCGTAGTACGGCCCGGTGACGCTGGTGGCGCGGCCGACCTTGACCTTGTACGTCGAACTGGTGCCGGCGCAGCAGGTGTCGTACGAGGCGAAGAGGTAGTAGTAGCCGCCCCGCTTGACGATGTAGGGCGCCTCGACGGCCTTGGTGCCGGTGGGGCGGGAGGCGATCGAGTACCGGGTGGTGTTGGAGGAGAGCTGTTTCCCGGTGGAGGGGTCGATCTGGATCATCTTCAGACCGGTCCACCAACTCCCGAAGGACAGCCACCACTTGCCGTCGTCGTCCACGAAGAGGTTCGGGTCGATGGCGTTGTAGTCGCTGGAGGTGGTGGAGGTGTAGACGGTGCCGTAGTCGGTCCAGGAGCCCGGCAGTCCGGTCGTCGAACCGGCCAGTCCGATGGCCGACTTGTTGGACCCGAAGGTCGAGACGGCGTAGTACATCAGGTACTTGCCGCCGTGGTAGGAGATGTCGGGCGCCCACGCCTCGGTGGCGTACGACGACCACCAGCTCGGCTTGACGGAGAAGGCGTCGGCGCCCGCGGCGAAGGCGGTCCGGTCCGTGGACGTCTTGTAGCCGAGGCCGCCACCGGTGCCGTACAGCAGGTAGCGGCCCGACGAGTTGCG
Source organism: Streptomyces sp. MMG1533 (assembly GCF_001279775.1). Classification (GTDB taxonomy): domain Bacteria; phylum Actinomycetota; class Actinomycetes; order Streptomycetales; family Streptomycetaceae; genus Streptomyces. Next base: position 31,463 of record NZ_LGDG01000262.1, on the reverse strand, counting down.
GACCATCGTCGGGTCGTGGACGACGATGTCGCCGGTGACCCGGCCGGGGTTGGGGTACGCGGACGCGCTGCTCGGGATCAGGGCGAGCAGGACGGCCGCGGGGACGGCGAGGAGTGCGGTTCTGCGGGAGGTACGGGAGGTACGGGAGGTACGGGAGGTACGGGAGGTACGGGAGGTGCGGCTCACGTGGATCCTCCTTGCGTGGGGGTACGGTCCGTCCGGTGTTCGTTCGGTATTTCGATCACCGATCAGAACCTCGGACGGACCGTAGAATCGAACCCCTCGCGCGTCAATGGTCCGCGCAGCCTCAGTGGTCGTTCTCCAGGTGCAGCTTGAGGAGATCGACGCCGTAGTCACCGCCGTTGGGCGTGCGGATGATGGTGTGAATGTGCTGCTGACTGGGCGTGCCGCCGCCGGGGCCGCCCATGCCGCCGCTGTCGCCGCCGTCCTTGTTGCCGTAGGCGATCGGGGACTGGGCGTCGTACTCGATGAGCACGACCGGGCTGTGCACGCGGTAGTAGAAGGCGGAGGAGTCCTCGGTCTCGCCGATCCAGTAGAAGTACGTGTCGTCGAGGTGCTCCTCCACCTCCTTCATCTTCACCGCGGCCTGCGCGTCGGCCAGGTTGCCGACGTAGACCCGGACCAGGTCGAGGAGATGGTCGCGCTGGGTGCCGGTGAACCCGGAGGCGGCCAGGCCCTGGTAGGCGAGCTTGAGGTTGTCCTGGCCGGCACCGGCCTTCATGTTGTCGCCGGCCTTGGTCTCCGAGGAGATCACCTTCTTGCGCTGCGCGGCGGTCAGGGAGCGCAGGAGCGTGAGCCCCGCCTTGGTCTCCGGCCTGAAGAGGGTGATCTTCTCGCCCTTGTAGGTGGCGGACGTCGGCTCGGAGCCCATGAAGGTGGGCGTCATGACGACCTGGTCGCCCAGCACGAAGTAGTTGATGGCCACGTGGTGGCCCTCGTACTGGAAGCCCCAGGGCTTCGTCGTCGACGGGGTGCCCATGAAGGTGAAGTAGTAGTGGCCCTCGGTGAGCGTCTCCTTGTTGCCGCCGTTGTAGTCGCCCAGGTACGCGTTGAGCTTCATGATGTTGCGGGTCTGGGTGAGCCCGTCGGCGGACAGGGCCGCGCCCAGCAGCGCGTAGCCGAGGTTGCGCTGCTTCTCGGTCAGGTCGCCCATCCGGGCGCCCTCACGCGCGTACCCGTCGACATTGCTCCAGGCCAGCCACTCGTCGTCGTCCACGTCGAAGACGGAGGCCTTGCGCTCCTTCGAGGTGAGCCCGTCCAGGAAGGCCTGCGCGGCCTTGACCAGCTTGTCGGTGGAGACGTCCGTCGAGTGGATCGAGTACAGGTCGTCGACGACCTTGCCGTCGGTGGTGACGCCCACGAAGTCGGCGTACTTCACCTCGGAGGCACCCGGGCCCATGCCGCCGGCGCCTCCGGCGGGGCCTCCCGAGGGCATGCCGCTCGGGGCGGCGGAGGACGAGGCGGAGCTCGCCGTGTCGGAGGAGCCCGCCGAGCAGCCGGTCATGGCCGCCACTGCGGCGACACCACCGGTGAGCAGCGCCTTGTTCATGAACCAGCGGCGGCTGCGCTCGGTTTCGGGGGTACGTGGTCGGTGTCCGTGTCCATACATGAGCACCAAACTCCATGGCCGACCTGAAGCGCCCTTGGGGGAAACCTGTGCGTACCCGGTGCGCGGACGGTCTTCGCCCGGTTCAGGGCCGGGCGCGGCATCGCCTCGGCGTCGACCGGGCACGACGCAGGCGCGAGCGCGAAACAGACCGGCCGTTGCCGCGCGCGCCCCTCGGCCGGCCGATCCCTCCCCCCGCCCTTCTCACACCCCTGGCCCGAAGTCCGCCTCCAACTGCTCCCTCCACCCGGCGTCCGCCAGCCCGGCCCCCACCAGGACGTCCCGGGTGTCCTCCTTGGCCAGTTGGAGGGCGTCGAGGAGGCGGTCCATTCTTCCGCGGCTGCAGAGGAGCGTCGCGGCGGCGATGCGTTCCTTGTCCTCGCGGTCGCCGCGCTCGGTCAGGTGGCTCACGAGTTCGGCGAGGAGTTCCTCCACGACCTGGCCGTCCCGGCCGGGGAAGTCCTTGGCGATGCGCTTTTCGACGCGTCCGGTCAGCCTCATTCGTACTCCCATTCGCAAACCTTTCGAATCCTGCGAACCTATTGCCGCTTTTCACCCTTTTAGGACATAACGCTACCCCGCCCCACCCCCTCCGGACGGGCTGTCCCACAAGAGACTTGACGGATCGTCGCTTTACCCGACTGACAGCCGACCGACAGGATCCGCTTCTACGGTGCCGTGTCCATGACAGACACCCCAGTGGACAACAGAGCTGAAGCAGCCCACCAGGTCGGGCGTCGCACCGTGCTGATCGCCACCGGCGCCACCGCCGCCACCCTCGCCGTGGGCGCCGCCGCGCCCGAAGCGCCCACGGCCGACACGGCCACCGCAGTTCCTGCCGCCGCGGCGGCGGTCTGCACGCTCACCAAGGAGATGACCGAAGGCCCCTACTACCTCGACGGACAGTACGTCCGCTCCGACATCAGCGAGGACAAGACCGGCTTCCCCCTCCGGCTGACCCTCACCGTCGTCGACGACGACACCTGCGTGCCCCTGAGCGACGCCCTCGTCGAGATCTGGCACTGCGACGCGCTCGGCGAGTACTCCGGCTTCGTCGGCAACAACGGCCACAGCGAGCCCGACAACGGCACCTTCCTGCGCGGCGGTGTGCTGACGAACTCCAGCGGCGTCGCGAGCATCACCACCGTCTACCCGGGCTGGTACCGCGGCCGCTGCGTGCACATCCACATCAAGGTGCACACGGACGTCACCCTCACTTCGGACGGCTCGTTCACCGGCGGCCAGGAGCTGCACACCGGACAGCTCTTCTTCGACGAGACGATCACGGCCCGGGTCGGCGCCCTCTCGCCGTACTCGGCCAACACGGTCCCCCGCACCACCCTCGCCCAGGACTCCATCTACGACGAGGGAGGCGCGGCGTCCGGCCTCCTCACCCTCACCGCCCTGGGCAGCTCACCGTCCGCCGGCTACGCCGGCACGCTCACGCTGGGCGTCGAGCAGAGCTGACGCCCCGACGCGTCCCGGGTGACCGTACGTCCGGACGTACGGTCACCCGGGGCCGTCCCCCACGCCCTGCACCAGCGACAGCCACCGCGGCAGGTCCACCTCGGCCCGTACCGTCTTGCCCGGCGGCGGCTCCCGGTCGACCACCTCCCACCGGTCGGCGAGCGCGTCGACGAGGAGCAGGCCGCGGCCCCCCTCGTCGAGCGGTCTCGGCGTCCGTACGTCGCCGGGGGCGGGCGGACGTGGTTCCGCGCGGGTGTCGGTGACCTCCACACGCACGCTGCCGGTCACGAGCGCGAGCCGCAGCTCGAAGTCCCGGCCCGGGACGCGCCCGTGGGTCACCGCGTTGGCGGCCAGTTCGGCGACGATCACAGCCACGGCGTCGGAGGGGTCGCTGCCGTGCGGGACGCCCCAGGCGTCGAGCTGGTTCAGGGCGAGGTGCCGGGCGAGGCGGGCGCCGCGGGGCGTGGCACTGAGGCGCTGGGTGAACATACGTACGGTGACGGGGCCTTGAGCGGTGGGGGGTGTGGTCATGCGCCCAATCTGGCGGGCGTGAGGGCCACTTCACCAGGTCGGCGGCGCGTACGCTGCGCGAGCGTACGCGGTCACGGACTGGACAGTACTGGTGACTGCCCGTGACCATGTGTGCGGGAGGTGACCGGTGGTGGTCGATGGAGTGGTGGGCGCGGGCGGGAGCGAGCCGGAGTCGTCCGACAGTCTGCGGACGTTCGGAGCGGTCGTCCAGGCGTTGCGTGAGCACGCGCGACTGAGCCGGGAGGAGTTCGCGGACCTGGTGCGGTTCTCCAAACACACGGTGGCGTCGGTGGAGTTGGGGAGGCGGATGCCGGATCCGACGTTCGTGGACCGGGCGGAGGAGGTGCTGGGGAACACCGGGGTGTTGCGGAAGGCGTTGCCGACGCTGGCCCGCCAGCCGGGGTTGGCGGCTTGGTTTCGGCGGTGGGCGCGTTTGGAGGCGACCGCGATCACCCTGTACACGTACGAATGCCGTTTGATTCCGGGTCTGTTGCAGACAGAGGCGTACGCGCGGCAGCTCTTCGCCGATGAGCTGCCGCCGCTGGAGGACGAGCAGATCGAGGCCCAGTGGGCGGCTCGGGCCGAACGGCAACGACTGCTGCGGGAACGGCCCAACACCGCGTTCAGCTTCATCATCGAGGAGCAGTTGCTTCTTCGCCACACGGGCGGGAGGGAAACTACGCGGGAGCTCATCGATCACCTGCTGGAGGTCTCCGAGCTGCGGAACGTCGAGATCCAGATCATGCCGCTGGAGCGGGAGTCGCATGCCGGACTGCACGGCCCCATCCGCCTGCTGGAAACCCCGGAGAACCAGTGGTTCGCTTACAACGAGGGGCAGTTGAGCGGCCAGCTGATCTCCGACCGGAAAGTGGTCAGTGTGCTCCAACAGCGCTATGCCAGGATGCGCTCACAGGCTCTCACCATCCCGGACTCATTGAGCCTGTTGCAGCGGATGCGAGGAGACCTATGAGCACCGGCGAACTGGCCTGGTTCAAGAGCACCTACAGCAGCGGCTCCGGCGACGACTGCGTAGAAGTCGCCCTTTCCTGGCGCAAGTCGAGCTACAGCAGCAGCGCTTCCGGCGACTGCGTCGAGGTCGCCACCTGCCCCGCCACCATCCACGTCCGCGACTCCAAGGACAGGCAGGGCCCTCAACTCGCCCTCTCCTCCGACGCCTGGGCCGACTTCCTCACGCACGTCGCGAACTGACCGACGGTGGCCCCGCCACTCACGGGGGGCCACCGGGGTACGTCGCTACGACTCCGGGCACTCCTTCCACGCCAGGTGGTACACCGTGCTGATGTCCCCGTCCGTCGAGTCCATCGTCATGAAGCTGACCTTGGCGGGCGACTGCGTCCCGGCGTTCACGCGGAGCTCCGTGTTGATGTTGAAGTTGCGCTGGACTCCGCAGGGCGCCCAGACCAGTTGGGCCCAGTCCGTGGTGTCGGTGGCCTGCCAGTTGTCGTTGTAGGGGCCGGCGAAGGGGTGGTTCTTGAAGACCGTGTTCGAGGAGCCCTGGAAGTAGTACGACGCTCTCTGCGTGCCGCTCGCCCCGGACTGGAGCGCGGCGAAGCCGCGGTAGTCGGCGCTGGCGACGGCGTAGGTGAAGCCCTGCGGCACGTGGACGATCAGGTTGAGCTGGCAGTTCTTGCGGAACGCGGTGGGGTCGGAGTTGCCGCCGGCCTGGGCGAGGTAGTCGCTGTAGGTCACGGTGAAGGCGGTGTTGTCCTCGGAGACGGCGACCGCGGCCGTGCCCTGCGGGCAGCCCGAGCCGTTCACCGTGGCGACCTTGATGACGATCTTGTCCGGCGGCGGGTCCTCGAACCCGGAGGACGGGCCCTGCGCGGGCAGTGCGGCGGTGAGGAGCGCTGCGGTCGCGGCGCCACTCAGGAGCAGGCCAGTAGTCACGGTCTCTCCCCTTCGGTGGGATCGGTGGGGGGTGGATGCGCCCGGCTCCGGATTCCAACTCTGTGGAGAATCTGTGCAGTTGCTGTGGAGACTCGGGGCGATCGCATCGTAGGGAGACCTGGCATGACATGGACAGGTCGAACTCCGGCCATTCACCCCGGCCCGTTCACACCCGCACGGATCACACCTCCGCGGATCGCACCTCCGCGGATCACATCCGCACGGATCACACCTCCGCGGGCTGCCGCTCCGTCAGGGTCACGGCCGACGCCGCCTTCTCGTTCAGGTGCGCCCGGATCGAGTACGCCAGCGCCGCCGCCCACAGCGCGTACAGCACGACGTACACCAGCGTCGCCGGCGTCCCGGACACCGCGAGCCAGTCGCTCTTGAGCAGCGTCCGGACGTTGGTGACGAGGATGACGCCGCCCACCGCCGACCCGAGGACGCGCGGCGGCATCAGGCGCACCAGCCACGCGGCGAGCGGCGCCGCGACCAGGCCGCCGAGGAGGAACGCGGCGACCCAGAGCAAGTCGATGCCCTGGGAACCGAGGGAGAAGAGGAAGCCGAGGCTCGCGGCTACGGCGACCAGGAACTCGCTGGTGTCGATGGAGCCGATCACCTTGCGCGGCTCCATGCGGCCGCTGGCCAGCAGGGCGGGCGTGCCGACCGGGCCCCAGCCGCCTCCGCCGGTGGCGTCCAGGAAGCCGGCGACCAGGCCGAGGGGGGTGAGGAAGCGGCGGCGCAGGGGCTTGCCGAGGTTGCCCTTGGGCAGGCCGCGGAAGGTGAAGCGGGACATGACGTAGACGCCGAGGCCGAGCAGGATCAGGGACATCACCGGCTCGGCGACCTCGGTGGAGAGCTTGGAGAGGACCGTCGCGCCGAGGAAGGAGCCCACGGCTCCCGGCACGCCGATCCTCGCGACGACCTTCCAGTCGACGTTCCCGAAGCGCCAGTGCGAGGCGCCCGACATCAGCGTGGTGCCGATCTCGGCGAGGTGGACGGTGGCCGAGGCGGCGGCCGGATTGGTGCCCAGGGCCAGCAGCAGGGTGGTGGAGGTGACGCCGTAGGCCATGCCGAGGCTGCCGTCCACGAGCTGGGCGCCGAGGCCCGCGAGGGCGAGCAGTATCAGCGTGCGCATGGGTCGTCCCATCGTTTCCTGGGTTTCCTACCGGGTGAGTAGGGATGAACGGGACGTGACCCTAGGTCGTCATTCTGAGTGGAACCTGAGACCCGGATGAGGAGCACTCACAGGCTCAGGGGTTCTCCCAGGCCGCCGGTTCCGCCGCCAGCGCCTGTACCGGCTCGGGCAGGGCGTCCGCCGCGATGTCGGCGACGGTGACGCCCTCCAGGATCTTGCGGACGTTGGCGCGCAGCGCGATCCACAGCGGCAGCAGCGGCTGGGCCGATCCGGTGTACGCGAGGCCGGTGGGCCGCTCGCCGCGCACGGACACGATGGGCCCGTCGACTGCGCGGATGACGTCGGCGACCGTGATCGCGGTGGCCTCGCGGGCGAGCCGGTAGCCGCCGCCCCCGCCACGCCGGCTGTCGACGATCCCGCCGCGCCGCAGGTCGCCGAGAATGCCCTCCAGGAACTTGTGCGGGATGCCCTGGACGGCTGCGATGGCCTCCGCCTTCACCGGCCCGCCGTCCTGTCGTACGGCGAGCTCCAGCACCGCCCGTACCGCGTAGTCCGCCCGCGCAGAGATCCTCATACGACAATTGTGCGGCGTCCGACCGTACAGAATGACCCAGCACCCTCGGTCGCGGACGATCAGCACAACAGGAGGCGCTCCCTTGGGGCTCAGCAGACGTACTTTCAGCGCCCTCGCCGGCACCACGGCGCTCGGCCTCGCGCTGACCGGCAGCGGCGGCTTCGCGACGAACGCCCGCACGTCCCGCGGCGTGCCCACGGGCCCTCCGCCGAGCCCGCCCACCGCCGACGGCCGCCTGCACTCGGTCGGCTTCGACCGGTACTCGCTGATCATCGACGGGCGGCGGCTGGTCCTGTGGTCGGGCGAGATGCATCCCTTCCGGCTGCCGAGCCCCTCGCTGTGGCGGGACGTCCTGCAGAAGATGCGCGCGCACGGCCACAACGCGGTCAGCGTGTACGTCGCCTGGAACTACCACTCCCCCGCGCCCGGCGCGTACGACTTCACGGGCGTCCGCGACCTCGACCTGTTCCTGCGGACGGCCGCCGAGACCGGCCTGTACGTCATCCTGCGCCCGGGGCCGTACATCAACGCCGAGGTCGACGGCGGCGGCTTCCCCGGCTGGCTCACGGCGACCGGGGGCCGGGCCCGCACCTCGGACCCGACGTATCTGAAGTACGTCGACGAGTGGCTGACCGAGGTGAACGCGATCGCCGCCCGGCACCAGTTCACCAAGGGCACGGGCACGGTCCTGCTCTACCAGATCGAGAACGAGTACGACTCCTTCGTCGGCGCAGACGCCGACGCGACCGGGCGGGACTACATGTCCCACCTGTACAGGAAGGTGCGGGCCGACGGGATCGACGTACCGCTGTTCCACAACGACAAGGGCCGGAACGGTCGCTGGATCCCCGGCTCGTTCGACACCGGGGGCGAGAAGGGGCGTTGGCTGTACGGCTTCGACGGGTACCCCGATCCCGCCCAAGTGCCGCCGGACTGGGGGCACTTCGGGATCGGCGGCCGCAAGGGCGGGGCCACGGCCAGTCCACGGACGCCCGGGTTCGTCCCCGAGTCCGGCGGGGGGTGGTTCGACTCCTGGGGCGGTGCCACCTTCCGAGGGAAGGGGTACGAGGAGGCGCGGCGGACCCGGGACGCGGCCTACGAGCGGCGTTTCCACCTCACCAACCTGGCCAACGGCATCACGCTGAACAACGTCTACATGACCTTCGGCGGCACCTCGTGGGGCTGGCTGCCCGCGCCGGTCGTCTACACGTCGTACGACTACGGGGCGGCCTTCGACGAGGGGCGGGGCGCCACCGGCAAGCTGGCGCCCATGCACCAGCTCGGGCATCTGCTGCAACGCGTACCGGACTTCGCGAAGCTGGACCGGGCGGCGGCGGTGAAGGCGACGGACGGCCGGCTGAAGGTGTACCACCTCACCAATCCGGACACCGGCTCCCATGTCTACGTCGTGCGCAACGACACCGACGAGGACATCTCCTCGACCATGCCGGACGCCGGGATCCCGGTGCCGTTCACCGTGCCGGCCCGGGACGCACTGCTGCTGACCGCTGAACTGGCCCTTGGGCGGCGGAAGTTGAAGTACTCCACCGTGCAGCACATGTTCTGCCTCACCGCGGGGCGGCAGGACATCGCCCTCTTCGCGGGGCGGCACGGCGACATGGCGCAGATCGCGGTCGAGAGCCCACAGGACGTGGAGGCGACGCGGCTGGACGCCGAGGCCGCGTGGAACTACGACCGCGGTCTGCTGCGGGTGAACGCGCCGCTCGGCGTGGGCGGACTGACCCGGGTCAGGGTCGAGGCCGCCGGGTCCGAGCGGCCGCTGCTGCTGCTCTTCGCCGACGACGCGACCGCCCTGCGGATGTGGCCGTTCGACACCCCGTCGGGCACGGTGCTGGTGTACGGCCCCGCGCTGGTGCGCGAGGTGACCGTGCGCGACGGCACGGTGCACGTGACCGGCGACACGACCGACGAGACCGGCCTGGAGGTGTGGGCTCCACGGGGTGTCGGTGAAGTCACCTGGAACGGGCGGCCGGTGCGCACCAGGCTCAGCGTCACCGGCAGCCTGCTGGCCGAGCGGCTGCTGCCCGGCGTGGGCCCGGTGACGCTGCCCGCGCTGGACTCCGGCTGGCGGCGGCGTGCGGAGGACCCGGAGTCCGAGCCCGGCTTCGACGACTCGGCGTGGACGCCCGCCGACAGGAAGACGTCGTACAGCATCACGCCCGTGCCGAAGGGGCACCCCGTCCTCTTCGCGGACGACTACGGCTTCCACTACGGCGACGTCTGGTACCGGGGGCGCTTCACGGACGCGGCCGGCGTCGAATCGGTCTCCCTCGCCTACAGCACGGGCACGCAGGGCCTGCTGATGGCGTGGCTGGACGGGACGGCCCTGGGCACGCACCGGATGCCGGTGCCGGACAGCGGCACGGTGGGTCAGGGCAGTTGGGCGGACACCGCCACCTTCGACCTGTCCGAGAGGCTTCGCGAGGCGCTGCGCGCGGGGGACGGTGAGGGGGACGGTGACCCGCACGTCCTGTCCGTCCTCGTCCGGCGGATGCAGCACGACCAGGACGGCGGGGCGGACGACGCGCACAAGGCGGCCCGCGGTCTGACGGCGGTCACCTTCAAGGGAGCCTCGCCGGAGCCGAAGGTGAGTTGGCGGCTGCAGGGCGCGGCCGAGCCCGACCCCGTGCGCGGGCCGCTGAACAACGGCGGGCTGTTCGGGGAGCGGGAGGGCTGGCACCTGCCGGGCTTCGCGGACGGCGAGTGGAGGACGGTGGACCTCCCGCACGCCGACCACGGCCAGGGCGTCACCTGGTACCGGAAGACCTTCCGGCTGGCCGTCGACGCCGGGACCGACGCCTCGATCGGGCTCACCCTCGACGACGACCCGGACCGCGCCTACCGCGTCCAGATCTTCCTCAACGGCTGGAACATGGGCCAGTACGTCAACGACGTGGGCCCGCAGCACACCTTCGTCCTGCCGAACGGGATCCTGCGCACACGTGGCACCAACACACTCGCGCTGGCGGTCCTGTCCGACGGGACCACACCGTCGGGCCTGCGGGACGTACGCCTGACCCTGCTGGGCGCGGCGGCCGGAGGAGTGCCGGTGACACCGGTGGACTCCCCCGGCCGCTGACCGCGGGTCCTGCGAGCCCTACGCCAGCCGGATCACGTTCCAGGACAGCGGCTCCAGTACGGCGCTCAGGGTGCCGTCCGTCAGGGCCGTGCCCTCGACCGCGTGCGGGGCGACCCGCTCGGGGTCGGTGAGGGTGTTGCGGGCGTCCGGGTCGGCGTCCGCGAGGGCGCTGTGCTCGACGACCGAGGTCAGGTCGAGGCCGTTCAGGGCGACTTCGAGCGGCAGCGCGTCGGACCGGCTGCGGTTGACCGCGAAGACGGTGACCGTGCCGTCCTCGGCGCGCACGGCGGTGGCGTGCAGCAGGTCGGCCTCGCCGTACTTCTTCGTCTCGTACGTCGGTGAGTCGACCCGGACGTCGAGGACCCGGCCGCGGCCGTACTTCGAGGCCTGCGCGAACGGGAAGAACGTCGTCTGGCGCCAGGCCGGGCCGCCCGGCTCGGTCATGATCGGGGCGATGACGTTGACGAGCTGGGCGAGGCAGGCGACGGTGACGCGGTCGGCGTGCCGGAGCAGGGCGATGAGGAGGGAGCCGAAGACGACGGCGTCGGTGACGCTGTAGTTGTCCTCAAGGAGGCGGGGGGCCTCCGCCCAGTCCCGCGCGCCGGAGTTCTCGATCTCGTGCCACTCCGAGATGTACCAGACGTTCCACTCGTCGAAGGAGAGGTTGATCTTCTTCTTGGACTTCAGCCTGGCGCCCACGTGATCACAGGTGGCGACCACGTTCTCGATGAAGGACTCCATGTCGACGGCGGAGGCCAGGAAGGAGTCGATGTCACCGTCCTCGGGCTGGTAGTAGGCGTGCAGGGAGATGTAGTCGACGAGGTCGTACGTCTCCGCCAGGACCGTCGCCTCCCACTCGGCGAAGGTCGGCATGGACTGGCTGGAGGAGCCGCAGGCGACGAGTTCGACGTTCGGGTCGATCTGGCGCATCGCGCGGGCGGTCTCGGCGGCGATCCGGCCGTACTCCTGGGCCGTCTTGTGGCCGGTCTGCCAGGGGCCGTCCATCTCGTTGCCCAGGCACCAGAGGTTGATGCCGAGGGGGTCCTTGTCGCCGTGCGCGGCACGGAGGTCGGACAGGGCCGTGCCTGCGGGGTGGTTGGCGTACTCCTGGAGTTCGAGGGCCTCGGCGACGCCCCGGGTGCCGAGGTTGAGGGCCATCATGGGCTCGGCTTGGGGGCCGACCTTCTTCAGGAAGGCGATGTACTCGGAGAGGCCGAAGCGGTTGGTCTCGGTGGAGCGCCAGGCGAGGTCGAGGCGGCGGGGGCGGTCCTCGGCGGGGCCCACCGAGTCCTCCCACTTGTAGCCGGAGACGAAGTTGCCGCCCGGGTAGCGGATGGCTGTCGCGCCGAGTTCGCGGACCAGGTCCAGGACGTCCGTGCGGATTCCGTCCTCGTCCGCGCAGGGGTGGCCGGGTTCGAAGATGCCGGTGTAGACGCAGCGGCCGAGGTGTTCGACGAAGGATCCGAAGAGGCGGGGGTTGACCTCGCCGATGGTGAAGGCGGGGTCGAGGGTGAAGCGGGCGGTGCTCATGCTTTCCTTTCGGGGGTTCGGTTTCGTCTGCGGGTGATTCGTGGCCGGTCGCGCCCGTGCGGCGGAGCAGCACATAGATGCAGCCCCGCGCCCCTAGAGGACGACTGGCCAGCCGTTGGCTTTCCAGCGCAGTCTGTTCAGCCCCAGCTTCGGTGTGCCGTTGTCCTCTGCGTCGTAGTAGTGGTACGCCAGCCAGTCCCGGCCCCGGTCCTGGAACACCGACTGGCCTCCCGTGCCGATGTACCTGCCGTGCCCGGCCAGCAGCAGGTCGCCGCCGCCCGCCAGCATCGGTGTGCCCTTGCTGTCGACGTACGGGCCCGTCACCGAGGTCGACCTGGCCACCCTGATCTTGTACGTCGAGTTCACCCCGGCGCAACAGGCGTCGTAGGACGCGAAGAGGTAGTAGTGGCGGCCGTGTTTGACGACGTACGGGCCTTCCACCGCGTATGGCGCGTCCGGGCGCGTCGCCAGGTGGTGAACCGTGGTGCCCTCGACCGCCTTGCCGGTCCGCGGGTCCAGCTCCACCATCCGGATGCCCGTCCAGTACGAGCCGAAGGTCATCCACAACCTGCCGTCCGCCCTGATGAGCGCGGGATCGATGGCGTTCCAGGTGTCGGTCGTCTCGGAGGTGAACACCTTGCCGTGGTCGGTCCAGGTGCCGGGAAGGCCGGTCGGGGAGGTGGCGGCGCCGATCGCGGAGTGGTTGGTGCCCCAGGAGGAGACAGCGTAGTAGAGCCAGTACCGGCCCGCTCGATACGAGATGTCGGGGGCCCACGGGTCGCCGGTGTCGTTGTACTCGTACCACCAGCTCGGCGGCTCGGCGAAGGCGTTGCCGGCGTCGTCCCACCGGACGCGGTCCTTCGATGTGCGGGCGCCGATCACTCCGCCGGTCGAGTAGGCCACGTAGCCGCCGGACTTGAGACGGATGACGGTCGGGTCGTGGATGATCTGCTGGCCGGTGACGGGCTGGGGGTCGGGGTAGGCGGCGGTCGCCGAGGCCGTGGTGGGCAGCAGGGCGAGGAGGGCTGCGGCGACGATCACCGCGAGTCTGTGGCGCTTCAACTGTGTAGCTCCTTCGGGGGAGTTACTGGCCGGCGAGGCCGGTGTGCGCGACACCCGCCACGATCTGGCGCTGGAAGAAGACGAAGACGATGATCAGCGGCAGGCCTGCCATGAGGCCGCCCGCCATGAGCTGGGCCCACTGGATGCCGTAGGAGTTCATCACGGTGGCGATGCCGTTCGGCATGGTCATCAGGTCGGGGTTGTTGGTCACCATGTACGGCCACAGGAAGTTGTTCCAGGAGGCGATGAAGGTGAAGATGCCGACCGCCGCGAGGGAGGGGCGGGACAGCGGGAGCACGATGGTGAAGAAGACGCGCCAGCGGCCGGCGCCGTCGATGAAGGCCGCCTCCTCCAACTCGCGCGGGATGCCCTGGAAGAACTTGTAGAGGATGTAGACCATCGCGGCAGGCGCGCACTGCGGCAGGATCATGCCCCAGTAGGTGTCGACCATCCCCATCTGCTGGACGGTGGTGAACAGCGGCACGCCGAGCACGGCGGGCGAGACCATCAGGCCGGTCATGACGAGGCCCATCAGGGCGCCCTTGCCGCGGAACTCGGTGCGGGCGAAGCCGTATCCGGCGAGCGCGCTCACGAACAGCACGACGGCCGTCACGCACACCGAGACCACCAGCGAGTTCACGAACCAGTTGGTGATGTTGCCGGTCTCGAAGATGGCCTTCCAGGCCTGACCCGTCCACACCTTCGGCAGCCAGTGCGGCGGCACCTCGACGGCCTCGGTCTCGGACTTGAGGGAGGTGAACAGGGCCCAGGCGAGCGGCGCGAGGAACACCGCGGAGACGGCGGCGCCGAGGAGGGTGAGCACGATCTGGCTGGGTGTCCAGGACTTGCGGGGCTTGACGCGTATCGGTGCGGCGGTGGTCATCGGCCGCTCTCCTCACGGTTGCGCAGCAGCCACATCCGTGCGAGGGCGACGGCCGCGATGATCACGAAGAAGATGATGGAGATCGCGGAGGCGTAGCCCACGCGGTAGCTGGTGAAGCCCTCTTCGAGGGTGTACTGCACGAACGTCCTGGTCGATTCCTCGGGGCCGGGGGTGAAGTCCATCATCACGACGGCCTGGTCGAAGACCTGGAGCGAGGCGAGGATCTGCAGGGCGATGACGAGGCCGGTGATGTGGCGCATCATCGGCAGCGTGATGTGGACCATGCGGTGCCAGGCGTTCGCGCCGTCCAGCTTGGCGGCCTCGTAGAGGTGCGCGGGGATGCCCTGGAGGGCGGCGAGGTAGAGCAGGAAGCTGAAGCCGACCGTCCACCACAGGGTGCAGATGACGACGGCGAGCATGGCGTACGACTTGTCGGTGAGCCAGGGCGTCTCGACGCCGAAGACGTGGTTGATCATCCCGGTGCCGGGGTTGAACAGCCACTGCCACAGGTTGGCGGCGACGGTCGACGGCAGCAGGAACGGGGCGAAGAAGCACAGCCGCCACAGCCACTTGGCGCGCTCGATGTGGTGGGCGAGCATCGCGAGGAGAAAGGCGAGGACCGTGATGCAGGGCACGACCAGGAGCGTGAAGTACGCGCTGTGGCCGAGCGAGTCCCACATCAGGGGGTCCTTGAGGGCCTCGCGGTAGTTGTCGAGGCCGATGAAGTTCGCGCCGTCGCCGGAGATGTTGGCGTCCGTGAAACTGAGGTAGAGGCCGCGCAGCAGCGGCCAGACCACGAACAGCGCGAACAGCGCCAGGAACGGGGCGACGAACCAGCCGCCGTGCTGGAAGCCCTGTTTGCGGCGGAGCGTGGCACTCCGTGCGGCGACCTTCCCCCGCGCCGGTGCGATCACGGTCTGGGCGCTGGTCGCCATCATGCGGCCGTACCTCCTTGCGCGGCGGTCTTGCCGTCCATGGGGTTCTTCATGGCGAGCAGTTGGGTGAGTGTGCCCTTCATCCGGCGGGCGGCGGCCTCCGGCTTTGCGGAGCCCATCGTCGAGGAGACGACGATCGGGCCGACGCGCTGGGCGAGGATGCCGGTGGAGCCCGCGAACCACACCTTCGGCTCGGTGGCCTGGTGGTCCATCGCCGAGACGTACTCGTTCTGCGGGCTCAGCTTCTTGTAGGCGGCCGTGGACAGGGTCGGCGTGTAGGCGGGGATGTGGCCCCCTGCCGCCCACTGCCGGGCGTGCTTGACGACGTAGGCGGCGAGCCGGTGCGCGCCGTCGTCGGTGGCGCCGCCACGGTCGGACTGGTGCGGTAGCACGAAGGAGTGCGACTCGGCGTGCGTGGCCTGCTTGCCGAAGACGGGCGGCAGCGGGGTCGCGCCGTAGTCGAGCTTCGCGCCGGAGAAGACCGGCACCGACCAGTTGCCCTCCCAGGTGAAGGGAGCGCCGTTGATGAACTGCTCGCCGTCGGCGGCGCCCGCGACGCAGTATCCGTCGGTGACGTGCCGCCGCAGGAACTCCAGGACCTGGACGGCCTTGTCGGTGTCGAAGGTGACCTCGGTCTTGGCGTCGTTGAAGTACGTGCCGCCGAGCTGGGTGTAGAAGGCGACGAAGAACCACCACATGAAGTTCTGGTCGTTGGCGTGCAGACCGAGGGTCTGCAGCCCCTTCTTCGTGGCCTTCTTCGCCTCCTTCAGCACGTCGAACCACTCCTCGGTGGAGGTGACCGGGACCATCCGGCCGTCGTCGCCGAGCAGGCCCGCCTTCTTCAGCACGTCCTTGCGGTAGAAGCAGAGCTGGACGTGGATGTCGAGCGGGAGGGCGTACAGCTTGCCGTCGATGACCGCGCGCTTCCACAGCTCCGGGTTGAAGTCCGCCTCCCGCACGCCGTACTTGGCCAGCAGGTCGACGTCCCAGGGGTCCAGGAGGCGGCCGGGCGAGAAGCCGGTCACCCGGCCAAGGTGCATGACGCCGAGGTCCGGTGCGCGGTTGCCCGCCGCCGCCATGGCCAGCTTGGTGTAGAAGGGGCTGCCCCACTGGAGGGTGGAGTCCTTCACGTCGATGCCGGGGTTCTCTTCACGGAAGGCGTCCAGCATCGCGATCATGTTGTAGCCGTCGCCGCCGCTGAAGAGGTTCCAGTAGCGCACGCGGGTCTGTGAACCGGATGCGAGCGCGTCGGCGCCGGTCCCGAGTGCGGCGAAGCCGAAGCTGCCCGCGACCGTGAGGCCGCCCGCCGCGGCCAGTAATTGCCTGCGGTTGAGGCCAGGTTGTCCCATTCCTGCCCTAACTGTTCGATATGCCGAATGATGCCCGTAACTTCGAACGGGACCGTAAGTTCGAAGCGCTTGCGCGTCAATGGTTCGGGCAGAAATGGACCGCACCGAAAACCGGACCGAAAAGAGGCCGCAAGGCTTTCGAAAAGCGATCGTTCCCGGTTGAACCACGGTCGCGGGATCGCATGACGCGGACACTTCCGGGCGCGTAATCTCGAACGAGCCGCCGAACGGCGGTGAGAAGGGGGAACGATGGACATCGCGGGCGCGCGGAGGACTGCGTCCCGGATCGCCGCGGCGCTGCGGAGTCCGCGGCGCGGCGCCACGATGCGGGGCCTGGCGGCCGATCTCGCCACCGCCCTGCGTGCCAGACCCCGTCCCCCGGCCGGCATCCGCGAGTTGTGCGCGGCGCTGTGCGAGGAGATGAGCGCCCGCCGCGGCGGGCGGCCCCTCGAACTGCGCTTCGAGCGGTTCCCCGACGAGATCGAAGTGACCGGCCTGTGGGTGGAGTTCCAGGACTTCGACCTCGTCATCGTCGAGGAGCGGGCCGAGGCCGTGCAGCAACTGGTCATCCTCGGCCACGAGTTGTGGCACATGCACGCCGCGCACACCCACCACCACGCGGCGGGTACGGCGGCGGCGCACGCCCTGACCGACCGGCCCGGCTGGAAGAACGTGGCGCTGACCGTGGCCGCCCGTGACGGCTCGCGGGAACAGGACGAGGCCGAGGCCGACGACTTCGGCCACCGCCTGGCCGCCGTCTTTCGGCCCCTGCTCTCCCGCGACGCGGACACGAGCGCGCCCCTCGACCCGGTGCAGCGGTCCATGGGCTACCGCGGACGCGGAGGTACGGCGCGGTGATCACCGCCTTCGCACCAGTGGGCGGTTCCCCCCACCTGGTGGCGGGTCCGGCGGCCCTCGCCCTGGACTCGGCCGGCCTCCTCAACGACCTGCACATCTCCTTCTGGCTCCCGACCGCGGTCCTGACCGCCGCCCTGGCGATCAAGCTGCCCAGCATCGTCAGGATGTGGCGGGACCCGCTGCTGCGCGCCGTCGGCGGCCTGCTGCTCTTCGCCTGCGCGGTGTTCGTCTTCGCGGCCCCGGGCACCATCGCCTGGACCAACCGGGTCACCGGCGTCCCGAACATCTCGTCGCCCTGGGTGTACTCCCTGCTGACCACGCTCTGCGCGTCCTGGCTGCTGCTGATCATCACCTGGCGCAACGGCCTCACCGACCGTGCGGACCGCACGCGCCGCGCCACCCGGTGGGTCGTCTCCGTCTACGCGGGGGTGATCGTCGCCCTGTGGGTGCTCTTCGCGCTCGCCGACACCCCGGTGGAGCGGCTGCGGGACCTGGACACGTACTACGCCAACACGCCGTTCATGCGCGAGCAGATCGTGCTCTACCTGATCGCGCACACCGTGGCCTCCACGGTCACGGCCCGGCTCGTCTGGAACTGGATCCGCACCGACGGCCTGGACGCCTGGCTGCGCTGGGGGCTGAGGCTCCTGGGTATCGGCTTCACGACGAACCTGTTCTTCGCCGTGTTCAAGCTCACCGCCATCGTCGCCCGCTGGACCGGCCACGACCTCGACTGGCTGTCCACCAACCTGGCGCCGTCGGCCGCCTGTGTCGCCGCCACCCTGGTCGCGATCGGCTTCATCGTCCCGCACGCCGGGCAGTACCTGCAGGAACGCTGGCGCGTCCGGGTCCGCCACCGGCGGCTGCGGCCCCTCTACCTGCTGATGCGGACCGCCACGGGCGGCCGCGAGCCGTTCACGCTGCGCGCCACCGCGGAACTGCGCCTGATCCGCCGCGAGACGTTCATCCGCGACGGGCTGCTCCATCTGTCCCGGCACCTCGACGAGGACCTGCGCGCACGGTCCTACGACGCCGCCGTCGCCCTCGGCTTCGAGCGCGGCCAGGCGCAGGCCCTCGCCGCCGCCGTGACGATCCTGGACGCCGCCGCCGGACCACAGCGGTCCGCGGAGGGGGCCCCGGAGGCCGGCTCCGAGGAGCGGTCAGCGGAGCCGGACACCACGTATCTGCTGCGGGAGATCCAGGCCGTCTCCGAAGCCCTTCGCCGCCCCGACGACATCAAGGCGGTGCGCGCCCGCGCCGCCGCCCCGGCAGAGAGCGTGTCCGCGCATGACTGAACCGCCCACCCCCGCCAGAACCGCCGTCGTCCTGGGGGGCTCCCACACGGGCATGCTCGCGGCGCGCGCACTGGCGGAGTTCGCCGACCGGGTCGTCGTCGTCGAACGCGACGTACTGCCCGAAGGCCCCGGGCCCCGCAAGGGCCTGCCGCAGGCGCGGCACGCCCACATGCTCTGGTCGGGCGGCGTACGGGCCGTGGAGGAGCTGCTGCCGGGAGTCACCCGGGTGCTCCGGGAGGCCGGGGCGCGCCGGGCGCCGGTGACGACGGACATGGTCGTCATGGGCCCGCGGGGCTGGTTCCGGCGCTGGCCCGAGTCCCACCACGTGATCCTGGCCGGCCGGGACCTGCTGGACGCGACGATCCGCGCGCGGGTCCTCGCGGACGAGCGGATCCAACTGGTCGACAAGGCGGAGGTGTCGGGGCTCGAAGGGACGGCGGACGCGGTCACCGGGGTGCGCGTGCGGGTGCGCGACGAGGGCGAACGTGTCATCGAGGCTGCCATGGTCGTCGACGCCACCGGCCGCGGCTCCGGGGCCTCCCGGTGGCTGACGGCCCTCGGGCTGCCCGAGGCGGAGCGGCGCGAGGTCGACTCGGGGCTGGTGTACGCCAGCCGCCTCTACCTCGCCCCCGAGCAGGCCCGGGACGGCTACCCGGTCGTCAACGTGCAGCCCGATCCGCGGGACGGGGTCCCGGCCCGGGCGGGTTTCCTGCTGCCCATCGAGGACGGCCGGTGGATCGTCACCCTGAACGGCACCCCCGGCGGCGAACCCTCCGCCGCGAGCGAGGACTTCGTGCGGTTCGCCCGCGAGGAGCTGCGGCATCCGGTGATCGGCGAACTGCTGGAGCAGGCCGAGCCGTTGTCCGACGTCTCGGTCACCCGCACGACCCTCAACCGCCGTTACTTCTACGAGCGGATGCCGGCCTGGCCCGAGAACTTCACCGTCCTCGGCGACGCTCTCGCCGCGTTCAACCCGCTCTACGGCCACGGCCTCGCGGTCGGCGCCCAGAGCGCCCTGATCCTGCGGGACGTGATACGGCGTCAGGGCTGGGGTGCGCCGGGACTGTCGCGTCGGATCCAGAAGGCGGTGGCCCGGCCGGCCGGCGCGGCCTGGGACCTCGCCATAGGCCAGGACGTGTTCTATCCCGGTGCGACGGAGCACGGCCCCACGCTCAGGGACCGGCTCCTGGCCGCGTACGTCGGCCGGCTCATGTACACGGCCACGGGCAACGGCCGTATCGCCCGCCGGGTGACCGACGTGACGTCGTTGGAGCGGGGTGCGGCGGTGCTGCTGACGCCGTCGGTGTTGTTGGCGGCGGCGGCCGGTCCGCTCAAGCCTGCGCTGAGCGGACCGCCGTTGACAGAGCTGGAGCGAAAGGCGGCGGGGCTTAAGTGACGCCCGTCGAGCTGCGGGCAGTCGTGCCGCTGGGGCGGGCGGCTCCCGACCCGAAGAGGCGCGGCACCCCCTCAGCGCCGGGCTGCGCGACCCACCCCCTGGCGCCGACCGGCCTCAGCCTTCGAACGCCGGTTGCTGCAGCCCCTTCCCCGCGCCCCGCACGACCAGCAGCGACCCCGCCACCGGATGCGGCGCGGACAGGCCCACGCGGGCTGTCGTGATGTACAGGTCGGTCAGATCGGCGCCGCCGAAGGCACAGGCCGTCACCCTCGGTGTGGGCAACTCGATCACGCGGTCCAGTCCGCCGTCCGGCGTGTAGCGACGCACCGCCCCGCCGTCCCACAGCGCGACCCACACACAGCCGTCGGCGTCGACCGTGAGGCCGTCGGGGAAGCCGGCGCCCTCCTCGATCTCCACCAGCGGGCGCCGGTTCAGCGCCCGGCCGTCCGTGAAGTCGAAGACGTCGACGCGGCGGGTCGGCGAGTCTATGTAGTACATCAGCCGGCCGTCGGGGCTCCAGCCCGTGCCGTTGCTCACCGCCACGTCGTCGAGGACGACCTCGGCCGTGCCCTCGCCGGTGATCCGGGACAGTGTGCCGCCGCCGGGCGCCTCGTCGTAGCGCATGGTGCCGGCCCACAGGGAGCCGTCGGGTGCGACGGCGGCGTCGTTGGCGCGGCGGCCGGGGACCGGCTCGTGGCGCAGCCAGCGGAAGGTGCCGTCCTCGTCCAGCAGCGCCACCCCGTCGCGCAGGTTGAGGACGAGCCCGCCGCCCGCGCGCGGTTTGACCGCGCCCACGTGCTGGTCGGTGGTGCGGGAGGTGCGACGGCCGGACACCGGGTCGTAGGTGTTGATCCGGGAGCCCAGGATGTCGATCCAGACGAGCCGGCCGGCCGCCGCGTCCCATGTCGGGCCCTCGCCGAGGGTGGCCTCCGCCCGGACCGCCACCTCGTACGCGTACGTCATGCCACGCTCCGGTGGCCGAGCCGCTCGGACAGTTCGGCGGCGCCCTTCGCGGCGAGCTGTTCCAGCTCGATACGGCGGTCGTCGCTCCAGCGGATCATCGGCACCGAGATGGACAGCGCGGCGACGACCCGGCCGGTGCGGTCGCGGACCGGCGCGGCCACGCAGGAGACGTCCGGGTTCGACTCCTGTCTCTCCACGGCGATCCCGCGCGCCCGGATCCCGGTCAGGGCCTGGCGCAGGGCGTCCGGGTCGGTGATGCTGTTGGGCGTCATCGCGAGCAGGTCCGCGTCGTCCGGGATGCGCGCGGTGAGCTCGTGCTCGGGGAGCGAGGCCAGCAGCATCTTGCCGACGGAGGTGCAGTGGGCGGGCAGGCGCCGGCCCGCCGCGGAGACCATGCGCACGGCGTGCGTGGAGTCCACCTTGGCGATGTAGATGACGTCGGTGCCCTCCAGGATGGCCACGTGCACGGTCTCGTCGCAGGTCTCGGCGACCGAGCGGGCCACGTGCTGGCCCTCGGCGGCGAGGTCGAGCTGCTCGGCGTACCGGCTGCCCAGCTGGTACGGCCGCACCCCCAGCCGGTAGCGTCCGGGCTGACCGGACACCTGGACGATGTACTGCCGGGCGGCGAGCGTGGTGACCAGCTCGTGCACGGTGGTGCGTGGCAGCTGCAGCCTGCGCACTATGTCGGGGGCGGACAGCGTGCCGTCCCCGTCGAGGAAGAGCTCAAGAATGTCGAGAGCCCGGGTCACCGCAGGTACAAGACGTCCCACGACCGGCCCCCTCCCTTGCGTCTAAGGCGCCTGTGTTCGAAATTTCAACAGACGATCGGCATGACGAACACAGGCTAGTCACATGCCTTTGCCCGGGCAATGGGCGTGCGTGATCGGCACCCCTGATCGTTTCAGAACAGCTGCGGATACGGGCACCGCTCCAGCGCGCCCTCCGGGCGGTCGGACCACCGCCACCAGACGTGCCGCCCGGCGCAGCGCAGGACCACGCGGCAGACCCGGCGGGAGTCCTCCTCCCGGCGGGCCAGGAGCATGCCGCCGCTGGTCAGCGGCCCGTCGCAGTCCGGGCAGGCGGGGTCGGCGGGGCCGGCTTCCGTGGACATGCCGTGCAGCGTACGCCCACGGCTCACCCCCGCTCCCGCATCTCCCCCAGCGTCCCGCGCAGCCGCTGCGCCCGCAGCACCAGTTCCAGCTCGAAGCGGCGGTCCGGGTCGTCGATCTCGGCGCCCCACAGCTCCCTGATCTGCCGGAGCCGGTACCTCACCGTCTGCGGGTGGACCCCCAGCCGTGCCGCGACCTCCGGGGCCCCGCCCCTGGTCTCCAGCCACGCCAGTAACGTCTCCGCGAGTCGTCGGCCGTGGGTGGGGCCACAGTGGGTCAGCGGGGCGAGGCAGCGAAGGGCGAGGTCGTCGATGAGTTCCTCGGGCTGGAGGAGGACGAGGGCCTCGGTGTGCTCGGTGCAGTAGAGGACGCCGCCCACCGGGAGCAGATCGCGTTCCATCAGGCGTACGGCCGCCTCGGCCCAGCGCAGCGACTTCGCCGCGTCGGCGAGCGGGACCGGCGGGCCGATCGCCCCCGCCCATCCCGTCAGGGCCCGGTGCAGCAGTTCCGGGCGGCCGGCGGCGGCCGGCTCCGGGACGACCATGCGGGGCTGCTCGTACTCCATGTCGAGCAGGACCCCCTGCCCCACCGCGGGCGCCACCGCCTCCCGCGCCGGGCGCAGCAGTACGCCCACCGCGACCTTGCCGGGCAGCGGCCAGCCGATGCGGGCGGCGCGTTCGGTGAGGGCGTCGGCGGGGTCGCCTCGGTGGTGTTCGGCGAGCAGCAGTTCCATCAGACGGCGCTGGAGCCTGAGGCGCTCCCCGGCCTGCCGTGCCGCCGCCTCCGCGTAGCCCCGTACGGACTGGTCTACGAGGCCGTCCAGGTACTCGTAGCCCGCGTCCACCAGCTCGTACATCGCCGGCGGCGGGATCTCCACGCGCTGGCCGATCTCCGCGAAACGGCGCCAGGCCAGCCGTACGCCCATGCGGTAGATCGCCTGGAGCGAGTCCAGGCTGCGGCCGCCCAGGCCCTCGCCGCGGCCGAACTCCTGGAAGACGCCGGGCGGTACGGTCGGGCGGCCCTCGGAGTGCTGGGAGTGCTCCAGGTGCTGGACGAAGACCTCGATGGCCCGGCGGATGCCGATCAGGGCCATCGGTTCGCCCGACTCGTCGAGGACCTCGGGCAGATGCGGGTACTCGCGGCGGATCTCGCGCAGGATCTCCTCGGCGAGCGCGGGCGCCTCCGCCATGGCGATGGCCGCGAACCGGCGGACCTTGGGGCGGGGCACGTCCTGCCAGGCCGAGCGGGTGGTGACGGTTGCCGGGCGAGGCGTCACGGGTCAACTCCCCTGGCCCGTTTGCTCGTACGTGATCAAGGGGGAGTTGGGCTGGTCGGGCGTCGCTTCGAGCAGCGCGACGACGCCGAGTGCCGCGCCCACGGCGAGGGCGGCGCCGAGCGCCACGGCGAGGGCGGCGGCAAGCAGTCTGGACATCGCAGGGTCAGCCTCTCTGTCCGGCTCGATCCGGAGGTCCCACCCCGGCGTCCCACCCTGCCTGTGAGGCCCAGTGTCGACAAGCCGTCGCGGTCCGTCAAGAGATTGACACTCCGTGAAGAGGCGCCTACGGTTCCCGGCCCATAGAGCGGCCCGAACTCCGTCATCCCACGCCCCAGGAGTGCCCGGATGCGCCGTACAGCCTCATCTCTCTCTTTGATTCTGCTGGGACTTGGCACGTTTCTGCTGGTCCTGGCGCCCCTGCTCGCCTGGTACGTGGAGCCCCGGGCCGCCGTGAATCCCATCGACATCGACACCACCGCCGTCTACCGCGGCACGGGCAGCGTCTTCGACACCGAGCGTGTCGAGACCGTGCCCGACCAGCGGATCACCGTCACCCAGCGGGTGCGCGGCAACGTCGCGGACAGCGAGCGCAGCGGCGCCGCCGTGTGGGACGTGACGACCACGGTCGACACGGACAAGTCGCTGCCGGCCGCCGACCCGCACGACGCGCTGGACTTCGTACCGCACCGCTGGGTGATGGACCGGAAGACCACCGAGCCGGTGCACTGCTGCCGAGAGACCCCGTACATCGAGGGCGAGGCCTATCTGAAGTTCCCCTTCGACGTGCAGAAGCGCTCCTACCGCTGGTGGGACAACTCCCTTGGTTCGACGGTCACGTTGAACTACCGGGGTACGAAGAAGGTCCAGGGGTACACGGGTTACCGGTTCACCGGCACCGTCCCGCCGTCGAAGGTCGGCTCCCGGCTGGTGCCGGGCAGCATCGTCGACCAGCCCGACCGGCCGCAGGTGCTGGCCGAGGAGTGGTACTCCAACCACGGCGTCGAACTCGTCGTCGACCAGGCCACCGGCCGCGTGATCTACGCGCAGACGGGCCCGCGGCGGACGCTTCGGGCGCCCGGCGCGGACGAGGACGCGGCGGTCCTGCTGGACAGCCGGAAGATCGCGTTCACCACCGCGACGCAGCGGGAGGCGGTGCGGCAGGCCGAGCGGGACAGCGGTCAACTGCGCGCGGTGGGCAGGACGTTGCCGATCGGGGCGGCTGTGGCCGGATTCGTGCTGGCGGTCGTGGGGGGCGTTTTGGTGGCACGGGGACGCAAGCGCCCCGAATCAGAGGAAACATCCGATACGCCCAGGGTTCCTCTCACGATATGACGTGACGTCAGCTCTAACAAAGCCGGAAATTGTCACTTCCGTGAGTAGCCGTGACGAACGGCGGGGCGAAAACTGTCCACCCCACCCCGAACACAGTCCGTCCACACCCACCTCGCAACAAGCACCCAGATCCCCCACAGGAACCGAAAACCCTCTTCCCCCACGCTGAGTTCCGCACCCTGAGACGAGTTGGAGCACCCATGCCCCAGCACGTGCCATCCCCGCTGCGCGCCCCGTTCCCCCGGGCGTCGCAGCACCCTTCGGCGCTCCCCCCACCGCCGCGCCGAATCGTTTTCCTCGCCCATCGAGATCTGGACAACCCGGCCGCCGGCGGCTCCGAGCTGCTGGTCGACCGGCTCGCCGACGGCCTGACCCGGCTGGGTCACCAGGTGACCCTGCTGTGCGGCGGTCCCGCCGCCTACCGGGACTACCGGGTCGTGTCGGCGGGCGGCGAGTTCGGCCACTACCTGCGCGCCCGCTCGGCCTTCGCCCGTCAGGTCGGCGACTGCGACCTGCTGGTCGAGGTCTGCAACGGCATGCCGTACCTGGCACCCCTCTGGCACCGCGGCCCCACGCTGTGCCTGGTCAACCACGTGCACACCGACCTGTGGAAGATGCGGTTCGGCGGCGCACTGGCCCCGGCCGCGCGCATCGGCCGAAGACTCGAGCACTGGGCCCTGGCCGGTGCCGCCCAGCACCGGGGCCTGCTGGTCGCCGTCTCCCCCTCGACGGCCCACGCCCTGCGCGGGATCGGCGTCGACCGCGATCGCATCCGGGTCGTGCACAACGGCGTGGAGGAGCCGGGCCCGCGGGCCGACCGCTCGCCCGAGCCGCTGTTCGTCGCGGTGGGCCGGCTCGTCGAGTACAAGCGGATCGATCTGCTGCTGAGACTGTGGGAGCGGGTGCGGCCGGTCACCGGCGGCCGGCTGGTGATCGTCGGCGACGGGCCGGAGCGGCAGCGTCTGGAGCAACTCGCCGGTCCCGGCGTGGAGTTCACCGGGCATGTCTCCGAAGCCGAGAAGCACCGCCTGCTGTGCGAGGCCTGGCTGCTGCTGCACCCCTCCGCGGTGGAGGGGTGGGGCCTGGTGGTCACGGAGGCCGCCGCCAGGCAGACCCCCTCCATCGCCTTCGACGTCCCCGGCCTGCGCGACTCGGTCGTGGACGGCGAGACGGGCGTCCTCGCCCACGGCGAGTCGTCCTTCGCGGCGGCCTGGTGCACGCTCGCCCTGTCCCACCACCACCGCGAGCTCATGGGCAAGGCGGCCCGCGACCGCGCGGCCCGCTACCGCTGGCACCGCACGGTCAGGCAGTTCCGCGCGGTGGCCGCCGAGGCGGTGCGGAGCTGGCCCCCGTGACCGGGGCACCGGGTCTGAAGGACCCCTCGATACGCCGTTCCCTGGCCCTCTTCCGTGCCTTCCTGCACGAGCAGGACGACCCGGAATCCTGTTACTCGCTGCTCGCCCGGGACGCCGTCGACCAGGTGGAGGCCTACGACGGTCCGGTCGCCGGCCGCACGGTCGTGGACGTCGGCGGCGGCAGCGGCCACTTCACCGCGGAGTTCCGCAGACGCGGCGCCCAGGCCCACCTCTTCGAGCCGGACGTACGGGAGCTGGGTGAGAAGCCGCCCGAGGGGACGGTGATCGCCGACGGCTATCTGCTGCCGCTGTACGACGGGGTCGCGGACGTCACCTTCTCCTCCAACGTCCTCGAGCACGTGGCCGATCCGCAGACCTTCATCAGCGAACTGGTGCGGGTGACCCGGCCCGACGGACTGATCTACGTGTCGTTCACCAACTGGCTGTCCCCGTGGGGCGGTCACGAGTGGGCGCCCTGGCACTACCTGGGTGCCGAGCGGGCCCGCGCCCGCTACCGGCGCCGTACCGGAAAGGCCGCCAAGCACACCCTCGGCGAGAACCTGTTCGCCGTGCACATCGGCCCGACCCTGCGGCAGGTGCGCGCCCGTGACGACGTCAGGGTCGTCTCGGCGCGCTCCCGCTACTGGCCGTTCCTCGCGGAGACCGTGGTCAGAGCTCCCGGGATCCGCGAGGTGGCCACCTGGAACCTCCTCCTCATCCTCCGGCGGTGTCCACCATGACGACGTCCACGGTCCAGGCCCCCCCTCCGGCGGCCGTCCCCACCACCGCGATCATGTCGGGCCCGCCTGAGGGCCCGAGGTCACGGCGTTGGCTGCTGGGGTTCTGGGCCGTGGTGTTCGTGCTGCTGATGGCGGTGCATCCCGGCCGCCAGACCTTCGACACCAAGCTCGGTGTCACCACCGACCCGGGCCGGTTCCTCTCCGACCTGGGCCAGTTGTGGCACGACCAGGGCTCGTTCGGCGGGATCGCGGACCAGTACGTCGGCTATGTGTGGCCGATGCTGCCGTTCTACTGGCTGGGCCACGCCGTGCAGCTGCCGGTGTGGCTGGTGGAACGGCTGTGGCTGTCGCTGGTCGTGTCGGTGGCCTTCTGGGGTGCCCTGCGGCTCGCCGAGCGGCTGCGCATCGGCGGCGGCGCGTCCCGGCTGCTCGCCGCGGTGGCCTACGCGCTGTGGCCGGTGTTCACGATCGTGGTCGGCTCCACGTCGGCCGCCGCGCTGCCCGGCGCGTTCCTGCCCTGGGTCCTGCTCCCGCTCGCCGACGAGCGCTACAGCGCCCGGATCGCGGCCCTGCGCTCGGTACTGATCGTCCCCTTCATGGGGGGAGTCAACGCGTCCTCGACCCTCGCGGCCCTGCTCCCGGCCGGCCTCTACCTCCTCTCCCGCCCGCCCGGCCCCAGGCAGCGCAAGCTGATCGCCTGGTGGGTGCCGGGCGTGATCCTGGCGACGGCCTGGTGGTGGATCCCACTCCTCCTGCTCGGCACCTACGGCGAGAACTTCCTTCCGTACGTGGAGAGTTCGCAGACCACGACAGAGACCATGTCGGCGACGGAGGCACTGCGCGGCGCCGGCAACTGGGTCGCCTATCTGCACCTGGTCGACGCCTGGCTGCCCGCGGGCTGGACGGTGGCGTCCGCGGTGGTCGTGATCCTCTGCTCGGCGTTCGCGGCCGGGCTGGGGCTCGCGGGGCTGGCCCGGCGGGACATGCCGGAGCGGCGCTGGCTGGTGCTGACCGTGCTGGCGGCGGCGCTGGTGCTGCTCGCCGGGTACGGCGGCCCGTTCGGGGCGCCCTTCCACGAGACGGTGCAGGACTGGCTGAACGGCGGGCTCGCGCCCTTCCGTAACATCTACAAGTTCCAGGCGGGCCTCGCCCTCGCCCTGGTCCTGGGCCTCGCCCACCTGGTGGGCGTGGCGGCCGAGTCGCGCGGCGCACGCGAGGTGCGGGGCCGCCGTTTCGCCCCGCTGATCGCGGCGGTGCTGATCCTGCCCGGCCTGATGTGGCCCTACCTCAACGGCTCGATCCTGAATCCCGGTTCCTTCCAGGAGCTCCCCAAGTACTGGCAGTCCACGGCCGACTGGCTGGAGAAGTACTCGCCCGACTCGCGCGCCATGGTCGTCCCCGCGACCGCGCACGGCATCTACACCTGGGGCTCCCCCATCGACCAGCCCCTCGACGTGCTCGCGGAGTCCCGCTGGGCGCAGCGCGATTACGTCCCCTTCGGCACCCCCGGCAACCGGCGCGCCATGGACGCGGTGGAGGAGGCGCTGCTGACCGGGGGTGAAGTCCCGGGCCTCGCCGACTACTTGAGCCGGGCCGGCGTCTACTACGTCGTCGTCCGCAACGACCTAGACCCCGACCAGATCGGCAACGTGCCGACCTCGACGGTGAAGCGGACCCTGGAGCAGTCCGGCTACCAGCGGGTGACGGGCCTCGGCCCGCTCATGACGGGCGGCAAGATCCAGCCCGACACCCCGCTCCAGGTGGAGGGGCTGTATCCGAGGCAGCGGGCGGTGGAGATCTACCGTCCGGCGAGCGAGGACGTGCGGCGGCCCGGGCAGGCCGGGCTGACGCCGGTCGCCGACACGGCGGTCGTCTCCGGCGGGCCGGAGGCGCTGCTGCCGCTGGCGACCGAGCTGCGGGGCCGGGCCACCGTCCTGACCGGCGACAACCATCCCGGCCTCGGCACCCCGCCGCTCCAGGTGGTCGGCGACGGACTGCGCCGCGCCGACACCCGCTTCGGCCTGATCAACGCGAACACGTCGTACACGTACACCCGCGACGAGCGCAACGCGTCCGGTGCCGCCCAGGACGCCGGTGACAAGCCGCACCAGATCCTGCCGACGACCGGCCAGGACCACCAGACGGTGGCCGAACTGCGCGGCGCCCGCACGGTCACGGCGTCCTCGTACGGCAACTGGCTCTTCCACCTCCCCCAGTTCGACCCGGTGAACGCCTTCGACGGCAACCCGGACACGGCGTGGGCGGAGGGCGTGGCGGGCTCGCCGAACGGGCAGTGGCTGCGGATCGGCTTCACCGGCAAGCACGACATGCCGTCGTCCTTCAAGGTCACGCCGTTGCCGCAGGAGACCGTGCGGTCGGCGGCGACGCGGGTGCGGGTGGAGACGGAGAACGGGTCGGTGACCAGCTTCCTCCGGCCCGACGGTTCGACGCAGAGCGTCAAGGCGCCCGAGGGCTCGACGAGCTGGATGAAACTGACGATCATCGACTCGGTGGCCCGGCGGACCGGCCTCGCGGGCGCGGGCTTCTCCGAGATCGACCTGCCGGACGTCCAGGTGACCCGCCTGCTCCGGCTCCCCACCGACGCCGGGAACACGGACGCCTCCGCCGAGGTCGTCTCCCTGCACCGCACCGCCGACCCGGCCGGATTCTCCCCGACGGGCACGGAGGCGGGTCTGCACCGCCGCTTCGCCACGGCGACGGCGGGGACGTACGACGTGAAGGCGAGCGCGGTCCCGGTGACCGGCGAGGAACTCGACCGGATGCTGTACGAGATCGCCCCCGACCAGGCGGGCCGCATCACGGCGACCGCCGATTCCACGGCCGCGCTCGGCGCGGGCCTGTCGGCGCGCAACCTCACCGACGGCGACCTGACCACGGCGTGGATCGCGGGCGACCGCCCGACCATCCACCTGCGCTGGCCCGACAAGCAGCCGGTCGGCGAGATCGTGCTGCCCGCCGCGGGCGGCCTGTCCGCCCGTCCCGCCGAGGTCGACATCAGCTCCCCCGACGGCGCGGTGATCGCCGGCGTCGACGAGAACGGCTGGGTCCGCTTCCCGCCGATCACCACGGACCGCCTCGACATCACCATCACCAAGGCCGCCCCGATGACCCTGCACAACCCGGTCGCCGACGAGGACCTGCAACTGCCGGTCGGCCTCACGGAGGCGTACATCCCGGCCCTCGACCGCTACCGCACACCCCAGCCGAAGGCGACTCGCACCTTCTCGCTGCCGTGTGGGAAGGGGCCGGTGCTGGCGGTGGACGGGGAGCTGTACCAGACGAGCGTGAAGGGAACGGTGCGCGATCTCACCGAGCGCCGTCCGGTCGAGGTGACGCCCTGTCAGTCGGGGCGCGACAACAGCGAGTTGGAGCTGTCGGCGGGCTCGCACCGGGTCGAGGGCGGCGACGCGGGACCGCTCACGCTGACCGACGTGACACTGACCCGGGGCACGGTCACGCAGCCCACGCCGGTCGCACGCGATCTGCGGATACGGGACTGGCTCGGCGACCGGCGCGCGGTGACCGTCGGCTCGGGCGCGGCGTCCTACTTCACGACCTACGAGAACTACAACGACGGCTGGAAGGCCACCCTGAACGGCAAGGAACTGTCGTCGGTGCGGCTGGACGGCTGGCAGCAGGGCTGGCGGATCCCGGCGGGGGCCGGCGGCACGGTGAAGCTGTCCTACGAGCCCTCGACGACGTACGACGCCGGGCTGATCGGCAGCGGGGTGGCGCTGGTCGCCCTGCTGGGCCTGGTGCTGTGGCGGCGGCACGCCCCCAACCCGGACGACCCGCAGCCGCTGCCGCCCCCGCCCGGCGTGTGGCTGGGCACGGTGGCGCTCACGCTGGTGGGCGCGGTGATCGCCGGGTGGTTCGCGCTGCTGGTCCCGGCGCTGGCCCTCCTCGCGTACCGACGGCACTCGCTCCTCGTACCGATCGCGTTCGTGGCCCTCGCGGGGGCGGGGATCGCGGCCGCGGTGGGGGCCGGGGAGCCGGTGGGCGCGGAGGAGGGGGCGTTCGGCCCGGCGGCCCAACTGCTGGCACTGATCGGGCTGTTCGCGGGGCTGGTGAGCGTGCGGGACCTGAGCGGGACACCGGCGGCGTCCGAAACACCGGCAGCGGCCGAGGCACCGGCAGGGTCCGAGGCACCGGCAGGGTCCGAGCCGCCGGCAGCGTCCGAGGCTCCGACGCGGCAACTGCCCCCGGTCGAAGTGAACAAGGGGAGGGGCGAACCCGCATGACCAGCACACCGCTGCGCATCCCGTTCCCGGTGGTGGACGAGGTGGCCCGGCACTGCCTCCAGGAGGAGGAGCCGGAGACGGTCCACATCGAGGTGCATCTGCCGGGGCACCTGGACCCGGCGCGCCTGCGGAAGGCCTTCACGGAGGCGCTGCACCGGCACCCGCGCATCCTGATGCGGGAGGCGCGGGGCCGGTGGTACCGACGCCGCTACGAGTGGGAACTGACGGCGGATCCGGACGTGGAGGTGGTGAGCTTTCCGGCGCCGGGGAGGGACGCGCTGCGGGATGCGCGGACCAGGGCGCTGATGGAGGCGCCGTCGCTTTCGGCTTCGCCGCCGGTGCGGTTGGAGGTGGTGGAAGGGGCGGGGCCGGCTGAAGGCAGCGAGGCGACGGACGCAGTCGGTGCGGCTGCCGCGGCTGCGGGTAGCCGCGCCGCCGCATCGGCGCCCGTCCCGGCAGCGGCAGGCAGCGCCACGCGGCCAGCCACAACCACAACCACAGCCGCATCCGCAACCGCAACCGCAGCCGCAGCCGCAGCCGCGGGCAGTGGTGCCGCCGGGGCGGCTCCCGACCCGCAGAGGGCGGCACCCCGCGAACGCGGGCAGGCACCCCCACCCCCCGCCGGCAGCCCCGGCCGGCGTCCGCCGGGCACCGTCCTCTTCCTCACCATCAACCACACCGCCCTCGACGGCCCGGCCTGCCTCCGGGTACTCGCCACCGCCGCGGAGCTCTACGGCGGCAAGGACAACGCCCCCGCGGCCCCGCCCCTCCGC
>NZ_LGDG01000261.1:29880-98746 GCF_001279775.1 Streptomyces sp. MMG1533 | reverse complement strand
CCCCAAAATCCCGCCCCGTGAAGCCCCCTCACCGCACCCAACGAACACCACCCGCAAAGGTCACCCATTCGACACAGGAACCACCGTTCCCCTCCCCGGAACGGTTCCGGGCACCCACACCCACCCAGACAAGAACCCAGCACTCACCCCTGCACACCAAAACGCGCTAGAACCCAGCCCACCGGCAGCAGCTCACCACCCCTTCGGCGGATCCTCGTCGTCGGGTACGCAGGCGCTGCCGGTGCTGCCCACGGCGATGACGCCGTACTCGCCGCCGCCGCAGCTCGCGTCCTCCATCGACATCGAGCAGCCGGTCAGCAGTACGGCGGCCGCTGTTCCGGCCAGTGCGAGGCCCAGGATGGTCTTGCGCACGATTGACTCCCCCTTGGTCGGTGTAGGACCAGCTTGGTCGGGGCGCGGAGGGCCGGGCATGAGTAGCGGTACTCAGAAGAAGGCGCCCGGAGTACCCAGCACGGATCCGCACACATTCGCTCAACAAAAGGGAAACACCCGTTACGGCAGTAACAGCTTGCGCATAGAGTGCCACCCACAGGCAGCCTTTCTGAACGCGTTCAGAAGATGCGGGGAAGGCGCAACGGGGAGGGGAAGCACCGTATGGGCAAGGGGGTCAAGGCCGCCGTCATCGGCAGTGTGTTTGCCGTGATGGTCGGCGGCGCGGGGTACGGGGCGTACAACGTCGTGTCCGCGCTGAACGGTGACGGGGGAACAGGAACGACGGGCGCGGCCGGGCCGGCGCCGGTGAAGAGCGGGCCGCCGAGCGCGGACGAGGTCAAGGAGACCACCGCCAAGTTCTTCGCGGCCTGGGAGAAGGGCGACGCGGCCGACGCGGCGGCGTACACGAACAACGACACGGCGGCCGAGCCGCTGCTGACGGCGTACGGCGGGGCCGCCCACATCGGCGAGGTGAAGATCACCCCCGGTACGGCGTCGGGCGCGACGGTGCCCTACACGGTGAAGGCGAAGGTGTCGTACGACGGGAAGTCCAAGCCGCTGACGTACAAGAGCGAGCTGACCGTCGTGCGCGGCATCACCACCGGGCGGGCACTGGTGGACTGGCAGCCCTCCGTGATCCATCCCGAGTTGCAGCGGGACGACACCCTGGTCACCGAGGAGTCCGCGAACCCGCCGATCGAGGCCGTCGACCGGAACGGGACCGAGCTGACGAAGGAGAAGTACCCCTCCCTCGGGCCGATCCTGGACGCACTGCGTGCCAAGTAC
The DNA here is from genome assembly GCF_001279775.1 of Streptomyces sp. MMG1533. Taxonomy (GTDB): domain Bacteria; phylum Actinomycetota; class Actinomycetes; order Streptomycetales; family Streptomycetaceae; genus Streptomyces. The sequence goes on along the minus strand of NZ_LGDG01000261.1, from coordinate 97,507 downwards.
GGCGACAAGGCCGGCGGCACTCCGGGCATCGAACTGGTGATCCACCACGCGACCGAGGGCGCCGCCGACACCCCGCTGCTGACCCTCGTCGAGGGCAGGCCGGGCAAGCTGGAGACCACGCTCAGCGCGACCGCGCAGGCCGCGGCGGAGAAGGCCGTCAAGCGGTACGCCCAGTCGTCGGTCGTCGCCGTCAAGCCCAGTACCGGTGAGGTGCTGGCGGTGGCCAACAACCGTAAGGACGCCTTCAACGCGGCCTTCGAGGGCACGGTCGCGCCCGGCTCCACGATGAAGATCGTCACCGCCGCGATGCTCATAGACAACGGCGTGACCTCGATGAACGGCCCGGCGCCCTGCGAGAACACCGCCGTGTGGCAGAGCCAGACCTTCAAGAACCTCACGGGCATGAAGCCCAACCTGAACGCCACGCTCGCCAACAGCTTCATGCGGTCCTGCAACACCGCCTTCGTCAAACTCGTCGACGAGAAGCCGCTGAGCGACGAGTCGTTGACCACGGAGGCCCAAACGCGCTTCGGGATCGGCCTGGACTGGAAGACCGGCGTCGTCTCCTTCGACGGCCGTGTCCCCGCCTCCGGCGGCCCGGACCGCGCGGCCAACGCCATCGGCCAGGGGCAGGTCCAGATGAACCCGCTGAACATGGCCTCCGTGACGGCCACCGCCATCACCGGCGACTTCCGCCAGCCCTACCTGGTGTCGCCGAAGCTCGACGACCGCCAACTGGCCACCGCCAAGGGGCTGCCGTACAACACCGCCGCCCAGCTCAAGCAGATGATGCGGCTCACCGCGACCCAGGGCACCGCCCGACAGGCGATGGCCGCGCTCGGCGGGGACATCGGCGCGAAGACCGGCTCCGCCGAGGTCGACGGGCAGGCCGTGTCCAACAGCTGGTTCACCGGCTTCCGCAACGACGTGGCGGCGGCGGCCATGACCGAGGAGGGCGGACACGGCGGCGACGCGGCGGGCCCGATTGTCGCAGATGTGCTACGAGCTGCCGGCTGAAGTCACCCCCACAGGACGGGACCCTAGGGTGGTGTCGTCGTTGAGGTGGATGAGGGCAACGGGGACCCTGGGGATCTTGCGGAGGATCGAAGGCTGTGGGTAACAGAAGGCGCGTCGCCGAGCGACGGAAGACCAAGCCCGCCGTGGTCGGCGGGATGATCGCCGTGGTCGTCGGCGGCGTCGGCTTCGGCGTGTACGCGCTGTTCGGCGGCGGGGCGGCGGCCGACGACCGGACGCAGCCGACGTCCGCCACCGCCGATGACAAGGCGAAGGACATCCCGTCCGGCCCCCTCTCGGCGACCGAGGTCACCACCGCCGCGCAGACGTTCCTCAGGGCCTGGCAGCAGGGCAAGGTGGCCGCGGCGGCCGCCGCCACGGACGACTCGAAGTCGGCGACCGCCCTGCTGACCGGCTACATCAAGGACGCCCACATCACGGGCGTCACGCTCACCGCGGGCACCCGCACCGGCGACAAGGTCCCCTTCTCCGTGAAGGGGACGGTGTCGTACAAGGGCACCGAGAAGCCGCTGGCGTACGACAGCGCCCTCACCGTCGTCCGCGGCACCAGCGACGGAAAGCCGCTGGTCGACTGGCACTCCGCCGTCCTGCACCCCGACCTCCAGGACGGCGACACCCTGGTCACCGGCGAGTCCGGGACCCCGCCGATCAAGGCGGTCGACCGGGACGGCGGCGAGCTGACCGAGGCCAAGTACCCGTCGCTGGGCGCGGTCCTCGACGGGCTGCGCGAGAAGTACGGCAAGACGGCCGGCGGCAAGGCGGGCATCGAGCTCCGTGTCGTCCGCGGCAAGTCGGCGAAGTCGTCGAAGGCATCCGACAAGACCCTGCTGGAACTGAGCAAGGGCACGCCGGGCACCGTGAAGACGACCCTGAACCCGACGCTCCAGACGGCGGCCGAGGCGCAGGTGGCCAAGAAGGCGCGGTCGTCGGTCGTGGTGCTGCGGCCGTCGACCGGCGAGATCCTGGCGGTCGCGAACGCCTCCCACGGCTTCAACACCGCCTTCCAGGGCTCCCTCGCCCCGGGCTCCACGATGAAGGTCATCACCTCCTCGCTGCTGATCGAGAAGGGGCTGGCGTCGGCGGACAAGGCGCACCCCTGCCCGAAGTACTTCACGTACGGCGGCTGGAAGTTCCAGAACGACGACAAGTTCCAGATCAAGGGCGGCACCTTCAAGGCGAGCTTCGCCCGCTCCTGCAACACCGCCTTCATCAGCCAGGCGCCCGACCTGGAGAACAGCGACCTCACCGAGCAGGCCCAGCAGGTCTTCGGCCTCTCCATGAACAACTGGGCCATCGGCGTGCCGTCCTTCGACGGCTCGGTGCCGGTGCAGAGCGCGGCCCAGATGGCGGCCTCGCTCATCGGACAGGGCGCGGTCCGTATGAACCCGCTGAACATGGCGTCGGTGTCGGCGACCGTCGAGTCCGGCACCTTCAAGCAGCCCTACCTGGTGTCCCCGTCGGTCGACAACCGCACGCTGGCGACGGCCTCGCGCACGATGTCCGCGGGCACCCTCTCCCAGCTGCGGGAGCTGATGGCGTACACGGCGGCCTACGGCACGGCCGCGGAGGCGATGTCCGGGGTCACCGGGAACGTCGGCGCGAAGACGGGCTCGGCGGAGGTCGACGGCCAGAAGAAGCCGAACGGCTGGTTCACCGCGTACCGGGGTGACCTCGCGGCCGCGGGTGTGGTCCAGCAGGGCGGCCACGGCGGTGACACGGCCGGTCCGATCGTGGCGTCACTGCTGAAGACGGGCGGCTGACTCCCGGGATCCCACCGGGGTCGCCATGTACGTCCGCCGCAGGAACCTGAGCAGTGCCTTCGTCTCGAACTGGACCACCGAGACGCCCTGCTCGGAGTGGAACTCGACCACGGCCTGCACCCGCCCGCACGGCCACACGCGGACCTCTCCGCTGCCGGCCGGGGCGCGCAGGCCCTGTTCGAGAAGTGAGCGTGAGAAGGTCCACTCGTCGTGGGTGCTGGGCAGACCGACCCTTACCGAACGCGGGTCGGCCTCGGGGTCGTACCGCAGGATCACGGGGACCGCCTCGTCCTCCACGATGTCCACGTCCGAAACGATGTGGGCTCGCGCGTACTGTTCGACTACAGACATCGTGACGGCCCTCTCACGCTGTGTAACTTGTGCGGAAGCTGTGCATCCGATCCCCCACCAAGCGTCGCATATTTCCCGGATTCCGCCCCTGGGGCCACACAGCTTGCTCATGACTGCGTATGGCTGTTCGTAATGCGTCTCTCTTGCAACTCGTTCGCAACAAGCCACTATCATCGAACGGTGCATGTGCCTGACGGATTCATCGACGCCCCCATCTCCGTGGCGACCGGAGCGGTCGCTGCGGCCGCCGTCGCCGTGAGCCTGCGCGGCGCGCGCCGCGAGCTGGACGAACGCACCGCGCCGCTGGCCGGCCTGGTGGCCGCGTTCATCTTCGCCGTACAGATGCTCAACTTCCCCGTAGCGGCGGGAACAAGCGGACATCTGCTCGGCGGCGCCCTCGCGGCGATACTCGTCGGCCCCTGCACAGGGGTTCTGTGCATCTCCGTGGTCCTGCTCATGCAGGGCATCCTGTTCGCGGACGGCGGCCTGACCGCGCTCGGCGTGAACATCACGGACATGGCGATCGTCACGACGGTCGTCGCCTACGCCGTCTTCCGCGGGCTGGTGAAGGTCCTGCCCCGCAAGCGGCGCTCCATCACCGTCGCCTCCTTCGTCGCCGCCCTGCTCTCCGTGCCGGCCGCGGCCCTCGCCTTCACCTTCCTCTACTGGCTCGGCGGCACCACCGACGTCTCCATCGGCAAGGTCGCCACCGCCATGATCGGCGTACACGTCCTCATCGGCATCGGCGAGGCCGCGATCACCGCCCTGACCGTCGGCGCCGTCATCGCCGTACGCCCGGACCTCGTGTACGGCGCCCGCGGCCTCCAGCAGAAGCTCAAGCTGCGGGTCAACGGCGAGCTCGTCGACGTCCCCGCGGCGGAACCGGCCCCCGTGGCCGCCCGCTCCCACCGCAAGGTGTGGATCGCCGGCCTGGTCACGTCCCTCCTCCTCGCCGGGTTCGCCAGCTTCTACGCCTCCGCCGACCCCGACGGCCTGGAGAAGGTCGCAGCCGACAAGGGCATCGACGCGAAGGCCGAGGAGCACGCGAACGCGGACTCCCCGCTCGCCGACTACGGCGTCACGGACGTCGAGGACGCCCGTCTCTCCGGCGGCCTCGCCGGCGTGATCGGTGTCGGCGTCACGGTCGTCGCGGGCAGCACGGTGTTCTGGGCGGTGCGCAGGCGTCGCACGAACGACGTCTCCCCCACTGCCGTGGAGAACGTCTGACATGGGCGCCGATGGGGGTACCTCCCGCGCGAGCGCATTCGAGCGTGGGGGAGCGCACAGGCTCTACCGGCACGGGCACTCGCCCGTGCACGCCCTGCCGCCGCACACGAAACTCGCGGCGACCTTCGCCTTCGTGGTGGTCGTGGTGTCGACGCCGCGGGAGGCGATGTGGGCGTTCGGCCTGTACGCCGCGCTCCTGGCGTGCGTCGCGTACGCGGCCCGCGTGCCCGCCGGATTCCTCCTCAAGCGGCTGCTGATCGAGGTCCCGTTCGTCGCCTTCGCGGTGCTGATGCCGTTCGTGGCGGAGGGCGAGCGGGTCGGGGTACTGGGTCTCCAGCTGAGCGTGAGCGGCCTGTGGGGCGCCTGGAACGTGCTCGCCAAGGGCACCCTGGGCGTCGCCGCCTCCGTACTCCTCGCCTCCACGACCGAACTGCGTGAACTCCTGCTGGGACTGCAGCGGTTGAAGCTCCCCCCGCTGCTCGTGCAGATCGCCTCCTTCATGATCCGCTACGGCGACGTCATCACGGACGAGATGCGGCGGATGCGGATCGCCCGGGAGTCGCGCGGCTTCGAGGCGCGCGGCGTGAAGCACTGGGGCGTCCTCGCGAAGTCCGCCGGGGCGCTGTTCATCCGCTCCTACGAGCGCGGCGAGCGCGTGCACCTGGCCATGGTCAGTCGCGGGTACGCCGGTTCGATGCCGGTCATCGACGAGGTGACCGCGTCCCGGGCGCAGTGGTCGTACGCGCTGACCCTCCCGTTCGCCGCCCTCGTCGTATGTCTGCTGGGATGGACGCTGTGACCGCTTCCCTCGAGGTCTCGGGCCTCGCCTTCGCCTATCCCGACGGACACCAGGCGCTGTTCGGCGTGGACTTCTCCCTCGCGCGCGGCGAGCGGGTCGCGCTGCTCGGGCCGAACGGTGCCGGCAAGACGACCCTGGTGCTGCACCTCAACGGCATCCTGTCCGGCGGCACCGGCACGGTGAAGGTCGCCGGACTGCCCGTCGGCAGGCAGCACATGGCCGAGATCCGGCGCAAGGTCGGCATCGTCTTCCAGGACCCGGACGACCAGCTCTTCATGCCGACCGTGCGCGAGGACGTGGCGTTCGGGCCGGCGGCGGCCGGGCTGAAGGGGCCCGAGCTGGAGGAGCGGGTGCGTACGGCCCTGGAGCGGGTCGGCATGCAGGACTTCGCACAGCGGCCGCCGCACCACCTCTCCTTCGGGCAGCGACGCCGGGTCGCGGTCGCGACGGTGCTGGCGATGGAGCCGGAGATCCTCGTCCTCGACGAGCCCTCCTCCAACCTCGACCCGGCCTCCCGCCGCGAACTGGCCGACATCCTGCGGTCGTTGGACGTGAGTGTCCTGATGGTCACGCACGACCTGCCCTACGCCCTGGAGCTGTGCCCGCGCTCACTGGTCCTGAGCGACGGCACGATCGCCGCCGACGGGAAGACCGCGGAGCTGCTCGCCGACGACGCGCTGATGCGCGCGCACCGGCTGGAGTTGCCCTTCGGTTTCGATCCGCGATCCGTGCCGGCTCCCGACGGCCGTCCGTGACAATGGGCGCGTGACGAACCAAGAGGACGCCGGGTCCCTGCTGCTGGACGACCAGCTGTGCTTCGCGCTGTACGCCGCGCAGCGCGCGGTGACGGCCGCGTACCGGCCGCTCCTGGAGGACCTCGGCCTGACCTACCCGCAGTACCTCGTGCTGCTGGTGCTGTGGGAGCGCGGCGAGATCACCGTGAAGGAGCTGGCGGGCGCGCTGCGCCTCGACTACGGCACGGTGTCGCCATTGCTCAAGCGGCTGGAGAGCGCGGGGCTGGTGCGCCGGGAGCGCGCGGTGAGCGACGAGCGCTCGGTGCTGGTCGCGTGCACGGGGCGCGGGGAAGAGCTCAAGGAGCGTGCGGCACACGTGCCCGGCGCCCTGCTCACGGCGACGGAGTTCGACGGCGCGGAGGTCGAGCGGTTGCGCGAGGAGCTGTGGCGGCTCGCGGAGAAGGCCGAGGCGGCGGCGGACCGCACGCGCTGATCTCGGGTTACCGACGGTTGCCACCCCCTGGTAACGGCGACTGACCTACCAGCCAGTACCTTGTGCACGATGCATTTGCGCACACCCGTTCCGGGGGGAGCCGGCCATGACTGACGACACCGCCGTCGACACCGCTGTCGACACCCGTCCGACGAAGATCGCGTACGTCGCCGAGGCCACCGCCCACGGCGGCCGGGACGGCTATGTCACCAGTCAGGACGGGCAGATCGAGCTGAAGGTCGCGATGCCGCCGGAGCTCGGCGGGGACGGCAACGGCACCAACCCGGAGCAGCTGTTCGCGGCCGGCTACAGCTCCTGCTTCCACAACGCGCTGGTGATGGTCGGCCGCCGGTCCGGCTACGACCTGTCCGGCTCCACGGTCGCCGCGAAGGTCGGCATCGGCCCCAACAAGCAGCGCGGCTACGGCCTCGCGGTCGCCCTCAGCGTCTCGCTCCCGGTCCTCGACCCGGACATCGCGGGGAAGCTGGTCGACGCGGCGCACGAGGTCTGCCCGTACTCGAACGCGACCCGCGGGAACATCGACGTGACCATCCTGCTTGGCTGAGAGAGGACAGCGGCACCATGTGACAAGGAGTACGGACGTGGACGTGAACGGCACAGTCGCCGAGGGCTTCGAGCCGGTCAGGGAAGCGTTCCTGCGGAACTTCGAGGCACTCGGGGACCGGGGCGCGGCACTCGCCGTCTACCGGGACGGGCGCAGGGTCGTCGACCTGTGGGCCGGTACCAGGGACGTCGACGGGACCGAGCCCTGGCGGCGCGGCACCGCGCAGATCGTGCGCTCGGCGACGAAGGGCGTCGCCGCCGCCGTACCGCTGCTGCTGCACCAGCGCGGGCTGCTGGACCTGGACGCGCCGGTGGGCGAGTACTGGCCGGAGTTCAAGGCGCGCGGCAAGGAGCGGGTGCTGGTCAGGCACGTGCTGAACCACCGTTCCGGCCTTCCGGTCCTCGACCGTCCGCTCACGCCGGCCGAGGCGCTGGACCCGGCGCGGGGCGCCGAGGCGGTCGCGGCCCAGGCCCCGGTCTGGGAGCCCGGCACCGACCACGGCTACCACGCGCTGACGTACGGCTGGATGCTGGACGAGCTGGTGCGGCGCGTGACGGGCCGGTGGGCCGGCGAGTGGATCGCGGCGGAGATCGCCGGACCGCTGGGCGCCGACCTGTGGCTGGGCCTGCCGGAGGCCGAGGAGGCGGCGGGCCGGACGGGCCGGGTGGGCCGTATCGAGACGCCGGAGCCCGCCACCGGGGCGGCCCTGCGGGTCCGTCCCAAGCGTGCGGTCACCGAGGCCTACGACGACCCGGCCTCCCTCACCCGTCGCGCCTTCACCGCGATCACCCCCTTCCCCGACCAGAACGACCCGGCGTACCGGGCGGCCGCCCTGCCCGCGACCAACGGCATCGCGACCGCCGACGGCCTGGCCCGCGTCTACGCGGCGCTGATCGGCGAGGTCGACGGCGTACGCCTCTTCGACCCGGCGACGGTGGAGCTTGCGCGTGCCGAGGAGTCGGCGGGACCGGACCGCGTCCTGGTGGTGAACACCCGCTTCGGCCTCGGCTACATGCTCCACGGCAGCGCGTCACCGCTCCTCGGCCCGGGTTCGTTCGGCCACCCGGGCCGCGGCGGCTCCCTCGGCTTCGCCGACCCGGAGACCGGCGTCGCCCTCGGCTATGTGACGAACGGCTTCCGCAAGACCGTCACGGCGGATCCGCGGGCGCAGGCGCTGGTCCGCGCCGTGCGGAGCGTCGTACGGCCGTAGCGGCTCAGACGTTGATGGGGTGGGAGGTCCGCCCCGACGCCTGGTCGATCTCGTCGTGCGCCTTGGTCAGCAGTTGCATGGCCAGTTCGTTCAGGGCGCGGGCAGCGGCGACCTCCTCCCCCACCCTCGGCTGATTCGTGTCGGTGTGGTGGCGGCTGGCGTGCCCTCGCGTACGTACCTCCGTGCCGTCGGGAAGGCGCACCAACGCGGCCGACCGCGTGTGCTGATCATCCTCCTCGAACTCCAGCTCGATGTGCCAACCCACAGTGGTGTGCATCATGACGATCACCTCCGGAACACCTGCTTCCAGGGTGCGCCTTCAGGAGCGGGGACGCACGGGCTCCGGCACACAGCGGCCGTTTTCCCTGCCGTCCCCCCGGTCATGGCGGAATGGGCCGCCCAGCGCCGAGCGTTCCCCTGACATGACGCCCGACCAGCGCACCATCACCAATCCGCCCGCCCTGCACGACCCCACGCCGTTCGGCTACAGCCACGCCGTCTCCGCGCCCGGGGAACTCGTCTTCATCGGCGGCCAGTACGCCTCGGACGCCACCGGCGCCCCCGTCCCCGGCGGCTTCGCCGCCCAGGTGGACCTGGCCTTCGACCGGCTGGGATCGGCCCTGGAGGGCGTGGACCTCGGCTTCGAACACGTCGTCCGCCTGGGCACGTTCATCGTCGACCACGACCTCGTGAAGCTGGAGATCCTCGGCAAGGCGCTGCACGCCCTCCCCCACTCTCGGCTTCGCTCGAGCGGGAGGTGCCCCCACCGGCGACCGCCTCCCGGCACAGACACTCAGCGGTGTCGCCTCGCTCGCGCTGCCCGGGATGCTGTTCGAGGTGGACGCGGTGGCGGTACGGCGCTGACGCCTACCCGGCGTGCAGCATCAGCCCGATCCCGACCACCAGGAGCCCTGCCGCCGCGATGCGCGGGGCTCCGAACTTCTCCTTGAAGAACACGGCCCCGATCGCCGCGCCCACGATGATCGACGACTCGCGCAGCGCGGCGATCGGCGCCAGTTCCGCCTTGGTCTGGGCCCACAGGACCAGCCCGTACGCCGCCACGGAGAGGGCCGCGCCCAGCAGACCGACGGCCGCGAACGGCCGGAGCACGGTGACGAACTGCCCGCGCCGGCGGTGGAGCGCGTACACCGGGATCGCCACGCCCTCCACCCCCATCAGCCAGGCGATGTACCCGAGGGACGACCCGGAGGCCCGGACCCCCAGCCCGTCGACGACGGTGTACGCCGCGATGGTCAGGCCGGTCGCCAACGCGGCCCCGATCGCCGCCCAGTTGGGCCGGCGCCCGCGCATCCCCCACAGGGCGACGCCGGTCAGCCCCGCGCAGGAGACGGCGATGCCCGCCGCCGCCCACCCGTCCGGCACCTCGTGTGCGAAGACGGCGGCGAGCAGGGTGACCACCAGGGGTGCGGTGCCGCGCGCGATCGGATACGCCTGCCCGAAGTCGCCCAGCCGGAAGGACCTCATCAGCAGCACGTAGTAGGCGAGGTGGACGACCGCCGAGACGATCAGATACGGCCACGCCCCCGCCGCCGGAACCGGCACGAACGGCATCATGGCCAGCCCGATCAGCGACCCCCCGCCCGCGATCAGCGTGAACCCGACGAGCTTGTCGGTGATCCGGTGCGCGATGGCGTTCCAGCTGGCGTGCGTGACCGCGGCCAGCAGCACGGCCGCCGTGACCAGCGGGGTCACGAGGTGCGCTCGCGCACGTCCACCAGAGTCGCGCCGGCGTGGGCGACAAGGTCCTTGGGCTCCATGGGGAAGACGGCGTGCGGGTTGCCCGCCGCCGCCCACACGACGTCGTGGTCGAGCAGCGACCGGTCGGCGAGCACCCGGGTCCGGGTCCGGTGCCCGAAGGGCGGCACGCCCCCGATCGCATACCCCGTGGTCTCCCGTACGACGTCGGCCTTGGCCCGGGTAACCTTGTCGGCGCCGAGCGCCTCCCGGACCAGGTCCAGGTCCACCCGGGAGGCGCCGTCCATCAGCACCAGCACCGGCACCCCGTCCGCCGCGAAGATCAGCGACTTGCAGATCTGACTCAACTCGCACCCGATGGCCGCCGCGGCCTCGGCGGCGGTACGGGTGGCGTCCGGGAAGCGCCGGACGCGGGAGTGCAGGTCGTCGAGGCCCAGCTCGCGCAGGGCCTCGGCGAAACGGGGGTGGGCTCCGGAGCCTTCGGTGTCGGTCGTCGTCATGCACGGCACGCTAGCGGTGCGTGTACGAGACACGCGACCGGGTTACGGCCGTTCCCTCACCCGCCCGTCACGTCGGGAACTCGCCGTACCAGGCCCCGTTGAGGAGGTACTTGGGCAGGTAGGGCGAGCCGGTGTCGACCGGGAAGCGTGCGTCGTGGGCGAGGCAGGCGATGGCGAGGGGGCCGAGTGCCACGCGGCTGCGCGGGTCGTCGGTCGATCCGCTCCAGTACGTCTCGTGGTACCTCAGCACATCGCTCAACTGCTGTGCGAAGGCCTCGTGTTCGTTGGTGACGACGCGATGGAAGACGGCGACGGGCGGGTAGTCGACCAGGTCCAGGAAGTACTTGTCGGTGCGGGTCGCCACATCGGGGCTGGACGTCTTCATGGTGGCGAGCAGCTTGGGGACGAGCTCGTCCGTCGGGCGCCTGAGGCAGTAGGTCTGCAGCGTGTCGATCCAGTGGAAGAGGTAGTCGTCGGTGTCCGGGGTGACCCGCCGCAGATCCTCCAGGGGCACCTGACTCAGCCGGGTCAGCCGCTCGCCCTCCCGGCAGACCAGCGCGAGCCAGAAGGCGTCGAGCCAGGCACGTGCGTCGGCGTACGGCTGTGCGGCCCCGCCCTCGAACAACGCACTGCCCGCCTGCATGGCCGCGACCCAGGCTCGCCAGGTCTCCGACCTTTCGGCGTCGGGATCCGCGGCACAGGCGTCGTAGGCACCTGCGAGGGCCACGGCGAAGGGAGACTCCTCCTTGACGCTCTGCCCGCCCCGCAGCCGCTTCATCAGGTCCATCAACTCCTGCGGCGGTACGACCGACATGGAGCGGGTCTCGTGGTCGAACGCCGTGAGGCAGACCAGCCGCCCCTGATGCCACCAGTACAGCCGGGGGCTGAGCGAACCGGGCCCGTCCTGATAAGCCCTGAGGGCATAGGCACCCAGCTCGTTGACGGCGTCCACGACCGTGCCGTCCACGATCGGATGGAACGCGAGCAGATGCCTGGTCGGTACGACGACGAGGGCCCCGTTCTCCGGCAGCTCCCGCCCGGTGAGCTCCCGCACCAGCTCGGGCAGTACGAGCGCCTTGGCCGCGACGAAGTGGGAGTCGCCGTAGACGGAGTGCAGCGCGGCACCCGACGGCCCGTTCATCGCCTCGTACTCCACCGCCTCGGCCAGCACGTTCGCCCGCCCCGCCGCCCACAGCTCCTCGGCCCCGGCCGACGCGACATCCGCGTCGCCCAGAATCCGAACGGTCTCGGGGGCGTCCAGCGCCAGCGCGGCGAGAAGCCCTTCGGAGACGGGACGGACGTAGCGGAACCCGTCCGCGATGTCGGCCAGGGCGTCGTCGGGGAGCAGCCGCAGGTAGGTGTTCCGCAGCAGCCCCTCCGCGTCCTCGCCCCCTCGCCCCACCGAATCCAGCCTCCGGAAGTACTCCTCGACGACCGCCGGCCAGTGCTCCTCGGCGATGTCGTGGCACCTGTGCGCGAGAGACGTCAGCGGGTTCTGGCGACCGTCCTCGTGTACGACGATCCCTCCGCCGACCGTCGTGCGCCGGCCCTGCCGTATGAAGTGGTCGACCGCGAGGCCACTCAGACGTTCCGCCTGCGGGACGGTAAGCATGGGCAGATGCGGGTCGGGTGCATGGTCCTGAGGTGCGGGCTGATCAGTCACCCGAACACTCTACGAAGCCGCTTCGGCGTCACAGGAAGGGGAGGAAGGCATGAGCACGGTGATCGACATCGATGCCCGCGGTACGCAGCACTGCGAGACGACAGCCCTGGGGGTGCTGCTGCGGCACCAGGGCCTCGATCTGTCCGAGCCCATGCTCTTCGGCCTCGGCTCCGGTCTGTCCTTCATCTACTGGGACAGCAAGAACATGGGCTTTCCCTTCCTGGGGGGACGGGTCAAACCTTTCGACCTCACCAGAAACCTTGCCACCGGACTCGAGCTGGAGCTTCTGGTCCAGGAGACCACCTCGCCCCGCAGGGCATGGGAGAACGTGGTGGCCCCCATCGATGCCGGCCACCCCGTCGGACTGCAGCTCGACAGCTACCACCTGGACTACTTCGGGTCGAAGGTGCACTTCGGCGGTCATGTCGTCGCCATGTACGGCTACGACGACCACGACGCCTTCCTGGTGGACACCGACCAGCAGGGCGGAGCGGTGTCCACCAGCCGGACCAGCCTCGCCGAGGCCAGGGCCGCGCGCGGTCCGATGACCGCCAGGCACCGGTCCTTCACCCTCACCGTTCCGAGGAACCTGCCCTCCCCACAGACCCGGATCATTCCCGCGATCACCGCCTGCGCCGACGCCTTCCTCGACCCGCCCATCGCCAACCTCGGCCACCGCGGCATCGAGAAGGCCGGCAAGCGGGTACGCACCTGGCTCCAGCGCACCGACGACCCGCAGCGGGACCTGACGCAGGCCGCCCTCCTGATGGAGAAGGCCGGGACCGGCGGCGCCCTGTTCCGCAACCTCTACCGCGACTTCCTCGCCGAATGCACCCAACAGGTCGACAGCGGCCACCTGCGCACCGGCCACCGGTTGTACGCGGAGGCAGCCACCCTGTGGACGGAAGCCGCGGCACTGATCACACAGGCCGGTGCGTCAGGCGATCCGAAGTACCTCGTACAGGCAGGCACCCTCCTTGGCGACCTTTCCCGCGTGGAGCGCGAGGCCATGCAGGCGCTGAGCCGCCTACACCCCGATCACTGAACTGACCGCCGCCACCCGGTACGCAAGGTCGCCGGCCGGGACGTCGACGAGTTCGTACCCGAATGCGCGATAGCTCTGTTCGTGGAGCTCCTCGAAGGCCAGCGACTCCTGGAAGGTGATCCGGCGGGCTGCGGTGGGCTCGCAGAACCCCAGGTTGCGGACGAAGAACACCTGCCGCTCGTAGATCTCCTCGGCGGTGATCCGCTCGATCTCCTCGGTCAGGGCCCGGGACACCGGCCGCCCCAGGTAGTTGGCCAGCGCGTGCGTGCACACCGGGGACCGGTCGAAGACCTGGACGGTGCCTGTGGCGCAGGTCTCCAACTGCCTTTGTCTCTGCAGCTCGACGATCTCATCGGCAAAGCCCGCCCGCGTCCACGGCTCCTCCTCGCCTTGGGCCTGCGCCCGTGCGATGACCGCGGTGGCCGCCTCTTCCACGACCTCGTAGCCGAGTTCGGCCAGACCCCGCAGGATCGACGTCTTGCCCGCACCCGGCGTACCGGTGAGAACGTACCGCCCCGATCCCACAGTCAGTTGGTGGAAACGCCGTCGAGGAAGGCGGCCCAGGTGACGCGGGAGACGGCGAGGTGAGGAGTCTCTGGGGTCTTGGAGTCACGGATGTGGATGGTGGCGGGGGTGGTGGCCACCTCGACGCAGTCGCCGGGCTCGCTGCTGTCGCTGTAACTGCTCTTGACCCAGTGGAGTTCGGCAGTGCTCATAGTCTCCCCAGCGCTTGCTCGATGAAGGCCTGCGACTCCCTCGGCGTGAGAGCCTGCGCCCGGATCATGCCATAGCGCAGTTCAAGGATTCGAAGATCCCTGGGGTTCGAGACCGGGCGCCCGTTGAACGCGCCGCTGGAACGTCCGATCGCCGTGCCGTCGGCGAACTTCAGCACCTGGATCCGGCCCGCCGCCCCGGCGTGCTCCTCGCGATCGGTCGGCATGACCTGGAGTGTGACATTCCGCAACTGCGTTACCTCCAAGAGGTGTTCGAGCTGTCGGCGCAGCACCATCTTCCCACCGTAGGGGCGTTCGAGGGTCACCTGTTCCTGGACGAAGCTGAGCGTCGGCGCCGGATCCCGATCGAAGACGGCGTTACGGGCCACGCGTGCGGCAGTTTCCCGCTCCACGACGTCCTCGCTCAGCGCAGGTTGCCTCATCCCGAACAGCGTGCGCGCGTACTCCGGCGTCTGCAACAGGCCGTGGATGTTGTGGCTGCTGTACAGCAGCATCTCCACCGCCCGCTCCTCCAACTGCGCCAGCTCCCGCACCTTTTTCGGATACCGAGCCTTGCGCACGTCCTCCATGAACGCCCTCAGGTGCCCTTGTGCCTTCAGGAACTGGTCCGCCCTGTCCAGGAACTCCGGGCGGGGAATGCGGGTCCCACGCTCGATCTTCCGGATCATGTCCTCGCCGTAGCCCATGACTTCCGCGAAATCCGCCGCCCGCACACCGGCAGCCTCCCGGCACACCTTGAGCAGGCGCCCCACCGCCTGAACCAACGGCTCGATCTCGTCGCCGGGCTCCACATCCCAACCCGCTTCGTCCGCACCCTCGTTCATGTCCACCTCCAACGCGCACCCGTACCCGTACGTCACCTGAGACAGCCGAGACAGCACAGGACAAAGCCAGGACAGTCACCGTACGCACAGGCACCGTCACCCCTCCACGCAAGCAGAATCAGCCACGCTGAGTGACATGAACCAAGAAGTCGCCACCCCCGTCCGCAACTTCACCGCCCTCCTCTCCTCCACTCCCCGCGGCGCCCGCCTCGCCCGGCTCCTGGCCACCGAGCAACTCCGCGCCTGGGAGTACCCGTTGGACGAGGCCGCCCAGATCGTGGCCGAACTCGCGACCAACGCGGCCACCCACGGCCGCGTCCCCGGCAGGGACTTCCGCGTCACCCTCCACGTCGTCGGCACCACCCTCCGTATCGAGGTCACGGACACCCGCGGTGACCGTCACCCTCGCCTCGGCTCGGTACCGGACGCCGAATCCGGACGCGGTCTTCTCCTCGTCGACGCCCTCGCCGACCGCTGGGGCGTCGCCCCGGGCCCGCATCCCCGCAAAACGGTCTGGGCGGAGCTGGACTGCTCCTTGCGAGAGCGCTCCCGAACCAGCAAGGTACGACGATGACTTCGGCCCCCGTACCCGCCATCCGCCCCTACCGCGCGGCCGACCGCGAGGCCGTCGCCGACATCTGCGTCCGTACCGCACACGTCGGCCAGGACAGCCGCCCTCACTACACCGACCCCACCATCTTTCCGGCGATCTTCGCGGCGCCGTACGTCCACCTGGAGCCGGACCTGGCCTTCGTACTGGACGACGGTCACGGACGAGCCGTCGGATACATCCTCGGCACCGCGGACACGCCCCGTTTCGTCGAGGACTACCGGGCGAAGTGGCTTCCGTCGGTCGCCGAGCGGTACCCGGCTTCGAGCGCTCCGCCGCGCACTCCGGACGAGGAGATCGTCCCTCTTCTCCATCACCCGGAGCGCATGCTCGTGCCGGAGGTCGCCGCGTACCCGGCCCATCTCCACATCGACCTGCTCCCTGAGTGGCAGGGGCTGGGACACGGGCGGGCGCTGATGGAGACGTTCCTCGACGCGCTGCACCAGAGGGGCGTACCGGCCGTGCACCTCTCCATGGTCACCGCCAACACGCCCGCCCGGGCCTTCTACGACCGTCTCGGGTTCGACGAGATCGAGGTGCCCGGCGCCGATCCGGGCGTCACCTACCTCGGGCGCGAGACAGTAGCCATATACAGTACCGGGCGTGAGTGACGCACCGAAGGCCCTCGGCCCCACCCCCGGCTACCTCGTCTGGCGCCTGGCCAACAAGTGGCGTACCGCCGTCGACCAGGCCCTCGCGCCCCTGAACCTGACCCACGCCCAGTACGTCCTGCTGGCCTCCCTGAGCGGGATGGAGCGGTCGGGGCGGCAGCCCAGTCAGCGGGAGCTCGCCGACTACACGGGGCTCGAGGCGCTGTACGTCTCGAAGCTGGCCCGTTCCCTGGAGGCGGCCGGGCTGATCCGCCGCGCCCGGGACACCGAGGACACCCGGGTCGTACGGCTGGCGCTGACCGGTGAGGGGCGGGCGGCCGTGCGGCCGGCCATCGCGGCCGTACAGGTACTGCTCGACCAGCTGCTCACCCCGCTCGGCGGGCTGGACGACCCGCGGACCGACGACCTGAAGCGCACGCTCACCGCGCTCCTCGACACCCCGCTCGGCCAGGACGCGGAAAGCCGGTGAGGACACCCCGTCCCCACGGAGCCCTCACCGGCTGGTCAAGCAGCGGAAGCGATACGCGTCAGACGCGCACCAGCTTCCGGTCCTCGTCCGGATCCGCGTCCTTGATGTCGTCCTGCGTGCGCAGGCTCTCGCCCTCGACGTCCACGTTCGGCAGGGCGCGGTCCAGCCACTTCGGCAGCCACCAGGCCTTCCTGCCGAGGAGCGCGAGCACCGCCGGGACGATCGCCATGCGGACCACGAACGCGTCGAAGAACACCGCGATCGCCAGACCGAAGCCGATCATCTTGATCATCGACTCGCTGGAGCTGATGAAGCCGCCGAAGACGGCCATCATGATGACCGCGGCGGCGGCCACGACCCGGGCACTGTGCCGGAAGCCGGTCACGATGGACTGGCTCGGCGACTCGCCGTGGACGTACGCCTCCCGCATGCGGGTCACGAGGAAGACCTCGTAGTCCATCGCGAGACCGAAGACCACGCCCACCATGAAGATCGGCATCATCGACATGATCGGGCCGGTCTCCTCGACACCGATCAGACCGCCGAGCCAGCCCCACTGGAAGACCGCGACCACGGCACCGAGCGCGGCGAGCACGCTGAGCAGGAAGCCGAGGGCCGCCTTCAGCGGGACCAGGATCGAGCGGAAGATCACGATCAGGAGCAGGAAGGCGAGGCCGACCACCAGGGCCAGGTACGGGATCAGCGCGTCGGTGAGCTTCTGCGAGAAGTCGATGTTCATCGCGGTGGTACCGGTGACCAGGACCCTCGCGCCCGTGTCCGCCTCGACGTCGGTGCCCTGGTCACGGATGGCGTGCACCAGGTCCTCGGTCTGTACCGAGGACGGCTTGGAGTCCGGGATCACGGTGATCGTCGCGGTGTCGCCGGCCTTGTTGAACGCCGCCGGGGTCACCGTCACGACGTCCCCCAGACCCTTGATCCCGTCGGTGACCGTGGTGGCCGCCGTCTTGGGGTCGTCGCTGTCCTTGGCGTCGACCACGATCATCAGGGGGCCGTTGAAGCCGGGGCCGAAGCCCTCCGACAGCAGGTCGTACGCCCGGCGCTGTGTGGTGGACGTCGGCTGCGAGCCGTCGTCGGGCAGGCCGAGCTCCAGCTGGGTGGCCGGAACGGCGATCGCACCCAGACCGACCACGCCGAGCAGCAGCACGGCGACCGGACGGCGGATGACGAAGCTCGCCCAACGGGTGCCCATGCCGGGCTTGGCCTGCGCCTCGGACTTCGCGGGCGCCTCGGACGTGTCGCCGCCACGCCGCTTGCGCTTCTCGCCCGTCGGCCGGACCTTCCTGCCCGCGTACCCGAGCAGCGCCGGGATCATGGTCAGCGCGATGAGGACGGCCACCACGACCGTGCCCGCCGCCGCGAGGCCCATCTTGGTCAGCATCGGGACGCCGACGACCGAGAGGCCCGCCAGTGCGATCACGACGGTGAGACCCGCGAAGACCACCGCCGAACCGGCGGTGCCGGTGGCGCGGCCGACCGCCTCCTCGCGGTCACGGCCTTCGGCCAGCTCGCTCCGGTAGCGGGAGACGATGAACAGCGCGTAGTCGATGCCGACCGCGAGACCGATCATCAGCGCGAGTGTGGAGGTGGTGTCGCCGAGGTCGAGCGCCTTGGCGAGGGCGGTGATGGTGGAGACGCCGATGCCGACGCCGATGATCGCCGTCAGCAGCGGTAGCCCCGCCGCGACCAGCGAGCCCAGGGTGACGACGAGGACGACCGCGGCGATGGCGAGACCGACGATCTCGCCCACCGCCCCCGGCTCGGCCGCGGCCTGCAGGGCGTCGCCTCCGACGTCGACGGTCAGCCCGGTGGCCTGTGCCTCGTCCGCGGCCGCCTCGAGGGCGTCCCGGGTCGCGTCCTTCAGCTCCATGCCGGGGGCGTCGTACTTCACGGACGTGTAGGCGACCGTGCCGTCCTTGCTCACGGCGTTCGTCGTGAACGGGTCGGTGACGGAGACGACTTCGGAGCCGTCGCCCAGTTCCTTGACGGTCTTCTCGACGGTCGCCTTGTTGGCGGCGTCCGTCATCTTCTGGCCCTCGGGCGCCTTGAAGACGATGCGCCCGGTCGCTCCGTCGGCGCTGGCGCCGGGGAAACGCTGTTCCAGCAGGTCGAAGGCCTTCTGCGCCTCGGTGCCTGGGATGGAGAAGGAGGTGGAGCCCGCGGAGGGGGCGCTGGCCGCGCCGACGCCGGCGAGCGTCAGCAGGGCGACCCATATCAGGGCGACGAAATGCCGTCGCCGGAAGGCGAGCCGGCCGAGTTTGTAGAGGAACGTGGCCACGAGGGCGTACTCCCGGTCAGGTCGTGTGGTGTGCAGGGAAGGGGTGATCAGCCCGGTGGGTGGCAGGGGTGATCGTCCCGACGACTTGAGCGGTGACGTCAGGTGGTGACTGGCGGGGAGGTCTCAGGTGGTGGGGGCGCCGAGGGCGGGGAGGACGACGGCGTCGATGTACGAACGAAGGAATTCCTGCGTGGGCGGCAGCTCGTCGATCAGCGTGCGGGTGGCGAAGGCGCCGACCATCATGTGCACGACGAATTCACGCGCCGGGCAGTCGGCCCGGACCTCACCGCGGTCCACCGCGCGCTGCATGACCTTTTGGAATTCACCCATCTCCGGTTCGACGAGCAGCTCCTTGAGTGCCCGCATGAGATCCGGATTCGAGTGGGCCGCCATGGCCAGCGCCCGCATCAGGTCGGAGTTCCGCTCCATGGTGCAGTTGTCCTCGCGTGACACGAGGGTGTGGAAGTCGCCCCGCAGGGAGCCGGTGTCGACATCGCCGGTATTGCCCGGCTTGCTGTGCCGCATGGCCTTGACGACCAGCTCGGGCTTGCCGCCCCACTGGCGGTAGAGCGTCGCCTTGCTGGATCGTGTGCGGGTGGCCACGGCGTCCATGGTGAGGGCGTCGTAGCCGACTTCCCGGAGCAGGTCGAGCACGGCCGCGTACAACTCGGCCTCGCGCTCGGGCGTGATCCGACTGCGACGCACCGTTGCGGCCTCAGCCATCCGTCTCACCTTCCCACTCCGAACGACACGGTTTCGTACGTCACGAATGTAGCGCATCCATCAGCGAAACGAAACGGTTTCGTTCGTGTCGTGGGTCACGCCACGGGCAAATGTCACGAGTTGCCCGGGTCCATCCACCGGAGAAGCATGGGCAGGTGAGCTATCTGCGCCTTCCGCATCTCCACGGCGAGCTGCTGTGCTTCGTGGCCGAGGACGACCTCTGGCTGGCCCCCCTCGACGGCCCCGGCCGCGCCTGGCGGCTCACCGTCGACCGCACCAAGGTCGGCCACCCCCGCTTCTCGCCCGACGGCCGCCATATCGCGTACACGAGCTGGCGGAGTCTGGTCCCGGAGATCCATCTGGTGCCGGTCGACGGCGGTCCCGGCCGCCAGCTCACCCACTGGGGGTCCGCCGACACCCAGGTCTGCGGATGGACACCCCCGGAAAGGGACGGAAGGAGCGCCATCCTCGCCGTCGCCTCCCACGGCGAGCCCTTCTCGTACTTCACCTGGGCTTACAAGGTCCACCCCGACGGCGACCCCGGCCGCAAACTCCCCTGGGGTCCGGTCTCCGACATCCAGGTCGCCGACCTCGACGGCGAGCGCAAATCCCTGCTCCTCACCGGCACCCCGCCGCACGAGCCGGCCGCCTGGAAGCGCTACCGGGGCGGGGCGACGGGGAGGCTGTGGCTGCACGGGGAGCGGCTGCTGGCCGATCTCCGGGGCCATCTCCACTCCCCCATGTTCGTCGGCGGCCGGATCGCGTTCCTCTCCGACCACGAGGGCGTCGGCAACCTCTACTCGTGCGCCTACGACGGCTCCGACCTGCGCCGCCACACCGACCACGACGCCTTCTACGCCCGGCACGCGGCGAGCGACGGCACCCGGGTGGTGTACCAGTGCGCGGGCGACCTGTGGATCGTCGACGGCCTCGGCGCGGACTCGGTGCCCCGCCGGCTCGACGTACGGCTGGGCGGGCCGCGCGCGGGACGCCGTACGTACCAGGTCCCGGCGACCCAGCACGTGGACGGCATCTCGGTCGACGAGACGGGCCGCGCGAGCGCCGTGGTGGTGCGCGGGAGCCTGTACTGGCTCACGCATCGCGACGGGCCCGCCCGCACCATGACCGACACCCCGGGCGTACGCGTCCGGCTCCCGGAGATGCTCGGCTCGGTCGGCCAGGTCGCGTACGTGACGGACGCGGAGGGCGAGGACGCGATCGAGGTCGCCTACCTCCCGAGGGCGACCGGGGATCGTGAGCCCCGGCGGCTGGCCTCCGGCGAGCTGGGACGGGTGCTGGAGCTGGTCTCCGACCCGCAGGGCGAGCGCCTCGCCATCGCCTCGCACGACGGACGGCTGCTCCTCATCGCGGTGTCCGACAACGCGACTGCCGCCGAGGGGACCGAGGACTCCGACGGCGAGGTGACCGAGCTGATCCGCTCGATCAACGGGCCGGTGCGCGACCTCGCCTTCTCGCCGGACGGGGCATGGCTGACGTGGTCGCATCCGGGGATCGGGCGCTCGCTGCGGCAGATCAAGATGGCGCGGATAAAGGACCGGTTGATCGTCGATGTCACCAACGGCCGCTTCGAGGACGAGAACCCGGTGTTCACGAGGGACGGCCGGTATCTCGCCTTCCTGTCCTGGCGCGGCTTCGACCCCGTCTACGACGTGCACACCGGCGACCTGTCCTTCCCGCTGGGCTGCCGCCCGTACCTGGTCCCCCTGTCCTCGGCCACCCCCTCCCCCTTCGCACTGAATCCCGAGGGCCGGCCGGCCGCCGGAGGCCTCGACCCGGTGGAGGAGGACGAGGGCGGCGACGGGACGGTGACCGTCGAGGCGGAGGGCCTGGAGAGCCGGGTGACTCCCTTCCCGGTGACCGCCTCCAAGTACTCGGCGCTGTACCCGGTCGCGGGCGGCGGCCTGGTGTGGCTGCGCTGGCCGATCTCGGGGGCGCTCGGCGAGACGTTCGCCAACCCGGACGACACCAGCGGCCGGCCGACCCTCGAGTTCTTCAACATCACCAAGGCGAAGAAGTCCGAACTCGTCGAGCACCTGGACTGGTTCGCGGTCAGCGGCGACGGCTCGCGGCTGGTCGTCGTGGACGAGGGCGACCTGCGCGCGGTGCCGTCCAACGAAATGGGCGACAGCGATTCCACCGTCTGGATCGACTCGCGCCGCATCCTGCACAAGGTCGACCCGGCCGCCGAGTGGCGCCAGGCGTACGAGGAGGCCGGCCGGCTCATCCGGGCGTACTTCTGGGACCCCGGCATGTGCGGCATCGACTGGGACGCGGTGCTCGACCAGTACCGCCCGCTGGTCGAACGGGTCGCCTCCCCCGACGAGTTCGCCGACCTGCTGCGCGAGGTGCTCGGCGAGCTCGGCACCTCCCACGCCTACGTCTCCGCCGCCCGCCGCAACGAGGGCCCGCCGCACTACCAGCGCCGGCAGGGGCTCCTCGGCGCCAACTTCGTCCGACGGGACGACGGTTGGACGGTCCGGCGGATCCTGCCCGGCGACTCCTCCGACTCCAAGGCGCGTTCCCCGCTGGCCGGCACGGGCATCCGGGAAGGCGCGGTGCTCACCCACGTGGACGGCCGGCCGGTCGATCCCGTGACCGGGCCGTATCCGCTGCTGGCGGGAGCGGGCGGTACGACGGTGGAGCTGACGTTCGCCCGACCCGTCACCCACCACCACCCTTCCGAGGAAGGCCCCTCGGGCCCCTCTGATTCGGCGGAGGGGGAGGGACGGGCGCGGCGCGTGGCGGTCGTACCGCTCCTCGACGAGCGACCGCTGCGCTACCAGGACTGGGTGGCCAAACGCCGGGCCGTCGTACGGGAGTTGAGCGGCGGACGCTGCGGCTATCTGCACATCCCCGACATGGGCGGCTCGGGCTGGGCCCAGTTCAACCGGGACCTGCGCATGGAGGTGTCCCGGCCCGCACTGATCGTGGACGTCCGCGGCAACGCCGGCGGCCACATCAGCGAACTGGTCGTGGAGAAGCTGACCCGCCGGATCCTGGGCTGGGACCTGACACGGGACGCCCAGCCGGTGTCGTACGCCTCCAGCGCCCCTCGCGGGCCCGTGGTCGCCCTGGCCGACGAGGCGACCTCCTCGGACGGCGACATGATCACCGCGGCCTTCAAACTCCTCAAGCTCGGGCCCGTGGTCGGCCAACGCACCTGGGGCGGAGTCGTCGGCATGACCGGCCGCCACCAACTCGGCGACGGCACGGTGATCACCGTGCCGATGAACGCGGCCTGGTTCGACGCGTACGGCTGGTCCGTGGAGAACCACGGCGTCATCCCGGACCTGGAGATCCTCCGCACCCCGCTGGACTGGGCGGAGGGCAGGCACGCCCAGCTGGACGACGCGGTGAAACTGGCGCTCGACCTACTGGAAACGAACCCCCCTGCAACGCCCCCGAACTACTCGAACGTCCCGAACCACTCAAGGCCCGAACTGCCGCCGCGCCATTGAGAGAGGGGCAAGGCCGATTCCCCAGGGCGCGGTGGCGCGACAAGCCCCACCGGCCGGCACCCGACAAGGCACCCACAACGGACCCACAACGCAAGCAAAACGTGGGGCACCCTTCCAAATGAAGGGCACCCCACGTCTCATGGGCCGAAGCCGGCCACAGCGTCAGGCGTCAGGCGTCGTAGTCCTGAGCGAAGCGGTCCTCTTCCTCGCGCTGCATCCGCTCGGTCTCCTCGTCGCGCTCGCGCATGGGGTCCTGCCCCTGGCGGCCGCGCTCCTGGCCCTGCTGGCCGCGCTCCTGGCCCTTCTCCCGGCCCTGCTGGGCCTTCTGCTTGGCCTGCTCCTGATACTGCTCCGACTTGTCCTGGAACTTGTCCTTCATACCCATGTGGGTTCACTCCCGTGGTGGGTGGATGCTGGGGCCCCTTGGCGGGGCCTCGACCAGATTCACACGGGCGGTCACAGGACGCATGTCGATCAGTCACGGTGCGTAGCGCGAGCCTCCTCATCGGCCGCCCCACCTGCACCGACGAGCCCTGTCCGGATGCCCTCCAGGCGGGTGGCGAACCGCCGCATCTCCCGTTGTCCGACGGTCCCGATGACCGCGGGCAGACAGCCGCGCACCCCCTGCATCCCCCGCAGCCACCACTGGCCGTAGACATGGCTCGACCTGCGCTCGATCCCGGCGACGATCCGGTCCACCGCCGGCCCCAGCGGATACGTCTTGTTGGACGGCCACGGCAGCCGCTGCCGCAACTCCCGCATCACGTCGTCCTGATCCGCGCCGCGCACCATGTCGGTGTCGGTCCACGACAGGTACCCGACGCCCACCCGCACGCCCCTGTACCCGACTTCGGCGCGCAGGCTGTGCGCGTACGCCTCCACGCCCGACTTGGAGGCGCAGTACGCGGTCATCATCGGCGCCGGCGTGATCGCGGCCAGCGAGGCGATCTGCAGCAGATACCCCCGGCTCTCCGTCAGCAACGGCAGGAAGGCCCGCGCGGTCACCGCCGACCCGATCAGGTTGACCTCGATCACCCGTCGCCAGGCCAGGGGATCGGAGTCGACGAAGGGACCGCCGGTGGCGACGCCCGCGTTGGCGACGACGATGTCGACCTTCCCGAACCGCTCCTTGACCTCCTCGGCGACGCGGGCCATCGCCTCGTGGTCGGTGACGTCGGCGTACCAGTGGGCGCTGTCGCCGTGCAGCCGCTCGGCGACCTGCTTGAGCGCGTCCGGTTCCAGCCCGACCAGCGCCACCTTCGCCCCGCGCGCGGACAGTTTGCGGGCCAGCAGCTCCCCGACGCCGCGCGCGGCTCCGGTGACGACGGCGACCTGCCCTTCGAGGCTCACCCTGGTCATGCACCCTCCTTGAGCTGCGCGTACGTGGTGACGAGTGCACGGATCTTCGCGGTGATGAGCTCGGGCGCCTCGACCGGTGTCATGTGGCCGACGCCGGGCAGTTCGGTCAGGCCCACGCAGTTCGGCAGTGCGGCGACCAGCGCGCGGGCCTGCACCGGGGGCGTCAGCCGGTCGGCCGAGCCGACGACGACCGCGGTCGGTGCCGTCAACTCCCGTACGCCGTGGTCGAGATCGAGCAGGCCGAGCACCTCCGACCAGGCGTACCGCACCTTGCGCGGACAGGCGTGCACGATCCGGGCGCACGCCTCGACCATGTGCGGGGCCGAACCGGCGCCCATCGTCCCGTACTTGAGGATGCGCCGGGCCAGCGGCGTGACCGGTCCGAGCGGGGCGCGCGAGCCGAGGATCCGCTTGGTCAGAGCGGTCCGCAGCCGGCCCGCCCGCATCGGTATCACCAGCGACTCGGCGACCAGCCGTGACGAACCCGTGCTGCACAGCAGTACGGCCGCCGCGTGCTCCCGGAATCCGGCCCGTCCGGCCGCTGCCATCACGGTCATCCCGCCCATGGAGTGACCGGCGATCACGGCCTTCTCCCCCGGCGCGAGGGTCGCTTCCAGTACGGCTTCGAGGTCGTCGGCGAGTGCGTCCGTACCGCAGGCGAGGCCGGCCGGGCTGCGTCCGTGGCCGCGCTGGTCGTAGGCGATCACCCGGTGGTCGGCGGCCAGGTCCCGTATCTGCGCCGCCCAGAAGGCGGTCGAGCAGGTCCAGCCGTGGGCGAGGACGACGGCGGGCGCGCCCTCGGGTCCGTGCACCTCCACGTGCAGACGGGCACCGTCGGCGGAGACGGCGGTGAGTTCGCGGGCGGGGACGGGTGGGGCGTAGGGCCCGGAGGAGACGTACATCAGGCGACTCATGCGACCGCCTCCTCGCCGACGGACGACTGGCCGACGGACGACTGGCCGACGGACGACTGGCCGACGGACTCGCCGACGGGTTTGCGCAGCACCTCGTACTCGGTCAGATCCACCCGCCGCGTCACCCGCCGGAACTCGCCCGTGGTCCCCGGCCAGATGGTGGTGTTGCGCCCCTTGGCGTCCAGGTACCAGCTGTCGCAGCCGCCCGTGTTCCACACCGTGCGCTTCATGCGCTCCTGCACCCGCCGGTTCCAGGCGTGCACGGCACCGGGACGGGCGTCGAGGGCGACCCGGCCGCCGAGGACGTCCAACTGCCGTACGAAGTCGGCCATGTAGTTCAGCTGGGACTCGATCATCAGGATCATCGAGGAGTTCCCGAGGCCGGTGTTGGGCCCGATGATCGTCATCCAGTTGGGGAACCCGGCGGCGGAAGCCCCCCTCAGGGCCTCCATCCCGTCCTTCCAGGACTCGGCGAGCGTACGGCCGTCCGCGCCCACCACCCGCTCGGCGATCGGCATGTCCGTGACGTGGAAGCCCGTACCGAAGACGATCACGTCGGCCTCGGTCTCGGTGCCGTCGGCGGCGACCAGGACCGACCCGCGGATCTCGCTCAGTCCACTGGCGACGACGTCCACGTTCGGCTTGGCGAGCGCCGGGTAGTACTCGCTCGACAGCAGGATCCGCTTGCAGCCGATGCGGTAGTCGGGCGTGAGCTTGGCGCGCAGGGCCGGGTCCTTGACGGAGCGGGCCATGTTCCGCTTGGCGAGCTTCTCGACCAGGCCCAGTTCGTCGGGGCGCTTGGTGAACGCCTGGACCTGCAACTCCCGGATGCCCCACAGGAGTCCGCGGCGGAGCCGGCTGGTGAAGGGCAGCGCCCGGTGCAGCGCGCGTTCGGCCGGGGTGATCGCCCGGTCGACGCGGGGCATCACCCAGGGCGGGGTGCGCTGGAAGAGGGTGAGCCGCCCGGCGAGGGGCTGGACGGCCGGCACGATCTGGATGGCGGAGGCACCCGTGCCGACCATCGCGACGCGCTTGCCGCGCAGGTCGTAGTCGTGGTCCCAGCGGGCGGAGTGGAAGACCTTGCCCGGGAACGAGTCGAGCCCCGGGATCTCCGGGATCTTCGGGTCCGACAGCGGGCCGGTCGCGGACACGACGAAGTCCGCGGAGAGCGAGCCGCCGGCCGTCTCGATGTCCCAGCACAGCCGCTCGGCGTTCCAGGTCATCATCTTGACCTCGGAGTTCAGCCGGATGTGCGGGCGGAGCCGGAAGACGTCGGCGACGTGCTCCAGGTACGCGCGGATGTGCTCCTGCCCGGAGAAGGTGCGCGGCCAGTCGGGGTTGGGCGCGAAGGAGAACGAGTACAGGTGGGACGGCACGTCGCACGCGCACCCCGGATAGGTGTTGTCCCGCCAGGTGCCGCCGACACTGTCGGCCCGCTCCAGCACGACGAAGTCGGTGACACCCTCGCGCCGCAGCCGCACGGCGGCGCCGAGTCCGCCGAACCCCGACCCGATCACCGCCACCCGCACATGTTCGTGTTCGTGCTCGGCCATCCCGAAGCCTCCACGCATCGCCTTTTCGACCCCGCCAGTGAATACTGGCGCAATGGGGAGAGTAGAGCAGTGCCGTACTCATGGGTAGGGGCAGGGGCAAGGAAAGTTACCGCTGGTACTGCATAGGCTGCGGACGTGGCAGAAGACGCTGGACGACCCGAGGCACCACGCGAGTACCGCATGGAGGAGCTGGCCCGACTGGCCGGCATCCCCGTGCGCACCCTGCGCTTCTACCGCGAACGCAAGCTGATCGCGCCGCCCCGCCGCGAGGGCCGTATCGCCTGGTACGACGACCACCACCTGGCCCGCCTGCGCACCATCGCGGCACTGCTGGAACGCGGCCACACCCTCACCGGTATCGCGGAACTGGCGGAGGCCCTCGATCACGGCCGGGACGTCGCCGACCTGCTCGGCGTCGCCACCCCCACCGAGGAGGAGCCGGTCCGCCTCACCCCGGAGGAACTCGCCGCCCGCTTCGAGGGCCAGGTCACCCCCGAGAACCTCGCCGCCGCCCTGGAACTCGGCTACCTCGGCACCGACGGCGACGAGATCGTCCACATCAGCCGACGCCTCCTGGACGTCTCGTCGGACCTGGTCCGCGAGGGCATACCCCTGGCGGAGGTCCTGGAGGCCGGCAAACGCGTCCGCGAACACGTCGACGCCCTCGCGGACATGTTCGCCGAACTGGTCCTGCGCCACGCCCCCGAGGAGGACCTCCAGCGCATGCGCCCGCTGGCGCGGAGCGTGGTGGAGGCGGAGCTGTCGCTGGCGCTGGACCGGCGGTTGCGCAAGCGGGACCAGAGGTCGTAGACCACGGTGACCGCCGGTTGCGCAAGCGGGACCAGAGGTCGTAGACCACGGTGACCGCCGGTTGCGCAAGCGGGACTAGAGGTCGTAGACCACGGTGACCGGCGCGTGGTCGGACCACCGCTCGGCGTGCGTGGCCGCCCGCTCGACGTAACCCTTGACGGCCTTGGCCGCGAGCCCGGGCGTGGCCACCTCGTAGTCGATGCGCCACCCTGAATCGTTGTCGAACGCCCGCCCCCGGTACGACCACCACGTATACGGCCCCTCGACGTCCGGATGCAGCGCCCGCACGACGTCGACGTACCCGCCGTCCGCCGGATCGAAGACCCGGGTCAGCCATTCGCGCTCCTCCGGCAGGAACCCCGAACTCTTCTGGTTCCCCCGCCAGTTCTTGAGGTCGGCCTGCTGGTGGGCGATGTTCCAGTCGCCGCAGACCACGACCTCTCGGCCGTCGGCGGCGGAGCGCTCGCGCAGGTCCTTGAGGTGGACGAGGAACTCGTCCATGAAGCGGACCTTCTCGTCCTGTCGCGCGGTGCCGACCTCGCCGGAGGGGAGGTAGAGGGAGGCGACGGTGACGCCCGGCAGGTCGGCCTCGACGTAGCGGCCACTGCCGTCGAACTCCGACGAACCGAAGCCGACCCGGACGCGGTCGGGTTCGCGACGGGTGTAGAGGGAGACGCCGGCCCGGCCCTTCGCGGCGGCGGGCGCGTGCACGACGTGCCAGCCGTCGGGGGTGCGGACGTGCTCGGGCAGCTGCTGCGGCTCCGCACGCACCTCCTGGAGGCAGAGCACGTCGGCGGAGGTCTCCGCGAGCCACTCCACGAAGCCCTTCTTCGCGGCGGCGCGCAGTCCGTTCACATTGGCGGAAGTCACAGTGAGCACCCCGGCACGATACCGGCACACTGGACCGAGTCCCGCTTTGGAATGATTCGACATACGGTGATCAACATGAATATACGTCGCGTCCCCTTCGACCACCCCGACGCGGTCAAGCTCAACGACCAGGTCCAGGCCGAGTACCACCTGCGCTACGGCGACGGCGGCGACGCCACGACCCTGGACCCGTCGGACTTCGACCCGCCGAACGGCGTCTATCTGATCGCGTACGACGAGAACGACACCCCCGTCGCCACGGGCGGCTGGCGCGCCCGGGACACCAACGAAGAGGGCAACGTCGACGGGGACGCCGAGCTCAAGCGGATGTATGTCATAGACGCGATGCGTGGCCGCGGCCTCGCCCGCCGGATGCTGGCCGCCCTGGAGGAGGACGCCCGCACGGCCGGCCGCAGACGCATGGTCCTGGAGACCGGCACCGAACAGCCGGAGGCCATAGCCCTCTACACGTCCAGCGGATTCGAGCCGTGTGCCAAGTTCGGCTACTACCGGCACTACGAGTCGAGCCGGTGCTTCGCGAAGCGGCTGTAGCGGCCTCGGCTGTGGCGGCCTCGGCTTCCGAGGCGGGCGAGCACCCTCGCCCTGCACTGCAAGCCGTCGTATAGTCAATAATGTTAGTAGGTGCTTAATTCAGTGGTTGGTCTGCGCGGCGGGTCCCGTGCGCCCGCGCGCGGAGTGTGACGGAGGGGGTCGGCCATGGCCAGCCATGGGTTTCTGCGGTACGTGGCGCTGGGCGACAGCCAGACCGAGGGCGTCGGCGACGGCGACGACGCCCGGGGTCTGCGTGGGTGGGCGGACCGGCTCGCCGAGCAGATCGCACGGCACAGTCCGGGCGTCCAGTACGCCAACCTCGCCGTACGCGGGCGCCTGGCCGGACAGGTGCACGCCGAGCAACTCGAACCGGCCCTGCTCCTGAGGCCGGACCTGGCCACGGTCGTCGCCGGCGTCAACGACCTTTTGCGCCCGTCCTTCGACGCCGATCAGGTGGCCGGCCACCTGGAGACCATGTTCGCCGCGCTCACCGGCCAGGGCGCCCATGTCGCGACGCTCACCTTCCCCGACATCTCACGGGTCGCTCCACTGGCCCGCCCGGTCGGCCCGCGGATCGCCGCCCTCAACGACCGGATCCGGGAGGCCGCGCGCCGGCACGGCGTCGCCGTCGCCGACCTCGCACACCACCCGGTGGGCACCGATCCCCGGCTCTGGAGCCCCGACCGCCTGCACACCGGCCCGCTCGGGCACGCGCGCATCGCGGCCGCCGTCGCCCACGCCCTCGACCTGCCGGACAGCGACGGCGACTGGACGCAGCCGCTGCCCCCTCCCGACGCACCCCTGCCCACGGGTCTGCGAGCGCTCGGCGCCGAACTGCGCTGGGCCGGTTCCTTCCTGGGCCCCTGGCTCGGCCGACGGCTACGCGGCCGCTCCTCCGGCGACGGCCGCGAGGCCAAACGACCGGCCTTGCTTCCGGTGACGCCCCGCTGACTTCAGGGCGACGACGACGGTCCGGGCGACGACGGATCCGCCCTTCGAACGGGACAACCTCAAGTGGGGCGAGCTGGCCCTGAGGCGGCTGGAACAGCGCGCCTCGGTCTCCAACAGGCAGGCCTGAGAGGGCGTTTCGCGAAGCGAAATGCGAAGATCCCGCCCGATCGGTCAGATCGGGCGGGATCTTCGTCAACTACCCCTGAGCAAGCTCAAGAACAGTCATTGCGGTGGACCTGTGGGGATTTGAACCCCAGACCCCCTCGATGCGAACGAGGTGCGCTACCAGACTGCGCCACAGGCCCTTGCAACGAGTGAAACTCTAGCATCCTCGTCCGGGTGCTTGGAAATCCGTTCCCGGCTGGTCAAACCACCTGGGTCACTCGTTCGCGGCGCGCGGCCGGTCGCCGTCCTCGTACTGGTCGAACAGCGGCGTACGGCCACGCTCACGGGCGCGACGGGCGGAGGCGGCGCGACGGGCGTCAGTGCGACCGTCCGCCGCCGGTTTGTCCTCCGCGTCGGCGGCCTCTTCCTCCGCTCCCGCGTCCCGCGCATCGGGCCGCGCCTCCTGCTCGGGCGTGACGGCACTGGACCGCGCCGAGCTCCACGCGTCCGGCGCCCCGAGATCCACGTCGGAGGTGGCCCGCGGCGCGACCGGCGCGGTCACGTACGTCGGCAGCGGCACCGGCACCGGATCCCAGCTGTCACCGTGGCCCGGCCGCTGCTGCCGCTCACGCTGCTGGTCGACCCACTCCGCGTGATCGGTCTGCTCGACGAGCGCACGCCGGTCCGCGGCCAGCGCCGACATTCCGGGGTCCGTCTCCGGCTCGGGACCCTCGTCCGGCTCCTCGGAGTCGGCGCTCGCGTCGACGGAGGCGCGTCGGCGCGGCTGGCGCGCACGCTCGCGCAGTCGCTGCGCGGCGGCCTCCGCCTGGCGCCGGTCCATCTGGTAGGCGAAACGCCTGCGCTCCTGGGAGCGCAGGTACGCGATGTACGCGCTGAGCAGCACGGCGGGCACGCCGGGCGCCCACAGGAAGGTGAGCCCCCCGACCGCGGCGACGATCGCGCCGAGCGAGAAGGCGACGAAGAGCATGACCGTCGTACGCCGACGGCGCGCGAGCACCTTCGTACGCCGGGCGCGCGCTGCGGCCGCTTCCTCCGCCGGCGTGCGCCGGGCGGGCGGAACTCGCCTCCGCGCGGGCGGCGCACTCTCGGATGCGCGCGCCGGTTCACGCACCTGTTCACGTACCTGTTCCGACCGCGCGGGCGCCTGCGCCTGGACCGCCGCCTGCGCCTGTGGCCGGGTCGGAGGCATGGCGAAGGCCCGGACGTCCACCGAATCGGTGACCGCGCCCGGGTCCACGGCGCTGGGCTCCCCCTCTTCGGTGGAGCGCGCCCGCAGGTCCTTGGCGTATCGGCGCTCCATCCCCGCCCGTCCGGACAGCAACCGGATGGCCGTACTGAAGCGTTCCGTCGGACGGGCCTCGTTCAGCTCGTCCTGCCTACGGAGCCACATCGGCACCAAGTAGGCGGCCCAGGCCCCGACAATGACTGCGTAGATGAGGCCGCTGCTGCTCACGCCTCACACGGTAGAGGGGTTTGCGTGAGGCCATCTGCCAATTGAGCCGGTGTGTCGCACGATCTGGCTGATATTTCGAGCTTTTTTTGTGACCGATGCGATCAACAGGTCGCCGAGGTAGTGAATTCAATGCCCCGAGACGGTCATCCATCGATCATTTTCGAACACACATTCAATTTCCCGGCTACGGGCTACGGGCTACCGGCTACCGGCTACCGGCTACCGGCTACCGGCTACCGGCTACCGGCTACCGGCTACGCGGGATTGTCGTGGGGCGTGCTCCTGGATCGTGCCCGCTGCCAGCGCCTCAGCAACCCGTCGGGCACCTCTTCCGCGGTGAGTGCGAAGACGAGGTGGTCGCGCCAGGCGCCGTCGATGTGGAGATAGCGCGGCCTGAGGCCCTCCTCGCGGAATCCGAGTTTCTCCACGACCCGGCGGCTGGGCCCGTTCTCGGGGCGAATGCAGACCTCGATGCGGTGCAGACCAACGGTGCGGAAACAGTGGTCCACGACGAGTGCCACGGACGTCGGCATCACTCCGCGCCCGGCCACCGACTCGTCCACCCAATAACCGACATGGCCCGAGCACATCGAGCCCCAGGTGATTCCGGCGACCGTCAGCTGCCCCACCAGCCGCCCCTGGTACTCGATGACGAACGGCAGCATCCGGCCCGCGTTCGCCTCGGCCCGCAGATGCCGGACCATCTGACGGTAGGTCGGCCGGTGCGCGATCGGCCCGCTGGGCGTGGGCGGCGGGATCGTCGCCTCCCAGGGCCGCAGCCAGTCCCGGTTGCGCCGGTTGACCTCGCGCCAGGCCCGCTGGTCGCGCATCTTTATCGGCCGGAGGACGACATCGCCGTCCGCCAGCACGACGGGCCAGGATGGGCTGTTCAGCTCGCACCCCCACTACTGGCGGCGGGTCTGGGGTGGTCGCCGCCGCGGATCTGGTCGACGGCGTGTGCCAACAGGGGCTCCAGGACGGCCAGTCCGTCCTTCACGCCGCCGGTGGAACCCGGCAGATTGACGATCAGTGTCCGCCCCGCCACCCCGGCCAGGCCCCGGGAGAGCACCGCCGTCGGCACCTTCTCCCGCCCGAACGCCCTGATGGCCTCCGCGATGCCCGGCACCTCGTGGTCGATCACCCGGCGGGTCGCCTCGGGGGTTCGGTCGGTGGGCGAGATGCCGGTGCCGCCGGTGGTGACGATCACGTCGTACCCCGCGTCGACCCCGGCGCGCAGGGCCGCCTCCACGGGGTCGCCGTCGGGCACGACCTGCGGGCCCTCGACGGCGAAGCCGAAGCCCTTGAGGCCGTCGGCGATCAGCGGGCCGCCCTTGTCCTCGTAGACACCGGCGGCGGCCCGGTTGGAGGCGGTGACCACAAGAGCGCGATACCTCATGCCCGGCTCCAGTCGCCCGACTTGCCGCCCGTCTTCTCCTCGACCCTCACGTCCGTGATGACCGCTCCCTTGTCGACCGCCTTGATCATGTCGATCACGGTGAGCGCGGCGACGGAGACCGCGGTGAGGGCCTCCATCTCGACGCCCGTGCGGTCCGTCGTCTTCACCGTGGCCAGGATCTCCACGGCGTCGTCCGCGACCCTCAGGTCAAGTTTCACACCGGACACCGACAAGGGGTGGCACAGCGGGATCAGGTCCGGGGTGCGCTTGGCGCCCATGATGCCCGCGATCCGTGCGGTGGCCAGGGCATCGCCCTTGGGTACGCCCTCGCCGCGCAGCAGCTCGACCACGCGGGGCGAGACCAGGACGCGGCCGCTGGCGCGGGCGGTGCGCGCGGTCACGTCCTTCCCGGACACGTCGACCATGCGGGCCGCGCCCGCCTCGTCGATGTGGGTCAGTCGGTCCTGCTCAGAGGATCCGGGGGTCTCCCCCCGGGAAGGCACTGTCATGCTGTGTGGCGCTCCCGGTCCGGGCCCGGCGCGGTGCGGCGCGTGAGCCTGCTGTGCGCGACACGGTACCGCCAAGTCGAACCGTCGAGCGGCGCGGACCCTTCGGCTCAGCCGAGCAGGACGACCTCGACCTCGGTGCCGGGCTCCACGGACTCCACGTCTTCGGGTACGACGATCAGGGCGTCCGCGTGCGCGAGGGCCGCGACCAGGTGGGATCCGGCGCCGCCGACGGGGGTGACCGCGCCGTCGGCGTACGTCCCGCGCAGGAACTGCCGGCGGCCCTTCGGCGAGGTCAGCGCCTTGCCGGTGGTGAGGGTCGCCCTGGTGGTCGGCCGGTGGACGTCGTCGAGGCCCATCAGGGTGCGGATCGCGGGGCGGACGAACAGCTCGAAGGAGACGTACGACGACACGGGGTTGCCGGGCAGGGCCAGCAGCGGAGTGTGGTCGGGGCCGATGGAGCCGAAGCCCTGGGGCTTGCCGGGCTGCATGGCGAGCTTGCGGAACTCGATGCCGCTGCCGGCCTCGTCCTCGTCGCCGACGTACGACAGGGCTTCCTTGACTACGTCGTACGCCCCGACGCTCACCCCGCCCGTGGTGACCATGAGGTCGGCGCGGACGAGCTGGTCCTCGATGGTGGAGCGGAGGGTCTCGGCGTCGTCGGCGACGGCGCCCACACGGTAGGCGATGGCGCCGGCGTCGCGGGCGGCGGCGGTGAGGGCGAAGCTGTTGGAGTCGTAGATCTGGCCGCTGCCGAGTTCCTCGCCGGGCTGGACGAGCTCGCTGCCGGTGGACATGACGACCACGCGTGGGCGCGGGCGTACGCGTACGGTGCCGCGGCCGATCGCGGCGAGCAGGGCGATCTGCGGCGGGCCGAGTACGGTGCCCGCCTCCAGGGCGCGGTCACCGGCCTTCACGTCGCTGCCCTTGGCGCGCACGTGCGCGCGTGCCTCGGCCGGCCGGTACACCTGCACGTGTCCCTCGGCGCCGTCGGGGGCCAGCGCGCGGGCGCGCATCCCCGTCACCGGGCCCTCGCCGAGGCCGCCGTCGGTCCACTCCACGGGGACGACGGTCTCGGCGCCGGGCGGCAGCGGGGCGCCGGTCATGATGCGGGCGGCCTGGCCGGGCCCCACGTGGAGCAGGTCGGCCTGGCCGGCCGCGACGTCCCCGACGACCTCCAGGGCCGCCGGGAACTCCTCGCTCGCGCCCGCGACGTCCGCGACCCGCACCGCGTACCCGTCCATGGAGCTGTTGTCGAACGGCGGCAGGGACACCGGCATCGTTACGTCCTCGACCAGGACGCAGCCCTGGGCGTCGAGGAGTTGCAGCTCGATGGGTTCGAGGGGGCGGACGGTCGCGAGGATGTCCTCCAGGTGCTCGTCCACCGACCACAACTGGTCATGGCCGATGGTGCGGGGCGCGGCGCTGCTCAACGTGGCTACATCTCCTCGGCTACGTAACTGCGAAGCCAGGTCCGGAAGTCCGGGCCCAGGTCTTCACGTTCGCACGCGAGTCTGACAATGGCACGCAGGTAGTCGCCGCGGTCGCCGGTGTCATACCGGCGGCCCTTGAAGACGACGCCGTGCACGGGGCCTCCGACCTTCTCGTCCTCGGCGAGTTGCTGGAGGGCGTCGGTGAGCTGGATCTCGCCGCCGCGGCCGGGCTCGGTCTTGCGGAGTATGTCGAAGATGTGCGGGTCGAGGACGTAGCGGCCGATCACCGCGTAGTTCGAGGGGGCGTCCGCCGGGTCGGGCTTCTCGACCAGGCCGGTCACCTTGACGACGTCGCCGTCCTCGGTGGGCTCGACGGCCGCACAGCCGTAGAGGTGGATCTGCTCGGGCGCGACCTCCATGAGGGCGATGACGCTGCCGCCGCGGTGCTCCTGGACCTCGACCATCCGCTTGAGCAGCGGGTCGCGCGGGTCGATCAGGTCGTCGCCGAGGAGGACGGCGAAGGGCTCGTGGCCGACGTGCGGGGCGGCGCACAGCACGGCGTGACCGAGGCCCCTGGGGTCGCCCTGGCGGACGTAGTGCATGGTGGCGAGGTCGCTGGATTCCTGCACCTTCGCGAGCCGGTCGGCGTCGCCCTTCTTCTGAAGGGCCGATTCCAGCTCGTAGTTGCGGTCGAAGTGGTCCTCGAGGGGGCGCTTGTTGCGGCCCGTGATCATGAGGACGTCGTCGAGGCCGGCGGACACGGCCTCCTCGACCACGTACTGGATCGCGGGCTTGTCGACGACCGGCAGCATCTCCTTGGGAGTGGCCTTGGTGGCCGGCAGGAACCGGGTGCCGAGACCTGCTGCGGGAATGACAGCCTTGCTGATCCGAGGGTGCGACTGAGTCATGTCCGCAACCTTATCCGGTGCCTTTGCATGGAATCTGAGGCTCCGGTTAATTGGCTCTCATATGAGCGTATTGGAAGGGTACGGGTGCAACCTTTGAGTCACGTCGGACGTCCGGCCGAGCCTGACAAGCGAATGTTGCGGCGGGAGATCCTCTCGGTGAGGAACACATTGACGGCCGATGACGTGCGGGAATCCGCCGCCGCGCTGGCCGGGCGGGCACTGGAGCTGCCCGAACTGGCGCGTGCGCGCACGGTCGCGGCGTACGTCTCCGTGGGGAGCGAACCCGGGACGCTCGCGCTGCTGGACGCGCTGCGCGCGCGGGGCGCGCGGGTCCTGCTTCCGGCGCTTCTGCCCGACAACGACCTGGACTGGGGCGCGTACACCGGCGAGGGATCCCTCGCGCGCGTCCAACACGGCGGAAAGATGGCCCTCTTCGAGCCCTCCGGGCAGCTTCTGGGTCCTGACGCCGTGACCGCCGCCGACGCCGTGCTGCTGCCGGGCCTGGCGGTCGACGCCCGCGGTATGCGTCTGGGTCGCGGCGGAGGCTCGTACGACCGCGTCCTGGCCCGTCTGGAACGCGCGGGCGTACACCCCGCGCTGGTGGTGCTGCTGTACGACTCCGAGGTCGTCGAGCGCGTGCCCGCTCAGGCGCACGACCGGCCGGTGCAGGCGGTGGTGACGCCGTCGGGCGTGCGCCGTTTCCGGCACGGTTCCTGAACACGAAACGGCCCTCCACGCGCGCGTGGAGGGCCGTTTCGGGGTGCCGTCAGGGGCTCACGGCTTCAGTTCCAGCGTGTCGCTCGTGTTGTCGTCGACCGCCTTGGACGAGAAGGACCAGTCCAGCAGTTCGCCCTTGACCCACTTGCTCGTCTGGTCGACGTAGTGGGCGCTGTATGCGTGGCCCGAGGCACCGGTGAGGTTGATCCACTTCGACTTGTCGAGGTCGTCGAGGTTGACCACCATCCGCATCGACGGCACCCAGACGACGTCGTAGCCGCCGGCCGCGTTCCAGCCGGTCGCGTTGACCGCCGCCTCGCCGCCGCCGAGCTTCCAGGGGCCACGGTTGAGCATGTACTGCAGGAAGCCGGGGCCGTCGGTGCCCAGGGTCTGGTTCTTCAGGAACAGGCGGTGCAGCCGACCCCAGCTCCAGGTGTCGATGTCCTTGCCGAGCTTGGCGGTCAGCTCCCAGCGGGCGTCGACCATGGCGCGCTCGAACAGCTTGTCGCGGTTCTTGACGGCGCCGACGCGGTTGCCCGAATCGGGCGTCGTCCACCAGTCGCTCTTCTGGTCGTCCATGAGGTTGCGGACCACCTCGAACCAGCGGTCGCCACCGTCGGGCTGCGCCTGGTCGGCGTCGCGCTGGCCGCACTCACGCACCTTGCCGGTCTCGTCGACGGGGCCGGTGGTGCTGACCGGGTCGACCCACAGGCACTGCCCCTTGACCCGCAGCTCCTTGGGCAGCTTGTTGCCGAAGGCGAGCTTGAGGATGTTGCGCCAGACCGAGTTGAAGTAGGCGGCGGCCGCCGAGTCGGCGTCCTGGGTGTAGTCCCAGCCCTCGAGGAGTTCCTGCGCCTCACGGACGTTGGGGTCGTCGAGGTCGATCTTCAGCAGCTTGGGCACGAGCAGCTTGGCGATCTCGCTGCTGTTGTCCAGCTGCATCTGGCGCATGTCGTCGGTGGAGATCTTGCCGCCGCCCTTGATCTTCTGTTCGATCAGGTCGGTGATGCGCTGGCTGCGGGTGCCGTAGCCCCAGTCCGTGGTGAGCGTGTAGGGGTACTTGTCCTGGTCGATCACGGCCTGGTTGGCGGTGACGATGTAGCCGCGCTCCGGGTTGTACTCGTAGGGCAGCTCGTCCTGCTTGATGTAGCCGGTCCACTTGTACTTCGAGTTCCAGCCCGGCGCCGGGATGGAGCCGTCGTCGCCCTCCGCGCGCGTGGGGATGCGTCCGGGCAGCGTGTAGCCGATGTTGTCCTCGGTGTCGGCGTAGACGAGGTTCTGCGAGGGCACGTCGAAGAGGGCCGCGGCCTTGCGGAAGCCGTTCCAGTCGGTCGCCTTGTCCATCGCGAAGACGGCGTCCATGGAGGTGCCCGGGTCCAGCGCGGTCCAGCGCAGGGCGATGCCGTAGCCGTCGCCGCGGTCGGGTGCGGAGGTGTCGACCGTGGCCTTCTTGCCGACCTTCACGAGCTCGTCGTCGCGGTCGGACAGCAGGGGTCCGTTGTTGGTCTCCCGGACGACGATCTTCTTGGAGGCGCCGCCGGCGACCTTGATGGTCTCCTCGCGGGTGGTGAAGGGCTTCACCTTGCCGTCGTACAGGTAACCCTCGCCGGAGAGCTTCTCCAGGTAGAGGTCGGTGACGTCGACGCCGGAGTTGGTCATGCCCCAGGCGATGTCCTGGTTGTGGCCGATTATCACGCCGGGCATGCCCGCGAAGGTGTAGCCGGTGACGTCGTACTGGCACTTGCTGGAGACGGTGCGGCAGTGCAGGCCCATCTGGTACCAGACGGACGGCAGCGAGGCCGACAGGTGCGGGTCGTTGGCCAGCAGCGGCTTGCCGGTGATGGTGTACTTCCCGGCCACGACCCAGGAGTTCGAGCCGATGCCGTTGCCGTTCACTCCGACGGCGGTGGGGACGTCGTCCAGGACGTTCTGGAGGCCCGACAGCTGGCTCTCCAGGGCGGAACCGGCCGTGGACGACGAGGTGCCCGTCGCGGTGCCGCT
Source organism: Streptomyces sp. MMG1533 (assembly GCF_001279775.1). Classification (GTDB taxonomy): domain Bacteria; phylum Actinomycetota; class Actinomycetes; order Streptomycetales; family Streptomycetaceae; genus Streptomyces. The sequence continues at coordinate 59,114 of NZ_LGDG01000261.1, read as the reverse complement.
CGTGCCGCTCGTGGACGTGCCGCCGGCGGACGTGCCCCCGCTTCCCGCGAAGGTCCCGGTGAGCTCGTCGTACTGGCCCTGCTGGACGATCGTCCGGTTCCGGCTGTACGGGTACTCCGGGTACAGGTCGGCGATCTGCTTGGGGCCCAGGCGGCTGGTCATCAGGGCGCGGTCGATCTCGTCCTGCATGTTGCCGCGCAGGTCCCAGGCCATGGCCTTCAGCCACGCGACCGAGTCGACCGGGGTCCACTCCTCGGGCTTGTAGTCGTTCTCGAAGCCGAGGGCCGCGTACTCCAGGGAGATCTCCTTGCCGTCCTTGCCCTGGAGGTAGGCGTTGACTCCCTTGGCGTAGGCCTGGAGGTACTTCTTCGTGGAGGCCGACAGCGTCTTGTCGTACTCCTCCTTCGCGACCCGGTCCCAGCCCAGGGTGCGCAGGAACTCGTCGTTCTTGACCTGGCCCTTGCCGAACATCTCCGACAGGCGCCCGGAGGTCATGTGACGGCGCACGTCCATCTCGTAGAAGCGGTCCTGCGCCTGGACGTAGCCCTGTGCCATGAACAGGTCAGCGTCGGAGGAGGCGTATATCTGCGGGATGCCGTAGCTGTCGCGCTTCACGTCCACGGGCCCCGAGAGGCCCTCGAGCGTGATCGAGCCCTGCGTCTGCGGGAAGGAGGCGCGGACGGTGCTGATGGACCAGTACGCCCCGTAGGCGACGCCTCCGATGATGGCCAGTACCAGGACGAGGACGAACAGGCGGGCTTTGCGCCCCTTTTTCCTGCCGGACTTGCCGGGCTGCTGACCCGAAGAGGCGGTGGTGTTGGGGGGCATCGCTGTCCTTGCTGTCCTAACGCGAGCGGCAGGCGGGCTTGTCCATTTGACTGAGCGCTGGAGCAACCATAGGCGCAGGGCCTGTTGCTCCTTGACGCGGAGTCGGGAACCAGAACGGACGAACGTTCGATCACGCGCTCGGGAAGCGTCAAGAAATCGTCAAGAGTTAGGTAAGGTAACGAAGTACTTGGGTGCGGAGCACCATCACTTCGTGTCCTATGTACGTGAGCTCACGTGCGCTTGAAGCATGTGCGCCAGGGAAGGGAACGGCCGCTGACTGTCCACCACCTCAACCAGCTCCTGCTCGTCTGCTCGCTCGTCCTGCTCGTCGCCGTGGCAGCGGTTCGGATCTCCTCGCGCAGCGGGCTCCCCAGCCTGCTCGTCTACCTGGGGATCGGCATCGCCATGGGCCAGGACGGCATCGGCGACATCCACTTCGACAACGCCGAACTCACCCAGGTCATCGGATACGCGGCCCTCGTCGTGATCCTGGCCGAAGGTGGCCTCGGCACGAAGTGGAAGGAGATCAAGCCGGCCCTGCCGGCCGCCTCTGCGCTGGCCCTGGCCGGAGTCGCGGTGAGCGTGGGGGTCACGGCGACGGCCGCGCACTATCTGATCGACCTGGAGTGGCGCCAGGCGCTCATCGTCGGGGCGGTGGTGTCCTCGACGGACGCCGCGGCGGTCTTCTCGGTGCTGCGGAAAATCCCGCTCCCCGCGCGCGTGACGGGCACGCTGGAGGCCGAGTCCGGCTTCAACGACGCCCCCGTCGTCATCCTGGTGGTCTCCTTCTCCACCGCGGGCCCGATCGAGCACTGGTACGCGCTGGTCGGCGAGATAGCTCTGGAACTGGTCATCGGCGCCGCCATCGGCATCGCGGTGGGCTGGCTGGGCTCCTGGGGCCTCAGGCACGTGGCCCTGCCCGCCTCCGGCCTCTACCCGATCGCCGTCATGGCGATCGCCGTCACGGCGTACGCGGCGGGCGCGATGGCGCACGGCAGCGGCTTCCTCGCGGTCTACCTCGCCTCGATGGTGCTGGGCAACGCGAAGCTGCCGCACTGGCCCGCCACCCGCGGCTTCGCCGACGGGCTCGGCTGGATCGCCCAGATCGGCATGTTCGTCCTGCTCGGCCTGCTGGTCACCCCGCACGAGCTGGGCGACGACATCCTGCCCGCGCTCGTCATCGGGCTGGTCCTGACCATGGTGGCGCGCCCGCTGAGCGTGGTGCTCTGCCTCACGCCGTTCCGGGTGCCGTGGCAGGAGCAGACACTCATGTCCTGGGCCGGACTGCGCGGCGCCGTGCCCATCATTCTCGCGACGATCCCCATGGTGGAGGGCGTCGAGGCCAGCCGCCGGATCTTCAACCTCGTCTTCGTCCTGGTCGTCGTCTACACCCTCGTCCAGGGGCCCACCCTGCCGTGGCTCGCCCGGAAACTGAGCCTGGGCGAGGACGCGGAGGCCGCCGACCTCGGCATCGAGTCGGCGCCCCTGGAGCGGCTGCGCGGACATCTGCTGTCCGTCGCGATCCCCGAGGAGTCGAAGATGCACGGCGTCGAGGTCAACGAGCTGCGCATGCCCGCCGGGGCCGCGGTCACCCTGGTCGTACGCGACGGAAAATCGTTCGTTCCGCTGCCGACGACGGTGCTGCGACGGGGCGACGAGCTCCTCGTGGTCGCCACGGATCCGGTCCGGGACGCTGCCGAGCGGCGGCTGCGCGCGGTGGGCCGCGGCGGCAAGCTGGCCGGGTGGCTGGGCACGGACGGCGACGGCACGAGCCGTTAAGGGCGTGTTTCGTACGGTTCACACCCCAGTCAATCGCAGGTGAACACCTCCATGGTGCTCGTTTTCACAGGAGCACCAGGCCTTGATCCCTGTAGGATGAAGGCGCATTCCGATCGAACCAACTCTGCCTGACGCAGTGCTGGCGCGACCGTATGGCGGCCGGGACGCCCCGCAGTGGGCGCCGGTATCTACCGCAGCGCGCAAGAGGACAGCTCTCGGCGCCGTCGCCCCAGGAAAAGGGGCCGCGCTACCAGGCGGCAGAAAGGCACGGGCCGTGGCATCCACGGTCACCTCCCGCCCCGGCTACGGGCAACTGCTGCGCACGCGCGGCGCCTGGACGTTCCTGCTCCCCGGCTTCGCGGCACGCCAGCCGTTCGGGATGCTCACCGTCTCCATCGTGCTGCTCGTGCAGCACACCACCGGCTCGTACGGCGCGGCCGGCGCCGCCGCGGCCGTCACCGGTGTCTCCATGGCACTGTTCGCGCCCTACAGCGGCCGGCTCGCCGACCGCTATGGGCAGCGCGCCGTACTGATCCCGGGCGTGCTGGTGCACTCACTGTCGGGCCTGGCCCTGACCGCGCTCGCACTGTCACACGCGCCCCTGTGGGCCCTGCTCGTGGCCGCCGTGCCCACGGGAGCCTCGCAGCCCCAGATCGGCCCCATGGTGCGCGCCCGCTGGGGCGTGAAGCTCCAGGACTCGCCCCTGATGTCCACCGCGGCCGCGTTCGAGTCCGTCACCGACGAGCTGACCTTCGTCGTCGGCCCGCTGCTGGCCACCGCCCTGTGCACGGCCGTCGACCCGGCCGCGGGCCTGGTGACGGAGGCGTCGCTCACACTGATCGGCGGTCTGCTGTTCGCCGCGCAGAAGAGCACACAGCCACCGGTCGCCGTCGACGGGCACGCGCGCGTGGAGCACGGTTCCGCACTGCGCATCCCCGGAGTGCGCGTCCTGATCGTGGCCTTCCTCGGCATCGGTTCCGTCTTCGGCGGCATGCAGGTCTCGCTGGCCGCGTTCTCCGAGTCGATCGGCGAACCGGGCCTGAACGGCGTCCTGTACGGCACCTTCGCCGCGGGCAACATGCTCTCCGGCCTGGTCTGCGGCGCCGTCGCGTGGAAGGTCGCCCCGCAGCGGCGCCTGGTCGTCGGGTACGCCGCCCTCGCACTGACCGCGTCCGGCCTGTGGGCCGCCCACTCGGTGCTCGTCCTGGCCGGCCTCGGTCTGCTCGTCGGGATGTGCATCGCGCCCGCCCTGATCACCGGCTACACCCTGGTCGAGGGCCTGGTTCCGGCCGGTGCCCGCACCGAGGCCTTCACCTGGCTGACCGGCGCGGTCGCGCTCGGCCAGGCCGCGGCCGTCACGGTCGCCGGGCAGCTGGAGGACGGCTTCCGGGAGGGCGCCGGGTTCCTGGTGCCGATGGGCGGCACACTGCTCGCCCTGGCGACCCTGCTGGCGCTGCGCTCAAGCCTCGCGGCGCGGCCGCACAGCCGCACCGTCGCACGTGGCGTCGGTCACCGCGTGCCGGTGGCAGTGGACTGATTCCCGGGAATACGTCACTATGGACCCTCGTTAGCACTCATTGAGTGAGAGTGCCAGGAGGAAGACAGTGCCCACCTACCAGTACCAGTGCACCGAGTGCGGCGAGGGCCTCGAGGCGGTGCAGAAGTTCACCGACGACGCCCTTACCGAGTGCCCCAGCTGCAATGGACGCCTGAAGAAGGTGTTCTCCGCGGTCGGCATTGTCTTCAAGGGCTCCGGCTTCTACCGCAACGACAGCCGCGGCTCCTCGTCGAGCACCTCGCCGGCGTCCGCGAAGTCGTCGACGTCCTCGGACTCGAAGGACTCGAAGTCCGGCTCGTCCGCCTCGTCGACGTCCTCTTCGTCGTCGTCCTCTTCGTCGTCCTCGGACTCGAAGTCGTCGAGCAGCGGGACCTCGTCCAGCAGCAGCTCGGCCGCGTAAGGCCGCATCAGGCGCGCTCACGGAACCCCGCCGTCGTCCCGACCGCGGGGTTCTCGTCGTCTCCGGACCCGGGCTCCGAGCGAGGTTTCCGGCCCCGGGCTCCGGGCCGGGACCGCGCCGGTTACTGTGCTGGTCATGGCGAACGCAGAGATCGGCGTAATCGGCGGCTCCGGCTTCTACTCGTTCCTCGACGACGTGACCGAGATCCAGGTGGACACCCCCTACGGGCCCCCCAGCGACTCCCTCTTCCTCGGCGAGGTCGCCGGCCGGCGGGTCGCCTTCCTGCCCCGGCACGGCCGCGGCCACCATCTGCCGCCGCACCGCATCAACTACCGCGCCAACCTCTGGGCACTCAGGTCGGTCGGCGTGCGCCAGGTGCTCGGCCCCTGTGCGGTGGGCGGCCTGCGCCCCGAGTACGGCCCGGGGACGCTGCTGGTGCCTGACCAACTGGTCGACCGTACGAAGTCCCGGCCGGGCACGTACTTCGACGGGCTGCCGCTGCCGGACGGCACGGTGCCGAACGTGGTGCACGTGTCCCTGGCCGACCCCTACTGCCCGGCCGGACGGACCGCCGCGCTGAAGGCGGCCCGCGGTCAGGACTGGGAGCCGGTGGACGGCGGCACGCTGGTGGTGATCGAGGGGCCGCGCTTCTCGACCCGTGCCGAATCGTTGTGGCACCAGGCACAGGGCTGGTCGGTGGTGGGCATGACCGGCCATCCCGAGGCGGCCCTGGCCCGTGAACTCGAGCTCTGCTACACGTCGTTGACCCTGGTCACGGACCTCGACGCCGGCGCCGAGACCGGCGAGGGCGTCTCCCACGACGAGGTGCTCCGGGTGTTCGCGGCGAACGTGGACCGGTTGCGGGGCGTGCTGTTCGACGCGGTGGCCGCGCTGCCCTCGGCCGAGGAGCGGGACTGCCTGTGCACGAACGCGCTGGGCGGGATGGATCCGGGGTTCGCGCTGCCGTAGCGGACAGGGCGGCGGTTGAGCCGCAGGGGCGGAACTTCCCGTTCGGGTGAGGGAGTTGTCCACAACCCGCCAGTAGCCCACCGGCCTCAGCGGGAATCGGCGCGAAGCCTCATCGTGGCATCGCAAGCCGATCCCTCGTCGCAGGTGGTGGTTCTCATGCCCTATGCCCCTTCTCCCTTCCCTGCTCCCTCCCCTTCTCCCGTCTCCCCGCGCCCGCTCGGCACGGACGCTCCTCCCACATGCGAGGTGCCGCACTTCGCCCCGGTGCGGGTCCGCGGCGGACGCTGTCAACTGCAGCGGCTCGTACGGCAGCGGAGGCGGGCCGTGGCGGTCGGCCTCGCCGTCACCGCGGCCGCGCTCGTGGCGTCGGGCCCGCGCGACGCGGAGCGGACCCGCGGACATCCGCAGGCGGACTTCGTACGGGAACGCCGTGCCGTCCAGACCGTGACGGCGCCGGTGCGGATCGCCGACGGGGCCACGGTCCGGCTGCTGCGGCCCGGCGACCGGGTGGACGTCATCGCCGCCGAGGAGACGGCGACCGGCGCCGACGCGCGCGTCGTCGCGCGCGGGGCGCGGGTGACGAAGGTGCCCGAGCCACTGGACGGGGCGACCGAGGGCGGGGCGCTGGTGGTGCTCTCGGTGCCGCGCTCCACCGCGGCGAGTCTCGCCGGTGCGAGCGCGACGGCCCGGCTGGCGGTGACGCTGTGCTGAGCCGTGTGCTTTCCGTCCCGTGCCCATTCCCGTCAGGGACCGCGTTGGAGCTACCCGGTTGGACAGGCCTGACTCGTCCTGCCGTAGGTTGCGGAGCTGTTTGTTCCACAACCTGTGCATGCAAGGAGAGTCCCCTACGTGAGCGAGAAGAAGCCGAGCGTCTGGGAGGGCTTCAAGGCCTTCCTGATGCGCGGGAACGTTGTCGATCTGGCAGTGGCGGTCGTCATCGGCGCCGCCTTCACCAACATCGTCAACTCGGTGGTGAAGGGGCTCATCAACCCGCTGGTCGGAGCGATCGGCACCAAGAACCTCGACACCTACAGCTCCTGCCTGAGCGACAACTGCCAGGGCGAGGAAGGCATCCGGCTCCTGTGGGGCTCGGTCCTCGGCGCGACGCTCACTTTCGTGATCACCGCGACCGTCGTCTACTTCCTGATGGTCCTGCCCATGTCGAAGTACCTGGCCCTGCAGGAGGCCCGCAGGAAGGCGAAGGAGGGCACGCAGGAGGTCGTGGAGCTGACCGAGCTGGAGGTGCTGAAGGAGATCCGCGACGCGCTGGTCGCGCAGCAGCGCCAGCGCGGCTCGGGCCACGACGAGCAGTAGCGACGGTGGAGCGGGCGGGCTGCGGCCCGCCCGGCTCACAGATGGTGGGGCGGCTTCTCGTCGAGGAAGCGCTTCAGGTCGGCCGCGCTGTCGGTGCCGGGCCGCTCGCCCCACCCGCGGTCCGTGTCGTCCGAGGACTGCTGGTCCAGCGGGTCGTCGAAGATCAGCGCGGGCTTCGGCTCGCGCGGTTCGGGCTCGGGGGCGGTGGTCATACGTCCCAGGGTACGGCCCGGGAGTTCAGCCCCTCCCCTGGTTGTGAATCCATTCACAAGAAAAAGGGCGCTTCATCTGCTGTGCTTGGTCTCATGACCTCCAGTTCCCGGAGCCCCCTGCGCAGACTCACCGCCCGCGGCCGCGACGAGGCGCACCGGGTCGCCTCACCGCTCGAGCTCTTCTTCGACCTGTGTTTCGTCGTGGCGATCGCCCAGGCGGGCATCCAGCTGGTGCACGCCGTGGCGGAGGCGCACACCGGCGAGGGCATCCTCGACTACGCGATGGTCTTCTTCGCCATCTGGTGGGCGTGGATGAACTTCACGTGGTTCGCCTCGGCGTACGACAACGACGACGCCCTGTACCGGGTCGTGACCCTGCTCCAGATCTCCGGTGTCCTGGTGCTCGCGGCCGGGGTCTCCCGGGCGTTCGAGGACAACGAGTTCCTGGCCGTCTGGCTGGGCTACGCGATCATGCGGCTCGCCATGACGGCGCAGTGGCTGCGGGTGGCACGGTCGAGCGAGGGCCCGGAGAGAACGATGGCCCTGCGGTACGCCGGTGGCGTGCTGCTCTGCCAGGTCGGCTGGCTGGGGCTGCTGTTCCTGCCCGAGGGGGCCAGGCCCTGGGTGTTCCTGGTGATGGCGCTCCTCGAGATGTGTGTGCCGCCCTACGCCGAGAAGGACCATCCGACGTCCTGGCACCCGCACCACATCGCGGAGCGGTACGGGCTGTTCACGATCATCGTGCTCGGCGAGACGATCGCCGCGGCCACGGTCGCCGTGAAGTCCGGCATCGAGGAGAACGACGCGCTGGACGAACTGCTGCCGATCGCCGCGGGCGGCCTGCTGATCATCTTCGCCGCCTGGTGGATCTACTTCGTGGTGCCCATCCACGGCCATCTCCGCTCCAACAAGCAGGCGTTCCTGTGGGGCTACGGCCACTACCTGGTCTTCGCCTCGGCCGCGGCGATCGGCGCCGGCCTGGAGGTCGCGGTCGAGCAGGCGATCGGCAAGGCGCACATCTCCACGCTGGCGGCGTCGTCCGCCGTGACCCTGCCGACGGCGCTCTACCTGCTCACTGTCTGGGTGCTGCACTCACGCCACTTCAAGGTGGGCACCGCCCAGCAACTGGTGTTGCCGACCACGGCGCTGCTGGTGATCTGCTGCAGCTTCCTGGGCGACTGGGCGGTGCTTGCCGCGGGCGTGGTGACGGCGGGCGCGGTGGCGGTCGGCACCACGCTGACGGCGCGGATGGTCGCCCGGGAGAGCGGGGAGAGCAGACGGGCGGCCCCGGCGGCCTGACGGTCCCGGGGCGGGGCCGGTGCCTGGACGACACTGGCCCCATGACAGTTGACGCTTTGACGGACGTCGCCGGGGTGCGCGTGGGGCACGCGACACGCACCGGTGACGGTTGGCTCACCGGCACCACGGTCGTCCTCGCCCCGGCGGGCGGCGCCGTGGCCGCCGTGGACGTGCGGGGCGGCGGACCCGGCACCAAGGAGACCGACGCCCTCGACCCGCGCAACGTGGTGCAGAAGATCGACGCGATCGTGCTGACCGGCGGCAGCGCGTACGGGCTCGACGCGGCGTCCGGGGTGATGGCCTGGCTGGAGGAGCAGGGGCGCGGAGTGCGGGTCGGGGCGGATCCGGCGCATGTCGTCCCGGTGGTGCCCGCCGCCTGTGTCTTCGACCTGGGGCGCGGCGGCGACTTCCGGGCCAGGCCCGACGCGGCCACCGGCCGGGCGGCCGTCGAGGCGGCTGCGGCGAGCGAGCCCGGAGCGCGGGTGCGGGAGGGCTGCGTGGGCGCGGGCACGGGCGCCACGGTCGGGTTGATGAAGGGCGGCGTGGGCACCGCGAGCGTCGTCCTCGACTCGGGGATCACGGTGGCCGCGCTGGTGGTGGCGAACGCGGCGGGGTCGGTACAGGATCCGGAAACGGGGGTGCTGTACGGGGAGTTGTTCCAGGGGCGCGTGGAGTACCCGCAGGAGCGGGTCCACGATGCCGCACGCCGGCGCCTCGCCGACCTCGCGGCGCAGAGCGCGCCTCCCCCGCTCAACACCACGCTCGCGGTGGTGGCCACCGACGCGGAACTGTCGAAGGCGCAGGCACAGAAGGTGGCCGGTACGGCGCACGACGGCCTCGCGCGTGCCGTGCGGCCGGTGCATCTGCTCCACGACGGCGACACGGTGTTCGCGCTGGCGACCGGGGCCCGCCCGCTCGACACCGAGCGTCCCCTCCCGCTGAACGAGATCCTCGCGGCGGGCGCGGACGTCGTGACCCGCGCGATCGTGCGCGCCGTGCGCGCGGCCGAGTCGGTGGACGGGCCGGGCGGGGTGTGGCCGTCGTACGGGGAGTTGTACGGGGGCCGCTGACGCGCATTCCCCAAGGGGGTGCGTTCGTGCGTTTGTTTGTCCCGGTTCTGTCACGTGATGGCGTTCATGGCGGTCTGTGGGAACCCGACCGCCGATCGATCCCCTCCTTCTCCACGCACTGGAGCGGATCGCACACACCATCTTAAATTGGAGCAACTCGTGACAACGCCGGACAAAGCAGCGCGGCGCGTACTCGGGGCCTGTGCCGCCCTGATGGTCGGCGCCCTCACCCTCACCGCGTGCGGTGGCAGCGCCAATGCCAAGAACGACGACAAGAACGCCGGGGACTCCGCCAAGTCCTCGGCGGCGAAGATCTCCATCTCGGCCGAGGACGGCTCGACCGGCGCGTCGATCAACACGACCGGAGTGAAGGTCAGCGACGGGAAGCTGACGGACGTGAAGATGACGGTGGCCGGCGCGGGGACGGCCGTACCGGGGGCGATATCCGCCGACGGCGGCAGCTGGAAGCCGAAGGAGCAGCTGGAGCGGGGGACGAAGTACGAGATAGCGGCGACCGCGAAGGACTCGGACGGGCGGACCGAGGCCGCCAAGTCCGCCTTCACCACCGTCAGTTCGGCCAACAGCTTCATCGGGACGTACACGCCCGACGACGGGACGACGGTGGGTGTCGGGATGCCGGTGTCGTTCAGGTTCGACAAGGCGATCAGCGACCAGAAGGCCGTGCAGTCGCACATCACGGTGTCGTCGAACACCGGGCAGAAGGTGGTCGGGCACTGGTTCGGGGCGCAGCGGCTCGACTTCCGGCCCGAGGAGTACTGGAAGGCCGGCTCCAAGGTCACCATGAAGATCGACCTGGACGGGGTCGAGGGCGCGAACGGCGTCGTCGGGGTGCAGAAGAAGACCGTCACCTTCACGATCGGCCGCTCGCAGGTGTCCACGGTCGACGTGAACACGCAGACCATGACGGTCGCGCGGGACGGCAGGACCCTCAAGACGGTGCCGATCTCGGCGGGCAGCGCGGAGTTCACCACGTACAACGGGCAGATGGTGATCTCGGAGAAGTTCGCGAAGCTGCGGATGGACAGCAGGACGGTCGGCCTCGACAACGCGTACGACATCCCGGACGTCCCGCACGCGATGCGCCTGACGACGTCGGGGACCTTCGTCCACGGCAACTACTGGTACAACAAGGGCAACCCGCCCTTCGGCCGCCAGGGCACCAGCCACGGCTGCGTCGGCCTCCAGGACGTGCAGGGCGCCGGGGCCGACACGAACGCCAAGTGGTTCTACGACAACTCGATCGTCGGGGACGTCGTGATCGTCAAGAACTCCCCCGACAAGACGGTGTCGCCCGACAACGGGTTGAACGGCTGGAACATGGCGTGGAACGAGTGGGTTGCGGGGAGTGCCGCATGATCGCAGCCCGACGCCCAAGGGGCCTCTGACCGGCAGTTTTTGACGAACCATCGGGCCGCGTGGGAACTTTCCCCGCGGCCCGCCCGTTTTCCGGGCGTACGTTTTCTCGGTTCCCGGACATGATGTCCGACCGAGGGGCTACGGTATGCACCCACAAGGTGACATGCAGCAACGCCGGGAGAAACCTTGAGCGTTCCGTACGAGACGGCAGCGTACGAACCACCCGAGTCGCCCGAGTCTCCGGAGGAGCACCTCGCGCGGCTCCTCGGCCGTGCCCTGAACTCCTTCGAGCTGCCCGACGAGACGATCCAGCGACTGGACTGCGCGCTGGCGCACGACAGTTCGCTGCACTCCGCGCATCACAGCGCGGGGCTGCACCGCGAGACGTACCGCCACACCTGGCTGCTCGTCGACGGCTCGGCACTCACGCTGTGGGAGCTCGTCCACAACACCGCGCCGGGCAGCGACCCGCAGCACGAGGTGTACGTGGACGAGGAGGAGCTGCGCGCGGCCACCGCCCGCCTGCCCCTGCCGGCGGACGCTCCGGACTTCGAACTGCCGGTGACGATGCAGCTGTCGCAGATCCCCGTGCCGCGCCACGCGTACCTGCCCGACGACTCGGCGGACCACGCGCGCCGGGTGCTGCGCCGGGCGGAGAACACGGACCGGCCGGACGCGGAGACGGCCGAGCTGCTGACCACGGCGTTCGCGCACCAGATCACGCAGGCCTTCGGGCGCCCCAGCCGCACGGGCCGCGCCGGGTTGTCCATCTCGCTCTACGAGCACGCGTTCCTGCTGCGGGACGGCGCGGAGGTCTCCCTCTGGGAGGTCGAGCACACTGCGACGCCGGACGGGCGGCACATGTGCGAGGTGTACGTGAGCGAGGACGCGGCCAGGGACGCGATGGAGCGGCGGGCGGCGCAGGTCTCCTGAGCGGGGTTCCCCGAGCGGGTCAGCGGCCGGCGCTGAGCCGTCGTACCAGACCCGCGAACTCGTCCTCTTCCGTCGGCGTCAGCTCGACGGACTCCCGCTGCGGGCCGACCTGCCGCTGGTGCGGCAGCGCGGGCAGCGTCCGAGCGCGCCACAGGGCGGCTTCGACGCGGCCGCGGCGCAGCATGAAGACCAGGCCGGCGGCCCAGGCGACGGCCACCAGGACGAGGAAGGTCATACCAAGCAACTGGTAGACCGAGACGTGCTCAGGCATACGTTCCAGTAGACACCACGGTCCGGGACCGAAGCCCCGGACCGTGACGTATCTCGCATGTGCCGTGAACAACTCACAGCATCCCAAAGGGCTATGCCGCGACCGGCTGCTTCCGCTCGGCCGACTGCGTGGCCGAGCCACCGTCCGCCGCCTCGGCGGTCACGGCTCCCGGTGCCGGCTTGCGCATGCTCTTCAGTGCGACGACCAGAGCCGTGGTGACGCACACGCCCGCCGCGATGGCGATCAGGTAGAGGAAGGCGTTGCCGATCAGCGGGACCACGAAGACGCCGCCGTGCGGTGCGCGGAGCGTGGCGCCGAAGGCCATCGACAGGGCGCCGGTGACCGCGCCGCCCGCCATCGAGGCCGGGATGACCCGCAGCGGGTCCGCCGCGGCGAACGGGATCGCGCCCTCCGAGATGAAGGAGGCGCCCAGGACCCAGGCGGCCTTGCCGTTCTCGCGCTCGGTGGGGGTGAAGAGCTTCTTGCGGATGGTGGTCGCGAGCGCCATGCCCAGCGGCGGGACCATGCCCGCGGCCATCACCGCGGCCATGACCTTCATCGCGGAGTCGCTGGGGCTCTGGGCGGCGATACCGGCGGTGGCGAAGGCGTACGCGACCTTGTTGACCGGGCCGCCGAGGTCGAAGCACATCATCAGGCCGAGCAGGACGCCGAGCAGGATCGCGTTGGTGCCGGAGAGGCCCGAGAGCCAGTCCGTCATGCCCTTCTGGGCCTCGGCGATGGGCTTGCCGACCACGACGAACATCAGGAAGCCGACGACGATGGAGGAGATCAGCGGGATCACCACCACCGGCATGATGCCGCGCAGCACCGGCGGGATCTTGATCCGCTGGATCGCGAGGACGACGCCACCTGCCAGCAGACCGGCCACCAGGCCGCCGAGGAAGCCCGCTGCGATGTTGGAGGCGATCATTCCGCCGACGAAGCCGGGGACGAGACCGGGGCGGTCCGCCATGCCGTAGGCGATGTATCCGGCGAGGACCGGGATGAGGAAGCCGAAGGCGACCCCGCCGATCTGGAACAGCAGGGCGGCCCAGCTGTCGACCTGGGTCCAGGAGAAGTGCTCCATGACCGAGGGCGCCTTGTTGATCTCCCAGCCGCCGATGGCGAACCCGAGGGCGATCAGCAGACCGCCCGCGGCGACGAACGGGACCATGTAACTGACGCCGGTCATCAGCCACTTGCGCAGCTTGGTGCCGTAGCTGTCGCCGGCCTCACCGGCCCGCTCGACGGGCGTACCGCCCTTGGAGGCCGCGGTGACCTCGCCGCGCTCGGCCCTGCCGCGCACGTCGGCGATGAGTTCGGCGGGCTTGTTGATGCCGGCCTTCACACCGACGTCGACGGTCGGCTTCCCGGCGAAGCGGTCCTTTTCGCGTACGGGCACGTCGTGGGCGAAGATCACGCCGTCCGCCGCCGCGATCACCGCCGGGTCGAGCCGGGTGAAGCCGGCCGAGCCCTGCGTCTCGACGACGAGTTCGACGCCCGCCTCGCGGCCCGCGTTCTCCAGCGACTCGGCCGCCATGTAGGTGTGGGCGATGCCGGTGGGGCAGGAGGTGACGGCGACGATCCGGAACGGGCGCTCTTCGGAAGCACCGGCGTCCCCGGCGTCGTCGGTACCCGTGGCGGCGCCGGCGGAGGCCGCCGCCGGCGCCGCCACGGAGTCTTCGGAGGTGGCCTCGGCCGCCTCGGGCTCGTCCCCGCGGATCAGTGCCGCCGCGGCCGCCGCGTCGCCCACCGACCGCAGTGCGTCGGTGAACTCGGCGTTCATCAGCTGCCGGGCCAGCGAGGACAGGATCGTCAGATGGGCGTCGTCGGCGCCCGCGGGGGCGGCGATCAGGAAGATCAGGTCGGCGGGGCCGTCGGCCGCGCCGAAGTCGATTCCGGCGGCGCTGCGCCCGAAGGCGAGCGTCGGCTCGGTGACGTGCTCACTGCGGCAGTGCGGGATACCGATGCCGCCGTCGAGGCCGGTCGGCATCTGTGCCTCGCGGGCGGCCACGTCGGCGAGGTAGCCCTCCAGGTCGGTCACCCGGCCCAGGGCGACCATGCGCTCGGCGAGGGCACGCGCCGCCGCTTCCTTGGTGTCGGCGGACAGGTCGAGGTCGACCAGATCCGCGGTGATCATCTCGCTCATCGCGGGCTCCTTCGCACGCGTATCGCCCGGGGAGTGTGGTGGGCGGGGGCGGGGACGGGGGTGCAGTGGGGGTTCATGGGGGTGGAGGGGGCGGGACCGGGGAAGACCCGCCCCCTCCGGGCGGCGGGCCGGCTCAGGTGGCCCTGCCTCCCTTCGGCCGCGGCGAGTAACGGGGAGGCCCGCCGCATCGAGGCCGGTCCGGTGAGGACGCCGGAGGACAAGTGGTTCGTCATGACACCGGCTCCTTCAGTACGCGATCCACCGGCACCTCGGCCGTGACCGTCACCGCCGCCGGGTCCAGGTCGGACGGCGTCGGCATCACGCTGCCGGGCAGCTGGACGGCCGCCGCGCCGTGTGCGACGGCGGAGGCGAGCGCGTCGGGGCCGCTGCCGCCGGCGATCAGGAACCCGGCGAGAGAGGAGTCGCCGGCGCCCACATTGCTGCGTACGACGTCGACCCGCGCGCTGCCGAACCAGGCGCCCGCGTCGTTCACGAGCAGTTGACCGTCGGCACCCAGGCTCGCGAGCACGGCGCGCGCGCCCATCTCGCGCAGTTCCTCGGCCGCCTTCACCGCGTCGCCGACCGTGGCCAGGGGGCGCCCGACGGCCTCCGCAAGTTCCTCGGCATTGGGCTTCACCACGTCCGGCCGCTCGCGCAGCGCGGCGAGCAGGGCGGGTCCGGAGCTGTCCAGCGCGATCCGTGCGCCCGCGGCGTGCGCCCGCGCGACCAGCTCGGCGTACCACTCCGGCGCGAGCCCCCGCGGCAGGCTTCCGCAGCAGGCGATCCAGTCCGCGTCGCGCGACTGCACGCGCACCGTCTCAAGGAGCAGTTCCTGCTCCTCCACCGACAGTTCGGGACCCGGCGCGTTGATCTTCGTGAGCACGCCGTCCGACTCCGCGAGCGCGATGTTCGAGCGGGTGGCTCCGGCGACCGGCACCGGCGCGACCTCGATGCCCTGCGCGTCCAGCAGGTCGGCGACGAGCGCGCCGGGCGCACCACCCAGGGGCAGCACCGCGACCGTGCGCTGTCCGGCGGCCGAGACGGCGCGCGAGACGTTGACGCCCTTGCCACCGGGGTCCATGCGCTCACCGGTGGCGCGGATGACCTCGCCGCGCTCCAGCGAGGGAATCTCGTAGGTACGGTCCAGGGACGGGTTCGGGGTGACGGTGAGGATCATGCGCGCACTACTTCCGTGCCGCCGCGCTCGATCGCGGCGGCGTCTTCGGGGCTCAGCCCGCTGTCGGTGATCAGCAGGTCCACGTCGCTCAGGTCGCCGAAGCGGGCGAAGTGCTCCTGGCCGTGCTTGGAGGAGTCGGCGAGCAGCACCACGCGGCGGGCCGCGGCCATCGCCGCGCGCTTCACCGCGGCCTCGGCGAGGTCGGGAGTGGTCAGGCCGTGGTCGGCGGAGAAGCCGTTGGCCGCCACGAAGAGGACATCGGCCCTGATCTCGCCGTACGCCCGCAGCGCCCAGGCGTCCACGGCGGCGCGCGTACGGTGCCGTACACGCCCCCCGACGAGGTGGAGCTGGATGCCGGGGTGGTCCGCGAGGCGGGCGGCGATCGGCAGGGAGTGCGTGACGACGGTGAGCGCCGCCTCCAGGGGGATCGCGCCGGCCAGCCGCGCCACCGTCGTACCGGCGTCGAGGACCATCGTGCCCTCGGTCGGCAGTTCCGCGAGGGCCGCCTTGGCGATGTGGTCCTTCTCGTCGGCCGCCGTCGTCTCGCGCTCGGCGAGGTCCGGCTCGAAGTCGAGGCGCCCGGCGGGGATGGCGCCACCGTGCACCCGGCGGAGGAGGCCGGCGCGGTCGAGGGCCTTCAGGTCGCGGCGGATCGTCTCCGCCGTGACCTGGAACTCCTCGGCCAGCGACACCACGTCCACGCGGCCGCCGTCACGGGCCAGCCGGAGGATCTCCTGCTGCCGCTCCGGTGCGTACATGTCCGTTCGCCTCCGATCTGTGCCCGAACTTGTGGTTTCGCTGGGAGGCTACGCCCGGATTTCCGGAAAGTAAACAGGTTCGGACGTGATTCGGGCATGAACGGACTTCCAGGAGGGTCCGAGTCCGGCAGCACCCGCCCGAACACAACACCCCGGGCAACACCCGAGGCAACGCCCCGAGCACAACAAAGGGCCCGGCACCTCCCCAGGTGCCGGGCCCTTTTCACGCTGCTCAGGACACGAGCTCGGGCTCCTTCTCCGCCACCGCCCGAAGCTCCTCCCCGGCTCCCTCCACATGCTGCGCAGGCCGCTTCGGCAGCGCGGACATCAGCAGGAAGATGACGCCCATCACCGCGGCCACCCACCACAGCGCGTGCTGGAAGCCGTCCACGAAGGCCGGGCCCACCTGGGCCGGCCGCAGGTCGTCGGCGATCACACCGAAGAAGACCACCGAGACCAGGCCCAGCCCCAGCGCGTTGCCCATCTGCTGCACGGTGTTGATCAGGCCCGACGCCGAACCGGCGTGCTCGCGCGGCACCTCCGACAGCACCGCGTCCGTGAGCGGAGCGACGATCAGGCCCATGCCGGCGCCCATCACGATCAGCGGCAGGGCCATCTGCCACGAGGCGATCGCCATGCCGTACCGCTCGGACTCCCAGATGTAGAGCAGTACGCCCAGGCCCATCACCAGCGCACCCGCCTGCAGCACCTTGCGGCCGAAGCGCGGGACGAGCTGCTGCACGGACAGTCCGGCCGCCAGGGACACGGCGATCGAGAACGGGACGCCGGTCAGCCCGGCCCGCAGCGGGCTCCAACCCAGCCCCATCTGCATGTACATGGTCCACACCAGGAAGAAGATGCCCAGCGCGACCCCGAAGACCGTCTGCACGGCGATGCCGGCGGCGAAGCTCTTGACGCGGAACAGGGAAAGTTCGATCAGCGGGGAGCCGTCGCGCACCGTCTTGCGCCGCTCGTACGCCACCAGCGCGCCGAGCACCACGAGCGAGCCGCCCATCGACACGTATCCCCACAGCGGCCAGCCCAGCTCCTCGCCGCGGGTGAGCGGGTAGATCAGCATCAGCAGGCCCAGCGTCACCAGCGCGACACCCACCAGGTCCAGCTTCAGCGCCTTCGGGGCCTTGGACTCGGTGATGAAGCGGCTGCCGAGGATCAGGCCCGCGATGCCGACCGGCAGGTTGATCAGGAAGATGGGCCGCCATTCGAGCCCGAACAGGTTCCACTCGGTCAGCAGCGCGCCGAGCAGCGGGCCGGAGACGGCCCCCAGCCCCACGATCGCGCCGAAGAGCCCGAAGACCTTGCCCCGTTCGTGCGCCGGGAAGGTGGCGTGCACGATCGACAGGACCTGCGGCACCATCAGCGCCGCCATACCGCCCTGCAGGATGCGGGAGGCGACCAGCATCTCCGGGCCCGCGGCGAACCCGCACAGCGCGGAGGCGAGGGTGAAGCCGCCGATGCCGATCAGGAACAGCCGCTTGCGGCCGTGGATGTCACCGAGCCGTCCGCCGGTGATCAGGCCGGCGGCGAAGGCCAGCGCGTATCCGGCGGTGATCCACTGGATCTGGCTGAAGGATGCGCCCGCGTTTTCCTGGATCGACGGGATGGCGATGTTGACGATCGTGACGTCGACGAGGTCCATGAAGGCCGCGGTCATCACGATGGCGAGAGCGAACCAGCGACGCCGGTCGCCGGCCGCACTGAGGGTGGGCTCGGTGGAGGTCATGTCCCACAAGCTATGGCCGCATTAGGTCAGATCGTGTCCTAGTTCTGCGGCATCCTCGGACTCATGACGACGGACACTCCGGCACGGCTCCTCCAGCTCCTCTCCCTCCTCCAGACGCCCCGCGAATGGCCCGGCGGCGAGCTCTCCGAGCGGCTCGGGGTCTCCCGCCGCACGGTCCGGCGGGACATCGACCGGTTGCGGGAGCTCGGCTATCCCGTGCAGGCGACCCAGGGCGCCGACGGCGGCTACCGGCTCGTCGCGGGCAAGGCCATGCCGCCGCTCGTGCTCGACGACGAGGAGGCGGTGGCCATCGCGGTCGGGCTGCGGGCGGGCGCCGGGCACGCGGTCGAGGGCGTGGACGAGGCGTCCGTACGGGCGCTGGCCAAACTGGAACAGGTGCTGCCGTCCCGGCTGCGCCACCGCGTCTCCACCCTCCAGGCCGCGACCACCGCGCTGACCAGCGGCGACGGGGCGAGCATCGCGCCCGAGACGCTGACCGTGATGGCCTCCACGGTGGCCGGGCGGGAGCGCCTGCGGTTCGCCTACCGCGCGAAGGACGGAGCCGACTCACGACGCGTGGTCGAGCCGTACCGGCTGGTGTCCACCGGGCAGCGCTGGTATCTCGTCGCCTACGACCTCGACCGCGACGACTGGCGCACCTTCCGCGTCGACCGGGTGAGCGATCCCTTCGCGACCGGGGCACGGTTCGCACCGCGGGAGCTGCCGACGGGGAACGCGGCGGAGTACCTGCGGCGGTCGATCCACGGGCAGCAGGAGACGTACGACTTCGCGGTGACGTTCGACGCCGCCGCCGAGGTCGTCGCGGCCCGGGTGCCGACGTGGCTCGGGGCGCCCGAGCCGCTGGACGAGGGGCGTTGCCGGTTGCGGGGTTCGGCCGGGTCCGTGGAGTGGCTGGCCGTGCGGCTGGCCATGCTGGGGTTCGACTTCACCGTGCAGGAACCGGAGGAACTTGTGCGCTGTGTACGGGAGTTGGGTGCGCGAATGGTCCGGGCGGGGTCGGACCGGAACTGACCGCGATCCCCCTCACCCCTCCGGCAACGCCTCCCACGGGAACTCGCCCAGCGCCCCGAGATTCCGCAGGGCCAGCCCGGCCGGTCCCTCGGGTCCGCCGGACGGGGCGTCCCCCTTCCCCCATGCCTCGACCGCCGTACGTACGGCGGCACTTGCCACGGCCGCGGCGAAGCGCAGCTCGGGGGAGGCGGCGAGACGCCCGGCAACGTTGTCGTCACCCCGCGTGAGCCGTGCCGCGAGCACCTCCACCAGCGTCCGCTCCCCCGCCTGGCACACCTCCGCCCACACCTTCCCGAGCCCCGGACCGGCCGCCGCCAGCCGGACCAGGGCGCGGACCCACTCCCAGGACGCCGCGGACACCGCGCTGCCCGGCATCAACGTGTGCCGGACCGCGTGTTCCAGGGCCTGCGGCACGGACAGGTCGGCGGGTGCCT
The DNA here is from genome assembly GCF_001279775.1 of Streptomyces sp. MMG1533. Taxonomy (GTDB): domain Bacteria; phylum Actinomycetota; class Actinomycetes; order Streptomycetales; family Streptomycetaceae; genus Streptomyces. The sequence continues at coordinate 39,813 of NZ_LGDG01000261.1, read as the reverse complement.
CGCGTACCGCCTCCGCCCAGAGCTGGGCGCCCGCCGCGTAGAGCGGGGCGACGGACTCCTCCTTGGTCGCGAAGTAGCGGTAGAAGGTGCGCGGGGCGATGCCGGCGGCCTGGGCGATGTCCTCGGCCCGGGTGGCCCGCAGGCCGTGTTTCACGAAGAGACCGGCAGCCGCTCGGGCGATCTCCATACGGGTCGCGGCCTTGCGTCGTTCGGTGAGGGAGACGGCTGTCGTCGCCGCGGGAGAGGAGTGGGTGGGGCTGCTCACGTTCGGCAGGCTATGCCCATGTGGCAGAATCTGCCATCCGGCGGGCCACCCCGGGGTTCAGGTACGGGGTGGCCCGCCGTTTCCAGCGTGTCCGGGCTGAGACCCGGGCAGCAGCGGACGGAGAAAGAGCCGGACCCCGGCGCCCGGGGGGAGGGGCGCCGAAGCCCGGCTCGGGGAGAGTCCCGGCGCCGGGGGGATGTGCGTCGGGACTTGGCTCGGTGGTCGGAGGGTCACAGAAAGCCGGCGATGGGACACGTGCCGGCGCGCTCGAACTCCTGGGCCCTGAAGTCTTGTTCCCAGGGCTCCGCCGGTTGAAGCGGCGTTACAACGCCATGTTTGCGCTGTCTTTCGCCACCCAGCGTACGCGGCCGCCGGCGGTCGCACGCCTCCCGGCGCAGCGACCGCGCGAGGCGGTCACGCCGCCGCGTCGAACCCGGTGTCCCGCGCCAGCTTCTTCAGCTCCAGCAGCGCGTGCTTCTCGATCTGGCGGATCCGCTCGCGCGTCAGGCCGTGCTCCTTGCCGACCTCGGTCAGCGTGCGCTCCCGGCCGTCCTCGATGCCGTACCGCATCTTGATGATGGAGGCCGTGCGCTGGTCGAGGCGGCCGATGAGGTCGTCCAGCTCCTCGCTGCGCAGCAGCGTCAGGACGGACTGCTCCGGGGAGACCGCCGACGCGTCCTCCAGGAGGTCGCCGAACTGGGTCTCGCCCGCGTCGTCCACCGGCATGTTCAGGGAGACCGGGTCACGGGCCCAGTCCAGGACGTCCGTCACGCGGTCCGGGTTCGAGTCGAGCTCGGCGGCGATCTCCGCGGGCTCCGGGTCGCGGCCGTGCTCGCGGTTGAACTCGCGCTGCACACGGCGGATCCGGCCCAGCTCCTCCACCAGGTGGACGGGCAGGCGGATGGTGCGCGACTGGTCCGCTATCGAGCGGGTGATCGCCTGACGGATCCACCAGGTCGCGTACGTCGAGAACTTGAAGCCCTTGCGGTAGTCGAACTTCTCGACCGCGCGCACCAGGCCGGCGTTGCCCTCCTGGATCAGGTCGAGGAGCGGGAGGCCGCTACGGGGGTAGCGACGGGCCACGGCGACCACCAGTCGGAGGTTGGAGCGGATGAAGACGTCCTTGGCCCGCTCGCTCGCGGCAACCAGGGCCTCGAGCTCCTCGCGGGTGGCGTCCGCCTTCGACTCCTCGTCCCCGTCGAGGATCTGCTGCGCGAAGACACCCGCCTCGATGATCTGGGACAGCTCGACTTCCTTGGCGGCGTCGAGCAGCGGTGTACGCGCGATCTCGTCGAGATACATGCCGACCAGGTCGCGGTCGGCGATCTCGCCGCCATGGGTGCGAACACTGCTTGCCGCGTCGGTCCCGCCGGTGGCGGACTGACGACGGGCGACGGCACGGGTTGCCATGCGTGCTCCCTTGCGATGGTGAGGTGAGCGAGTGGTCCTTAGACGCTGGGCACTCTCCTCGGGTGCCCTGCATCCGATGGAAACAACGACTGGAATCCGGACAGAATTCCCAACCCACCCCTCTATTTTTCTGATCATGCAGTACCCTGCCTGGCCACACGAGGAGGACCGATGCCGCCGGAACGTACTGAGGTGCAGGTCAGGCCTGGAGTCGAAAGCGACCTCACAGCGCTCACCGACATCTACAACCACTACGTTCGTGAGACGTCCATCACATTCGATACCGCAGTCTTCACTCCGGAAGAGCGCCGCCCTTGGCTGCTCTCCCACCCTGAAGACGGCCCGTATCGCCTGATGGTTGCCACGCAGGCGGACACACAGGAGATTCTGGGCTACGCCACATCCAGCCCTTATCGCGCCAAGCCCGCCTACTCGACCTCCGTGGAGGTCACCGTCTACCTCGCCCCGCACGCGGGCGGCCGCGGCATCGGAACCCTCCTCTACAAGGCCCTCTTCGAGGCCCTGTCCGGCGAGGACCTGCACCGCGCCTACGCGGGCATCGCCCAGCCCAACGAAGCGTCCGCGCGGCTGCACGAACGCTTCGGGTTCCGGCACGTCGGCACGTACGAGGAAGTGGGCAGGAAGTTCGGCCGCTACTGGGACGTGGCCTGGTACGAGAAGGACCTGTAAGCGCCTCAGCCGAACTGCACCGACCGCTTCGCCATCCCCATCCAGAACCCGTCGATCACCGACTGCTGAGCGTCCAGTTCGCCGGCCACGTCCGCCGCGCCCATGGTGACGAACAGCGGGGCGAAGTGCTCGGTGCGCGGGTGGGCGTACCGGCCCGCCGGGGCCTTGTGCAGGAAGTCGAGCAGGGCGTCCCAGTCGCGGGTCTCCAGTGCGCGGCGGCCCCAGTCGTCGAACTCGGACGACCATGTGGGCACTCCCCCGCCGGTGTGCCGCAGTGCGGCCAGGTTGTGGGTGAAGAAGCCGGAGCCGACGATCAGCACGCCCTCGTCGCGCAGCGGCGCGAGCTTGCGGCCGATCTCCATGAGGCGGGCCGGGTCGAGGGTCGGCATGGAGACCTGCAGGACCGGGATGTCGGCCTCGGGGAACATCTCCACCAGCGGGACATAGGCGCCGTGGTCGAGGCCGCGGTCCGGGACGTCCTGGACGGGGATGCCGGGGGCGCGCAGCAACTTCCGTACGGACTCGGCGAGTTCGGGGGCACCGGGAGCCGCGTACTTCACCTGGTAGTAGTGCTCGGGGAAGCCCCAGAAGTCGTAGACGAGGGGGACGGCCTCGGTGGCTCCGAGGGCGAGCGGGGCCTCCTCCCAGTGGGCGGAGACCATGAGGATCGCCTTGGGGCGCGGCAGGCCCGCCGACCAGGCGGCGAGTTCGCCGGGCCAGATCGGGTCGTCGGCCAGCGGCGGGGCGCCGTGGCTGAGATAGAGGGCGGGCATGCGCTCCTGCGTGGCGGCGGACATGGCGGCGGCTCCTCCGTGGCTCGTTGCTTCCAGTCTGAAGCTCCATTTGCTTCAACTTTTAAGCTTATGGGTCCGACTCTACGCCTTACTTGTTTAATATTCAAGGAGAGCCCTCGTACAGTGGAGTACATGAACACGGCATCCACACCCGCTGAAGAGCCACGCTGGCTCACCGAAGACGAACAGCGCGTCTGGCGTTCCTACGTACACGCCAGCACGCTCCTCGAAGACCACATGGACCGTCAGCTCCAGCGTGACGCGGGCATGCCGCACATCTACTACGGTCTCCTCGTCAAGCTCGCCGAGTCCCCGCACCGGCGGCTGCGCATGACCGAGCTGGCCATGCACGCGAAGATCACCCGCTCCCGCCTCTCGCACGCCATCGCCCGCCTGGAGAAGAACGGCTGGGTACGGCGCGAGGACTGTCCCTCCGACAAGCGCGGCCAGTTCGCGGTGCTGACGGACCAGGGCCACCAGACGCTGCAGAAGGCCGCGCCGGGCCATGTGGCGGTCGTACGGAACGCGATGTTCGACCGGCTCACCCCCGAACAGCAGAAGTCCCTCGGCGAGATCATGCAGATCGTCGCCGAGGGACTTCAGCCGAACGAAGCGGGTGCGGACCTGCCCTGGCTCCGCTGAGCGCAGCCGGGGCAGGTCCGGTGGGGCGTACGTACGGAGCGTCCCCTCCCCGTACGTACAGGTTGCCCGAAGCGGTACGACCGGAAGGCCGCCGTCAGTGCGCGACCACCGGCACCGGCAGCTCGTCCTCGACCCCTTCGCCGGAGCCGGTCACCGCGGTGGTGCCCGGGCGGCCGGTGTTGATGAAGGTCGCGGCGATCGTCGCGGCGATCACGAGGATGCCGACGGCGAACCAGATCGCGTTGGTGTACCCGTGCACCTGGCCCTCCAGCTGGACCAGCTGCTGCTGCGCCTGGGAACCGGCGCCGCCGATGTGGTCCTTGATGTACGAGGTCGTCGCCGAGGCGGCGATCGTGTTCAGCAGGGCCGTACCGATCGCGCCGCCCACCTGCTGCGAGGTGTTGACCATCGCGGAGGCGACACCGGCGTCACGCGGCTCGACACCGTGCGTGGACAGCGACATGGCGGGCATGAACGCCGTACCCATGCCGAGGCCGAGCAGGATCATCGCCGGCAGGATGGTGCTGGCGTAGGAGGAGCCGATCTCGAGGCGCGTCAGCAGCAGCATGCCGAGCGCGGCGACCAGGAAGCCCGGAGCCATCAGCAGGCGCGGAGCGACCCGGGTCATCAGGCGGGTGCCGATCTGCGTGGAGCCCACCATCATGCCGCCGATCATCGGCAGGAAGGCGAAGCCGGTCTTGACCGGCGAGTAGCCCTTCACGATCTGCAGGTAGTAGGTCAGGAAGAGGAACAGGCCGAACATCGCGATGATCGCGAGGCCGAGGGAGAGGTAGACGCCTCCGCGGTTGCGCTCGGTGATGACGCGCAGCGGCAGCAGCGGGGCCTTGACCTTGGACTCGGTGAAGACGAACGCGGCGAGCAGCACCGCCGAGGCGACGAACAGGCCGACGGTCACGGAGTCGCCCCAGCCGTCGGACTCGGCGCGGGTGAAGGCGTAGACGAGCGTGACCAGACCGAGGATGGAGAGGATGACGCCCGGGATGTCGAGCGGCGAACGGTTGCGGCCGCCGGCCGGCTCACGGATGACGTAGTAGGCGCCCGCGGCCGCGATGATCGCGAACGGGATGTTCACGAAGAACGTCCAGCGCCAGTCGAGGTACTCGGTGAGGACGCCGCCGAGGATGAAGCCCACGGCGCCGCCGCCACCGGCGATCGCGCCGTAGATGCCGAACGCCTTGGCGCGCTCCTTGGGCTCCGTGAACATCACGGCGAGCAGCGAGAGCGCGGCGGGGGCGAGCAGTGCGCCGAACGCACCCTGCAGGGCGCGGGCGCCGAGCATCATCGCCTCGTTGGTGGCCGCGCCGCCGATGGCGGACGCGCCGGCGAAGCCGATCAGACCGGCGACGAAGGTGCGCTTGCGGCCCCACAGGTCGGCGATGCGACCGCCGAAGAGCAGCAGACCGCCGAAGGCGAGGGCGTAGGCCGTGATGACCCACTGCCGGTTGCCGTCGGAGATGCCCAGGTCCTGCTGGGCGGACGGCAGGGCGATGTTCACGATGGTCGCGTCGAGGACGACCATCAGCTGGGCGAGCGCGATGAACGTCAGCGCTTTCCAGCGGTTGGCGTCGGCGGCGCCGGGAGCCTTTGCGGCTGTTTCAGACATGGGGATACCCACTTCGGGACTTCGTGACGGAAAAAGATGGTCGTAAGGGACGAAAAGGGTGTCTTCAGGGACGGCTCGTCGACGATGACGGCCGGAGATGTCGGTGTGGTGACCGGCGCGACGCGCCGAACTGATCGGTCAGGCCTGGCGGAGGTCCTCCATGGTCACGGCAGTGCCCGGCAGGCTGGAGCGGGCCGGGGCCCGCAGTCCGTCCAGGAACAGTTGCAGATGGCGGTGGACGAAGCGGTCGAGGCTGAAGCAGGCCGTGCCGGCCGGGGGCCGGCTGAGCTGGCTCACGGTGATCATCAGGTCACCGACGCCCACGTCGGCGCGGAGCTGACCGGCCGCCTTGGCACGGTCCATGAGCCGCTCGACGAGTCGCTCGACGCGCTCACGCGCCGCTTCCAGATCGGGGTGGTGCTGGTCGAAGGTGGAGGTGACCATCGGGCACAGCGCGCTGATCCGCTCGTCGGCGGCGGTGTGCACGAAGCGCGCCAGCGCCTCGAACGCATCACCGGTCTCCGTCAGCGCCCGCTCGGCCGCCCCCGAGGTCCGGTCCATGACCGAGCAGACGACCTCCCGGACCAGGGCGTCCCGGTCCGGGAAGTTGCGGTACACCGTGGCGTTGCCGACGCCGGCCCGGCGGGCGATCTCGTCGAGCGGCACGTCCGGGCCCAGTTCGACGAACATCTCCCGGGCGGCGGCGACGATCCGCTCCCGGTTGCGCAGGGCGTCGGCGCGCGGCCGGGCCACCTTGCGCTCGACGGGGGTGGCGGTCTCCACGGCGTACTCCAGAGGCTGAGGTGTGCGATCCGGGGAAAGGATCCCCGTTTCACTCGGACACATGGCTAAACGGGGATGGGGTCCCCGGTTATTTCCCGCTCACCGGGACATTTCCTGTGACCTGAGTCACATACCCCGGGAGCGAGAAACCCACGTTCGGGCTCTTCCAACGAGCGCCCCCGACCCCCTCGCCACAGGGTGATCGAAGGGCGCAGCCTTCCAGGTCACCGGCTGCCGCGGACCGAAGGGGCCTTGCATGCAGCCGAGCCGTCGGATACGCCCGCGCCGCGTGGTCGCCCTCGCGTCCGTGGCCGCGCTGATCCTCACGGTCAGCACGTCGGCCGGCACGGGACACCTCGCACCGGGCGCCACGACGGCAGGCGCCGGGCCCATCGCCCTGGCCCGCACCTCCTCGCACGGCCCCTGCCTGATCAGCGGCGGCCCGACGGTCCAGATGTCCGAGGGCGTCCCCACCTCCCGCGGCTACTCCCGCTCCACCGGCACCGTCCGCGCCCTCACCCTGATGGTCGACTTCTCCGACGCACCCGGCTCGGGCAGCGCGCTCGACCGCTTCGGCGAGTTCTTCCCGCAGACCCAGGAGTGGTTCCGCACCAGCTCCTACGGCCGTCTCGACTACCGCCCCGAGACCCCGATCCGGCACTGGCTGCGCATGCCCAGGTCGTTCCGGGCGTACGACATAGAGCGCGGCGCCCCCTTCGACCCCGGCTACCGGCAGCTGGTCCAGGACATCGTGGCCACGGCCGATCCCACGGTGGACTTCCGGTCGTACGACTTCCTCAACGTGCTGGTCACACCGAACGCCGGCCCCTCCGCCCTCGACACGGTCCTGTCCGTGACCTTCGCCGGGAACCCCGAGGCTCCGGTGGCGGACGGCGTCCCCGTCGCCAACGCGTCCTTCGTCTACTCCCGCCAGGACGACGGCTCCGGCTCCTACGACCAGACCGGCTACCGCGTCCTCCCCCACGAGAACGGCCATGTCTTCGGCCTGCCCGACCTCTACACCCAGGAGGGCGGGGGCGCGGTCGGCCACTGGGACATCATGAGCGAGGACTGGGGGGCCGACAACGACTTCCTCGGCTGGCACAAGTGGAAACTGGGCTGGCTCGACGCGACCCAGGTGAGCTGTGCCTCGACGCCGGGGACGACGGACTACACGCTGACCCCGCTGGCCCGCTCCGGCGGCCCCAAGCTCGTCTTCGTCCCCGTCGACCGCCGCACCGGATACGCCGTCGAACTGCGCACCCGCGAGGGCAACGACGAGACGGTGTGCCGCCCCGGCATCCTGATCTACAAGGTCGACGCCGACGTCGACACCGGCCGGGGCCCGGTCACGGTCTACGACTCCCGCCGCGACAGCGGCGGCTGCACCCGCAGCCCCAACGTCCACGCGGAACTCTCCGACGCGCCCTTCGCCCCCGGCGAGGAGTTCCGGGACCTGAAGCGGGGAGTGCGGATCGCGGTGGCGGGAGCGGAGCTCTCGGGGGACTACCGGGTACGGGTGAGCCGGGGTAGGTGATGCGAGGGTGTGCCTGGCCGGGATTACGGTAGGCCTGCCCTGACCGCCGTACCGGAGAACCGATGCCCGCCGAGACGACCTGGAACGCCGCCGCGCAGCCGGCCGGCTCCCCCGCCCTGCCCGCCGAGGCGGTCGCACCACTGATCCGGGGGGTCGGCGTGCTGCGGCGGCTGACCGAGGCCGACGGGACGATGAGCGCGAGCGGGCTGGAACGGGCCACCGGCCTCGCCCGTTCCACGGTCGACCGGATCACCTCCACCCTCGCGCGCATGGGATACGTCCGTCTCGACGGCCGGGACGTGGTCCTGACCCCCCGACTGATGGAACTGGGCAACGCCTACCTGTCCGCCCTGCGTCTGCCGGCGCTGCTCGACGCCCGCGCGGACGCCCTCGCCGACGAGCTGGACGAGTCGGTGTCGCTGGCGGTCGGCGACCGCGACGGCATCCGCTTCATCCACCAGGCCACCCGCCGCCGCGCGATGTCCCTGAGCTTCCGCATCGGCGACCTGCTGCCCGCCGAACGCACCGCACCGGGCCCGCTGTTCGCGACGGAGTGGACGGACGAGGACTGGCAGGGGTGGCGGGCACGCCGGGCGGCGGACCCGGAGGACCGGGGCTTTTTGGCCGTACCGCCGCGTGAAGGGGCGGGCTCGGACGAGGAGTTCGTGTTCGAGGTGGCACGGGCCCGGGAGAACGGCTGGGCGCTGGACGACCAGTTGATCGAGCCGGGGCTGGTGGCGGTCTCCGTACCCGTACGTCATCCCCGTACCGGCCGGATCGCCTGCGTGGCGAGCGTGGTGAGCCACACGAGCCGGCACTCGGCGGCGGACCTGCAGGAGACGCTGCTGCCTCGGCTGCGGGTGGCGGTGGCGGACATGGAGGGGGAGCTGAGCGGGGCGGCGTCCGGGGCCGGGGTGGGGGCGGGGGTGTCCCCGCCGTCCGGCCTGGCCGCCTGGACGGGTGCGTCCAAGCACGAACTGGGCAGGGACTTCGTCGAGTCCCTCGCCCGCGGCCTGACCGTCCTGACCGCCTTCGGCGAGGGCCGGGCCGAGTTGACGCTCACGGAGGTGGCGAAGGCGACGGGCCTGGCCCGGGCGACGGCACGGCGGGCGCTGATCACGTACGAGCACCTGGGCCTGGTGACCACGGGCGGCACGGACCGCACGTTCGTGTTGACGCCCCGCGTGCTGTCCCTGGGCTTCCCGCCCCTGTCCCGTACGTCCCTCTCGCGCATCGCGACCCCCCACCTGGCGGATCTGTCGGCCCGCGTCCACGAGTCCGCATTGCTGGCGGTCCTGACGTCATCGGGCGAGGACATCCAGTGCACGGCACGGGCGACCGCGAGCCGCGTGCTGAGCGCCGACATCACGATCGGCACGCGGTTGCCGGCCGCGGCGACGGCACTGGGGCGGGTGCTGCTGGCGGACGCCGGGCCGTCCCCGCTGACAGGCGTACTGGAGGAGGTGCGGGCCCAGGGCTACGCCCTGGTCGACGAGGAACTGGAGAAGGGCCTGCGCTCCATCGCGGTCCCGATCCGCGACCGCACGGGCAGGGCGGTCGCCGCCACGAACGTGGCACTGCACGCGGCGCGCCGGACGGTGGAGGAGATCCTCCGGGACGTCCTGCCGGAGCTGCGGGCGACGGCGGAGCGGATCGAGGGGGATCTGAGGGTGGCGGGGCGGTTCACGCGGGTGGCGCTGTCGTGACGGGGCGGTGTTCTTCGTTGTCGGGTTCTTGGTTGTCGGGTTCTTGGTTGTCGGGTTCTTGGTTGTCGGGTTCCTGGTTGTCGGGTTCCTGGTTGTCGGGTTCCTGGTTGTCCGGTCTTTGCGAAGCCGGCGCTCAGGAAAGTTCCCTGGGTAGGGCGAACTTCTGCTGTTCAACGGCAGTGGTGATCGTCTCGACGTCCTCGAAGCCGCGCTGCGCAAGCCACTGAAGGACCTGGTCGACCAGGGCCTCCGGGACGGAGGCGCCGGAGGTGACGCCGACCGTGGACACACCCTCCAGCCACGCCTCGTCGATCTCGTCGGCGAAGTCCACGAGGTAGGCCTCGCGCGCGCCGGCGAGCTTGGCGACCTCGACAAGCCGTACCGAGTTGGAGGAGTTGCGGGAGCCGACGACGATCACCAGCTCGGCCTCGGCGCCCATCTCCTTCACCGCGAGCTGGCGGTTCTGCGTGGCGTAGCAGATG
>NZ_LGDG01000261.1:0-29873 GCF_001279775.1 Streptomyces sp. MMG1533 | reverse complement strand
GGGGCCGTCGACGAGCTGGATGTGGTCGGGGGCCTCGCCGGAGGTGCCGATGACCTCCTCGTGGCCCTCGTGCCCGATCAGGAGGATGTCGTAGTCCTCCTCGGCGAAGCGGACGGCTTCCTTGTGGACCTTGGTGACCAGCGGGCAGGTCGCGTCGATGGCCTTGAGCCGGCCGCGCGCGGCCTCCTCGTGCACGACGGGGGCGACGCCGTGCGCGGAGAACATCACGATGTTGCCCGGCGGCACCTCCTCCGTGCGTTCGACGAAGACAGCACCCTTCTTCTCCAGGGTCTGCACGACGTACTTGTTGTGCACGATCTCGTGCCGGACGTAGACCGGAGCGCCGTACTTCTCCAGGGCCTTCTCGACGGCATGAATGGCGCGAACCACTCCTGCGCAAAAGCCTCGCGGTGCCGCGAGCAGCACCTTCTTCCCTTCTGCTTTCATCGTGCCTCCAGATGAGGATGTCAGTGAGAAAGCAACCTTCGGGACAGAGCCCCGTCAGTCGTGTGGGCCCCCAGCACCGGATGTCCGAATCCGGACCCCCGGGTTTGTATGAGCAGGGAATTTTGCATACGCATGCGCGACTTCGAGAAGGAACCGCTTCTCTTCGTCGAGATCACAGCTGCCCAATGTTCCGAGGCGGAAGGAGTTGCGCAGTAATGGCTTCCTGTTCACTTTGGCCTGACATGCGTCTCTGATGAGGTTCGCCAGAGCCGATGCCTGCTGTTCGACCGTTGGCGAGTCACGATCCACCGGGGAGCCGGTCCGGAGTTCGGATGGGTCGCAGTAACCGGCGTAGTCCCCCAGGACGAGCATCGCGTCACGAATTTCGATCACCCTGCGGTAGACGAGCAGACTTCGCGGGACGGCAGGCCGGATCAGTTCCTCCAGTCTCCCTTGGGGTGTGGACAGAGCCACGTTGGGGACCGCTTTCACCAGTTCGTGCCACAGCGGCCAAAGCCGCCAGGCGACGACGCAGTCCTGCCCCGTCCTGAGGAGCGACGCGAATGACGGTACGAGAAGGGCGGCAGCTCTCAGCAGTCCGTGAAGACTCATCAGGAGCGGGGAAAACGCCGATCCCCAACGGTTGTCGAGTACGACCTCGGTCAGGAGCACAAGCCAGAACAGTCCGGCAAAAGCTGTTCCGGCTCCGAAGACCAGGAGGCTGGCAGAGAGGGTTCTCCCGGCCTGTCTGGCGTAGCGCCAGCACACAAAGGTGCACACGGAATCCGCGAGCAAGTGGGCAGTGATGAGAGCCAACCAGTAGAGGATGCCGGGGCTCGATCGTCCGTGTGCCAGGAGGACGTGCTGCCCATGGGGTGGGGTCATCCCGTCGAGTGCTACGAGCAGACCCGGGTAAACGACGGCCGCCGCCACCGCCATGATCCGTAACCGATGTCGCCCGGTAGTGGAAGCCACAAAATAGAGAACTGCACCGGCCGACACCACGCCGATGCAGTTCCTCGTCAGGGACACCGCGTGCCCGGACGCACCGTCTCGGACCACGAAGTTCACGACGGCAGGTAAGTCGAGTGTCATCGCCGCGGCCGCCGACACAACAGCCAACCAGAGTCCGCGCTGCTGTCTGGAGTTGACCACCGACGGGCCGCGGATCAGTGCGGCCAGCCAAAGACCCGTCACGGCAGGTATCGCCAGTGCACTTCCGAAACGTGCCAGTTCAGTCGACATCCGGGAGCCCTAAGCCGAAAGCCGTTCCAAGCTTTACCAGAGCTTCCGAGGACTTTCGGGTACGCAGTCGGCGCGCCTGGACGCCTATGAGGCTGGCCAACATCTCGGCTTCCCGCTCCTGCCACGTCGTGTAGTCGGTCCGCCCGAAGAACCGGCGAATGCTCCGCGGACGCAAGTCCGGCAGCAGGGCTTCCACGCTCCCCATACCCTCATGGCGGGCATCTTCATCGTGTATGCGATGCTCAAGAAGCATATGCCCGACCTCATGCAGGATGATGTGCTCTTGGTGCAGGCGGGAAGTCTGCGCCTCGTAGAAGATGTAGTCCTCGCCTGCGGTGGCGATCCAAACGCCACAAATTCCGGCAAACGCCGACCTGGTCGGTCCGGGACGTAGATGGAGCGGTCTGTTCCGCTGTTGTGCCAGTTGACTACAGAAGGCTTCCACAGTGAACGGACGCGGCAAATCGATTCCGCGTAGCGCTTTCATGCAGTCTTCCCGCAGCGAAGCATCCTCCTGCTCCATGTCCCCTTCTTCGTCTCGTGGTCGAGAGGTAAAGCGCACACCAAGCAACACCCGCCCTGGAGGCTAAGGCATCTCCCTTTCCTCAACCTGTGCGATCGTCTGAATCCGGCCGTTGGACTTCCGGCAGGTTCTGCACCTTTCGCACCTCGTCGACTATGGCCAGGATCGCATCGAGACTCACCGAGGACAGTCCTGCCGATCGGAGCGCCAGGTCACGTACCTTGACGTCGCTCAATGCGGCCGCCATGGAGAGCTGCTCACTCACTCGCTCAGCGACTTCGTCGTCCAGGAAATACCCCGGCGGGACGCCGAAGAACTCGGCCAGCACGTCCAACTGCTCCAACGTCACATTGCGCTTCTTGCCGGTCGAAAGTTCCCACAGGTAGGTTGCCGAGATACTCCCTCCTGTCGCCTCCCGGATTTCCGCCGCAAGACGGGCGAAGCCGGGACGCGTCCGTTCGTCCGGATACAGAGCCTGGATCAGCCTGTTGAGACGCTGATCGAACTTCTTCAGGATGGGGCGACCGTCCTGCTGACCCTGTTCGCCGTCTCCCATAACCCCTCAACCAACTTGTGGCCTGGCGTCACCGTTCGCAAGAGGTACCTCGCGCCACACCCACACGATCAGATCCCGACGACACATGCGTACAGAACGTCCCCGCTGGTTGGCAAGAGCCCCCGGAAGCGATGAAGACCAATCCGGCCAACCTTCGCTACAGCGGTTGCCACAGCACATCATCATCCGCTCTGCTGGTTGTTCGACACACAACGTGCATCGTGAACCTCCGTCACAGCCACGCAGGTTCGGCCTGCCCCGGGTGCAACCGCCCCACGACGCTCTGGTCCCCCCACCACGTGCCGAGTGCTGCGCCCCAGGCCGAAGCGTCGGCGGAAACGCAAGACGCGAGAGGAGCAGAGAAGGTGGCCTCACCCCTTCCGGCCAGGCGCAGCGGGAACACCCCCGACAGCCCTCTGGACGTAGCTTGGAACGATCCTCCAAACGCTTCTGAACTCATACGGGAAGCGATGGAGTGGCACTTCGGCCCTGACACAGGGAGTCCGTTCTGGCTGTCACGGGCCCAGACTTTGGACTTCGATCCCCGCAAAGACGTCTCGACCGTCGATGACCTGCGACTTTTCCCGAACATCGTGGACGAGCTGCGCGACGTGCAGGTCACCGATCTCATCCCTCGCGGCTACCCCCCGGAGGCCGGGCAACCCGTCATCGGCGAGAGCGGGGGCACGACCGGGCCTCCCAAGCGTGTGATCTGGATGCCGGAGACCCAGCAACGGGCCACCGACTGGCACGCCGCCGGCCTGGCGGAACACGGGCCGATCCGCGCGGGCGGCTGGCTCTGCATGGGACCCACCGATCCACACATGGCAGGCACGCTGATCAGGGACACCGCATCCCGTTTCGGCACGGTCTGCTTCCTGCTCGACCTCGATCCCCGCTGGGTGAAACGTTGCATCGCCCGCGGCGCCTTGGAAGAGGTCGACCTCTACGTGGAGCACGTCGTGGATCAGGCGGAATGGATCCTGCGCAGCCAGGAGATCGCGGTGCTGTACAGCACCCCGCCCCTGCTGGAGGCACTGTGCCGCCGCGACGGACTCGTCGACCTGATCAATGAGCGGACCCAGATCATCGGGTGGGGCGGCACGAAGATGGACACCGCCACCCGCAATCGCTTCCAGAACGAGATCTTCCCGGGAGCCAAGTTGGTGGGCGGCTACGCCAGCACGATGATCATCGGTGGCATGGTCGAACGCGCGGATGCGGCAGCCGACGCACCCGCCGTCTTCGATCCGCCGGCCCCCTTCACCATCTTCTCCGTCGTCGACTCGGAGACCGGGAAGGCCGTTCCCTACGGGGAGCGCGGCCAGGTGCTCCAACACCACATCAGCAGGGGCATGTTCCTGCCGAACAATCTGGAACGCGACACGGCCGTCCGGGTCCCGCACCGCACCAGCGAGGTGAGCGACGCCATCGCGGACGTCCACCCTGTCGAGGAGTTCTCGGGCAAGCCTGTCGTCGAAGGCGTCTACTGACCCCTCTCACCAGCACAACGGAGGACGGATCATGCGTCAGACCATTCGTCTGCTCCGTGACTTACGGGCAGCGAAGAAGGAGGGACCGTCGGCGCTGGAGCGCCGGCGGTCCCGCAGACTGGCCGCCGCGGTAGCCCATGCCCGAGCGCATTCGCCGTACTATCGCGAGCTCTACCGCGGTCTGCCCTGGCACGTCGACGACATCACGACGCTGCCGGTCACCGACAAGAAACGGCTCATGGCCCGGTTCGACGACTGGGTCACCGACCCCGAGGTGACCCACGATCGAGTGCGCGCGTTCATCGACGACCCTTCCCTCGTCGGTACGGACTTCCTGGGCAAGTACCGCGTGGGAACCACCTCAGGCAGCAGCGGCGTGCGCGGCATCTTCGTGTACGACAAGGCCGTCTCCGCGGTCACCCGGGCCCTCGCCCTCCGCGCGTTCGGCACCTGGCTCCCTCCCACCGAGGCCGCCGCGGTCGCCCTGCGAGGAGGCCGAGTCGCCTGGGTCCTGGCCACCGGCGGGCACTTCGGCTCGTCGACCGTGCTGCCCCGTTCTGTGGCCCGCAGCGTGGGCGAAGGGGGCCTGCTGCGCGTCCTCTCGGTCTTCACACCGATGCCGGAACTCGTGGAGCAGCTCAACCGGTTCCGCCCCAATGTGCTGATCGGTTACGCCGGCCAGCTCGCGCTCCTGGCCCGGGAACAGGAAGCCGGACGTCTGCGGATCCGGCCGCGCCTTGTCGTCCTGGCCGCCGAGGGTCTGACGGACAGCGGCTACCAGCGAATCCGGCAGGTCTTCCAGGCCCGGATCGGCAACGGCTACGGCGCCTGCGAATTCATGTCCACCGCCATCGGCTGCCCTGAGGACTGGCTGCACGTCAATTCCGACTGGGGGTTCCTGGAACCCGTCGACGCCGACTACCGCCCCGTGCCGCCCGGCAAGCGCTCACACACCGTCCTGGTCACCAATCTCGCCAACCGTGTCCAGCCCGTCCTGCGCTACGACCTGGGCGACTCGGTCGTCACCCGGCCGGACCCATGCCCGTGCGGCAACCCTTTTCCCGCCATCCGCGCCCAGGGCCGAGCGAGCGAGGCGCTCACCTTCCAGGGCGGCAACGGTGAGGCCGTCGAGGTCGCGCCCATCGCCCTGGCCGGTGTGGTGGATCGCGCACCAGGTCTGGAACTCGCCCAGGTGGTGCAGACCGGGCCCGCAGCCCTCAGCGTGCGGGTCCGGGCCGCCCAGCAGGCGGATCCCGAGAAGGTGTGGCAGGCCATTCGCGAGGAGATCCACCGGTTCATGGGCTCCTACGACCTCGAACACGTCACCGTCGCACGGGCCACCGATCCGCCTGAGCAGTCCGCCGGCGGGAAGTACCGGCTGATCATCCCCTTCGACGGCACACCGGCGGCGAACCACACATGACGGCACGGCAAGAAACGCGAAAGGCAGAAAAAAACGATGCTGCCGGCAGCTCCCGACATCTACGAGCTGGATCCATCCGAAATCGAGCGCATCGAGCCCCTCTTCGCCGAGCTGCGCCGAACCGCCGACACACACGGGGACAACGCCCTCGTCCAATCGGCCCATGTGCGCAGCGGTCTGCTGCCGGAGGGGCTCCTCGCCGCCCTGTCGGACTTCCGCAGGTTCGGTAACCCGGACGGCGTCCTGACGCTACGCAACCTCCCTGTGACGACCCGGCTCCCCGCCACCCCCGCCACCCCCGAGTCGGTGGCCGACACCTGCACTCCCTCCGTGGCGGCGCTGCTCCTTGTCATGTCACGGCTGGGAGACCCCATCGCGTACGCGGAGGAGAAGCGCGGAGCGCTGATCCAGGACGTCTGCCCGGTGCCCGGCGAGGAGGACCAACAACAGAACACGGGGTCCGTCTACTTCAAGCTGCACACCGAGAACGCCTTCCTGGAGCACCGCCCGGACTTCATCGGTCTTCTCTGTCTGCGCGAGGATCACGACCGCTCGGCCGCCTCCATCACGTCCTCCATCCGCCAGGCGCTCCCGCTGTTGACGGATGAGCAGGTCGCCATCCTGCGGGAACCCCGCTTCCGCACCAGGATCGCTCCCTCCTTCTGCCGCGACGGGCGCGAACAGGTCTACCTTCCGCCCGCACCCGTACTCGACGGACCGGAGCGTTCTCCCACCCTGTGCGTGGATTTCGACGACACGGCTCCGTGCGACGACGTTGCCGAAACAGCGTTCAACGCCCTTCATGAAGCCCTGCAGAAGGTACGGCGGGAGTTCGTGCTGCGGCCCGGCGACCTCGCCATCGTCGACAACGCGACCGCTGTGCACGGACGAAGCGCCTTCACCCCCCGCTACGACGGACGAGACCGCTGGCTGCAGCGTCTCTTCGTGCTGAACTCGGTGCGGCCGGCACTCGGACGGATCGAACCAGGCAGCGTCTACCGGTGTTCGACCTCCTCCGGGTGACGGACTCGGCCGCCACAGCCGCACGCCGATCGAGCGCCCGGCGCCTTCCACTCGCGCCGGGCGCTTCTCCGTTCCATGTCTGCGGCAGTTCCGCGGTACCGCCACCCAGCCCCTCGCCGATCAGTGACCGTCATCGTGAAGAGAGTAGGAACCTGGCGCCGTGAAAGTCCTGGTAGTCGATTCAGACGCGGCCGGTCGCCGCTGGATGCGCCGCATCCTGGAGGAATCCCTGTCCTACGAACTCGCGGGAGAGACCGGCGACCCCGCCGAGGCGCTGGAGATCTCCCGCCGCCTTTCCCCGGACTTCGTCCTCCTGGCCGACGAGGTCGCCTCCGACGCACCCGCACTCGTCTCGGAGCTGGCCAGCGTCCTGGAAGCCACAGTGATCCTCATCGCGGTCGCGAGCGCGGGCCAGACGGTGTGGCTCGGAATCTCGGCCGGCGCCCGTGGATACCTGTTGAAGGACCGGATGCACGGCGAGCTGCGCACAGCGATGGACTCCGCACAGGCCGGCGGTACGTACGTCTCGCCCCCGCTCGTCCACAAGCTCGTGCAGTTCCTCAACGAACGGTTCAGCAGCTACCAGGAGGGGTTCACCACCGACGAGATCGGCGAGCGGCTCCTGCCACGGGAGTACGAGACCCTGTGCCGGCTGGCCGCGGGGCAGTCCACCGACGAGATCGCCGAGAGCATGTCCGTGGCCACCGCCACCGTGCGCGCCTACGTCTCACGTGTCCTGCGGAAGTTCGGGTTACGCAGTCGCGGAGAAGCCATAGCGCTCGCCTACCGCTCGGGGATCTGCGCCCCCGGGCAGACGATGTCCGGTCGGCACGTTCCGCCCGGCTCGCCCCGAAGCGGGACGGCGGCGGCGTACGCGGACCTGGCCCTGACGCCGGTGCCCATACTCAGCGGATCCGACCGTGACGCGTAGCTGAGCAGAGGGATGCGGTGAAGCTCCTCGACGCCACGGCACCCGCGCGAGACGAGCAGCTTCACCGCCCCGTCTAGGAGGCCGGGACCGCTTCGATCAGGAACACCCGCTCCGGGCCGGACACCGGCCGGATGCCCTGCAGGCGGAAACCGGCCGCGGCCAGGAGTGCCTCGTACTCGGACTGCGTGCGCTCCTTGCCACGCAGGCTGACCATCATGTTGAGGTCATTGAGATACGGGAACGGGTCCGCCGGAAACACCGTCACCGCTTCAGGGATCACGGGTTCGATGATGAGCACCCGCCCTTCAGCGGGCAGCACCCGGCGGCAGTTCCGCAGGATCGTCGTGGCGCGTTCGTCATCCCAGTCGTGGATGACGCTCTTGAAGACGTACAGGTCGCCGCCCTCGGGGAGAGCTTCGAGGAAGTTGCCGGCCTTCGCCTCACAGCGGTCGCCCACCCCTGCGGCCACCAGTCGGTCCTCGGTCTGCGCCACTCCTGACGGACTGTCGAACACAATCCCGCGCAGCTCCGGGGTCGCCTGGAGCAGAGTGGTGAGGAGCGTCCCATTGCCTCCGCCGACGTCGACGACGGTCCGGAAGCGAGTGAAGTCGTAGGCGGCCGAGACGGCGGTACCGACGGCCTGTGAGGCGTTCCCCATCGCCGCGTTGAACAGGCTGGACACCTCGGGGTGCTGTTTCATGTAGGCCCAGTAATCCATGCCGAACTGGCCCTCGAACACCGGCTCGCCCGTCCGGACGCTCTCGGTCAGCCCTTGCCAGGGACGCCACATCGACTCGTGCACCAGCAGCCGGGCCATGGCATCCATCGATCCGGCCGCCTTGGTCTGCAGGAGCGTTCCGGCCTCCGTCAGAGCGAAGTCGCCGTTCTCGGTCTCGTGGGTGATGCCCAGGGCGGACATGGCGCGCAGTAACCGGTGCAGGGAGGCCCGGTGCGCTCGGGTCTCCTCAGCCAGCTCGTCCGCGGACCTGGGGCCGTTCTCCAGCAGGTCGGGCAGGCCCAGCTCGAAGGCTGTGTGGGTGATCGCGGACGTGGTGTATCCCCAGACCAGACGGAAGATGACGGACACAGGGTCACTCTGTTCGGGGCGACTGGTGGCGGCCCGGGGGGCGGGGGTTTCGGACATGGGTGTCTCCTCGAAGTCGGATCAGCGGTTGTCGGGGCCGGCTGTCTTTCACTCCGGCACGTGGTGGGCGCCCGTCTGCGAGGACGGTGCGGGGCCCGGGGGCCGTTCGGTACCCGCAGCCGGCCGGTGCCGTCCGAAACGCCGCACCAGTGGTGTCTCCACACACCGGTACAGGAACAGGGAGCACGCCAGCGCAACCACGAGCAGGACAAGGACCAGGAGCGCGCCGGTCACCGGAGGGAACGTGCGCGTGGGCCCCATCACCTGGGCGGCCGTCATGACGACCAGCCAGTGGACCATGTAGAACGCGAAGGAAAGTTCACCCAGGAACACCATCGTCGGTCTGCGGAACACCGAGGGACTGCTCCGCCCGTCCGCGACCGCAGCGGCGGCGATCAGGGGTGCGGTCCACACGGACGCCAGCCCCGCGGTGCCCGCCAGATACGGCTCGTACAGGGCGATCACGTATCCGGCGACGGCCACCGCGAAGGCGGGCAGCAGCCCGATCCCTGGCCACCGGCCCGAGGCGACGATCCTGGCCAGGAGAATGCCCAGCGCGAATTCCAGTGCGCGGACCGGCGGAAGGAAGTACACGAACCACACCTGGGTGAAGGACACCGAGCCGGACAGGAAGAAGACCGTGAGCCGGGGTTGATCGGTCACCAGGAACGTCGCCGTGAGGAACGCACCCGCGATCAGCACGACCACTGCCACGACCGCCGGCCACAGCCACTCCTCACGTATGCGGCGCAGGAGCGGGAGCAGGGCCGGAAAGACCAGGTAGAAGAAGAACTCGCAGGAGAGCGACCAGCTCACCCCGTTGACGGCCGTGCTGGTCTGCATGCTGGGGAACCAAGCCTGCTGCAGAGTCAGGGCTGCCACCCAGTCGACCCCGGTGGTGGGCCGGGCCGTGCTGATCACGAGAACGGCGGCCAGACCGAATGTGACGAGATGGGTG
The DNA here is from genome assembly GCF_001279775.1 of Streptomyces sp. MMG1533. Taxonomy (GTDB): domain Bacteria; phylum Actinomycetota; class Actinomycetes; order Streptomycetales; family Streptomycetaceae; genus Streptomyces. Next base: position 20,130 of record NZ_LGDG01000261.1, on the reverse strand, counting down.
GGGCCGATCTTCACCAGGCGCCGGCGCCAGAACGAGCGTGCGGTGTCGTACGGTCGCGCGGTCCACGTCAGGACGAACCCGCTCAGGATGAAGAAGAAGCCGACGCCGTAGGCGCCGGAGAGGGAGAACGCCCTTCTGAGCGCCGTCCCGGCTTCGCCCGGTACGAGCTGGGTGTTCCACAGGACGTGCGTGGCGAAGACCATCAGAGCGGCGACGAACCGCAGCCCTGTCAGCGACGGCAGGCGAGAGGGCTGTGGGGGCATGGATCCACGCGTACGGTCCAGATCCTGCGGACCTGCCCTGCGGGTCACCATGTGATGGGCAGAGATCGCAGTTCACGGGCGAGTCCCGCGCTCTCCCACTCCAGTCCCGTCTCGGGCACCGCCAGCCGCATCCCGGGAAAGCGGGCGACGAGCGAGCCGAGCGCGATCTGGAGTTCCGCCCGGGCCAGGGGCGCTCCCGGGCAGTGGTGCGGCCCGTGTCCGAAGGCCAGGTGCGGGTTGTGCTCCCTGCCCAGGTCGAGCCGGTCGGGATCGTCGAAGACGCGCTCATCGTGGTTGGCGGAGATCCTCGACGGCAGGACCGGTTCGCCGGCTCGCACGTGCCCGGCGCCGAGTCGCAGGTCCTCGACGGCGTACCGCGGGAAGACGGCCAGCTCGTCGGTCTTCTCGAAGCGCAGGAGTTCCTCCACCGCCGAGTTGATCAACTGCGGGTCCGCGACCAACCGCTCGAGTTCCGCGGGATGTGTCAGCAGGAGGTAGGCGCAGTGGCCGATCTGGTAGTTCACGCTGTCATGCCCGGCGGCCAGCATCAGCCGGGCCAGCGTCACCAACTCGTGCCTGCTGACCCGGCCTTCGCCGAAGCCGTCCACCAGCACTCCGATCAGGTCGTCGGAAGGCTCGCGCAGACACCGATCCACCATGGCGTCGACGTAGTCCTGCAACTTGCCCACGTGGTCATCGACCTGTTCTCTCGGCAGCGTCGTGGATGTCACCGACCTGGCCCACTCCGCGAATCGCGGCCGGTCCTCGTGCGGGACGCCGAAGAGTTCCGTGATCACGCCGCCGGTGAGCTGTGTGCCGTAGTCCCGTATCACGTCCGCCGGCGGGCCGTGGGCTTCCATCCGGTCCAGGAGATCGTTCGCGAGCTGCTGGATGAGCGGGCGCATCCGCTCCACACGACGGGCGCTGAAGACCCGGGAGGCCAGCCTGCGCAACCGGCCGTGGTCAGGCGGGTCCATACCCTGCAGGCTGTCCTCCGGCATCACCGGGAAGGCGCGGGGCTGGTCGCGGTGCGCGGCGAGGGCGCGGCTGAACCGGGCGTCGGCGTGGACACATCGGACGTCCTCGTAGCGGGTCGCCAGCCACGCCGGTTCTCCATAAGGCATCCGCACTCTGGTCAGGGAATCGCTCTGGCGCAGTGCGGCATAACGGGGGTGGACCCCTGGTTCGGCTTCCGTGGTGAACGGATAGCTCAGCAGGTCGTCCGCTTCTTCGTCCACTGGGCTCTCCAGCCTTCTCGGATCGGGCGGGATCGGTTTCGGCGAGGGTCAGGGCCCGGGGATGTCCACACCCTGTGCCTCGGCGATCCGCACTGCTTCTTCGACCAGCGCTGTGACGATCTGGGCCTCCGGGACCGTCCGGACCACTTCTCCCTTCACGAAGATCTGCCCCTTGCCGTTGCCCGACGCGACTCCGAGATCGGCCTCACGCGCCTCGCCGGGCCCGTTGACCACACATCCCATGACGGCCACGCGCAACGGCACCGGGAATCCCTCAAGGGCCGCGGTGGCCTGCTCGGCGAGGGTGTAGACGTCCACCTGGGCCCTGCCGCACGAGGGGCACGACACGATCTCAAGACCCCGCTCGCGCAGCCCGAGGGACTCCAGGATCGCGATACCGACCTTGACCTCTTCCACCGGAGGAGCCGACAGGGAGACCCGGACCGTGTCACCGATTCCCTCCGCCAGCAGGACACCGAAGGCGACGGATGACTTGACCGTGCCCTGGAACGCGGGCCCCGCCTCCGTCACGCCCAGGTGGAGGGGGTAGTCGCACCGCTCGGCCAACTGCCGGTAGGCCTCGATCATCACCACCGGGTCGTGGTGCTTGACCGAGATCTTGAGATCGCGGAAGCCGTGTTCCTCGAACAGCGAGCACTCCCACAGTGCGGACTCCACCAGTGCCTCGGGCGTCGGTCGGCCGTACTTGGCCAGCAGCCGACGGTCCAGAGATCCTGCGTTCACACCGATACGGATCGGCACGCCCGCGTCCGCCGCCTCTCGAGCGATCTCGCCGACCCGGTCGTCGAAACGCTTGATGTTGCCCGGATTGACGCGGACGGCCGCGCAGCCCGCCTCGATGGCCGCGAAGACGTACTTGGGCTGGAAGTGGATGTCGGCGATGACGGGGATCGGGGATTTGGCGGCGATCCGGGGCAGTGCTTCGGCATCGTCCTGGGTGGGCACCGCCACCCGCACGATCTGACAGCCCGCGGCGTTCAGCTCGGCGATCTGCTGCAACGTCGTGTCGACGTCCGCAGTCTGGGTGGTGGTCATGGACTGTACGGAAACCGGCGCTCCTGCGCCGACGGGCACGGATCCCACGGTGATCTGCCGAGACCGGCGGAGTGCGTGGCGCTGCCCGCCGTCGCCCGCACTCCGCACGGTCGGAATGCCGAGCGGAACTTGCGTCATGTCATCGTCATCCTTCTGCTCAGAGGGAGATGGCTGGTCAGGACGTCCCGCAGCTGTTGCTCAAGGGCCGTGACGCCGAGCCCCATCTCCTCCAGCAGCCGGTCCCTGGCGCAGTGCCGGGGGAAGGCCAGGGGCAGACCGTAGGCCAGGCAGGGGTTCGCGAGTCCCGCCTCACGCAGTGCCTGGGACAGTGCGGAGCCCACCCCGCCCACGCGCAGGTTGTCCTCCACCACGGCGACGACCTCATGGTCCGCCGCCAGCTCGCAGAGGGCTTCGTCGACGGGTTTCACCCAGCGCGGGTCGACCACGGTGACGGCGAAGCCGAGTGCCGCGAGCCGTTCTGCGACCGTCGTGCAAACCCGTGCCATGGCGCCCACCGAGACCAGCAGCAGATCACAGCGCTCGCGATGGGGCATCGTCCGGGCGAGGACGTCCAGCGTGCGGAAGCGGGCCAGAGCCGGGATGTCGGGGCCCACCGCCCCCTTGGGGAAGCGGACGACGGTCGGTGCGTCGCGGACGTCGAGCGCCTCCCGCAACTGCGCGCGCACCTGCGCCGCATCGCGTGGCGCGGCCAGCCGCAGCCCCGGCACGGCCTGGAGCAGCGAGAGGTCCCACATCCCGTTGTGGCTCGGCCCGTCGTCTCCGGTGATCCCGGCGCGATCGAGGACGAACGTGACCCCGGCCCCGTGCAGGGCCACATCCATCAGTACCTGGTCCATGGCCCGGTTGAGGAACGTGGCGTAGACGGCGACGACCGGATGCAGGTCGCCCGCCGCCAGGCCCGCCGCCGAGGCGACCGCGTGCTGTTCGGCGATGCCTACGTCGAACACCCGGTCGGGAAAGGCCTTGGCGAACGGCGCCAGCCCCACCGGGTGCAGCATGGCCGCGGTCAGCGCCACCACATCGGGGCGCTCTGTGCCCAGCCGGACCAGTTCGTCACCGAAGACCTGCGTCCACGTGGCGGCCGGCTGTGCGGCGCTCTGCCCGGTGACCGGATCGAAGCTGCCGACGGCGTGCAGATGGTCACGGGTGTCCTGTTCTGCGAGGGGGTACCCGTTCCCTTTGCGGGTGCGGCAGTGCACGACAACGGGCCGTTTCGCCTCGCGCGCAGCACCGAAGGCGGCCTCCAGGGCGGCGATGTCGTGGCCGTCGACGGGCCCCAGGTAGCTCAGGCCGAGGTTCTCGAAGAGGTTGCCCTTCGGGCGTTCGTCCGTCCCCGTCGCGGCCAGTTCCGCCATGTGATCGGCTATGCCACCGACGGTCGGGGCGTAGGAGTGCCCGTTGTCGTTGAGCACGATGACGACGGGGTTGGCGGACGCCGCAATGTTGTTGAGGGCCTCCCACGCCATCCCCCCGGTCAGTGCGCCGTCCCCGATCACGGCGACGACGCATCGCTCGCTCTCGCCACGCAGCCGGTGGGCCTTGGCGAGCCCGTCGGCGTAGGAGAGCGCGGTGGAGGCGTGGGAGTTCTCGATGAGGTCGTGCACCGACTCTGCTCGGCTCGGGTAACCCGAGAGACCGCCCTCCTTGCGCAGCCCACTGAAATCCTGACGACCCGTCAACATCTTGTGGACGTAGGACTGGTGGCCCGTGTCCCACAAGACCCGGTCGGAAGGCGAGTCGAAGACCCGGTGGAGGGCCAGCGTCAGTTCGACAACGCCGAGGTTGGGCCCCAGGTGGCCGCCCGTCCGCGATACGGAGTCGATGAGGAAGACCCGTATCTCCTTGGAGAGGCGCACCAGTTCGGGCGGTGTCAGACTGCGGAGGTCTCGGGGGGACGTGATGTCCGCCAGCCTCATGATGCACTCCTGTCTCCGCTGGATGAGAGTGGGCAGCGGATGGTCGGGTCAGGGCTCGACCACTCCGATGGCTTCGACCGGGCACCGGGCGGCGGCCAGCCGAACATCCCGGTGCAGTTCGTGTTCCGGTGCTTCGTCGACCAGTTGCACCACTCCGTCGTCGTCCTGGTCGAACACTTCGGGAGCGGCAAGCACGCACTGTCCGGCGCCGATGCAGACATCCGGCTGCACCGTGACGTGCAGGCCGTCACGTTCCTCCGTCACCGCTCCCTCCTGCGTACCGTCATCCGCAGTCCGTCGGGGACGAGCGTGACGGTGCCGACGGGCCGGACGGGCCGGTCGGAGACCGGCCGCAGGTGCCACAGTCCCGCGATGAGCGCCAGGGTGGTCATGGCCTCGGCATAGGCGAAGCCCTCGCCGACACAGCGGTGCGCGCCCTCACCGAACGGCATGTATGCCTCCGGGGTGACGTCGTCCTCTCGGCCCGGCAGCCAGCGGTCGGGGTCGAACCGTGCCGGGTGCCGGAAGAGCAACGGGTCGCGGTGCTGGGAGAAGAACGAGTAGAGGACGACGCTGCCCTCGGGCAGGTGGTAGCCCCCGAGCTCCGTGTCCTGCGCCGCGGCACGGGACAGGAAGTACGTGGGGGGATAGAGGCGCAGGGTCTCCTTGATGATGCGTCGGGTCAGGTCCAACCGTCCGAGATCTTCATGGGTCGGCGCACGGCCGCCGAGTACCGCGTCCACCTCCTCCTGGAGGCGCCGCTGGATCTCGGGAGCGCGCCCCAGCTCGTAGCAGGACCAGCTCAGCGTCAGGGCAGTGGTCTCGGCGGAGGAGAGCAGGATGCTGATGATCTCGTCACGCAGCTGCTGGTCGTCCATGCCCTGGCCGGTCTCCTCGTCCGTTGCGGCCATCAGCATGGACAGCAGGTCCACCTCCTCCCGGTCGCTGCGCCGGTAGGCGGTGACGATCTGCTGGATCATCGTGTTCAGTTCGGCCATCGTCTCGTCGAACCTGCGCCGGCCGGGCGTGGGCAGCTTCTCCAGCAGACCGGTGGGGTCCATGGCACGCAGACTGACCTGCCGGGTCAGGATGGGCAGCGCACGCTCCACCACCTGTACCGCCGGTCCTCCCAATTCCGAGGAGAACAGGCATTTGGTGCCGACGGTCGTGGCCAGCCGAACGAACTCCGGCTTCAGCTCGATGGGGCGGTCCTCCGGCCACGACGCGATGCGCTGGGACGCGATGTCGTGCATGACGTCGCCGTACACCTGCACCCGCTTGCGGTTGAACGCGGGCAGTACCAGCTTGCGCTGGCGGCGGTGGGGGGCTCCGTAGGCCGTGATGATGCCGTTGCCGGCGACGGCCCGCGCCTTGCGGAAGTGGATGCCTCGCGGGAAGCGCGCGGCATCCGTGACCAGGACCCGGTGCAGCAGTGAGGGATCGTTGACCAGGTAGGCGACGGTGGGACCGACCCGCACCCGGACCAGGGGGCCGTACGCGCGGGCCTCCTGGAGGAACTGCAGACGGCGTCGCACCAGCGGAATGCCGTGCCCGATCAGCGGCAGGGCGCCGGGAACGGTCGGAGGTGCCGCCGCCCCGGGCGGACGCAGAGTGGTGGACATGCGATTCTTCCCTTCCCTGTAGCCAGCAGGTCACGGCGTCACGAATCCGACCGCTCCCTCGCGGTAGCGGTCCGAACGCGCCGGCCAGCGGGCGGCGGCCGACATGAACGCCTCGTAGTGGGCGAAGTAGCGCCGCAGATCGTCGTCCTCGGTCAACCCGTACCGAGCGGGTCGGGTGCGGATGTCCTCGTAGGTCTCGACAGCCCTGGCGCACAGTTTCCGTGCATGCGCCCGGGCGGTGGGGATGTCCCATCCGTACTCGTGCTGGAGCACCGGGACGATGTTGGCGCTCAGGCCGTGCGCCCGTTCCTCCTCGAAGGAATACAGGTCGTTGGCAATGCATCCGTAATCGGCAACCGCCATGTCGACCAGCTGCACACACGGGTGGGTGCGCACCTGCTCAGGCAGTCTCAGGCGACAGACGAAGTGGTCGAGTTCCAGCTGAACGGTCATGGTGCTGAAGACACGGCGCATCCGCAGATACGACGTCAGGTCGGGGACCACTCCCCTGTCGCGCAGGTCCAGTTCCCACAGGGTGGCGGACAGGTAACGTCTGATCTCCTGCCTCAGCCTGGTGTCGTCCCACCGCGGGTCGATGCGATGGATGTCCTCCAGGACGCGGCCCAGCAATCGGGCGAGCGGCTCGTCGGCGCCGTGCCCGTCCAGGACCGCGTGGATGACCGCATGCTGTTCCAGCACCGGTTCCAGCCAGCCCTCCTCCAGGCTCAGCAGATCGCTCCATGTGTCGTCGAAGAGAACCAGGAAGGCGATCCACAGCGCCGCGACCTCGAGCCGCTCGGCATCCGCGTCCGGATAGGTCAGCGCGGCCGCCTCTCCCAGCGCGATGCCATGCAGTACGACGGCGCCCGCCCTGCCCTGTACACCCGCCTCCGTGGCGACTTGGCGGACGTATGCGGCGGCGGCGTCGCCGTACGGGCTGGAACGGTCGGGAAACGGGCAGTCGACCACCAGGGTTTCCGCCGAGGTCTCATGGGTCTGCGCGGACGTCATGGCTTCACCTCACCGGGTCTTCAGGTCGTGCGTGGCGGACAAGCAGGCGGCCCGGGCGATGCGCACGGGTGTGTAGACGTCCTTGCCGATCCACAACGGGGTGCTGTCCTCGGTGATCTCGCCCCGCGCCAGGGTGCGCCGAGCGGCCTCCAGCGCCTCGTCGACCTGCTGCCCACGATGGGGGTCCCGGGACAGCCGCAGTATCCAGACCGCGTACGCCGTCTCCTCGATCGTGCCGGTCCCGTGCCCCCAACGATCCCCGGGGTGACGGGTGTTCAGCACCCAGGAGACAGCACGTTCCACAGCGGGGCGGGCGGCTTCCCCCGCGTAGGCGGCCAGGGCCTGCGCACAGCTCGCCGTCGCGTAGTACGGCGAGCCGTTCCACTTGTCGGTCCAGCTGCCATCCGCGTTCTGCACGGACAGCAGCCAGTCCGCGGATCCCACCGCCGCCGCGCCGAAACGCGGCAGGTCGTCGGGGTAACGCTGGGTCCAGAAGCCCAGCGCCTCCAGCGCGTGGGCGTTCGCGCTCGGTGAGGCCGTCCGCTCGTCCGGGTAGGTGCAGAAGTGCCCCTCGTTGTAGTAGTGCAGCAGGCTGTCCGGCCGATGCCGGCGCCCGTGCCGGGCCAGCGCGTACAGGCCGACCGCGGTGTCGTCGGCATCCGGCGGCAGTCCGAAACCGGCTGACATGCCCTCCTCCAGGCATACGGCCTCCAAGCGGTCGAGGAGGGACTCCGATGCCTGATGCGGGACGTCGTGCGTGGCCAGGCTCGCGAGGACCCAGGCACGTTCGAAGTTGGGCATCGGCGCGCCGAGCGGCAACAGCCCGCCGCGGTGCCGCTGCAGGTCGTCCAGGAAGCGCAGGGCGGCCCGGGCCTCCTGAGTCGCGACGGCGGGCGGTGCCGTCGGACCGCCACCGGCGGGGTCGGGGCCCGTGGGGCTGCCCGCCAGCCAGGCCGCCGTCGCAGCCGGTGAGCAACTCACCGAGCCGTTCACCGGCTGGACCTCCTGTGCGAACGGCCGGCCCGGGGCGAGGATTTCCCAGGCATGCCAGAGTTTGGGCGGCAGGGTCCGTCCGGCGGCCGTAGCGGTCCGCAGGGCCACCAGGATGGAATCGTCCGTGCCGCGGGGAAGCGGCAGGGTGAGCGAGACCAAGCGCTCCGGCAACCCGGGCGGGCGCGTCGTACGGTGCCGGATCAGGTGATCGTTGATCTGTGCGATCAGGCCGGGTATGACCACCTCGATGGCCACCGTGTCAGGCAGCTGCTCGGCCTCTTCGGAACCCTGCCCGCCGGTGAGCCAGGTGTGGAGGGTCTCGATTCCCCGCACGGCCGCGCGCCGTACACGGTCCGCTCCGGCACCGTCGGCGGCCTCTCCACGCGCCCACGCCGTGAGCAGGGCCTCCACCGCGCTGAGCGTCGGCACGAGGCGGAAGCCCGCCACCCCCCAGCCGCCGTCGGCCGCCTGCTCCTCACAGAGATAGCGCAGCCGCCGACCGGCTCCGCCGAGCCACGGAGCCACGGTGACGACCCGAGCGTTCTCGTACACCGAAGGACTGATCTGCGCCCAGGGGTCGGCCTCCGACTCCTCGAGCAGGACCTGCGCCTCGTCGAGTTCCACGGACTCTGCGGTGTGCGATGCCGGCCGTTGCTCGGTGGTCGGGGTACGGCTCATGAAGAAACTCCTAGGGCTCGTCGGCCACATGTTTCGGAGGGGAAGAGCAGGTTCGGCTCTCAGGCCTGACGCTCGGTTGCCTCGACTGCCAGTGAACGGAGTGCGCTGCGTCCCGGGTCGCGGAAGGGGATGTCCTCCAGCGCCTCCATGCCCTGCCGCCAGCGTTCCCGGATCATCTGCTCGACGGTTTCCACCGCCTGGGTGGCGATCAGGAGTTCACGCACCTGTGCTGCACCCGAGTCGTCCAGTTCGGGGTCGCCGAACAGTCGGGTGAGGGTCTTGTGCTGGTTCGCGTCCGCCTGCCTCAGTGCGAGGGCGATGAGGGTGGTGGCCTTGCCGTCGCGAAGGTCCTCGAGGCTGGACTTGCCGGTGACCGCCGGATTCCCGAACACACCCAGGAGGTCGTCACGCAGTTGGAACGCCTCGCCGACCGGGAGGGCGAAATCGGAGCAGGACCGCAGCACCTCGTCATCCCCGCCGGCCAGGGCCACCCCTATCTGCAGAGGGCGCTCGATGGTGTACCGACCGCTCTTGTGCCGGGCGATGGCGAGCGCCATGTCCACATCGACCTCGAGGTCGCAGGCGGCACGCACATCGAGGTACTGGCCCAGCATGAGTTCCGTGCGCATGGCGTCGAGGACCGGCCGGAGGGCACGGAGCTGGACGGGGGCCAGGCCGCTGGCGTGGATCAGCTCGTCCGACCAGACGAGCGCCAGGTCGCCCACGAGGATGGCGCAGTTGTTGGCGAGGCGGTCCGCGTCGTCGCCACGGAGCCGTTGCCGACCGTCGCCCGTCGTGCGCGTGTCGGTGTCGTCCGCCATGCGCCGGTGCAGGGTTGGCCGACCGCGACGGGACTCCGAGGCGTCCATGACGTCGTCGTGGATGAGGGCGAACATGTGGAAGAGTTCCAGGCTCGCGGCGACCTTGAGGACGGGCGCGTCGTCGCCGGTACCTCCCGCGGCCAGCCACCCGCAGTAGCAGAGCAGGGGGCGAAGTCGCTTCCCCCCGGAGCCGGCCAGCTCCTCCAAGAGCCGGATCGCCGCCCCCAGCTGGGCATCGATCGGATCCGAGAGGGAGCGACGCTTCCGGTCCAGAAACCCGTAGAGTTCAGCATCGACCGCTGCGCGGATTCCGGAAAGATCAACCTTTTCCAGAGGCATGGTCCGCGCATCAGAGGTCAGTAAGTGTTCCGCCACAGACTCTCTCCCGCCTGTTCGCGTCAATCAATAAAGAGTCGACGATTCGAATCGATTCGCTCTCGTTCCGCGGACCACCGGTCACCGTTTTCCCGGCACCGCAAAACTACGCAAGGGCTCTCGGCAGAGCAACGCCACGGACGTTGACAGCGATGTAACAGATGTGGATCCCTATTGGACATTCGACGGCATGAACGTCAACGGTCCGAGCCTTGGCCGACAGGCAATGCGAATGCGACCATTAAATCCCTGGCACGTGAGGCGCTCACTGACCGAAGGGACAGCCGTCGTGGGCACTAATTCTCTGCTTTCAAGTCTGTTACCAATCGCGATCGTGGTGTTGATGCTGGGCCTCGGTCTCGCCCTCACCCGGGAGGATTTCCGGCGCGCCCTGCGCTCGCCGCGCGCGGTCGCCGTCTGTCTCATATGCCAGCTGGTCCTGCTGCCGGGCGTGTGCTTCGCGCTGGCGCACGCCTTCGGTCTCAGCGGTCCGTCGGCAGTGGGCATGATGCTCGTGGCAGCCGCGCCGGGGGGAACCACCGCCGGCCTCTTCAGCCACCTGGCAGGCGGAGACGTCGCCCTCAACATCACCCTCACCGCGGTCAATTCGGTACTGGCGGTACTCACACTGCCGGCCCTGGTCGGTCTGGCGGCCGCGCACTTCCTGCGCGGCGGCCTCGGTGACGTCGAGTTGGGGCTCGGGGAGCTGGTATCGCTGTGGGGGCTGATCCTGCTCCCGGTGGCGGCGGGCATGCTCGTCCGAGGCAGGCGTCCCGCGCTGGCGGATCGGCTGACAGGGAAGGTGAAGGCGCTGTCCGGCGTGTTCCTGGCCGTCATGGCCGTCCTCGCCGTGCTCACGGAACGGACCGAGCTGCTCGGGCATCTGCGACAGGCGGGACCCGCAACCGCGACGTTCTGCGTCATCAGCCTGGCCGTGGGCTATGTGGTACCTCGGCTGCTGGGCGTCACGGGTCCGCAGTCGGCGGCCATCAGCCTGGACATCGGCGTCCACAACAGCGGGCTGGCCCTGGCGATCGCGCTGAGCCCCGCGATGGCGTACGACTCCGCGTTTGCCGTGCCGGCCATCACCTATGCGGTCGTCGCGCTACCGTGCGCCGGCATTGCGGCGTTCCTGATGTCCCGCCGCCGTCCAGGCAGGACGTCGCATCGCGATGTGCCGGATGCCGTCCTCCAGGAAGACCTCACCCTCGGCAACGAAGCCGCGTTTCGCGTAGAGCGAGACGGCTGACAACTGGGCATGCAGCCGGACGACGCGATCGGCTGCCACCGAGTGCAGCGCAGCGTCCAGCAGCAGCCCCGCGAGACCGGTGCGCCTCAGGTGCCGCACCGTGACAACCCTCCCGATCCGCATCCCCTCTGCCTCCGCAAGGATCCTCAGGTACGCCACGGGCCGCCCGTCGGCCGGATCCGCGAGCCACATGTGCATGGTGTCCGGCTCCAGGTCGCGGCCGTCCAATTCATCGTAGGCACATTCCTGCTCCACGACGAATACGTCCACTCGGAGACGCAGTAATTCGTACAGTGTCCTCGTGTCGAGTTGCGCAAAGGTGGCTGTACGCAGGCGTACATCGAGTGCGGGGGGCATGTCATTCCTTCGGTCGATTCTCTTTCTCAACTCTCCACAGGAGTCGCAGACATGATTCAGGAAAATTCCATCCGGGTAGCGAAATCCTTCTACGATGCCGTCGAGCAGCGGGATTTCGATACTGCGTCGGAAATCCTTCACTCCGAATCAACGGTGTGGAACGAACACGAGCGGTCCGACCGTCCGGCGCGACCCGTGTTCAATGGTTCCCATCCACTGTGGTCCGCTGTCGCCGAGTTCCGTTACACGGACAGAAAATATATGGCCACGGACCACGAGGTCACCGTGGAATACGTGGCCCGCGGCACAACCGTGCGCGGACGCCGGTTCGCCTTTCCCGTAACCGCCCGCCTGTTCCTTACCTCCGACGGAGGCGGCATCCGCCGCATCGAGGAGTTCTTCGGCCTCGCGGACGCGGCGGCCTTCCAGGAGGTGCTCGCAGACTGAGGTACGGAGAAGACTGGAGTACGGAGAAGGTCGAGGTACGGAGAAGACCGAGGTACGGAGAAGGAAGCCTCGAGGTTCCTCCTCCGTACGACAGCCCGGCCGACCTCCTACCTGCCTCGCGTGACGATGAGCCCGAACAGCGCCGTGAGCTCGTCCCGCGCGGTCGTCGGGGGCAGGGAACGGGCGAGACCGTCCAGGGAGTCCCGAAGGTGCCGGGCCGACAGCTCCTCGGCATGCCGTCGGCCACCCGCGGCCTCGATGAGGTCGGCCTGCATCCGCAGCTCCTCCTCCGACGCCGACGTCCCGGTCTGCCTCATCAGGACCGCCAGCCGTTCTCCCGCGTCGGTCCCGCTGCGCAGTGCGGCGATGACCGGCAGCGTCTTCTTGCCCAGCCGCAGGTCACTGAAGGCCTGCTTGCCGGTGGCTGCCGGGTCACCCCAGATGTCCTCCACGTCGTTGGCGATCTGCCAGGCCAGGCCGACGCCACCGGCCGCCCGGTGAAGCAGGCCGGCCAGCGCGCCGGACGCGCCACCGAGGAGGGCCCCGATCGCGGCGGCGGCGCCCAGCAGCGCGGTGGTCTTGTAGGTCGCGTCGAAGTAGTGACGGTACGTCACCTCATCCACCGGAATCTTGTCCAGCGCCAAGTCCGCCGCCTGACCACGGATCATCTCGTGCAGGGTGTCCACCAACATGGTGACGGCTGCCCGGCCGGCCTCACCGCCGACCGGCGTCAACTGGCGCAGCGCCAGGGCTGTCAGGGCATCCCCGCCCAGTACGGCCTGGGGAACACCGAAGGCTGCCCAAGCCGTGGCACGTCCCCGGCGGCGTTCGTCTGCGTCCATGATGTCGTCGTGCAGCAACGAGAAGTTGTGCAGCAGCTCCACCGCCACCGCGCCGGGGACCACGGTGGCGGGCTCCGTCCCGGTCGCCGCCGCGGCAAGGAAGGCGACTCGGGCCCGCAGGAGCTTGCCCGCGTCCTCCGTCCCGGTCGGCCGCCCCTGGGGGTCGCACCAGCCGAAATGGTGGCCGCATAGCAGGGCGAGATCAGGATGGAGTTCCTCCACCGCCGACCGCAGGGGCGGAAGGACGAGGCCCCTGGTGACCGAAGCGGCGTCCCGGACCATCTCGGCGGGGGGCGGACCTGTCGCCTCGAGCACGGGACGGGTGGCTGCCCGCTCAGGCATCGACGGCCTTCTCCGCCGCTATGACGAGATAGTTCAGGTGATTCTTGCGGTACCCGTCGAGGAAGGGCTGCTCGACTCCGGTCTTCAGCCGGGAGTGCGAGCGCAGTTCCCAGTAGGGGACGGCGCTCTCCGTCAGGTCCAACACCCGGGACGGCACGAGCCCGTTGTCCGCCAGCGCCTTGAGATACGTGCCCCGCCCGTGGATGTGGCAGACATAGTGGTCGTCGATGGCCGAGACGTCCGGTGAGGCGGCCACCTCCGTGTCGTTGCGGCACCAGGTGACCAGGACGTAGCGCCCGCCCGGACGCAGCACCCGGGCGAACTCCCGGAAGGCCTCGTGGAGATCCACGTACATCGTGGTCTCGTTCGTGTAGATCGCATCGAACGTGCCGTCCTCGAAGGGCGTCTCCACCATGTTCGCGTAGTGGAAGTCGACCTTGTCGGCGCAGCCGCGCTGCTGAGCCAGTTTCTGGGCGAATTCGATGTGGTGCTGGCAGAAGTTCACCCCGTCCACCCGGCAGCCGAACCGGTCGTGGACCATGAAGCTGGTGCCGCCGCGCCCCGATCCGCCATCCATGACCCGGGCGGTCGGCGGAAGGTCACCGAGCGCGTCGGTGATAAGCCCGACCTGCTCCGTCTCCAGGCGGTGCATCTCCTTCAGGATGAGCTTCTCTCGCTCCTGTTCGGGCGCCAGCAGGATGCTCCTGTTGAAGTCGCCGACGGCATAGTGGTGGTGGTAGAGGCCGTCCATCTGCCCCAGGAGGAGGTTGATGTCGTCGGCCTGCTTGTCCTCCCAATGCTTGTTCAGGTCCTGCTCGTAGGAGTTACGGATCACGGCGCTCTGAAGGGACACACTGTCCACGGTCATACGATCGCTCCTTCGTGGGTAAGGCGTGCGGACCACGCCTAGACGCGGATGAGAGCCTTGATGGCGTGGCGTTCCTGCATCGCCGCATAGCCGATCGGTGTGTCGGCGAGGCGAATGGGCAGGTCGAAGACGGGGCTCGGGTCGAGCTTGCCGTCAAGGACGTCGGGAAGTAGTTGGGGGATGTAGGCGCGGACCGGGGCGATACCGCCCCGCAGGTTGACGTTCTTGTCGAAGAGCTGCCGGATGTCGACCTTGCCGCCCACTCCGTGCGGGGCGCCGACGAACCCCACCGCGGCGCCGGGCCGGGCCACGGAGATCGCCGTATGCAGGGATTCCCAGGTGCCGACCGCCTCGATCACCGCGGACGCGCCCTTTCCGGGGAGCAGTTCATGCAACCGGGCGATCGCCTCCTCTCCGCGCTCCGGCACGATGTCCGTGGCGCCGAACCTCAGACCGAGGGCGGTGCGTTGCGGATGCCGACCCATCAGAACGACACGTTCGGCGCCCAGGCGACGCGCCGCCAGCACGCCGCACAGGCCCACCGCGCCGTCCCCCACGACCGCTACGGTGTCGCCGGGACGCACGCCCGCCGCGACGGCGGCGTGATGGCCCGTTCCCATCACGTCGCACAGGGTCAGGAGGGCCCGGTCGAGTGGTTCGTCCGCGCCGGCCGGGATCCGTACCAGAGTGCCGTCCGCAAATGGCACCCTGACCGCTTCGCCCTGACCGCCGTCCGCACCCGGCACGCCCCAGAAGCCGCCCTGCTCGCAGGACGTGTGCAGTCCCACGGCGCAGAACTCGCAGGATCCGTCCGACCACACGAACGGGGCGATCACGCGGTCACCGGGACGTACGGCGGCCACCTCGCGCCCGACCTCCTCCACGACTCCGATGAATTCGTGCCCCATCCGCTGACCGGGCTTGCGGGGTGCGGTGCCTTGATAGGCCCACAGGTCGCTGCCGCAGATGGCGGCGTGGGTGACCGCGACAATGGCGTCGGACGGTTCGTGGATCTGCGGGTCGGGTACGTCTTCCACCTTGATGTTGCCCGGCCCCTGGATGACCGCCGCCTTCATGGCGTGACCTCGTCGCCGAGCACCGTCTGAGCAGCCGTCAGCAGCGCGGGCAGTGACTCGACGAAGGACTGCGCTTCGTCACTGCCGAGGATCAGTGGCGGCGAGACCCGGACGACGTCCGGCTGCACGGCGTTGACCAGGAAGCCCGCCTCCCTCGCGTGTGCTTCGACCGACCGAGCTCGCGGCTCGGTGAGCCGGATCGCCTGCCACAGGCCGATCCCCCGGACGCCTGCGAGCAGCTCATGGGAGATCGCGGCCAGACCGGTTGCCAGGAGCGCGCCGGTCTTGGTGGCGTTCCCCAGCAGGTCGTCGCCGTCGATGGTGTCCAGCACGGCGTGGGCAGCGGCACAGCTGACCGGATTGCCTCCGAACGTGGACCCGTGGTCACCCTGTTCGAACACGGCGCCGTATCGGCCCAGGCCTATGCACGCGCTGATCGGCAGCCCCCCGCCCAGACCCTTGGCCAGAGTCAGGACATCGGGCAGCACCTCCTCGTGCTGATGGGCGAACCACCGACCAGTGCGGCCGATCCCGCTCTGTACCTCGTCGAAGACGAGGACCGCCCCTGTCGCGTCGCATATCTCGCGAACGGCCCGCAGGTAACCGGCCGGCGGAGGTATGACGCCCGCCTCGCCCTGGACCGGTTCGAGGAAGACCGCCGCGCACCCGGCCGTCACCGCGCTGCGCAGCTCCTCGACCGAGCCGTAGGCGACATGCCGGACCTCGGCGCAGAAGGGCTCGAAGGACTTCCGTGCACGCGGCGCCCCGGTCAGGGTCAGCGCTCCCATCGTGCGCCCGTGGAAGCTGTCCTGCGCCGCCACGACGTAGGAACGGTCGGCACCGGCGTGCTTGCGCACCAGCTTGAACGCGGCTTCGTTGGCCTCCGCGCCGGAATTGGCGAAGAAGACTCGTCCCTCGGCGCCGACGAGCGTGAGCAGCCGCTCGGCCAGCCGTACCTCCGGCTCGTGCAGGCTCAGGTTGGAGATGTGCGCGAGCCGTGCCACCTGCTCGGACACCGCCCGCACCAACGCAGGATGTGCATGCCCGAGCGTGGAGACGGCCAGGCCACCGATCAGGTCGAGGTACGTCCTGCCGTCCGCGTCCGTGACCACGCAGCCTTTGCCTTCGACCACCGCCACAGGTGGAACTCCATAATTCCCCATAAGCGCGTTCTGAAATCGATCACGCAGCGCCCTACTGTCGCCCACGAGTCACCATCCAGTCGGCATTAATGCATCTCCAGCAACAGAGAAACACCAAACCACCTCGCCCCCAAAAAGACAACACCACGGCATGCAAGCAAGCCGAATTGGCCAGACTTTCCTGGCATCCTTGCAGGTCAGCAGGCACATAGTGCAGGCCCGCGGGGGCATTGACAAATGCGTGACCAAACCGCTTCCAGTGTGTACATGGCATCAACATTCGCTGCATGAATGTCAGCACAAGAGGCGTTGTCACACCTCAATGAAAGGAGGACAGTAAACGGTACGGGATATCAATCTATTGCAACGGGAGAGGTGTCGATGACAACCGTTCGGGAAATTCCGTCCGTTGCAGGCTCCGCACTGACCGGCGTCATGACGGCTCTTCGACGCGATCCGCTCGCGACCTATCTGCGCGCCCGGCGTGACCACGGCGACGTGGTCCGGTTCACCGTCGGCCCACCTGGCCTGCGCCAGGACCTGTACGCGGTCTTCTCCGCCGAGGGGGCCCAGCAGGTGCTGGCCCGGTCCGTCGGCTTCCGGAAGGACGACACCTTCTACGACGAGATCCGCAGCATCTTCGGTAACGGCCTTCTGACCAGCCAGGACGACGACTATGTGCGGCAGCGCCGGCTCATCCAGCCGCTTTTCACCCGCAAGAAGGTGGATCGGTACGCCGGCGCGATGTGCGAGGAGACGCTGCGGACGGTCGCCGAGTGGCGGGCCCTGGACGACCGTACGCTCGACGTCATCCCCGAGGTGACCCGCCTGACCCAGCGTGTCGTGTCGCGCGTCCTGTTCGGCGCTGCGAGCGAGGAGGCCGGTGACGTCGTCGACCGCTGCTTTCCGCTGCTGGGCGCCTACATGCTCAAACGCGGGTTCGCTCCGCTGCCGTTCCCACGGACCTGGCCGACTCCGGCCAACCGGCGGGCGGCCGCCGCGCGGCGGGACCTGTACGAGGTGTGCGACCGGATCATCGGGGAGCGCGACTCACAGGAGAGCGGTAACGACCTGCTGGAACTCCTGCTGAACGCCGGTGACGGAACCGGCGACCGGCTCACGCCGGAGGAGATCCGGGATCAGGTGCTGATCTTCTTCCTGGCCGGACACGAGACCACCGCCACCTCGATGACTTTCGCCCTTCACCTGCTCGCCCGCAACCCTGAGGCACAGGAGCGGGCACGGGAGGAAGTCGACCGGGTCCTGGGAACCCGCACGCCCACGGCCGACGACTTCGACCGGCTCGAGTACGTCCACATGGCACTCAAGGAGGCCATGCGGTTGTATCCCCCGTCCCCCGGCATCAGCAGGCGAGCCACGGCCGAGACCGAGATCGACGGCTATCGCATTCCCGCGGGAAAGATCGTCTTCCTGAGCCCCTGGGTCACCCACCGGCACCCCTCCTACTGGAAGGACCCCGAGGTCTTCGCGCCTGAGCGGTTCTTGCCCGAGGTGGAGGCCGAGCGGCCGCGTTACGCCTGGTTCCCCTTCGGCGGGGGCCCGCGGGCCTGCATCGGTCAGTACTTCTCGATGCTGGAAGCCGTACTCGCCATCGCTGTGATCCTTCAGGCCTTCGAAGTGGAGGCGGTGGACACCGAGATCCAGCTCACCCAAAAAATGGCCCTCCGATCCGAGGGGCCGATCAGATGTCGGTTCGTCCCGCGATGAGCCGCGTTCCCGTGACCCAACGGTCCCTTACATCCGGAGGTGAGCCACATGCGTGCTGCAGTACTGCGCGAGTCAGGACGAGGTGAACTCGAGCTGCGCGACGACGTCGTGGCGCTCGGCCCCGACGCTGATGAGGTCAGGATTCGCATTCGGGCGACCGGAGTGTGCCATTCCGACCTGTCCCTCATCTCCGGCGAACTGCCCGGTGGTGGCGGCGCGATGATCGTCGGCCACGAGGGTGCGGGCGAGGTGGTCGAGGTCGGGGACCAGGTCACCGCCGTTTCTCCCGGCGACCACGTGGTGGTGAACTGGATCCCGGCCTGCGGGCGATGCGAAGACTGCCGCAACCGCCAGGTCCATCTGTGCATGGGATTCATGGAGAACCTGTTCTCCAAGCATCGCTTCGAGGTCGGCGGCACACCGGCATTCGGGATGGCCGGCACCGGCACCTGGGCCGAGGAAGTGGTCGTCCCCTGGCAGGCGGCTATCAAGATCGACCCCGATTTCCCCTTCGATCAGGCGGCCCTGCTCGGTTGCTGCGTTCCCACCGGCGTCGGAGCGGTCCTGAACACCGGATCGGTGCAACCCGGCGACCGGGTAGCGGTGGTCGGACTCGGCGGGGTGGGCCTGTCGGCCGTCCAGGGTGCGCGGCTCGCCGGAGCCACGAGCATCGTCGCGATCGATCCGGCTGAGCACAAGCACCCGCTCGCCGCCCGCCTGGGCGCGACGCACACGGTCACACCCGACGAGGCCGAGGACACCAAGGACCGCCTGACCGGTGGGAGGGGGTTCGACCACGTCTTCGAAGCGGTGGGGCGGTCCGCCACCGTCAGGCACGCCTGGCAGCTGACGCGGCGCGGTGGCGAGGTCGTGGTGATCGGAGCCGGAGCACCGAACGACCCACTGGACATCAGCACCTATGAGCTGCTGTTCGCCAGCCGCAGCATCAAGCCTTCCGTCTACGGCGAATCCGATCTACGGCGCGATCTGCCGAAGCTCATCGAACTGGCCAAGTCGGGTCACCTGGACATCGGAAGCCTGATCAGCGCTCGCGTGCCCTTCCAAGATCTCAATGATGCCGTGGCCGCACTGGCAAAGGGGGAGGCTGTCCGCCAGGTTGTGATCTTCGATTGAACCTGTCGATCGGGTCAGGATCTCGCTGATCCGCCACAGCAGGCGCCGGCCGCGCCCCCACCCGGCCTGACCCCGTGAAACCGCCGCTCCAAGGTGCCCTTACGTCGATCCCCATCGACGTAAGGGCACCTTGACGTCAGGATGGGTTGACGTCAAGGCGGCTTGATGGCACGGTGGAGATGTGGCAACTCCTGATGAGGTTGAGCGTCAGTTCACGCTGCTGTCCGCGGCGGCGCGTTTCGATTCCCTGCGCACACGCGATGCCCTGGCATCACCTCCGGATGACGAGGACGAGGCGGACGGCTTCGCCTCTGACACGGCGTCGCTGACCCGCGAGGAGGCTTTGGAACTGCTCGCACTGGGAGAGGTGATCGCCCGGAAGGCCGCCTACGGACGTCAGCTCTCCGTACGGTCGGCTCGGCGAGCCGGTGCTTCCTGGTCACAGATCGGCGCGGCACTCGGTACCAGCAAGCAGGCGGCTTGGGAGGCTCACAACCGCTGGATCGACGAACAGGCCAAACAGCAACAGGACGCAGGGCACTGGGGCCTGGACGACGTCGCCATCGACACAGCCCGCACGCTCGCGGGTGAGCCCGACGACTGAAGGACACCGGTCATGCGACACGAAGTCCGCGCCGGTCCCGTCTCCTTCCTGCGCCAGGTACCCGCACTCGGCAGATCTCTGCCCCTCACCTCGTCGCTCCCGTCCCAGCCACGCCGGGCTGTCGTCGCTCGCTCAACCGCCCCGCCGCTCCGCACTCTCCTGCCGGTACCGCAGTGACGAAGACACCGGAGACAAAGCCATCCGCAGCACCCTGGGCCTCCTTCGAGCCCAAGACCACCGCACCCGTATGAGGAGCGATTAACGATGTTCGAGAGGTTCACCGACCGCGCGCGGCGGGTTGTCGTCCTGGCTCAGGAAGAAGCCCGGATGCTCAACCACAACTACAT
>NZ_LGDG01000260.1 GCF_001279775.1 Streptomyces sp. MMG1533 | reverse complement strand
GTGCGGGGGCGGCGGGCGGCCACGGCGGAGGCGGAGGTGGCGATGAGGAGGGTGAGGAGGAGGGGGTTGGTGGTACGGGTGGCGGCGGTGCCGAGGCCGAGGGCCCAGAGCCACCAGGCGCCTGGGTGCACTGTGGACCGGCGCTGGTGCGGGCGGGTGGGGTGCGCAGCCCGGCGCCGCGGGGTGCCGCCGCCTTCCTTCGGGCCGGGAGCCGCACCGGCCGCACGACTGCCCGCAGACTGCGGAGACCCGCCCGCCACGGGCTGCCGAGCCGCCCCGGCGGCACGACTGCCCGCAGGCTGCGGAGACCCGCCCGCCACGGGCTGCGGCCTACGGCGCATCCCTGCGCCGCCTTGCCTGCCACACCGCCGCCGCGCCCAGTGCCGCCACGGTCGCCGCTCCCGCGAGCAGGCCCACCGAAGGGCCCCCGTCCTTCTTGCTCTCCTTCGACGGGGCGCTCGGCCTCTTCTCCGTCGCCACCTGCTCCCCGCACCCCGTCTCCGGATAGCCCGAGATCGCGCACAACAGGGCGTTGGCGTCGTAGCGCAGGGGCTTGGCCACGGCGGCCAGGGCCTCGGCCGTCGTCGCGTCGGGGGCGGTCACCGCGCAGACCGTACGGGCCGCCGGCGGGGTTTCGCCGGACGGGGCGTCCGTCGGCGTACCGAAGTCGACGACCAGCGCCACCCGCTTCCTGCCGTCCTGCGCGGGCGTGTCCGCACAGATCGTCGTGAAGTCGGCCGTGCCGCGTGGCTTCGCCGCGTCGCCGGAGTCCTCGCTGACCGCGAAACGGAAGCCCTGGACGTCGCCGTCGGAGGGGCGGGTGGTCGAGGGGCCCTGGGTGGCGTACGTCCACTGGTTGCCGTCGCGCTCCCAGAAGGACCAGTAGCGGTAGCCGGCGGCCTGGGCCTGGCCCGCGTTCCAGAGGAACAGGAACGCGGCGAGGACCAGAAGCGTCGTGGCACGGCGCCGGATCACGGCTGCCGCCTCTTGTTGCGACTGCTGAGCAGGAAGCCGATGCCGGCCCCGGCGGCGAGGCCGACGCCGGCCATCCACCACACGTTGCCGCTGTCGGAATCGCTGCCGGAGTCCTTGTCCTCGGCGTTCTCGGCGTTCTCGGAGTCCTTGGCGTCCTCGGCGTTCTCGCTGTCGGCCGACGCCGTCCGCGGAGCCGGACCCGTCGCGTTGAGCTGCTTGACCAGGTCCGCCCCGCCGAAGTCCCGCGGGTTCGTGCCCGTCGCGTGGGCGGCGAGGATCAGCTGGGCGTAGGCGGCGGGGCCGCTCTGCGCCGCCCAGGCCGAGGAGTTCTGCGTCAGCCACTTAAGCGGCTTCTTCGCCTGCGCGGCCTGGCCCTGCGCCGCGAGGGCGACCACGGCGTCGGCGGTGTTGCCGTAGTCGGGCTGGTCGGTGGAGCCGGGGAGCGCGGAGTCGAGGTGGCCGTCCTTGGCGAGCGCCTCGGTGAGGTAGGCGGCGCCGTTGGCGGCGGCCTGCTGCGCGGACGGGTAACCGGAGTCCGAGCAGGCGGCGGCCTCGTCCTGCTTGGCGGGCTCGACCACCAGCCCCTTGCCGAGCGCGCCCACGACACCCGCCGCCGTGGCGTCCGCGTTGGCCGCCAAGTTGCCCTTCTTGTCGGGCTGGAAGGCGAAGGCACCGGCGCCGTCGCCCTTGCACGGCAGGGCGAGCTTCACCAGCGCGTCGTACGGCCCCTGGTCACCCTTGCGCGCGTCCTCGGGCTTCTCCCCTGCGGCGGTCAGCGCGCCGACGACGACGGACGTCGAGTTGGTGTCGCTGGCGCCGCCGGGGGTGTAACCCCAGCCGCCGTCCTTGTTCTGCACGGACTTCAGCCAGGCGACGGCCTTGTCGGTGACGGCGTCGTGGCCGCCGAGCGCGGCGAGGGCCTGCACGGCGGCGGCGGTGTTGTTGGTGTCGACCATGAGCTTCGCGTCGCAGGCCGTGGCGGTGTCGGCGCGGTAGGGCGCGAAGGCGCCGTTCGCGCACTGCTGCCCGGTCAGCCAGTCCACGGCCTCGGCGGCGGGCTTCACACCCACGGTGTCCTGCGCGAGCAGGGCGAGCGACTGACGCCAGACACCGTCGTACGTCGGGTCCGTGCTGCCGTACAGCGCGGCGGGGAACGCCTGCGAGGCGGACGGGGACGGGTCGGCGGCGACGGCGGGCGCGGCGGCCCCGATCACGGCGGTGGCGGCGGCCAGCACCGCGGCGCTGCGGCGGACGTTCATGATCGGCGGATGCCTCTCCCTGTGAGGGAGCCGGGCAGCACGGGACACTCCGGCGGCTCGGCTCCGTATACCTCGACGGTGCCGCACACCGGCCGGTTGCCGGTGCACGTGAGCCGGTCACGATCCGTCCGGGGCAGTCCGGCTCACCACGGCTGTGCTCTTGCCACGGCGGTGGTTCACGGTTGCGGGTCAGCGCCGGATTTGCACCGGCTTCCCCCCGTACGGGTGTGATACGACCTGGCCACTCTACCGGCCCGTACGGAGCACCCTGAGGCCCGCCTGTGCGGCGGAGGTACGTTCGCCCCCATGCGGACAACGGGGAGACTGCTCGGCTCCGGCCGGGCCAACGACGTGTACGAGATCGACGAGGCGTGGGTGGTGCGCCGCAACCGGGAGGGGTGGGGGGACGCGGCGGCCGAGGGCGCGGTGATGGAGTTCGTGCGCGGCCACGGCTATCCGGTGCCGCGGGTCCGCCCGGCCGACTCCACGCGCACCGAGCTGGTGATGGAGCGCCTGTACGGCCCGACGATGCTGGAGGCGTGCCTGACCGGCTCGCTCGGCCCCGACGAGGCGGGCGTCACCCTCGCCCGGCTGCTGCGCGACCTGCACACGATCCCGCCCCGCCGCTCCACCGGCCGCGTCCTGCACCTGGACCTCCATCCGGACAACGTCATCCTGACCGCCGACGGTCCCCGGGTCATCGACTGGACCAACACGGAGGAGGGCGAACCGGGCCTGGACTGGGGCATCTCCGCGATGATCCTCGCCCAGGCCGCCGTCACCGACGAAGCGCTCGCCGACCGCGTCCGCACGATGCTCACCGCGCTGCTGGCGGACCCGTCGCACCTCACCGAGGAGGGCCTGACGCAGGCCCGCGTGCGACGGGCGGCCAACCCGACGATGAGCCGCCGGGAGGTCGAACTCCTGGGCGCGGCAGAGGACCTGATCCGCTCGGTCGTGTCCTAGGACAGGCCGCTCGCGTCCAGCACGTCGGTCGCGGCCGGAGGCCGCACGTCCAAGGGTTCGTCGAAGGCGCTGAACGCGGTGGTGCTGCGATAGTCGGCGCCCTTGTAGACGACCTTGAGAAGG
This sequence comes from Streptomyces sp. MMG1533, assembly GCF_001279775.1. Taxonomy (GTDB): domain Bacteria; phylum Actinomycetota; class Actinomycetes; order Streptomycetales; family Streptomycetaceae; genus Streptomyces. The sequence goes on along the minus strand of NZ_LGDG01000260.1, from coordinate 163,627 downwards.
TACGGCTTGCCCTCGGTGGCGACGTAGAACGTGTAGGTGCCGCCCTTGTCCGCCTTGTCGGTCACCACCAGCGCGATCGCCGGTGTGCCGTCGACCTTGGTCGGGTCGCCCTTGGTCGCTTCGCCGAAGGAGGAGAACTCCCGGGTGCAGTCGGAGAGTCCGTCCTCCTCGGCGGTCTCGCTTGCGGGGCTCTTGACCCAGCGCTGCTGTTCCCCCGTGCCGGTCACGTCCTTGCCCGCCATCTCCAGGTAGGCGCGATTCGGGCGGACGTAGTCCGTCTCGTCGATCCGGATCTGCTCGAGGCGGGCACCGTTGGTCCAGGTCCGACTGGACCTGCACGCGCCCTTGAGGTCGGTCGTCAGACGGCTGGTGAAGCCCTTGCCGGTGGCCACGGTGGTGGTCTTCCCGTCCACGGTCACCGACTTGAGCGCCGTCATCGTGTCGTTCGCGTCGTCCAGCAGCTGCTCGGCGGAGGGCTCGTCCGCGGCCGTGCCGTCCGAGCAGCCGGTCACCGCGGCACCCGTCGCCAGGCAGGCCAGCGCAGCCGTCACAACGGTGGTCGTTCTTCGCACAAGTCCCCCCGAATCCATGAGCGGTTCAGGTTATCGGACGTGCGTGCGGCGTGGGGCCGCCGAAGGCGAGGTGGAGGACGCGGGCGGAGAGCAGCCAGGTGCCGTCGCGGCGGCGGTGGAAGGCGTCCCGGTAGTGGCCGACCTGCACCGGTGGGCCGGCCGGGACCATGTCGCCCTCGTGACCGTCGATTCGGTACGTCGTGAAGTACGACGTCGCCGTCGCCGTGTCCGGGGAGACCACCTCGACCAGGACGTTGGACATCATGCGGCGCGAGAGCCGGTCGGCGGGGCGGGAGCCGAAGTACTGCCGGAGCGCGTCACGCCCCTTGACCAGCCGGTCGCCCTCCGGCCACTCCCAGGTGCCGTCCTCGGTGAACAGCGCGGCGACGGAGGAGGGTTCACCGAGGTCGAGGCGGTGGACGAAGTCGAGGATGAGGCGCTCGCAGGCGCGTTCGGCCAGGAGGCGTTCCATGGGGTCCATGAGGGTGTTGGTACCAGTGTTGGGCCCGGCCGGGCCACCGCTTTGGACCGCCACGTACGTCGCTTTGGACCCTCACAAACATCGCTTTGGACCGTCCAGAACGTCGCTTTGGACCGCCACGAGCATCGCTTTGGACCGTCACCAACGTCGCTTCACACCGCCACGTACGTCACCGGCTCACCCCCGGCCACCGCCTCCGCCCGCCCCAGCTTCACCAGTCGCCGCAGATGGGCCTCGGCCTCCGAGACGGCGATGTTCCGCGACCCGTACCGGATCTGGTCCCAGGGGCGGTTCCACTCCATGCGCTCGGCGAGCTGCCAGGGCGTGAGGGGCTCGGCCAGGAGGGTGAGCAGGCCGGTGAGGCGGTCCTCGTGGTGGTGGAGCAACTCCCGTACGCGGGAAGCCGCGTCGGTGAAGGCGTGCTGGTGGGCGGGGAGCACCTCGGCGGGGGCGAGGCGGCCGACGCGTTCCAGGGAGTCGAGGTAGTCGCCGAGGGGGTCGGTGACGGTGGCGTCGTCGGGGTCCTCGTACAGGCCGATGTGCGGGGTGATCTCGGGGAGCAGGTGGTCGCCGGAGAACAGGCGGCCGTGGCCCGGGAGTCCGGCCGGGTGCTCCTCCTCCAGGTGCAGGCAGACATGGCCCGGGGTGTGGCCCGGCGTCCAGATCGCACGCAGTCGGCGGCCGGGGAGGTCGAGGAGCTCGCCGGGGACGATCTCGCGGTCGGGCAGGGCGGGGGCCAGGCCGGGTACGGACCGGGGGCGGGCGGTACGCATCGGCGCCACGTGCTCCTCGGGGGCGCCGGCGGCCTCGAGCTTGGCGGTCATGTAGGTGAGCCAGCGTTCGGGGCGGGTGGAGCGGGCCCGCCGCACGATCGCGCCGTCCGCCTCGTGCATCGCGATCCAGGCGCCGGACGCCTCCCGCACCCGGCCCGACAGGCCGTGGTGGTCGGGATGGTGGTGGGTGATCACCACGCCGTGGATCTCGGCGGGGGAGGTGCCGCACGCCGTCAGTCCCCCGGCGAGAGTGTCCCAGGAGGCCGGGTCGTCCCAGCCGGTGTCGATCAGTACCGGCCCGCGGTCGGTGTCGACGACGTACACGAGGGTGTGGCCGAGGGGGTTGTCCGGGATGGGGACCTGGAGGGAACGGACGCCGCCGCCATGGTCGTGCACCTGCGTCATGGGCTCCCCAATCGCCGCGTTCCGGTCACTATAACTAGAACGCGTTTCGATGGGAGCCCGGGTCGACCTTCCCGTCCGACGTCCCGCCCGTGGACTCCTCCGGGGGGACCTGGTATCAGTGGCCGTATCTGATGAACCGTCAGAGACGCAGTCGCTCCGGGGAGGCAGTCGCCATGACCGAGCTCGTGGAACACGGACAGCTGTTCATCGGCGGGGAGTTGACCGACCCCCTGGGCAAGGACGTCATCGAGGTGATCTCGCCGCACACCGAGGAGGTCATCGGGCGCGTGCCGCACGCCTCGACGGCCGACGTGGACCGGGCGGTCGCCGCGGCGCGGAAGGCGTTCGACGAGGGGCCCTGGCCGCGGGCGAGCCTCGAAGAACGGATCGAGGTGGTCGGGCGGATCAAGGACGCGATCGCCGTACGGCACGAGGAGATCGCGCGGGTGATCTCGTCCGAGAACGGGTCGCCGTACTCCTGGAGCGTCCTCGCGCAGGCGCTCGGCGCGATGATGGTGTGGGACGCGGCGATCACGGTCGCGCGGAACTTCACGTACGAGGAGACGCGCGACGGCGTGCTCGGACGCATCCTCGTCCGGCGCGAACCGGTCGGGGTCGTCGCGGCCGTGGTCCCCTGGAACGTCCCGCAGTTCGTGGCCGCCGCCAAGCTCGCGCCCGCGCTGCTCACCGGCTGCACGGTGGTGCTGAAGCCGTCGCCGGAGTCGCCCCTCGACGCGTACATCCTCGCCGAGATCGCGCGCGAGGCCGGACTGCCGGAAGGGGTCCTGTCCATCCTCCCGGCGGACCGCGAGGTCAGCGAGTACCTCGTCGGGCACCCCGGCGTGGACAAGGTCTCCTTCACCGGTTCGGTGGCGGCCGGCAAACGCGTGATGGAGGTCGCCGCGCGCAACCTCACCCGCGTGACCCTGGAGCTGGGCGGCAAGTCGGCGGCGGTGGTACTGCCGGACGCGGACGTGGAGACGGCGGTCGCGGGGATCGTCCCGGCGGCCTGGATGAACAACGGGCAGGCGTGCGTGGCCCAGACCCGCATCCTGCTGCCGCGTGCGCGCTACGACGAGTTCGCCGAGGCCTTCGCGGCGGCGGCCGGCGCGCTGGTGGTCGGCGACCCGCTGGACCCGGCGACCCAGGTGGGCCCGCTGGTGGCGAAGCGGCAGCAGCAGCGCAACCTCGACTACATCCGCATCGGCCAGGAAGAGGGCGCCAAGATCCTCACCGGTGGCGGGCGCCCGCCGGGCCGGGACCGCGGCTGGTACGTCGAGCCGACCCTCTTCGGCGACGTCGACAACTCCATGCGGATCGCCCGCGAGGAGATCTTCGGCCCGGTCATCTGCCTGCTCCCGTACGGCGACGAGTCCGAGGCGCTGAAGATCGCGAACGACTCCGACTACGGGCTGAGCGGCAGCGTGTGGACCGCCGACGTCGGGCACGGCATCGAGGTCGCCCGCCAGGTCCGTACCGGCACGTACTCGGTGAACACCTTCAGCCTCGACATGTTCGGCCCCTTCGGCGGCTACAAGAACTCCGGGCTGGGGCGGGAGTTCGGTCCGGAGGGCTACGGCGAGTACCTGGAACACAAGATGATCCACCTGCCCGCGGGCTGGGAGGGCTGACCGACCATGGGTGACCGCTGGCAGATCGAGGTCGACCGCTCCCTGTGCATCGGCTCGGCCCAGTGCGTCCACCACGCCCCGGACGGCTTCCGCCTCGACACGGGCCGCCAGTCCCTCCCCGTGGAGCCCGAGACCGACGCCAACGAGAAGATCCTCGCGGCGGCGGAGGGCTGTCCGGTCGAGGCGATCATGATCACGCTGCTGGGGAGCGGGGAGCCGGTGTTCCCTCCCGAGGAGTAGCGGTTTCCGTGCACCGACTCCATTGACCCAAAAAATCATGATTCAGGGGGTTCTGTACCTGGATAGATGTTCTATTCTGGGAAGTGGCCTACGGGACGAGTGAGGGAGTTCGACCGGAGTAGCCGACTGTGGCGAGACGCTCAGGCATCCGCCGTGGCCGACGTCGACGGTCGGGCTGAGAGGCCGGAAGGCAGTGGTCGGGCCGGAAGGCGACCCCCAGCACCTGATCCGGGTAATACCGGCGAAGGGAACCCGTCTCGTAGGTTCTTCGCGTGCCCGAGCCCGGCTGCGTGCCTAGGCCCGGCTGTCGCCCTCCGGGTCCGTCAGGTCGATCAGGCGGCACACCGTCTCGATGTCTATCTTCACCTGGGCGATGGAGGCACGCCCCGACAGCCAGGTGATCAGGGCCGAGTGCCAGGTGTGCTCGATGACCCGGACCGCGGACAGCTGCTCCGGCGTCGGGTTCTCCAGCCCCATCGCGTCCAGCACGATCACCGTCGTCTGACGGGAGACCTGGTCGACCTCGGGACTCACACTGCGATCGGCGAACGTGAGCGCGCGGACCATCGCGTCCGCCAGATGCGGCTCCCGCTGCAGCGCGCGAAACGCCCGCATCAGCGTCTCCGCCACCCGCTCCGCCGCCGTCTCGCCGGTCGGCGGCTTCTTGCGCAGCGTGCCGTGCATGTGCTCCAACTGGTCCTGCATCGTGGCGACCAGCAGATGGATCTTGGACGGGAAGTAGCGGTACAGCGTGCCGAGAGCCACCTGGGAGGACTCCGCGACCTCCCGCATCTGCACCGCGTCGAAACCGCCCCGGCTGGCCAGCTGCGCGCTCGCGTGCAGGATGCGCCGACGGCGCGCCTCCTGCCGCTCGGTGAGCGGCGGCGAGTCGGACCGCGGGGTACTGGCATCCACCTTGGCCATCTTGGCTTCCGCAGACATGGGTCCCGTTCCGTGACAGTCGGTGAGGGCAAGTGATCGCACAGCATGGCAGGAGCGCCGGTCGTGGCGTGAATCACCTGATCCACTGTCCACCGTGCCCCTACCTGCCGGTAGATTCAGAGCCTCTTGAACGATCAAGTCTGAAACTTGTTCTAGATTAGCGTCCCGGCGTAATCTCGCGGGACAGTGCAGGCAGAAGGGGGTCCAGAGTGACCGCTGAGGCCAGTCAGGCGGGGCCCTCCGAGGGGTCGGCCGCCGACGGCGAGCGACCGCTCCGCATCGCACTCCTCACATACAAAGGGAACCCGTTCTGCGGGGGCCAAGGCGTCTACGTACGGCACCTCTCGCGCGAGCTGGCCCGCCTCGGCCACACCGTCGAGGTCATCGGCTCCCAGCCCTACCCCGTCCTCGACGAGGGCCACGGCGAACGACTGAGCCTCACCGAGCTGCCCAGCCTCGACCTCTACCGCCATCCCGACCCCTTCCGCACCCCGAAGCGCGACGAGTACCGCGACTGGATCGACGCCCTCGAAGTCGCGACGATGTGGACCGGCGGCTTCCCCGAGCCGCTCACGTTCTCCCTCCGCGCCCGCCGCCATCTGCGCGCCCGCCGCGGCGAGTTCGACATCGTCCACGACAACCAGACGCTCGGGTACGGCCTGTTGGGCGATGTCGGCGCCCCCCTGGTCACCACGATCCACCACCCCATCACCGTGGACCGCCGGCTGGAGCTGGACGCGGTGGAGGGCCTGCGGCGCAAGTTCTCCGTACGCCGCTGGTACGGCTTCACGCGCATGCAGAAGCGAGTGGCCCGCCGCCTGTCCTCCGTGCTCACCGTCTCCGGCACCTCGCGCCAGGAGATCGCCGACCATCTCGGCGTACGCGACGACCGCATCCACGTCGTCCACATCGGCGCCGACACGGACCTGTTCTCCCCGGACCCGTCGGTGCCCGTCGTGCCGGGCCGGATCGTGACGACGTCCAGCGCCGACGTGCCGCTCAAGGGCCTGGTCTTCCTCGTCGAGGCGCTGGCGAAGGTACGCACCGAGCGCCCGGACGCCCACCTCGTCGTCGTCGGCAAGCGCCCCGAGGAGGGGCCCGTCGCCCAGGCCGTCGAGCGGTACGGCCTCGAAGGCGCCGTCGAGTTCGTCAAGGGCATCTCGGACGCCGAACTGGTCGACCTGGTGCGCTCGGCCGAGGTCGCGTGCGTGCCGTCGCTGTACGAGGGTTTCTCGCTCCCGGCCGCGGAGGCCATGGCGACCGGAACGCCGCTGCTGGCCACGACCGGCGGCGCGATCCCCGAGGTCGCCGGCCGGGACGGGGAGACCTGCCTGGCCGTACCCCCGGGAGACTCCGGGGCGCTGGCGGCGGGCCTGAGCCGCCTGCTGTCCGACCCGGAACTGCGTGCCCGGCTCGGCGCCGCCGGGCGCGAGCGCGTACTGGCCCGCTTCACCTGGGCCCGGGCTGCCGAGGGAACGGTGGCGAGGTACCGCGAGGCGCTCGCCGCCCCCCTCTCCCACGCTCGGCCTCGTTCGCGCGGGGGGACCCCCGTCGCGGCCGCCGCCCCGAGCCGCTCCACGGCCCCCGAAGTTGTTGACGTTGTATCCGATCGCGAAAGCAGGGCCACGTGCTGACCGTCGACTTCTCCCGGTTCCCGCTCGCCCCGGGCGACCGCGTCCTGGATCTCGGCTGCGGCGCCGGCCGGCACGCGTTCGAGTGCTATCGACGGGGGGCCCAGGTCGTGGCCCTCGACCAGAACGCCGAGGAGATCCGCGAGGTCGCCAAGTGGTTCGCGGCGATGAAGGAGGCGGGGGAGGTCCCGGAGGGCGCCACCGCGACGGCGATGGAGGGCGACGCCCTGGCGCTGCCCTTCCCCGACGAGTCCTTCGACGTCGTCATCATCTCCGAGGTGATGGAGCACATCCCGGACGACAAGGGCGTACTCGCCGAGATGGTACGGGTGTTGAGGCCCGGCGGCCGGATCGCGATCACCGTCCCGCGCTACGGCCCCGAGAAGGTGTGCTGGACGCTGTCCGACGCCTACCACGAGGTCGAGGGCGGCCACATCCGCATCTACCGGGCGGACGAGTTGCTGGCGAGGATCCGCGAGGCCGGTCTCAAGCCGTACGGCACCCACCACGCCCACGCGCTGCACTCGCCGTACTGGTGGCTGAAGTGCGCGTTCGGCGTCGACAACGACAAGGCGCTGCCGGTGCGGGCGTACCACAAGCTGCTGGTCTGGGACATCATGAAGAAGCCACTCGCGACCCGGGTCGCCGAGCAGGCGCTGAACCCGCTGATAGGCAAGAGCTTCGTGGCGTACGCGACCAAGCCCCACCTGCCGAGTCTTGCCGGGACCGAGGTGGCCGCCAAGTGACCACCCCCCGGACAGAACACCTCGTCCTGCCCGGGGTCCTCACCGCCGAGGAGGCCGCCGAGACCGTCGCCGGCATCCTCGCCGTGCAGCGGGAGGACGGGGCGATCCCGTGGTTCAGGGGGCACCACCTGGACCCGTGGGACCACACCGAGGCCGCGATGGCGCTGGACGCGGCGGGCGAGCACGAGGCCGCCGAGCGGGCGTACACGTGGCTGGCGACCCACCAGAACGAGGACGGCTGCTGGTACGCGGCGTACGCCGACGGGGCCTTCGACGACGTCACCGACCGGCGCCGGGAGACGAACTTCGTCGCCTACATAGCCGTGGGCGTCTGGCACCACTATCTGTCGACCGGCGACGACATGTTCCTCGACCGGATGTGGCCGACGGTCTACGCGGCGATCGAGTTCGTCCTCCGACTCCAGCAGCCGGGCGGGCAGATCGGCTGGAAGCGCGAGGACGACGGTGCGGAGACCGCGGACGCGCTGCTGACCGGCTCCTCCTCGATACACCATGCGCTGCGCTGCGCGCTCGCCATCGCCGAGCAGCGCGAAGAGCCGCAGCCGGACTGGGAGTTGGCGGTCGGGGCACTGCGCCACGCGATCCGCCGCCACCCGGAGCGGTTCCTGGACAAGGACCGCTACTCCATGGACTGGTACTACCCGATCCTGGCCGGCGCCGTCACCGGCGCGGAGGCCAAGACCCGTATGGAGGCGGGCTGGGAGCGCTTCGTCGTCCCCGGCCTCGGGGTGCGCTGTGTCGTGCCCAACGCGTGGGTCACCGGCGGCGAGTCGGCCGAACTCGCCCTCGCACTCTGGGTGATGGGCGAGTCCGACCGCGCGCTGGAGATCCTTCAGTCGATACAGCACCTGCGGGACCCGGAGTCCGGTCTGTACTGGACGGGCTATGTCTTCGACGACGGGGCCGTCTGGCCCCGCGAACTGACCACTTGGACGGCCGGTTCCCTGCTCCTCGCGGTCGCCGCCCTCGGCGGCCACGAGGCAACCTGCTCGGTGTTCGGGGGCGACCGCCTGCCGAGCGGCCTCGACCCGGACTGCTGCGACTGAGTACCGCTCGGTGCGGTCGTACTTGGTCAGTGCCGGTGCACGCGGTTGGCGATGGCGTGGCCGATGAAGAGGTAGACGACCGCGGCCAGGCCGTAGCCTGCGACGACCCGCGCCCAGGCCTCGTCGAAGGTGAACAGGTCCCGGGACCAGCCGGCGAGCCAGTTGGCCACGTTGTGGACGAACTGCACCAGGTCGTTGGCCCGGTTCGCGTCCAACAGGTACATCAGGATCCACAGTCCGAGGATGAGGGCCATGATGTCCGCCACGACGGCGACGACCGTGCCCGCGGAGTTGGAGCCACTGCGATATCGAGACATGTCTATCGGATGGCCCCGAATCCCTGTTTGAAACCAGGGCCGGGGCCGTCTCCCTGGGAGTTGAGTTCCGCCAGCACCCGCAGGGTCTCCCGGTCGGGTGCCAACGCGAGCAGATCCGTCACCGGCCCCTTGCGCCACAACTCCAGCCGCTCCGCGATGCGTTCGCGCGGTCCGACCAGCGAGATCTCGTCGGCGAACGCGTCCGGCACGGCGAGCACGGCCTCCTCCCGGCGGCCGTCCAGGAACAGCTCCTGAATCCGCCGGGCCTCCTCCTCGTACCCCATGCGCGCCATCAGCTCGGCGTGGAAGTTGCGGGCCGCGTGCCCCATCCCGCCGATGTAGAAGCCGAGCATCGCCTTGACGGGGAGGAGGCCTTCGGCGACGTCGTCGCAGACCTTCACCTGTGCCATCGGCGCGACCACGAACCCTTCCGGCAGTTCGGCCACCGCCTCCCCGTACACCTCGGGCCGGCTCGGCGACCAGTACAGCGGCAGCCAGCCGTCGGCGATCCGGATCGTCTGGGCCACGTTCTTCGGACCCTCGGCGCCTAGCAGGAGGGGCAGGTCGGGGCGCAGGGGATGGGTGATGGGCTTGAGGGCCTTGCCGAGACCGGTGCCGTCGGACCCCCGGTAGGGGTGGGAGTGGAAGCGGCCGTCCAGCTCGACCGGCGCTTCCCGCCTGAGGACCTGGCGTACGACATCGACGTACTCCCGGGTCGCGGTGAGCGGCGACCTGGGGAACGGGCGGCCGTACCAGCCCTCGACGACCTGCGGACCGGACAGCCCGAGCCCGAGCATCATGCGGCCGCCGGAGAGGTGGTCGAGGGTGAGGGCGTGCATGGCCGTCGTGGTGGGGGAGCGGGCCGCCATCTGGGCCACCGCCGTGCCCAGTCGGATGCGGGAGGTCTGCGCGGCGATCCAGGTGAGCGGGGTGAAGGCGTCCGAGCCCCATGACTCGGCGGTCCACACGGAGTCGTAGCCGAGCCGTTCGGCCTCCAGCGCGAGCGGTACGTGGTCCGCCGAGGGGCCGCGGCCCCAGTAGCCGAGAGCGAGACCGAGCCGCATACCTGCCTCCTGACGGGGCGTCAGCCGAGGGGGCGACTGTACGACAACGGCCCCCCGCCCGGAAGGGCGAGGGGCCGCGTGCGGAAGACCGGGGATCAGCCGCGCTGGATTCCCGAGGTGTCCTGCAGCACGCCACGACGACCGTCCTGCGTCTGCGCGACCAGTGCCCCGCCGCGCTGCTCGACCGCCAGGTACCAGGTACCGGGGGCGAGTTCGGCGATCGGCGCCGACGAGCCGTCCTCCGCGAACAGCGGACGCGGCACCGGCACGGCGAACCAGAACGGCGAGAACTCCGGGGCCGGCGGCTGGGCCTGCGCCTGCTGCGGCTGAGGCTGCGCGCCGAAGGGCTGACCGGGCTGCGGCTGACCGGGCTGCGGCTGACCGCCGTACGGCGGCTGCTGGGCGCCGGGGTAGCCGTAACCGCCCTGGGGCTGGGCGCCGTAGGGCTGCGGGGCGGCCGGCTTGGGGGCGGGGATGAGGGCGGCCTGGAGGGCGGGGACCAGCGGGGTGGCGACGGCGGCTCCGGCCAGCAGGAGCGCGGCGATCAGGCCGAGGATGAGGCCGCTGCCGGTGCTGATGTCCGCTCCGTCGAGATCGTCGCTGAACGCACCCAGCGGGTCGATGATCGTCCAGAACGAGGTCCACGCGGCGAAGATCGCCAGTGCGACACCCAGCTGCCCCAGGTCGAGACCGACGACCTTGCGCGGCTGCGGGAGCGCGCGGGCGACGATGATCAGGGCCGCCCCGATGATGCCACCGATGTACAGGCTCATCACCAGGCCGAGGTTCTCCCAGGCGTTGGGGATGTCGCCGCCGCCGTCGCTGGAGTACGTGTCGAGGAACGACGCGATGAACAGCAACACCGCTGCTCCGATCACCACGCCGTCGCCTCGAGTGAGGGAGCGGATATTCACTTCAGGTGTCCTTCGGTTCAGTCGTCTCGTCGTCGGTGGAGGCGTCGCTGTCACCATGTCGCCCTCAGGCCGCGGTGTGAAGCGTGGGGGTGGCCCCTCATCGTAGGGACGACACTATCGTCCGCTCGAACAGGGTGTCCGCCCGGATCAGCGCGCTGATCACTACCCGCGCAGGAAACTCACGATTCCCTCAGAGATCCCCTGCGCCGCCTTCTGCCGCCAGGCACCGCTGGTCAGCAGTGCCGCGTCCTTGGTATCGCGCATGTTGCCGCACTCGATGAACACCTTGGGAACCGTTGACAGATTGAGACCGCCCAGGTCCGTGCGGGTGTCGAGTCCGGTGCCGTCGCCGACGTAGTTGGAGGGCGCGCTGCCCGTGACGCGTACGAAGTTGCCCGCGATGCGCTCGCCGAGTTCGCGCGAAGGGGAGACGATCGCACGGGTGTCGGCGGCGCCCGCGTGCACGCTGCCCGGCAGGATCACGTGGAAGCCGCGGTTGCCTGCCGCCGAACCGTCCGCGTGGACCGAGACGACGGCGTCCGCGTGCGCCGTGTTGCCGATCCGGGCACGCTCGTCCACGCACGGGCCGTAGGGCCGGTCGCCGTCCTGGGTCAGTTTCACCGTGGCGCCCTGCTTCTGGAGCAGCGTGCGCATCCGGTGGGCGACGTCGAGGGTGAACCGGGCCTCCGCGTAACCGGAGTTGGTGGCAGTCCCCGTGGTGTCGCACTCCTTCGAGTTCGTACCGATGTCCACCTTGCGGTTGATCTCGGCCGTGTGCCGGGAGTTGCCCGGGTTGTGACCCGGGTCGATGACGATCACCTTGCCCTTGAGGGGGCCGGAGGCGGCGGGCGCGGAGGTGGTGGGGGTGCGGCTCGGGCTCGACTGCTTGGCGTCGTCGGTGCCGGAGGCCGTCGGCGCGGATGTCCCCGGGGAGGCCGACGCGCTCGACGACGAAGGCGTCCCGACCGCCCCCGCCGATCCTCCGTCGGATCCGCCCACCGCCTCGTACACCACCCATCCGAGCAGCGCGCCGGGCACGAGCGCGGCGAGCGCGACGGTCAGGGGGCCGCGCCTGGGGCGGCGGGGCTGGGAGGGTTCGAAGTCCGGGCCTACGTACGACACGACAGCCACCTTACGGTCCCGCCACCTGCTCCGCAGGGAGCCCTGCGCGGTCCTGCGGCGGGCCGCGTCGGGGCGGTCAGATCCCCACGCCCGTCCGCCGCAGAACCCGCAGTGAATCCGTCGCCGAGACCTCCGTGAAGGCGCCGGAACCCAGGGCCCGCAGGTACATGCGGTACGGCGCCTGACCCGTGAACTCGTCCACCGGGTCCGGGAACACGTCGTGGATGACGAGCAGCCCGCCCTCGGCGACATGCGGCGCCCAGCCCTCGTAGTCGGCGTTCGCGTGCTCGTCGGTGTGGCCGCCGTCGATGAAGACCAGGCCGAGGGGGGTGCCCCAGACCTTCGCGACCTGGGGCGAGCGGCCGACGAGGGCGACGACGTGCTCCTCCAGGCCGGCCTTGTGAAGTGTGCGGCGGAAGGTCGGCAGGGTGTCCATCAGGCCGGTCTCCGGGTCGACCGTCTCCGGGTCGTGGTACTCCCAGCCCGGCTGCTGCTCCTCGCTGCCCCGGTGGTGGTCGACGGTCAGTGCCACGACCCCGGCCTCACGGGCCGCGTCGGCGAGCAGGATCGCGGACCGCCCGCAGTACGTGCCGACCTCCAGGAGCGGCATCCCGAGCCGCCCGGCCTCGACGGCCGCCGCGTACAGGGCGAGGCCCTCACCGGCGGGCATGAACCCCTTCGCGGCCTCGAAGGCGGCCAGGATCTCGGGCTTGGGAGCCGCGGGCATGGGGAGCCTTTCGGTCGTACGTGCGGGGCAGCCGTCGTACGACCGCCACCGGGCCGTACGAATGTCTGGGCGCCCCATGATGCACCGCGCCCCCCGTCGTGTGGGCGACGGGGGGCGGGCTCACGCACGGTCGGCCGGGCTCAGGCGGAGACGGTCTCTCCGGGCAGCGACAGGTCCAGGTCGACCGCGCTGTCGTCGCCCGCGTGGGTCGCCGCGGAGGCCAGCGGGCCGTGGCCGGAGGCGCGGGCGGCCAGGACGTAGGCGCCCTGGGCGGGGACGGCGAGGGCGTAGCTGCCGTCCTCGGAGGAGAGGGTCGCGCCCGCCTGGCGGCCGCGGCGGTCGATCAGGGTGACCTTGGCGCGGGCGACCGGAGTGCCCGTGGCGTCCAGGACGCGTCCGCGAAAGCCGCGCAGGACCTCCTCGGCGTGCCGGAGCGCCGCGTCCTCCTCGCTGCTCGCGCGCAGTTGCGGCTTGGTCGCCGGGCGATTGCGGGGCAGGAGGAGGGCCATCAGGAGGCCGATCGCCACCGCGCCCGTCGCGATCAGGAAGGAGACGCGGAAGCCGTGCATGGTGGGGATCGCGACGCCGTTCACGTTGTTCGCGGTGTTGGCGAGGACCATGCCGATCACGGCGCTCGACACCGACGTACCGATGGAACGCATCAGGGTGTTGAGGCCGTTCGCCGCGCCCGTCTCCGACGCCGGGACCGCGCCGACGATCAGCGCGGGCAGCGAGGAGTAGGCGAGGCCGATGCCCGCGCCCAGGACGACCGCGATGACGAGGCTCTGCCAGGGGGCGCTCATCAGGCCGAGGCCGGCGCCGTAGCCGATCGCGATGATCAGCATGCCGAGGATCAGGGTGACCTTGGGGCCGTACTTCGCCGACAGGCGGGCGTAGACGGGGGCCGTGAACATCATGGTCAGGCCGAGCGGTGCCACCAGCAGGCCGGCGACGACCATGGACTGGCCGAGGCCGTAGCCCGTGGCCTTGGGCAGCTGGAGCAGCTGGGGCAGGACCAGCGAGACGACGTAGAACGAGACGCCGACCATGATCGAGGCGAGGTTGGTGAAGAGCACCGCCGGGCGGGCCGTGGTGCGCAGGTCCACCAGCGGGGCCTGTACGCGCAGTTCCATCACGCCCCACAGGACGAGCACGATGGCCGACGCGCCGAACAGGCCGAGCGTGGTCCCGGACGTCCAGCCCCAGTCGCTGCCCTTGGTGATGGGGAGCAGGAAGAGGACGAGGCCCGCGGAGAGGCCGATCGCGCCGAGGACGTCGAAGGAGCCCTTCGCACGCATCGGGGACTCGGGTACGACGAGGAGGGTGAGGGCGATGGAGAGGGCGCCGAGGCCGGCGGCGCCGTAGAACAGGGCGTGCCAGTCGGCGTGCTGGGCGATCAGGGCCGCGGCGGGCAGGGCGAGACCGCCGCCGACGCCGATCGAGGAGCTCATCAGGGCCATCGCCGAGCCGAGCTTCTCGCGGGGCAGCATGTCGCGCATCAGGCCGATGCCGAGCGGTATCGCGCCCATCGCGAAGCCCTGGAGCGTACGGCCCGCGATCATCGTGAGCAGGTCGCTGGTGAGGGCGCTGACCAGGGCGCCGACGACCATCACCGAGAGGCTGAGGACCAGCATGCGCCGCTTGCCGTAGAGGTCGCCGAGGCGGCCCATGATCGGCGTGGCGACGGCGCCGGAGAGCAGGGTCGAGGTCAGTACCCAGGTGGCGTTGCTGGGCTCGGTGTCCAGCAGTTGCGGCAGGTCCTTGATGACCGGGACGAGCAGGGTCTGCATCACCGCGACCACGATGCCCGCGAAGGCGAGGACCGGGACGACGGCCCCGCTCGCTCTGGGCGCGGGCTGGTCGGTCGACGTGTGCGTCATGGAGTGGGGCCTCCAGGCCGGGGAGTTCAGGTGGTTCGTACGGACGGCTGCGGGGCGGCCGTCCGATACGTGCAGGGTGAACCCCGTGCGCCTGGGCAACTATTCCGATGCTTCGGCCCGCTAACGATTTCTTTATCTTCTCTTGGGGAAGAGGTCCGCGCCCCCGGACGCCGTCTGCGCCCCCGGACGCCGTCTGCGCCCCCGGACGCTGTCCGGGGGCGCAGACGGGCCGACACTCGCGTCGTTGCTGCCGCACCTGTCGAAGAAGGCCGGCCTGGAGGCCGCCGGGGGAGCCGCCGCGGGAGGCTCGACGGCGCTCGAGTGGCGGACGGCGTGCGGGGGAGCGCCCCGCGGCGGGCTATCGGTCTTCAGGCGATCTGGGTGGTGACGTTGGTGTAGATGTTGCCCGAAGTGTTTCCGAGGGAGGCGTAATAGTTCAGGATCGCCGGGGTCAGGTTCGTGAACCGGTTGTCGGTGATGTCGGCCTTGATCCAGTAATCCAGCTCGACTCCCGCGCCACCGGCGTCGTGAATGTCGTTCGCCGTGATGGTGATTCCGCTCGTGTTGAACGTCCCGCCGCTGTCGCCCATGACCAGAAACGCAGCGCTGAGTCCGGCTCCGCTGACGTTGTTGTTGCGGAACACGATGTTGTTGCCCACGCAGTTGAACATGCACGCCAGAATGCCGTATCTGCCGCCCGTCCCGGAAAGGGCGGCGCGCGTGATCGTGTTGTACTCGACCAGAATGTCGGCGATGATGTCCGAAGCGGAGTTCCGCTCGATGTCAATAGCGCCCGGCATATCGGGTCGGGCCATATTGGTAAACGTGTTGTGGTGTACGTGGACATTCGTGCCCGACGTGACACTGACACCGTTGCGGTTGTTGTTGGCCGCGGTGAACGTGCAGTCGTGGACCTCGATGGTGTGTCCGTTGTTTCCGCCGGATCCGACGTTGATGTACACGCCGTCGCCGATGATGTTGTAGAACTCGCAGTTCCTGATCAGGATGTTGCTGTAATTTCCATGGACTCTGACCTGGTGGCGGTGCTGATTCCAGACGGCGCCCTGGTTCTGGATGTTGCCGTCGAACTTCAGGCCGTCAACGGTCACACCACTGCCGACCACGCGAAGTATGCCGTCGTCACTGCTGTCCGTCGTGGAAGAATTCGGGGTCTTCAGGATCGAACCGTTGCCCTCGACATAGCAGCCGGCCGGAATCAGAAGCTCATTGACGGTGTACGTCCGACCGGACGGAAAGACCAGTCGCTTGTTGGCGGCGGCGTTCGCCGCCTGTTGCGGAGTCGAGTAGTCGGCGACCAGTACGACTCCGGTATTCCCGGAATTCACGCACTCCCGTGGGCGGCAGGGCGGCTTCGCGGCGATCAGCGGGAGAGCCACCAATGCCAGCGCCGACCTGCGGGACAGTGATCCGGACCCGGAAAAGATCCCCACCGATAACCTCCTGGATAAACGAGATCTGGAGTCTACGTATCAAGTCCCCGGTGTCAATGCCCAACTCCGGGCCAATCCACCGGGCCTCGGGGGCTGCGCCGACAACCCGAATCCAGAACTCTAGGGTCTCGGTGACAAAGTCGACCAACGGCTGAATCGCCGTACCGGGACTGACCGTTGACACGGTCGCGTCGACCACGGCAACAACCGGAGTGATCACCATGTCAAGGTCGATCATGGACCGCGCGTATCGGGCTGTGATTCGCCGGTGTTACCGAAATCACGACTGCCCAAGGCGTCCACGGTTGCCGCAACGAGTGTGCGTCCATTCCAGTCTCTCCTTATTGATCAGAATCTCAAATGGTCCTCGCCGAGGGTGCGTCGGATGTGGCGGCGCCGAAGCGGCGGCGCACGACGTGGCGGCGGCGCCGGCGACGGGGAAGGGCGGACGACCTAGGACCAAAACCCGATGGAAGGGGCGCTACCGGGTTGAGAGCATGACCGGCATGCTGGAAGCCGCTGACGTCACCCGCATGCCCCGCCCCCGCATCGCGCCGCCCAGCTGGCTGGTCGTGGCGCTCGCGTGTGCCGGACAGTTCCTGGTCGTGCTCGACGTGTCCGTCGTGAACGTGGCCCTGCCGTCGATGCGCACCGACCTGGGGCTGAGCGAGCAGGGGCTCCAGTGGGTCGTCAACGCCTACGCCATCGCTTTCGCCGGGTTCATGCTGCTCGGCGGGCGGGCCGGTGACCTCTACGGCCGCAAGCGGATGTTCCTGGTCGGGCTGGCCCTGTTCACGGCGGCCTCGCTGGGCGGCGGACTCGCCCAGGAGGGCTGGCAGCTGCTGGCGGCGCGGGCCGCGCAGGGACTCGGCGCGGCGGTGCTCGCGCCCTCCACGCTGACGATCGTCACGTCCGCCGTCCCGGAGGGCGCCGCACGCGCGCGTGCCATCGCGACCTGGACGGCGGTCGGCGCGGGCGGCGGCGCGGCCGGCGGATTCGTCGGCGGGGCGCTGGTGGACGTGCTGTCGTGGCGGTGGGTGCTGCTGATCAACGTGCCGGTGGGAGCGGTGGTGCTCCTCGGCTCCCTGCTGTGGCTCGTCGAGAGCCGGGCGCGGGACGGACGGCGGCTCGACCTGCCGGGCGCGCTGCTGGTGACGGCGGGGCTCGCCACCACGGCGTACGGCATCTCGCAGACCGAGGCCGAAGGGTGGACGGCGGCTGCCACCCTGGTGCCGCTGCTGGCCGGGCTCGCCCTGATCGGGTGCTTCCTCGCCGTCGAGGCCCGTACGGCGGCTCCGCTGATGCCGCTCGGACTGCTCGGGAAGCGGGCGGTGGCGTCGGCGAACGTGGCGATGTTCCTGTGCGGCTCGGCGATGTTCTGCATGTGGTTCTTCATGACGCTGTACGTGCAGAACGTGCTGGGCTACTCGCCGCTGGACGCCGGGCTCGCGCTGGTGCCGAGTTCCCTGGCCGTCGTCGTCGGCTCGAAGCTCGCGCCCCGGCTCATGCGGAGGGCCGGGCCGCGTGCCGTGGCGGTGCTCGGGACCCTGGTGGCGATCGCCGGGTTCGTCCGGCAGTCGACGATGACCGCGGACGGGGCGTATCTCACCACGATCATGATCCCGGGGATCCTGATGATGCTGGGCGCGGGACTGGCCGCGACGCCGCTCGCCGCGCTGGCCACGGCGGGGGCGGCGCCGGGGGAGGCCGGACTGGTGTCGGGACTGGTCAACACCTCCCGCACCATGGGCGGTTCGCTGGGGCTCGCGGTCATGTCGACGATCGCGGCGGCCCGTACGGCGGGGCGCGGCTCCCCCCAGGCGCTGACGGAGGGGTACGCGTTGGTGTTCCGGGTGGGGACCGGGGTGCTGGTCGGCGGGGTGGTGCTGATGCTGTTGTGGCTGCCGCGAAACAGCTCGGCGGAGCCGGGCGCACACCTCTCCGCGGAGTGACGCGGAAATATTTCTGTGGGGCGAGGCAACGGTCCGGGCGGTCCATGGACTCCTTGAGACATCTAGGAGGTGCCCATGGGGGATCGCAAGGAGGCTCGGGACAAGGAGTTCCAGAGCTTCGTCATCGGCCGCTGGCCGCGGCTGATGCGGACGGCATTTCTCCTCACGGGGGAGCAGCACGCCGCGGAGGACCTGGTCCAGTCGACGCTCGAACAGGTCTATGTGGCCTGGCGCAGGGTCGGCTCGGCGGACGAGCCGGAGGCGTACGTACGGCGCGTGATGATCAACGCGCACGCACGCAAGCACCGCAGGCGCCTCAAGGAGTTCCTGGCGCCCAGGGACGACTCGGGGCTGGTGCGGGAGGTCGCCGACAGCGGTGACCGCATGGCCCAGGCGGAGGACCGCAGCGCCCTTCTGACGGCGCTCGCCCAACTGCCCCCGCGGCAGCGGGAGGCGGTGGTCCTGCGGTACTGGGAGGACCTGACCGAGACGCAGACGGCCGAGGCGATGGGCTGTTCGGTGGGCGCGGTGAAGAGCAACGCGGCCAAGGGGATCGCGAAGCTCCGCGCCATACCGGGTCTGGCCGACATGGTGACGAGCGGAGGGCGGAACTGATGAGCGCGGACCGGGAGACGAACCACCACATGGCGAACAGCGACATCGCCGTCCTGCTGGCCGACGCCACGGACGAGGTCGAGATCGGTATAGCCCCCTACCAGGCGGTGATCCGCGGCGGGCGTCGCCGTAAGGCGCGGCGCATGGCGGTGGCGGCGGCCACGGCCCTGGCGCTGGCAGGCTCCTCGGCCACGCTGGCGGTCACCGGGCTGCCGGGCGGGGGCGGGGGACGGGTGGCTCCGTTGGCCACGCAGCCGTCGGTGACCGCGTCGCCGGACGTGTTCTCGCCCCAGCGGACCACACTGGCGACCGGCACGGAGAACGGCAAGAAGTGGCAGGTCCTGATCGACGTGTGGGCGGCGCCGCGCGACGAGGCGGAGGCGCAGGGCCAGCTGGCCGAGATGGCCGAGTTCGGGGTCACGCCTCCGGAGGGCGGGGCATCACAACTGGTCGGCAAGAGCTCGTTCTTCGTGAACCGGGGCGACGGTGACAAGGGTTCGACGGTGATGGAGGACGTGTTCACCGGTATCGACCACACCATGTCCGGCACGGACATCGAATCCGCCGCGATGGCACTGGGGATCGGTTCCGACGGCCCTCAGCGCCTGGTCCTGGGCCAGGTCGCCAAGACCGCCCAGGAGGTCACCTGCACCTGGAAGGACGGCACGACCACCGAGGTGAACAAGCCCGCGCCGAACGAGGAGGTGTCCACCGACACCCCGGCGATCCGCACGGCCGACGGCTCCCCGGTGAACTGGTTCGTCTGCCTGGCGCCGAAGGGGACGGAGTACAAGTCGGTGGAGGTGACGGGGTAGGCGCGACGCGATGATCCCGGTTACAGCCACCCCTGCTGCCGGGCCTCCCGCAGCGCCTCCGTGCGGTTGCGGGTGCCTGTCTTGCCGATGGCGGAGGAGAGGTAGTTGCGGACCGTGGACTCCGAGAGGTGGAGCTTGGTGGCGATGTCGGCGACGGTGGCGCCGTCCGACGAGGCGTTGAGGACGTCGCACTCGCGGGGCGTGAGCGGGTTGGGGCCGGCGCTGAGTGCGGCCGCGGCGAGGGCGGGGTCGATGACGGTCTCGCCGGTCAGTACCCGGCGGATCGCCGCGGCCAGCTCCTCCACGGGGCCGTCCTTGACGAGGAACCCCGCGGCTCCGGCCTCCATGGCCCGGCGCAGATAGCCGGGCCGGCCGAAGGTGGTGAGGATCAGCACGCGGCAGTCGGGTGCCTCGTCGCGGAGTGCGGCGGCGGCGTCCAGGCCGCTCATTCCGGGCAGTTCGATGTCGAGGAGGGCCACGTCGGGGCGGTGGGTCAGGGCCGCGTCCACGATGGCGTCCCCGGCCGCCACCTGGGCCACGACCTCGATGTCCGCCTCCATCCCGAGCAGCAGGGCGAGTGCCCCGCGCAGCATCCCCTGATCCTCGGCGAGCAGGACTCTGATCGATCTGGCGGGCCGGTGGTCACGCGGCATCTCGTTCACGGCCCAAGGGTAGGGCGCGGCGGTCGGACCTGGGCTGTACGGCGGTGGCGGAGCCCGCTGCCTGAGGTGCTGGACGCCGACCACGACCTGGGGCGGTTCCACCGGCTCGGGGGGTGAGGCGCCGCTGCATGGTCAAGAGGGCCGAGGGGCCGCCGTACGCGCCTCGGCGACCGCCTCCGTCAACTCCACCGAACCCACCGGAAGTTCCGCTGTCACCACGAACCCACCCCGCGCCCCCGGCCCCGCCTCCAGCGACCCGCCCGCCGCCGCGAGCCGCTCCCGCAGCCCTTTCAGGCCCGTTCCGCCGATGCCCGGGGCGGCGGGGAGGGTTTCCGCGGCGGTGGACGGCCCTTGGCCGTCGTCGGTGACGCGTACGCGGGCCCGTTCCGGCGCGCCCTCCACGGCGATCTCGCAGCGCGTCGCCCCACTGTGCCGTACGGCGTTGGTGACCGCCTCCCGGACCACCCAGCCCAGCAGCGCCTCCGTCTGGGCGGCCAGGGGCGGGCCGGAACGACGGACGACGGGTTCGATGCCCGCGGCCGGGAGCACCGAGCGGGCCCGGTCGAGTTCGGTGTCGAGGCTGCCCTCGCGGTAGCCGGTCACCGCCTCACGGATCTCGGTCAGGGCCTGCCGGCCGACGGACTCGATGTCGGTGATCTGGTCCAGCGCCGCCGTCAGGTCGCGGTCGGCCAGCCGGCGGGCCGCCTCCGCCTTCACCACGATCACCGACATGGTGTGCCCCAGCAGGTCGTGCAGATCGCGGGAGAAGCGCAGCCGCTCCTCCTCGACCGCGCGCCGGGCGAGCTGCTCGCGGGCCGCCGTCAACTCCCGTACCGCTTCGGACAGGGAGAGGATCGCCGCCGTCACCATCGTCGAGATCCAGGTCGCGTAGGCGGTGTCGAGGCCGCCCCAGCCCTCGCGGCTGACGGAGACCGCGCCGGCGAGTACCGCCACGGCCGTGCCGGCCCAGCGCAGGTGCGGCATCCGCACGACCGCGCCCGTCGCGAGGCCGAACAGAGGGAAGAACAGCAGCCAGTTGCCGCCGTATCCGATGGCCAGAGCGCAGGTCACCAGCCCCATGAGCGCCAGCGCCACCCGGGTCGAGGTGGCCTCCCGCGTCTGCCTGATGAAGGCGCGGAACGCCACGTAGACGTAGAGGGAGTTGAAGGTGAGGAGGCCGAGGCCGCCGATCCAGGGGTTGGGGGTGTCGCCCTGGAAGAGGTTGGAGAGGGAACCCATCCCCATCAGCAGCCACGGCAGCAGGCTGAAGCCGCTGGGCGGGGGCCCCGGGCGCACGGGGATGTTCCCGGCCTTCTTCGCGGCCCTGCACTCGGCCTTGAGGCGGACCTTCTCGTCCTCGGAGTACCACCGATGCTCCTGCGCGTGCTGGTACGCCGGTTGCCAGGCGTCCAGTCGGCACGAGATACCGCGCAGCCGGGACCCGCCCCTGTTCCTTCGTTCGGACATGGCCATGACGCTACGCACCCGGCGGCCCGCCCGGCAGATGCGCTTGTACGGACGTCGACAGGACAAATGTCACGGGACGCCGCTCCGACGGCCACCCGGGGCCTGCGAACTGACACTCCGTCAGGAGCCTTCACAACTGCGGAGCGCTGGGCTATACAGGGGGCGCCGGACTGGAACGCGTTCTAGATCGGCCCGTGTCGACCTCGGTGCGGCCGACGGTGCGGACGGCCGTACCGAGGTCTCTGAGCCTTCAGGAGCCACCTTGCCCATCGACGCCGCCAAGGCCCTGGCCGCCGAGCCCCGTTCCGGCGAGATCGCGTGGAGCGTGAAGGACGTCCAGCTCTACCACCTGGGCATCGGCGCGGGCATCCCCGCCACGGACCCCGACGAGCTGCGCTACACCCTGGAGTCCCGGCTGCACGTCCTGCCGAGCTTCGCCACCGTCGCGGGCGCCGGATCGCCCGGGGTGATCAGCGGTCTGTCCATGCCCGGCGTCGACGTCGACCTGGCCCGCGTCCTGCACGGCGGCCAGAGCCTGGAGATCCACCGCCCCCTGCCGTCGGAGGGCACGGCCACCGCGACCTCCCGCATCGCCGGCGTGTACGACAAGGGCAAGGCGGCCGTCCTCGTGATGCGCACCGAGGTCGCCGACGCCGACGGCCCGTTGTGGACCAACGACGCCCAGATCTTCGTACGCGGAGAAGGCGGCTGGGGCGGCGACCGCGGTCCCTCCGCCCGCCTCGAACCGATCGAGGGCGAGCCGGACCGGGTCGTGGAGCGGCCGATCCGCGAGGACCAGGCCCTCCTCTACCGCCTCTCCGGCGACCGGAACCCGCTGCACGCCGACCCGGAGTTCGCCAAGGTCGCCGGGTTCGAGCGGCCCATCCTGCACGGACTGTGCACCTACGGCATCACGCTCAAGGCGGTCGTCGACACGCTGCTCGGCGGGGACGTGACCCGGGTGCGCGGCTACGCCACCCGGTTCGCCGGAGTCGTGTACCCGGGCGAGACCCTGCGTGTGCGCATGTGGCGGCGGGAGGGCTCGGTGCGGGTCGCCGTGAGCGCGGTCGAACGGGACGACGCCGCGGTCCTCGCCGACACCGTCGTGCGACACACCTGAGAACGGCCACATCCGGGACGGCCACATCCGGGAACGGCCTCTAACCCGACCACAGTTGATCTGCCTGCCCACAGTCGAGGGGAGCCGCACCATGCGCGCAGCCGTACTGCACGAGATCGGCCAGGACAAGCTGGAGGTCCTCGACGACGTCGAGGCGGTGGGCTTCGGTCCCGGCAAGGCGAGGATCCGGGTGCGGGCCACCGGCCTGTGCCACTCGGACCTGTCCGCGATGGGCGGCGTGCTGCCGCAGCCGGCGCCGTTCGTCCCCGGGCACGAGGGCGCGGGCGAGGTCCTCGAAGTCGGGCAGGGAGTAAGCAACTTGAAGCCCGGCGACCGGGTCGTCGTCTGCTGGCTGCCCGCCTGCGGAGTCTGTCCCGCCTGCAAGCGCGGCCAGACCGAGCTGTGCCTGGCCGGGTTCATGAACGCGGGCACCCCCAACTTCCGGCGCCCCGGCGGTGACCTCTTCGGCTTCGCCGGCACCGGCACCTTCGCCGAGGAGGTCGTGGTCGACGCCGGCTGCGCGGTGCCGATACCCGACGACGTGCCCTTCGACATCGCGGCCCTGATCGGCTGCGGGGTGACGACGGGCCTCGGCGCAGCGCTCAACACCGCGGACGTGGAGGCCGGTTCGTCGGTCGCCGTCATCGGCTGCGGCGGTGTCGGCATCTCCGCCATCCAGGGCGCGCGCCTGAGGGGCGCCGCCGAGATCGTCGCCGTCGACCCGGTCGCCTCGCGCCGCGAGTCCGCGCTCAAGTTCGGTGCGAGCAGGGCCGTTTCGCCCGACGAGCTGGCGGACGCCAAACAACAGGTCACCGGCGGCGAGGGCTTCGACTACGTCTTCGAGGTCGTCGGCCGCTCCGCCACCGCGCGGACGGCGTACGACACCACGCGGCGCGGCGGCACCCTGGTCGTCGTCGGCGCGGGCGCCCTGGACGACTTCCTCCAGCTCAACATGTTCGAGCTGTTCTTCGACGAGAAGCGCATCCTGCCGTCCATGTACGGCGGCGGAGACGTCCTGCGCTCCTACGAGCGGACCATCGCCCTGTGGCGGGCCGGCCGCGTCGACCTGGACGGCCTGATCACCCACCGGGTGCCGCTGAGCGAGATCAATGAGGCGCTCGACCAGATGCGGACGGGCACGGCCCTCCGTACCTGCATCGAGATCTGAGGACCCCGGATGTCACTGCCACTCGAGGGACTCTCCGCGATCGTCACCGGCGCGGGCCGCGGCCTGGGCCGGGCCGAGGCACTGGAGCTGGCCCGGCTCGGCGCGGCCGTCGTCGTCAACGACTACGGGCAGCCCGGCCGGGACGGCTCGGGCGAGGCGTCGGCCGGCCCCGCCGAGGAGGTCGCGGCCGAGATACGCGCGGCGGGCGGCAGAGCGCTCGCCCACACCGGGGACGTGTCCGACTTCCCACAGGCCCGCGAACTGGTCGAGTCGGCGACCGATGAGTTCGGCCGGCTGGACATCCTGGTCAACAACGCGGGCATCCTGCGCGACCGCATGGTCTTCTCCATGACCGAGAACGAGTGGGACGCGGTGATCCGCGTCCACCTCAAGGGCCATTTCAACACCACCCGCTTCGCGGCCGCGCACTGGCGCGAGCGGTCCAAGGCGACGGGCGGGCCGGTGTACGGGCGGATCGTGAACACGTCGTCGGAGGCCTTCCTCGCGGGCTCCGCCGGGCAGCCCAACTACGCGGCGGCGAAGGGCGGAATCGTCGGGCTCACCACGTCGACGGCCCTCGCGCTCGCCAAGTACGGCGTGACCGCCAACGCCATCTGCCCGCGCGCCCGCACCCGGATGACCGAGGACGTCTTCGCCGGGTTCGAGCGGCCCGCCGACACACTGGACCCGCTCGCCCCCGAGCATGTCGCCCCGCTCGTCGGCTACTTGGCCTCGCCCGCCGCCGCGCGGGTCAACGGCCAGCTGATCGTCGTACACGGCGGCATGGTCGCGATCGTCGAACGGCCCCGCGTACAGGCCAGGTTCGACAGCAAGCAGGACACCTTCACCTACGACGAACTGGACGCGCTGCTCACCGCGCACTACGCGGGACGGCCGGAGGGCGAGACGTTCGCCGCGGCCGAAGTGCTGGGCCTCAAGCGGGAGTAGACACGGAACGGCCCCGCCCCCTCATGCGAGGGACGGGGCCGTACGTCGTGCAGGGCCGTACGTCGTTCAGGCCGCCGACTCGGTCTGCTCGACCGGCTTGCGGTGACGGCCGCGGGGGGCCGTCTGAGCCGTCTCGTTGTCGTGCTGTACCGAGACCGGACCCCGGTGCCGGCCGTGGCCGGTGGACTCCTGGACGTCGGCAGTGTGCTGGTTCGTGCTGGCGTCACTCATCGGAAGGAACTCACCCCGTCAACATGATCTTTCTAACAGCCGGGCGAGTTTAACCGGCTGCCCATGGCGCGAATCCAGGCGGCCACGCCAACCGCCACTACTTCGTTACAAGACGCCCCAACGGTGCTTCCTGAAGGGGCACAGGGCGTGGCGCGCCGGCGGCCGAAGGGTCCGGATCCGGCGGCTCGTCCGACGCCGTGTCCGACGTGGACTCGGTAGCCGTGCCGTCCCGGACCGGACCCTCGGCCCCCGCGTCCCCCGCCCTCCCCGTGTCCCCCATGCCCCCCGTTTCCCCCGAGGGTGCCGCCACCCGTGCCACCGCGCACGG
Source organism: Streptomyces sp. MMG1533 (assembly GCF_001279775.1). GTDB lineage: Bacteria > Actinomycetota > Actinomycetes > Streptomycetales > Streptomycetaceae > Streptomyces. The sequence goes on along the minus strand of NZ_LGDG01000260.1, from coordinate 138,358 downwards.
CGTCTCGGCCGTCGCGTACGGCAGGTGGAGCACCCCGTCCTCGGTCCACAGCCCGGCGCCCGCCAACCACCCTTCGGGCGCCGGGAGATGGTGCATCCGGCGCTCGGCGGGCCGCCACACGCCGACCCAGCCGGCGACCGGGCCGTCGACCCGCAGCGCCACCGCGCAGCTCTCCGGCATCAGCATCTGGCCGGGCTGGATCGCGAACGGGGCGACCGTGCAGCCGGACACCCGCAGGCACTCCGGGAAGCGCACCGGCAGGGTGCTGCCGAGAACCCCCCAGCCCAGCCGGTCCTGCCCCGGCGACGGTGCGTCCGAGCGGATCAGCAGCAGTCCGCTGTCCGGGTCGGCGAGCAGCAGCCGGTCGTCGCTGTCCGCCGCGATCTGGAGCAGCGGCGAGACCTCGCCGCCGCGCTCCAGGTCGACCACGACGGTCTTCGTACGGCCGCCGACCTCCCGGTCAAGGGCCAGCATCCGCCCGGTGTGGTCGAGCCACACCCCGCCCGAGCAGCGCCCCGGGATCTCGGCGAGGTGCTCGGGCCCGAAGGCGCCGCCCGCCACCAGCCACACCGCGCTGGCGTGCCGGCCGACGGCGAGGGCGTACGCCTTCTCGCCGCACGGCGCGGGCGGCAGCAGCCGCAGCCAAGAGCCCTCGTCCGGGCACTCGACCGCGCCCAGCGGCAGCTCGCCGGTGTCGGGGCCGGTCGGGTACAGGAGCGAGAAGTTGTGCCGTCCGGCGGCCAGCCGACGGATGAGGACCCGTCCGTCGCCCATCGGCTGCACCTCGGTGCCGGGCTCCTCCGGCTGGTTGCCGGGCAGTGGCACCGCATACGGCTCGGGGCCGTCCAGGGTCCAGCGCTCCGGGAACCAGGAGTCGCCGTCCCGCGTGAGGCGGGCCGCGTAGGCGCCGTCCGCCGTGATGGTGCACGGCGGCCGCGCGGCACCATCCGCGTCTCCCGCCGCAGGCTCGATCGCACAGGCCGTCATCGTCTGGTCACCTCCGGCGACGAAGCTAGTTTTCGTACGCGCGGACGTGGGACCGGCAGGCAGTCACTTCACACAAAGGTGTGGCCCAGGAACGATTCGCCTGAGGAACGCGGGGCGACTGTGCTGGGCGGGGTGACCGGCGGTGGCACGGCCCGATGGCCGGTTCAGTGGGAGAGAACAGCCAGGTAGCCTTTCCCCGTGCCCCGTCTGTCTGAAGTCATCACCGCGCTGGAGAACCTGTGGCCCGCCGCGCGGGCCGAGTCCTGGGACGCGGTCGGCACCGTCGTGGGCGACCCCGACCAGGAGGTCACGCGGGTTCTCTTCGCCGTCGACCCGGTCCAGGAGATCGTCGACGAGGCGCTGAAGCTGCACGCCGACCTGCTGGTCACCCACCACCCCCTCTATCTGCGCGGTACGACGACGGTCGCGGCCTCCACCTTCAAGGGCCGCGTGGTGCACACGCTGATCAAGAACGACATCGCGCTGCACGTCGCCCACACCAACGCGGACAAGGCCGATCCGGGTGTCTCCGACGCCCTCGCCGGCGCGCTCGACCTTCGTGTCGTACGACCCCTGGTGCCGGACCCGACCGACCCCGACGGCCGCCGCGGCCTCGGCCGGATCTGCGAACTCGACCACCCGCTGTCTCTGCGGGACTTCGCCGCCCGCGCCGCCGAACGACTGCCCGCGACCGCGCAGGGCATCCGGGTGGCCGGCGACCCCGAGGCCGTGGTCCGCACGGTCGCCGTGAGCGGCGGCTCCGGCGACAGCCTGTTCGAAGACGTCCGCGCGGCCGGGGTCGACGCCTTCCTCACCGCGGACCTGCGCCACCACCCGGCCTCCGAGGCCCTCGCCCACAGCCCCCTCGCGCTGCTCGACGCGGCGCACTGGGCCACTGAATGGCCCTGGTGCGAGCTGGCCGCCGCCCAGCTCGACGAGATCTCCGACCGCAACGGATGGGACCTTCGCGTCCACGTCTCCAAGACGGTCACCGACCCTTGGACCGCCCACGCGGCGTCCGTCGCCGGCCCGTCGCCCGCCGCCACCCCTCCAAGGAGCGCTTCGCGCGCACCTTCTGACTCCGAAACCCTGGGAGCCCCCAACTGAACGCCGCGCCCGCCGACCAGATCCGCCTTCTCGACGTCCAGGACCTCGACGTCCGCCTCCAGCAGCTCGCCCACAAGCGCCGTTCGCTGCCCGAGCACGCCGAGATCGAGTCGCTGACCAAGGACCTGACCCAGCTGCGCGACCTCCTCGTCGCCGCGCAGACCGAGGAGAGCGACACCGCCCGCGAGCAGACCAAGGCCGAGCAGGACGTGGACCAGGTGCGCCAGCGTGCCTCCCGCGACCAGCAGCGCCTGGACTCCGGCGCGGTCACCTCGCCGAAGGACCTGGAGAACCTCCAGCGCGAGATCGCCTCCCTCGCCAAGCGCCAGGGCGACCTGGAGGACGTGGTCCTCGAGATCATGGAGCGCCGCGAGTCCGCTCAGGAGCGGGCCGCCGAGCTGACCGGGCGGGTCGCCTCCGTCGAGACGAAGATCGACGACGCGACCGCCCGCCGGGACGCGGCCTTCGAGTCCCTCGACGGCGAGGCGGCCGCGGTGACCAAGGAGCGCGAGGTCATCGCCGGCTCCATCCCCGCGGACCTCCTGAAGCTCTACGACAAGCTGCGCGCGCAGCAGGGCGGCATCGGCGCGGCCAAGCTGTACCAGCGCAGCTGCCAGGGCTGCCGCCAGGAGCTCGCGATCACCGACATCAACGAGATCCGCGCGGCGGCGCCCGACACGGTCGTCCGCTGCGAGAACTGCCGTCGCATCCTGGTGCGTACGTCCGAGTCGGGTCTCTAGGGCTTGGCCAATTCGGCAATTCGGCAATTCGGTGAGCGGCAATTCGGTGAATCGGTAATTCGGTAAGGGGCTTTGGCCGTGCGGGAGTTCATCATCGAGGCCGACGGCGGGTCACGGGGCAACCCGGGGCCCGCGGGCTACGGATCCGTGGTGATCGACGCGGCGACGGGGGAGACCCTCGTCGAGGCGGCCGAGTACATCGGCACCGCCACGAACAACGTGGCCGAGTACCGGGGGCTCGTGGCGGGCCTCCGCGCCGCCCACGAACTCGACCCGTCCGCCGAGGTCCACGTCCGCATGGACTCCAAGCTCGTCGTCGAGCAGATGTCGGGCCGCTGGAAGATCAAGCACCCCGGCATGAAGCCGCTGGCGTCGGAGGCGGCGGGCATCTTTCCGTCGTCGCAGGTGACGTACGAGTGGATTCCCAGGGAGCAGAACAAGCACGCCGACCGGCTGGCCAACGAGGCGATGGACGCGGGGAAGCGGGGCGGGCAGTGGTCGGCGTCCGCGTCCACGGCAGAGCTGGACGCGCGTGCGGCGAGGGCAGCGGCTCCTGAGCCGTCGGGCCAGCCGGGTGACGCCACGGCGGGTGCGGCGCGGGCGCGTGCGGCCATGGCGGGCGGCCGAGGCGCGGCGACCACCGCGTCCGGGACGGCGCATGGTGACGAGCCCTCCACGGCCGGAGGCTCGTCCACTGCCGTCGCCCCTGCTGCTTCCGCCGGTTCCTCTTCCTCCGACTCCTCCGATTCCTTCGATTCCGCCGGTTCCTCCGACGCTCCTGCCGCCTCCTCTCCCACGGCGGCGGAGCCCCTCGGTGGTGAGGCCGCGAAGGCCGGCGCCGATGTGCGGGCCGCGCGGACCGTGGCCTCGCCCGGCTGGGCCTCCGCCGACATGGGTGCCCCCGCCACCTTCGTGCTGCTCCGGCACGGGGAGACTCCGCTGACACCCCAGAAGCGGTTCTCCGGCAGCGGCGGCAGCGACCCCTCCCTCTCCGACATCGGGCGGGAGCAGGCCGAGCGGGTCGCCGCGGCGCTCGCCCGGCGTGGGACGATCCAGCACATCATCGCCTCGCCCCTCACCCGGACCCGGGAGACCGCCGCGGCCGTCGCCGCCCGCCTCGGCCTTGATGTGGGCATCGACGACGGGCTTCGCGAGACCGACTTCGGTTCCTGGGAAGGGCTCACCTTCGGCGAGGTGCGCGAGCGCCACCCGGACGACCTGAACAAGTGGCTGGCCGACCCCGAGGCCGAACCCACCGGCGGCGGCGAGAGCTTCGCGGCGACGGCCACCCGGATCGCGGCCACCAGGGACAAGCTGGTCGCGGCGTACGCGGGCCGCACGGTCCTGCTGGTCACCCACGTGACGCCGATCAAGACGTTCGTACGGCTCGCCCTCGGCGCCCCGCCCGAGTCCCTGTTCCGCATGGAACTGTCGGCGGCCTCCCTGTCGGCGGTGGCGTACTACGCGGACGGCAACGCCAGCGTCCGGCTCCTCAACGACACGTCCCACCTGCGCTGACACGGAGGTCCGCGGCCGCGCGGGCCAGCGCCTCGATCCGGTCCCAGTCCCGGCCGGCGATCGCGTCGTCCGGGAGCATCCAGGTCCCGCCCACACACCCCACGTTGGGGAGCGACAGGTACTCGGCCGCGTTGGCCGGACCGATCCCCCCGGTCGGGCAGAAGCGCGCCTGCGGCAACGGCCCCGCCAACGACCGCAGGTACGCCGTGCCGCCCGCGGCCTGCGCCGGGAAGAACTTCATCTCCCGCACCCCGCGCTCCAACAGCGCCACGACCTCGGACGTGGTGGACACCCCCGGCAGGAACGGCACGCCGGACGCCCGCATCGCCTCCAGCAGTACGTCCGTCCAGCCCGGGCTGACCAGAAAGCGGGCCCCCGCCGCCACCGACTCCGTCACCTGCTCCGGCGTCAGCACCGTACCCGCGCCGACCACCGCCTCCGGTACCTCCCCGGCGATCGCCCGGATCGCGTCGAGCGCGGCGGGCGTCCGCAGCGTCACCTCGATCGCGGGCAGCCCGCCGGCGACCAGCGCCCGTGCGAGCGGCACGGCGTCGCAGGCGTCCTCGATGACGACGACGGGCACGACGGGGGCGAGGTCCAGGAGTGACGGTGGGGCCATGCCGTCATCCTGCCCGCGGCGTGCAGCATGCGCAAAGAACGTTGCGCATGCTGCAATGACTGCGCGGGCGGCTCAGTGAATCTCGTCCACCAGCACGTCCAGCGCCCAAGGCGCCCCAGCCTTCGTGGGCGCCACGGCCTCCACCTCGTACCCGAGGTCCCGAAGCACCGTCACCAGCTCCGCCGGATCCTTGGGCGTGATCCCGGCCGCCAGCAGACTCCGTACGATCCGCCCCTTCGTCGCCTTGTTGAAGTGGCTGACGACCTTCCGGGTCGGCGCATGCAGCACCCGTACCGTCGCCGTCCGCCCGGCGACCTCGCCCTTCGGCTTCCACGCGGCCGCGTACGCCGAGGACCGCAGGTCCAGCACCAGCCCGGCCCCGGCCGCCTCCGGGAGCGCCGCCGCCATCGGCGTACGCCAGTGCGCGCCCAGCGCCCCGAGCCCGGGCAGCTTCACGCCCATCGAGCAGCGGTAGGAAGGGATGCGGTCGGTGACGCGGACCGCGCCCCACAACCCCGAGAAGACGAGCAGCGAGCGGGCGGCGCGCCTCTTCGCGGCGGCGTCCAGGGACGCCAGGTCGAGGGCGTCGTAGAGCACACCCGTGTAGATCTCCCCGGCGGGCCGCGCCCCGGCCGTCCGCAGCCCCACGTTCTTCGCGACCTCGTCCCGCAGCCCCTCGCTCAGTCCGAGCACCTCGCGCGCCTTGTCCTCGTCGCCGACGCACAGCTCGACCAGCTCGTCGAGTACGGCCTCACGGGCGGCGGTGAGCCCCGGCAGCGACAGCGACTCCAATTTCAGCGGGGCGCCGCGGCCGGATGAGGCCTTGCCTTCGGAGGGCGGCAGCAGGACAAGCACGGGATCGATCTCCTTCGGTTGAGCTCCGGGACAGCGTACGGCGTGCCCCCGAGCCGCCCCCGACCTACGCTCGTTGCATGCCCCGCCGCCACATCCGCGTGTCCGGCGCCCCCGAAGCCCCCCTCCGGGCCGCCCTCACCGCACTGCGCACCGAGCTCGGCGTGCCCGAGACCTTCCCGCCCGAAGTGCTCGCCGAGGCCGAGCGGTCGACGAAGGCACCCGCCCTCCCTTCGTACGACGCCACCGACATCCCCCTGTTCACCATCGACCCGCCCGCCGCCATCGACCTGGACCAGGCGATGCACCTGTCCCGGCAGGGCACCGGCTACCGCGTCCGGTACGCCATCGCCGACGTCGCCGCCTTCGTCGTACCCGGCAGCGCCCTGGATGCGGAGGCCCACCGTCGGGTGACCACCCTCTACTTCCCCGACGAGAGGGTCCCGCTGCACCCGGCCGCGCTCAGCGAGGGCGCCGCCAGCCTCCTCCCCGGCCAGATCCGCCCGGCCGCGCTGTGGACGCTCGACCTCGACGCGGACGGCCGTACGCTCGCCGTCGACGTCCGCCGGGCCCTCGTCCGCAGCCGGGCCAAGCTCGACTACGCGGGCGTACAGCGGCAGATCGACTCCCGCACCGCCGAGGAACCGCTCGCGCTCCTCCAGGAGATCGGCGAGCTCAGGGAGGCGCTGGAGGTCGAGCGCGGCGGGATCTCGCTCAAGGTGCCCGAGCAGGAGATCGTCGACCGGGACCACACGTACGAGCTGGCGTACCGCGCCCCGCTCCCCGCCGACGGCTGGAACGCGCAGATCTCCCTGCTCACCGGGATGGCGGCGGCGGACCTGATGATCGCCCACGGCACGGGAGTGCTCCGCACCGTCCCCGCCGCCCCCGACGGCGCGGTCGGCCGCCTGCGCCGTACCGCGCACGCCCTGCACATCGACTGGCCCCACCACGTCTCGTACGCCCGACTGGTCCGCACCCTCGACCCGCACCGCCCCCACCACGCCGCCTTCCTCCAGGAGTGCACGACCCTCCTGCGAGGCGCCGGCCACACGCCCTTCCGGGACGGCAACCTCCCGCAGATCACCACGCACGCCGCCGTCGCCGCCCCCTACGCCCACTGCACGGCCCCGCTGCGCCGCCTGGTCGACCGCTACGCCTCCGAGATCTGCCTGGCGGCCGTCGCCGGTGACGCCCCGCCCGACTGGGTGCTCGCATCGCTCGACGCCCTGCGCGAGGAGATGGCCGAGGGCGCCCGGCGCGCGGGGGCCGTGGAGCGCGAGTGCGTCGACATCGTCGAGGCCGCGCTGCTCAAGGACCGGGTGGGGGAGGTGTTCGACGGGTGCGTGGTGGACGTGGAGGAGCGTCAACCCACCATCGGGACCGTGCAGTTGGAGTCTCCGGCTGTCATCGGCCGCATCGAGGGCGACGGAGCCCCGCTGCCGCTGGGGGAGCGGCTGCGGGTGCGGCTCACGCGGGCGGACGAGGGAGCGGGCACCCAGGCGAAAGTGCGCTTCGCGCCTGCCTGATCGCGCGTACGAGGCCGTCGGCGTCGTCGGCATGGAAGCGGACGAGGCGGATGTCCCGACGACGCCCGAGGAGGGTCAAGTGCGGTACGGGCTCGGCGAGTTCGAGAGTGACGGAGGTCTGCGCGCCCACGGCGAGGTCGAGTTCGCCGTCGGCGCGCTGATGGGTGGCCCGCAGCTCACGGCGTACGTCCGAGATCTTCTCCAGCGGTATGCGCAGATCCACGTGCACGGCCCGGCGGATCCGCAGCGAGCCGGAGTCCAGGACATGCGGCCGGACGACGTTCGCCGCGTGCAGCGCGACGACGAAGAGGACGGTGTACACGTCGAGGGCGAACCACACACGGTGCACGGCCGGGTAGTCGCGCAGCAGAACGGACATCGTCAGCGTCTCGACCACACACACGAACGCGAAGCCGAACATCATCGCGCCCTGCCCGCGGGCGTACCCGAAAGCCCGCCCGCCGCCGGCGGTTCCGTGGGTCCTCCTGGCCGCCCACAGCACAAGACTCGCGAGCATCCTCAGCTCGTGCCGGACGAGCACGCGCGCGATCGTCATCGGTTCCTGCCCTCGGTGAGGATCCGCAGCGTCCGGCGGATCGCCTCGGCCTGCGCGGGCGCGAAGTCCGCGTAGAAGGCGCGGAGAAAACTGTCGTCGTGGTCGATGTCGGCCTCCGGGAGCAGGTCGGCGGGCAGGCAGTCGGCGAGGGCGAGGGCGGCCTCGTCCACGCGCGGGTCGTCCGGGTCGTCCGGGTCGGCGTCGGCGAGCGCGTCGAGCAGGGCGTAGGCGGCACGGACCCGCTCGGCCCCGTCCGGGCCGGCGAAGGCGCTGCCCACCAGCCCGATCAGCTGCTCCCGGGTCTCCGGGGTGGCCGAGGTGTCGACCAGCGCGAGGATCTCGCGGTCCTTGGCCGCCATGGGCGAGTCGGACACCTGCCCCACCGCGCTGAACAGCGCCGCGAGCTCGGGCGAGACGGGCCCCTCGGCGGGCAGCGAGCCCTGCTGGATGAGCCCGCGCAGCCGGGCACGCTGCTCCCGGATCGCCGCCTCCTGCCGGGCGAGATCCTCGTCGAGCTCGGTGAGAACCTCGACCAGATCCTTCCCGGCGTCCTCGGCGAGCACGTCCCGCACCTCAGCGAGCCCCAGCCCCAACTCGGTCAGCCGCCGGATCCGGGCGAGTACGACGGCATGCCGCAGCGTGTAGTCCCGGTAGCCGTTGCCGAGCCGCTCGGGCTCCGGCAACAGGCCGAGGTGGTGGTAGTGCCGCACGGTCCGCGTGGTGACACCCACGGCCGTGGCGAGTTCTCCGATCCGCATGGGACCAGTACAAACGCTGACGTCGCGGCAGGGTCAAGGACGCGGGTCGGCACCTTCTCGTACAGGTGGTCTTCCGTGGTTCCGTTCCGGTGAGCGACTGAACCGGCATTGCATGGATGCCATGTCACTGGATCCGATCACACGGACGCTCCTGCTGGACTGGTTCGTCGACCTGGACACCCCCGAGGGCCTTCGAGCGGAACTCATCGAGGGGGAGCTCGTCGTGACCTTGGTGCCGGACGGGCATCACGAGCACTGCATCAGCCGGACCGTGGGCCAGGTGTATCGGCGGTCCCCAGCCGACATGGAGTTCTCGGCGAACAAGGGCCTGCTGTTGCAGAGTGCGGACGGCTGCCCGCAGGATCACGTCATCCCGGACGGCACGTTCGCCTCGAAGGAGCTGCAGCTGTACCGAGGAGCCGATCCCTGGATGCCTTGTGAAGGAGTCGCCTTGGTGCTGGAGGTGACGTCCCCGAAACCGCAGACCGACCGGAAGCTGCAGGCTGACCGGCAGTCGCAGACCGACCGCGAGACGAAACGCCGCTGCTACGCCCGCGGCGGCATTCCCCTCTACCTGCTGGTCGACCGTGAGGCCTCGTGGACCACGCTGTTCAGCGACCCGGAGTCAGGCGACTACCGGGAGCTGCGCGCCGCCGCCTTTGGCAAGCCGCTCACCCTCCCGGAGCCCTTCGCCTTCGACCTGGACACGTCGGACTTTCTCTGAGGTCCCCGGCGTTGCACCGTCAAGACGACGGGCAGGGGGCGACGCATGGAGCGAGCACTGTGGACCAGAGCACGCCTCGGCCGCTGCGGCCCCCCGCTCGACCTGCTCACCGCCCGCTTCGACCGACACGTCTACGCCTCGCACACGCATGAGCAGTTCAGCATCGGCATCTGCGTCGACGGCTCCGAGGTCATCGACTACCGGGGCGACCACCTCCGCCCCGGCCCGGGTTCCATCGTCGTACTGGCCCCCGGTGAAATGCACACAGGCCGCCCCGCCGCGTCCGACGGCTACGCCTACCGAGCCCTGTACCCCGAGCCCTCCCTGCTGGGCGACGGCACCCTCGGTGCCCACCCGTACTTCCGCGAGCCCCTCCTCGACGACCCCGAACTCGCCGCCGCCCTCAGCCGCGCCCACGCCGAACTCAGCGCCTGCCCCGACCCGTTGGAGACGGAGTCCCGCCTCCCGTGGCTTCTCACGGCGCTGGCCCGCCGCCACTCCACGGCCCGCGCGGCGAGTGACATGGTCCCCGGCGCCGCCCACATCGCCCACGCGGTACGGGACCGCCTCGCCGACGAGCTCCTGGAACCCCCCTCCCTCGCCCTGCTCGCCGCCGAGCAGGGCTTGTCCCGCTACCAACTCCTCCGAGCCTTCCGTACGACGATGGGGATACCCCCGTACGCCTGGCTGGCACAGCACCGGGTACACCGGGCTCGCGGACTACTGGAGTCCGGACTGAAGCCGGCCGAGGTCGCGGGCCTGGTGGGCTTCGCCGACCAGGCGCACCTGACCCGCTGGTTCCGGCGCGTACTGGGCGTGACCCCGGCGGTGTACCGCAACAGCGTTCAAGACGGGCGCCGCTGATCCGGTGAGCATGGCCGCATGACTGCACGCGGCTGGTTCCTGTTCTCCCTGATGGGAGTGGTGTGGGGCATCCCCTACCTGCTGATCAAGGTGGCGGTGGACGCTCCGCTGTCCCCGTCGATGGTGGTGTTCACGCGCTGCGCGCTCGGCGCGGCCTTGCTCCTGCCCTTCGCGATACGCCAGGGCGGCCTGCCCGCCGCCGTTCGGACCCACTGGCGCCCGATGCTGGCCTTCGCCTGCATCGAGATCATCGGCCCCTGGTGGACCCTGACCGACGCCGAACGCCACCTGTCCAGCTCCACGGCGGGCCTGCTGATCGCCGGCGTCCCGATCGTAGGAGTGGCCCTGGCCCGCTTCTTCGGCGACACGGAGCGCCTGGGGCTACGCCGGATGACCGGCTTGGTGCTGGGCCTGGCCGGCGTCGCAGTCCTCACGGTCCCGCACCTGACGGGCGGGGACGCCCGCTCACTGGCGGAGGTGCTGGTGACGGTGGTCGGCTACGCAACGGCCCCTCTGATCGCGGCACGCCACCTGAAGGACGTCCCGACCCTCCAGCTCATCGCCCCGTGCCTGGCCCTCGCGGCCCTGGTCTACGCCCCCGCGGCAGTGCTGACCCGGCCGTCTGTGATGCCATCGACCTCAGTCCTTGCCGCGCTGGCCGCCCTGGGCGCCGTCTGCACGGCGGTCGCCTTCGTGGCCTTCCTGGAGCTGATCAAGGAGGTCGGCCCGACCAGGGCGACGGTGTTCACGTACGTCAATCCGGCGGTAGCGGTGGCAGCGGGAGCAATCTTCCTGGACGAGCCGCTGACGGCGGGCATCGTGGCCGCCTTCACGCTGATCCTGGCGGGCTCGGTGCTGGCCACGGCCTCTGGTCCGGCCCCCGGCACACGCCCGGTAACATGGTCGACACGGCAGACGAGCCGGGCGGACGGCCGCGTGAAGTCCCTCAGGGGGCTTCCCGAGGAACGTCCGGGCTCCACAGGGCAGGGTGATGGCTAACGGCCACCCGGGGTGACCCGCGGGACAGTGCCACAGAAAACAAACCGCCCAGCGTTCAGGCGCTGGGTAAGGGTGAAACGGTGGTGTAAGAGACCACCAGTGCCCAGGGCGACCTGGGCAGCTAGGTAAACCCCACCCGGAGCAAGGTCAAAAGGAGCCGCCGTAAAAAGCGGCTCTGCGCGGACGTTCGAGGGCTGCCCGCCCGAGTCCGCGGGTAGACCGCACGAGGCCGGCGGCAACGCCGGCCCTAGATGGATGGCCGTCTCCCCGGCCGCCGCGAGGCGACCGGGCGACAGAACCCGGCGTATAGCCCGACTCGTCTGCCGCTGGGTCTCTGACCTGGGTAGTTGGCCTGGTCGTTGCCCATTGCCTGTCCAGGCGCTTCCTGCTTCTACCTACGAGTTTCCGGCAGTTCCTGCGGCAGGGTGCCTGCGATTCGAACCAACGCACATGGCTCCGGAAACCCGAGGTCTCTCGCATCACAGCAGGTCACGCGCTCTCGGCGGGCTCGATTGGCATGGCCTGTCCACGGATGGCCACTACGGGAGCTGCCGCCGGTGCGAGCCGTCCACCCGTGGAGTCGCGACAACTCGCGTCTAAGGAGGCGGCATCGACACCGGACGAATGTCGCGGGCGGAGGGCGGAGGGCGGCGGGCGGCCAGGCAATCCCGGCGCTGCACCGCCCGGTGCCACCGGATGGTCACCTCTCGTTCACGCCGAACTACACGAGCGCTGGGGCCCCGGCCCGCGATCCCGGATGAATGAGCGACCGCAGCTTCTCGCGGGTCTCCGCGTCCGTCGAGTAGAGGATCGTGCCGACCATTCCCCGCGTCAGCAGCACCTTGTACGTGTTGCGGATGAGCCGGTCGACGTCGTCGTCCGGTGTCGCCTTGGTGAAAGACGGGTCCTTCGACGCCGAGCGGTCCACGACCCAGTGGTCCGTCCTCCAGACCAGGTCGGGGCCGATGATCACGCCTGACCAGTCGTACTCGAAGCCCTGCGCCGTGTAGACGCAGCCGACCTGGCCGAAGCCGGCAGGGTCGGTGGCCCAGAGGGGGGCGGGCGGTGCGCCGAGCACGGATCGGTCGCCGTACAGGTTCCAGGGGCGGGACCAATGGCCGATCACGACGTCTTCGGGGAGTGCCGTCATGGCGGGGGTGATCTTCGTGGTCCATTTCCAGCAGTAGCCGGCCGACATGCGGGCGCCGTAGCCCTCCTCCCGGCGTGCGACGAGGAAGTCCTCCAGCTCCTGCGGGGTCTCGGCGGTCAGTAGTTGCAGCTTGCCGTCGGGCTCCCACCGGCTGGGCGTACCGCCGTCCAGGCCGAGCAGGTCGATGACCCACTTCTCGTACGCGTCGCTGCCGCCGCACCGGAACTGGCCGTCAAGTTCCACCACCGTGCAGTCGAGGCCCTCCGTGGCGGCGGCCCGTTCGATCTCCTGCCTGGTCCCCATCTCGCCGGGGCGCACCACCTGGTGCTGGTCGAGCAGGAACACGGGGACCCGGGCAGCGTCGATCAGTTCCGCCACCTGGGGTCGTCCGGTACGGAGCGCCGCCTTGGTGTAGCGGTTGGCGGAGGTCTTGCGCAGCCGGTGGGCCTCGTCGCAGATCAGCACGTCGAGGTCGTTGGGCTCAGCGTCCATGAAGCTGTTGAAGTACATGAACAGCCGCTGCACTTCACGCTTCTTGTGCCCCGCGACCCTGCGCATCGTCTTGGTGAACGACTGCGACCCGGTCGCGTGCAGCGCGGGTACTCCGCGGCGGTACAGCTCGCCCAGGACCGACAGCGCGATCACGCTCTTGCCGGATCCGGGACCGCCGGTCACCACGATCACCTGCTTGTGGTTGCCGCGCTTGGCCTTGCGAACCGCGGACATCACCTTCTCGTACGCGACCCGCTGCTCGGCGATGAGCACGAACTGCTCGCGGTCGCGGATCTCGGCTGCCGCGACGGACATCAGCTGCTTCGACGGCCGTACCTTGGCGTCGAGCAGTACGTCGGCCACCTGCGCGCCGGGCTTCGCAGCGAGTCGCGAGCGCAGGAAGGCGAGGAAGGCGCCGCGCTGTTCCCCCGTGTACATCCGGCCGTACTGGTTCTCCTCGACGCTCCTCAGCCCCGCGATCTGGAACTCGGTCGCGTTGTGCAGGAATGCCACGCCGGCCAGCGAGTTGGGCATCCGCTCCAACGCCCCGTTGAACGACAGCAGATACTCGCAGTAGCCCCGCACCTGCTCGATCGGATTGAGTACGGGCTGCGCGTACGCGTCGATGCGGCACAGCAGCGGCTCGTCCTCCTCCGGGTAGGCCGCGCTCCACTGTTTGAGTTCGACGACGACGTACGACGGCTCGCCAGTGGTCGGGTGCACGCCGGCGAGTACGGCGTCCGCGCGCTTGCTGGTGAGGGGCAGGCTGTACTCGACGATGACTTCCACGTCGTCGAGCCCGGCCTCGATCAGCGCGTTGACGAGCGCCGGGAGACTGCGTTCCCAGGACCGTATCTCCGCCGGTCCGGGCCTCCGGCCGTGCTGGTGACGGAAGTTCTCGGTCAGATGCAGCGCCAGCGACCCTTCGAGGATGCGGGCGGCCGCGGACGCCGCGGACTCACGGAACAGCAAGAAAATGCCCCCAGGCAGCACGAAGAAGACTCGTGCGGGTGGGAGCATGTCCTTTGATGTCCGCCGCGCAGGCGGATCAGGAAGCCCGTCGGGCCGCTGAGATGGTGCTCGCCATCCTAGGCGAGCGTGCCGATCACGTGGAGGGGACGGGGGAGGGCTCGGTCAGGTGGAGTTTCATTCGCCAAGCGCCGCCCGGAGCCACTCCAGTGACCCCGTATCCAGCACCGCGTCAGCAAGCGCCTGGCCAGTCTTCGTGACGATCCGGCCCCGGCTGTTGTCGATCCAACGCTGGGCATTGGCATAGCCCTGGTCCCGATACTCGATGCCCTGGATCATGCACTCCAACTTGTCCGCGTCCCGCGCGCAGATCGCTTCCGGGGACTCCTTGGCCTCGTACTCGGCGACCAGGTCCCGCACAGCTTCGGCCAAGAGCTCGGGCATACCGGCGACTTGGTCGGCGGTGATGTCGCGGGGATCGGCCTCCCCGCCGGTGTACTTCTTGCCGAGGTGGTTGACGTCTCCGGTACGGGTCTCCTGGGAGTCGTGCCAGACGGCGAGGAACGCGGCCCGGGCCGGGTCGGCGCCCTCCAGTTTCGCGATGACCGTTGCGATGAGGGCGGTGCGCCAGGAGTGCTCGGCGACCGACTCGGGGTTCTGTACGCCGGCCATCCACCATCCGGTGCGAGCGGTGTTCTTCAGGGTCCCCGCCTCGTACAGGAAACGGGCAACCGCGGTCAGGTCCTCGGACACCGTGGGGCTCCTCTCACGCCTCGGCGAGGCGGATCGCGTACCGGATGCTTTCCAACTCCCGTCGACCGCGCGAGGAGAGCTCTCTGCTATCCAACATCACGGGGAGCCGGTCGCGCAGGGCCCGGGCTGCCGCACCCGATCGCAGCAGGTTGGGGCGGATCTGCAGCAGTGACCACAGGGTGTGGATGTTGAGGTCGACGTAGCCGTGGTGTGGCTCCAGGCCCTGGACGAGGTGCGACAGGAGTTTGTCGCCGGGCCATGGCCGGGGGGTGCGGTCGGCGATGAAGTCGTCCGAGAGCTCCTTGTGATGCATCTCGCCGACCCAGTACGCCCAGTAGTTCAGGTTTGCGGCCTCGCCGGCGTCGTCGTCCGTGAGCGCGGTGCTGATGAAGTGACTCATGCGGTCGCGATTGCCCTGCCGGGCGGCGACGGCTGCGACGCTGCGGGCATTGAGCCACAAGGTCAGCCAGTCGTTCGGCCGTTCGCTGCGTTGTTGGTGGGCGAGCCAGTCCGCTGTGTCGGTCTGTGTATCGTAGCCAGAGAGGTAGAGGGCTTGGCGGCGCAATAAGAATTGCCCTTCGCCGCGGGCTTGCTCGGCGGTGCGCCGCACGGTGGAGAAGAACACCGCACGTTCCGGCTGGCTGAGCTGCGGGCCGACCGGGGCGGGGCCACGCCGGGGGCGCGGTGGCTGGGGCAAGTCCCGGATGGGCTGCGGCGGTACGCCGTTGAGCGGCCACGCCAGGATCTCGCCGAGTTCGCGCTGCATCACCATCGCGCCGAGCGGGCTTTCCTCGACCGTGGCGTCTTCGTCGAGCACGGTCGACAGGAGGATGTCCGCCTCCAGAGCGCGCTCGAGGGCCTCCAAGAGCGCGGACGGGGTGCTCATCTGCATGAGCCGGTGACGGTGCATGAGCATCTGGCCGACCGGCACGGAGGTCAGCGGGCGGCGCCCTGTTTCCCAGCCGGCGATGGTGTCCGGGGAGACCATCAGGTGCTCGGCGAGCTCCTCTTGGGTGTAACCCTGCTGCTCCCTGATGACGCGCAGGACATACCCCGAGATGAGGCCTGAACGGGGCCGCACCGGCTTCCCCGTACCGCCGGTCAGGGTTTCTCGTGGGCTTGGCCGCATGGGGTGTCCGTTCTCGGGGTCTGAGCGCAAACCACCTGTACTCACAGTCACTTCAGGCTTTGATGCCGGATTTCTACCGTCGTAGACATCACCGATCGAGCCTAGTAGGGACGCAATTGCTCATGGACACCGTTATCCATGCACATGACTCGAATGAGTCACCCCGCACGATGCTGCGCCTGGTCGACACGGAGACCGGGGCGGTGGTGCACCCGCGCGGCGATCACGAGCTGGAGGTCACCGAGTGGCTCCTGCGGGCTGCCGACCATCCGGCCCGAGCGCGCGCTGAGTGGCAGGCCATGGATGTCGCCCTCCTGCGCTGCGGTGTCTCCTTCGCCGCCATCCGCGTCCCGGCCGACATCGTATTTGCCGCTGCTCGCAGCGAGGATCGCGGCAGGGTCGACGAGTATCTGGCCACCGCTCTGCACGGCGGACCGGTGTTCGTCGACCGGCAGTCAGGCCGGTACTACTTCCTGGTCCCGTCCAGCACATGCGCGACCTGGCGCGTGCCGGACACCGTCTGCCTCGTCGCGGGCAGCTTCCTTGGCGTGCCGCACCCGAGCATCGACTCAAGCCGGTATCTGGCCCGATCCTCCTGGTGCGTGCCGCCGGGCCGACCCGAAGCCGTCTGTCAGGCCGACGCAGTTGCGCAGTTGGTCAACGTGGGCCGCTTTCGTCTGGCCGCGGTGGAGGAGACCGATAGTGACTGACGGCCGGCCGCTCGACTTCGACATGTTCCGTCAGGCTTGGACGGAAGCCTTGGAGCTGACCAACGGGTTGCCCGACAAGGTCCCAGACCGGGCTGAGGTAGACAGACTGACCGGCTACCTGCGCCGGCACGTGGAGATGTTGGCCGCCGCGCTGGAAGCGGCGGTCGAAGGGTGGTCGGAGGACACCAGTGACCGTGAGACCGCGCGCTGGCTCCTCGTCCGCACCCGTAAGGCTCTCGATAGCGTGCCGGGCTCGAATCACCGCACGGCGGCTGTCCACGTTGAAGACCTCGCCCTGACGTGCCGGGCCCTGGCCACGCTGTGTCGTCAGCAGCTCTGCACGCCTGTCCTGAGCGGTCAGCCCCCGGGCATCTGACACACCGGCGTCGCTCCTGGTTCGTCCCAGGCTCCGGTAGTCAGCCGCTCCTCTTTGCGGGCACCGGGGGCCGCCACCCACGGCTCTCGCCCGCCCGACCCATGAGGGAACCCGATGCACCGTCTGCTCGCCAGCCCGTTCCTGGGGCAGTACCTCGTCCTGCGGCCTGGCCACGCCCAAGGCGTCCAGATCCACCCGTCGAGCTATGAGGAGTTGCGTAACACGGCCGGCGAAGGTCGGGCGGCACCGGCCTGGTTGCACGACGCGGCCTCCCAGGCGTGGGGGATGACCCTGCCGGAAGGCCGCCTGTCTGCTGTGATGCTCGTCCGCGAGCCGTCGCCGTACGGCTTCGTGAAGGCGTCCTGGGAGATCAACCTCGGGTGCGACTACGACTGCGGCTTCTGCTACCTCGGCGAGAAGAGGTTCGCCGGGCTGTCATGGGAGGGCAAGCAGCGGCTGCTGGAGATGCTGCGTGATGCCGGGGTGCTGTGGCTGCAGATCACCGGTGGCGAGGCGCTGATCGATCCGCAGTTCGGGGCGGCGTACGAGTACGCAAACGAGCTGGGTCTGATGGTGCAGGTATCGACGAACGGATCCCAGCTCCACAAGACCGCCATCCGGGACCTGTTCTCCCGCTACCGGCCGTATCGGCTCACGGTCAGCCTGTACGGCGCGACCGAGGAGGCGTACGAGGCCGTTACCCGAAACCGCGGCTCGTGGAGCCGGTTCACCCGCGGCCTCGACGCAGCGCGTGAGGCCGGCCTGCCCGTACGGGTCAACGTGATCGTGTCCGACTCCAACGCGCACGAACTGGACGACATGGTGCGGCTCGCAGAGGACCGATGGGGCTTCCCGCACCAGGTGTATTCGAGCATGTCGCCGACGATCGACGGCGAAGCGAACCCGCTCGCCGCGCAGGCCTCCGATCACCTGCGGCCGCGCAGCATCTTCAAGGGCTGCAACGCCGGCCACACCTTCTTCCACGTCGATCCCCACGGCATCGCGTCCATCTGCAAAGTCGGCCGCGATCCGAGCGTGAACCTCATGACGGAAGGTCTCGAAGGTCTATCCCGGCTCGGCGCCATCGCCGAGTCCCTACAGCTCCGCACCGGTGGATGCTCCGGCTGCACGAAGGCCGTCACATGCAGGACGTGCCGACCGCTGGCGAAGCTCTACCAGGAGGCGGGGGACAACCGATCGCTCTACTGCCAACACGGAGGTTACGGATCATGACTTCACCCACCGCGACGCTGCCCCGGCCCGAGCCTGTGATGGTCACCATCGGCCGCCACCGCCCCGTCGTCCCCGCGAACCGCGCTCTGCCCGTCCCCGTCCAGGTTCCCGCGATCGGCAAGGGTGAGTTCCGGATCATCGGAGACGTGGACGACGACGTCGCCCAGGCAGCGGAATGCAACTGCTCCGCCGGTGACGACAACCCGTACTAGACCGGATCGCCGCTCTGCGCTGCCCCGGCCTACGCTGGCCGGGGCAGCGTCCCGTTCGCCCGTACTTCCTGAGGAACTGCGCCCCGTGTCCATGCCCCGCGTCGCCTTCGACGAGCTGCCCGCCGCCGCTCGCCAGGCGGTCACCGTCCAGACCGGCCGCATCACCGCTGCCCACACAGCCGACGGCGGCATCAACAGCGCCATCGCCGCCCTCCTCGACACCGAGACGGGCCGCGTCTTCGTCAAGGGCATCCCCGCCGACAATCCCCAGGTCGCCTCTCAGAAACGGGAGATTGCGATCAGTCCCTGTTTGCCTGCGTCCTGCCCGAGGCTGTTGTGGCATGTGGAGGCAGGCGGCTGGGTGCTTCTCGGCTACGAGGCGGTCGACGGCCGCCACGCCGACTACACCACCACGGACGACCTCACTCTGGTCTTGGCCGCGCTCGCCGAGCTGCAGGAGGTCACCGCGCCTGACGACGCCGGCCTGAAGACGGCGGAGGATCGGTGGGGGACGTACGCGGAGGAAGGACAGTCGGAGCTGTTCGCCGGGGACGCGCTGTTGCACACGGACTTCGCCCCGGACAACGTGCTCATCCACAGAGGCAGGGCGCGCCTGATCGACTGGGCGTGGCCGACGCGGGGCGCGGCCTGGATCGACCCGTTCATGCTCGCGCTGCGGATCATGGAGGCCGGGGCGACGGCTGTGCGGGCGGTCTCGTGGGTGCAGTGTGTTCCGTCGTGGCGTGAGTCCGATCCGAAGGCGCTGGAAGCGTTTGCTGTCGCCGTGGCCCGGCTGTGGCGGGAGATCGCCGTGGAGGATCCCGAGCCTTGGAAGGTGGCGATGGCCGACCACGCCGCCGAGCTCAAAGCCCTCCTAATCGAAACGCCGTGGGCGTCTTAGCGGATGCTTTCGGTGAGTGCCGAGCTCTGGCTAGAGGGCTCGCGAGAACCCGGCGTACAGCCCGACTCGTCTGCCATCAAGGCCCTGACCTGGACTTATGGCCCGGTCCGGGCCCTTTCCTGCATTGGGGCTCATCCCGCTTCTACCCGTCTACCTGTCTACATGGGAGTTCCCGCGAGTTCCCGTCGAATTGTGCACGCGTTGTGCACTGGCGCGGCCGCACACCGTGGCACCGCAAACGACATCGAGGCCCACTGCCGCGCCTACGAGAGGGTCAAGAGCCGCGGCCACGCCCTGGACGCGACGGCATAGTCGACCAGCGGCCGACCGCCCGCCGGCGCAGCCCCTGGCGGGGGGAAACACACCGTGCGCCTGACGGCTTCCGACCGGGTGTGGCAGCGATTCGTCACAGCTGTGCAGCGTGCGCTCACCTCCGGGCCGCCCGCAGTTGGAACCGGGAATGACATGAACAGAGGACATGAACAGAGGAGAGGATCCATTGAGTTGATCGTGTTGTCAGTCCCCTCTGTCATCATCCCGCCATGCTGTACGACGCCTTGGTGGCCGAATCCCGTAGGAACGACGCGCTCGACGACGTGAGGTCCGCCGCGCTCCACCGCGCACGCTGGCTCGTCGACCTCCTGGAACGTCAGCGGACCGAGTTCCGTCGGGCCATGGGGCACGAGCACCGGCGATCCAGGGCGGCGGGCGCGGCGACCCAGGCCGAGATCGACGGTCGGCTCGCGGCCTGCGCGGACGAGGAGGGCAGGGCCGCGGTCCTGTGCCTCATGCTGGCCGCCTGCTTCGACGACACGAGCTTGTGGCAGTACGACGACGAGATCGGGCCCCTGATCTCGCGGGTGCGCGGCTGGACGCCCGACGAGATCGCGGTGATGCTGCTCCGCGCCGGCGAGTACAGCATGGGCTACTGGTTCGCCCGTTCGCTGGGAATGGTGCTGAACGCCGCCGACCAGCTCGACGCCGACGGCCGTCGTGCGGTCATCCCCTGGCTGCGGCACGCGCACACGGAGCTCATGGACACCACGGTCGAGGCGCGCCTGCGCACGTCGCTCGCCCTGCGCCTGCGCGCGCTGCTCGCGAGCGTGGACGAGGCGCACATCCCGGAGGGACTCATCCCCGCCGACGCTCCCTGGGCCGCCCCGCTGAGGGACCGTGTGAAGACCTCGCCGACGCCGGAACTGGCCTGTCTTGTGCGGCACTTGGCAAGCCTGTCGGGGCCGCGCCCCACGCAGAGGTGGCGGCGGACGTGTCTCGAACTCGCGGACGCGGCGTCGGCCCGGGACGCCGTGGCCGATGTCCTGCGGTCGCTGGCCGGGGACGATGTGCTGTGCAGCACGGGAAGCGGTGCGCACACCGGCTGGATCCACGGCGATCACCACTACCACTACGTCGTCCACCAGAACGACGGGGACCTGGCGCGCGGCGTCGTCTGGGCGGCCGCGCTGACCGGCGGCCCGGCCGCGGTGCGGCACCTCGGTGCGCTCGCTCTGCGGGCCGGCGGCCCCGGAACCGGTGTGATCGAGGACCTCAAGCTCGCGGGCGCGGCGATCAACGCGCTGGCCGAGACCGGCGATCCGGACTCTTTGGAAGCCCTGTGGCGGTTGCGGTCCCGGATCAAGCACCGGGCTCTGCGCAAGCAGCTCGACACCGCGCTGGTGACGGCAGCCGGGAAGCAGGGCATCACGGCGGAGCAGCTCATCGAGCGCAGCGTGCCGGACCACGGCCTGGCGCCCGACGGTTCAGTGGAACGGGAGTTGGGAGGGCACCGGGTACGGGTGGCGATCGAGGACGCGGCGACCGTGCGGCTCACCTTCACACGCCCCGACGCAGGGACCACCCGCACGGCTCCGGCGGCAGTGAAGGACGGCTTCCCGGACGAGCTCCAGGAGTTGAAGGCCCTGGCCAAGGAGGTGCGGGGAACACTGTCGGCTGAGCGGGCCCGCGTCGAGGCGCTGATGTCGGCCGGGCGCGAGTGGCCGTACGACGAGTGGTGCCGCTACTACCGCGATCATCCGGTCACCGGGGTGCTTGTCCGCGGCCTGATCTGGGAGTTCCGCAACGTCGGGGATGCCGATGGCGAGTGGCGTGCGGTGGCGCCGATGGCCGAGCTGCCCGGCGAACCCGAGCGCGTCCGGTTGTGGCATCCCCTCCGGGCGTCGGCGGGCGACGTCAGGGCGTGGCGGGAGCGGCTCGTCGCCGAGCGGCTGCGGCAGCCGTTCAAACAGGCCTTCCGGGAGATCTACCTGCTCACCCCGGCGGAGGAGGAGACCGGCGTCTACTCCAACCGGTTCGCCGCCCACATCGTCCACTACCTGCAGCTCTACGCGCTGTTCAAGGAACGCGGCTGGCAGGCCAACTTCCTCGGCCGGCACGACGGCGGCTACGACGGGACGGCGCGGGCCGAGTTCGGCGACGGCGGGTGGCGGGCCTGCTTCCACCACGAGCCCGCCGCGGACGACGGCGGCGGCTACGCGCCCGAGCACGCCGCGACGGACCAGGTCCGCTTCGAGCGTCGGGACGGCCGGCGCTGGCGGGAGGCCGCGCTGGCGGAGGTGCCCCCGCTGGTGTTCAGCGAGGCGATGCGGGACGTCGATCTGTTCGTGGGCGTGACGTCGATCGCCGCCGATCCCGACTGGACCGACCGGGGCGAGGACCGCTGGGCCGTGTACTGGCGGACGGCCACGTTCGGTGCGCTGACGGCGAGCGCCGAGGTCCGCCGCGAGGCGCTGGAACGGATCCTGCCGCGCCTGAAGATCGCCGACCGGTGCTCGCTCGACGGGCGCTTCCTGGTGGTCCGCGGGGATCTGGCGACGTACAAGATCCATCTGGGCTCGGCGAACATCCTGATGCAGCCCGACGACGCCTACCTGTGCATCGTCCCGTCGCGCGGCAAGGGCGGCGGCAAGGTGTTCCTGCCGTTCGAGGACGAACGGCTCTCCCTGATCCTCAGCAAGGCATTCCTGCTCGCCGCCGACACCAAGATCACCGACGAGACCATCCTCCGTCAGATCAAGAGGGGTGCCCGATGAGCCTCGCCATCCGGCTGATGCGCGTACTGACCGACCCGGACTTCGCACTCCAGGACCTTGAGGACAAGGACAGGCACCCGGATCTGTCGCAGGTCTCCGACGAGGAGCTCGGCAGCCTGCTCGTGGCGGCCTACCGGCTGGACGCCTCGGCCCCGCACGCGATGACGACGGTCCGCTTCGCGGTAGAGCAAGCGGCCAGGGAACGGCAGCCGCGCTTTGCGCCCGACGCGTGCCGCCGGCTGTTCGAGGCGCTCGTGGAACGGTGCGAGGAGCGCGGCTGGGCGGACCTCACTCTGGGCCTGGGCGCGCTGGAGCGCTGCACGGGGCCGCTGCCCGACGTCTCCGAACCGGCCCGCCGTCTGGTCGGGTTCTGGCTGGAGAAGGACACCGTGCGCCAGCCGTACGCGCTGCTGGCGGTCGCGGGGCTCGCCGGTGACGGGACACTGCGCGCGGCCGTGGAGCGCCTGTCCCGTGATGTGGGCCCCATCGTCGCGGACGAGATCGCCGCCATCGCCGGCCTCGGCCCGGCCGAACAGGCGCTGCTGTCCGAGATCGACCGGGGCCACAGGTTCGTCTCGCCGCTCGCGCACGCGTGGCGCAGGTCGGCCGACAACCCCGCTTACGTGGCGTTCGCCCGCCGCGCGCTGGAAGCGGCGGCCGACCGCACCGACGCGATCCGGGCGGGCGAGATTCCCTACCGGGCGGACAAGGCGTTCACGGACCGGGAGATCACCTCGCTCGGACAGGCCCTGCGGGTGGCGCTGCTGCGCGACGAGCCCTGGCTGCCCGAGCTGTTCGAACGGCTGCTGCCCGGCGTCGCCCTGGCCCCGACGGCGGCCAAGACGCTTCCGTCGCAGGCCCTGCTGTACGAGGTGGTCCGCGCCGCGCAGGACTTCCCGACGCCCGAGCTGGTGACCGCGATCCGCACCGTGCGCCGGACCGTCCGGCACGCCGGGGTGCCCAAGCAGCTCGACAAGATGCTCAAGAAGGCCGACGCGGCCCTGGCCGAGCGCACCGACGTGGCGCTACGACTGCCGAGGCTGGAGTTCGAGACTGCATCCATCAGCGGCTCCTCCGCGGGCGGCGTCCTGCGCCGGACGGCCGGGGACTACCAGGCCGTCGTCATGGTCACCGAGACCGCCACGCTGACCTGGGAGAAGGACGGCCGTCCGCTGCGCGGCGTCCCGGCGCCGGTCCGCCGCGACCACGCCGCCCTGGTCAAGGAGCTGCGCGACCTGGTGAAGCGGGTGAACGCCCAACTCGTCACCCTCGTACGCGCGTTGGAGGGCGGCTTCACCGTCGAGGCGGTCCATCCGTACGGCTGGTGGCGCACCGAGCTGGCCGGGCACCCCCTCGCCCGGACTCTCGTACGCCGGCTGATCTGGGAGATCGAGGTCGGCCCCGGCGAGTGGCAGGCCGTACTGCCCGAGACGGACGAGCACCTTCCCGAGGCGCCCGACGACGCCTCCGTCCGGCTGTGGCACCCCATCCGCTCCGAGCCGGACACCGTACGGGCCTGGCGGGATCTGCTCGTCGAACGGCGGATCCGCCAGCCGTTCAAGCAGGCGTTCCGCGAGATATACCTCCTCACCCCGGCCGAGGAGGAGACGCGCGTCTACTCCAACCGCTTCGCCGCGCACCTCGTCCACTACCGCAGGATGTTCGCCCTGTTCCGGGCCCGTGGATGGAAGAGCGACCTGCTCGGCCCCTGGGACGACGGGGACGGCGACGAGGCCGAGCGCACACTGGCGGCGGGGGAGTGGCGGGTCCGCTTCTTCCACACCTGGGCCGACTGGGCGGGCGACGACGAACTGGCCTCGACCGACCAGGTGCGCTTCGACCGCCGGGTGGAGGGCGCCTGGCGCGAGGCACCGCTCACCGACGTGCCTCCGATGGTGTTCAGCGAGGCGATGCGCGACGTGGACCTCTTCGTCGGCGTGACCTCGATCGCCGCCGATCCCGACTGGAGTGACGGCGGCCCCGAGCGCACCTACTGGGAGCGGGCATCCTTCGCCGAGCTGACCGAGAGCGCCGAATCGCGCCGCGACGCGCTGGATCGGATCCTGCCGCGCCTGAAGATCGCCGGCCGGTGCTCGCTCGACGGGCGCTTCCTGGTGGTCCGCGGGGATCTGGCGACGTACAAGATCCACCTGGGCTCGGCCAACATCCTGATGGAACCGGACGACAGCTACCTGTGCGTCGTCCCGGCACGGCGCTCGGCGGACGGCAAGGTGTTCCTGCCGTTCGGGGACGACCGGCTCTCACTGATCCTCAGCAAAGCATTCCTGCTGGCCGCCGACACCGAGATCACCGACGAGTCCATCCTCACGCAGATCAAGCGAGGTGCCTGATGGCGACCGTGAGTTTCCGGGACGAGACCGTGACGGGCGAGCCGCTCACCGAGTGGGAGGTCGCCGGGCTGCCCGAACGGATGACCGTGCGGGAGCTGATCAGGCTCCGGGCCGCAAGGAGGTCGCCAGGCACAACGCGCGCCCGAGCGATTGCTCCAACGGACTCGTCCGCCCGGACGACGCCGAGGCGGAGCTGAACGTCTACCGTCTCCGCGAGCCGCGCCGCATCGACTGGGAGCGCCAGGCCGAGATCGCCGAGGGTGCCCTCCCGGCCGATGGGTTCTTCGTGCTGGCCGGCGATCGCGAGTTCGGGGACCTCGATGAAGTCCTTGGATCTCACGGTCGATCCCGACCTGGCCTTCATCACGCTCGTCGCCCTCGTCGTCGGCTGAGAGACCGGCACTTCTCAGCCGACGAGCGAGAACCGTGCATCGCGCTGGCCGATGCGATACGTCCGCGCAGGTCAGAGCGCATCTTCGCGTGAGATGGCCCTGCACTGGCCGTACAGCCCGACTCGTCTGCCGCTGCCTGCGGATTTGGCCAAGGAGCGCATGCAGGCCACGGCCGACGAGTGCGCCAAGATCCTTCAGGCAGCGGAGGAACGGCGCACCGCCGACGGGCAACTTGCGAGGCACGACAACGCCGGGACACCGGTGAACGGCAGTGCATTCCGCAGACGGCACCGCCCTCCGGCCTACGCAAATGGGCTGAAACCGCAGACAGTGGGGGCCGGGACGAGTACCGTCTGTCCCGCCTTCTCTTCGCGCTTCCTGCGTCACCTGACCGTTGACGCGTCTCCTATCACTGCCCATGCTGCTCCAAGAGCGAGGCACACATCGCCTGTTCAGCTGACATCACGGGCCGGGCCTGCGGGGGGTTTCCATGACCGATTTCAGGATCGTCATCAGCGGAAGCGACGACGACGCCGAGTCCCTGTGGGACTGGCTCAGGCAGGAGCCCGGCCTCCGGGGACGCGTGAACCGGCGCACTCTCCCGCCGCCTGCCGGCTCGATGGGTTCCATGGTGGAACTGGTGGTTGAGGGCCTGGTGGGCGGCACCGTCGGTACTCTCGCAGGACAGCTGGGGCTAGCACTGTCATCCTGGCTGACGCGATCGCGGGCCGGCAGGCCGAGGGAAGCCACCCTCACGATCACACTGGCGGACGGACAGGCCGTCACCCTCACGTCGGACAATGCCGCTCTGGCTGTGCAACTGCTGCAGCGGGCTCCTGGCGAGCAGAGGTCTGGCGAGACGGTAACCAACAACGCCACACCACCCAGTTAGAGGTCGCGATGCGGCTTCCGGATCCACAGACGTCCCTGGCGATCCTCATCGGCGCCAGCAAGTACAGGTCCACAGAACTGTCCGATCTGCCAGCAGTCCGGAACAACCTCAGCGCCCTGGTCGACATCATCGCCGATCCGGAGTCCGGCGGGTTCGCTGCCGACCGGTGCATCGTCCTGCCGGACCCTCACGTACTGCGAGACGTGTACCGCTCCTTGCGCCGGGTCGCAGCCGCCGCGAGCGACACCCTGCTCTTCTACTACGCCGGCCATGGCCTGACCAGCGCGCAGAACGAGCTCTACCTGAGCCTGGCCGACACGGACCCCGACGAACTGGTGGTCAGCGCGCTACCGTACGCGCTGATCAGGGACATCGTCGGCGACAGCCCCGCCAGCAACCGCATCGTCATTCTGGACTGCTGCTTCAGCGGCCGGGCCATCCAGGGAATGAGCTCACCTGAGGAGTCCTTCGCCGGGCAAGTTTCCATCGAAGGTACGTACACCCTCACCTCGACAGCGGCCAATGCTGTGGCTCTGGCTCCCGAAGGCGCGACCTACACCGCCTTCACCGGCGAGCTGCTCAGCCTCCTGCGTAACGGCCTGCCCAGCGGGCCCGAGTTCCTCACCTTTGGCACTGTGTACCGGGAACTGCTGCGGACCATGATCTCCCGCAGCCTCCCGCGGCCCATGCACCGCGGGACAGGGACAGTGGACCAACTGGCGCTGACCCGCAACCGCTGGATCACGACACCCGCTGCTGGAGAACCACAGCTCCTTCCAACGCCCTTACAGGACGAGGCCGATCACGACCGGAGTGCCGGCCGGCCGGCGCATCCGGCAGCGGTGAGCAAAGGCTACCTGCCCGAATCGGCCGATCTTCTCGCTCTGGCACGGCGCCAGCGTCAACGCGAGATGGAACTCCTCGTTGGAACACCGAGCGATGCCGGGGAGGTGCTCGACCATCAGCACCTGCCCGACCTCTACGTCGAGAGACCGGCAATGCAGCAGGCGTGGACTCGGTTCCTGGCTTCGAACACGATCGTCTTCTCCGCCGTCGGCGAGGCCGGCAGAGGAAAGACGAGCCTGTTGTGCACGCTGGCCACCGAACTGGGCATGCGCTCGCCCGTGGTCTTCTACCACGGCTCCCAGCTGGACGGGCGGCTTACGGACGCGCTGGCCCAGGACTTGGGGTTCACGGCGGGTGACGGGGAGGTGATGGAGGAGGCCGCGCGCCGAGTAAAGGAGCAGGGCCACACACTCTTTATTTTCATCGACGCCCTCAACGAGCGTGCGGTCGGCCGCGACGAACTGCGAATGGAACTGAACGAGTTGACGCGCGACATTCGCGCGCACGACTGGCCCATCCGCTTCGCAGTCAGCTGCCGCTCCGGCGACTGGCTGTTCTGGGTCCGCAACGCGCGGCACATGCTGGGCCACTTCGGTCGGGCGGTCTACCGGGATGAGCTGGTGGTCAACAGCAGCATGCCGGGTACGCCCGTGGCCGCATTCCAGCCCGCCGAGATGGAGAACGCCTGGCAGACCTACAAGAGGGGATTCGCCCTCACAGGCAGGCTGACTCACAAGCTGCGCGTTCTGTGCCGGGAACCGATATTCCTGCGGTTGATTGCCGAGGTCTACCGCGGGAGCACCCCGGCTCTCGAACGCACTTTCAGCCGGGGGGCTCTGATCGACCGGTTCTTCGACGAACGTTTCCCGGACGGCTCGGACAGTATCGAAATCATGGCGTCCCTCTTCCGGATGTCCGAACTCATGCTGGACCGAGAGCGGCCTTCTGTGCCGGTGAGTGCCCTTCCGCCGTCCGATCTTGCCATGTGCCGACGGCTGCTGGTCGAGGGTGTCCTCACGGAGAAGAACGGAGCGTTGGGTTTCCGTTTCGAGATCATCCTGGAACACATCGTGGCAAGGCATCTCCGCCAGCAGCTCTCGGACCAGCCGGACATGCATGAAGTCGCCTCGCTCATAACCGGACTGACAGAGAGCCGTCTCGTCAACACCCCTGGGATTGTGGAGAATCTACTGCTCTCCCTGCGTGACAATCCCGACGTCATGCTCCAGAGCCTGGAGCTTCTTGCAGGCCTTGACGACCGGTGGCGCGCAGTTGCCTGTAGCGTTGCCGCTCACTTGGAGCTGCCGCCGCACCGCCTGCTCCCTGCCGTCCGGACCCTCGCTGCCTCGGACAACTACCTGATACGGACCCTGTCCGCAGACACCCTCGTCGGCTGGATCGACCGCGAAGCCGATGCCGAAGTGCTGGCCTGTACGGACGGCGGCGACTGGGAATCACGAGAGACGGTGGCTCAGGCGCTCGGCAGCGCTCGCAAGCCGTCACCGCAGTCCCTGCAACTGCTGTGGTCACTGGCCGACGACTATCACTGGAGAGTACGGCGTGCCGGTGGCTACTCCCTGCTGCGCACATGGAACCAGTCGGGGAAGGCAGCGAAAGCCCATGACCTGAGCCGTGTGGGAGAGATGTCCTGGAGATGCCGTCACGCCGTTTGTGTTGGTCTGCTCGGATGTGACCTCGGCATCGCATCCCAGGAGAGCGACACGATCGGGACCATGAGTCGCGACGAAAACCCTCAGGTGCGATGGTGCGTTGCGAACTATCTGTCCCGCTACAGGAACGGGGCCGGGACCGATGTCTGCCTCACACTGGCCGAAGACCCATCTGACTGGGTCCGGGCTCGATTGGTCACCTCACTCATCGGTATGGCGGAGCACAACCCGGCCCCCATCCTCCCCTTGCTCGAACGTCTCGCGTCGGACGCCAGTCCGTCCGTACGGTTGAAGATGGCCAGGGAATTACCCAGCCTCCCGGACCTCGGGACCAGGACTGCGCTGCTCAAGAATCTCGCCCAGGACACCGACGACGTGGGATTCGCGGCCAGATACAGTCTCGGCCTCATCTCCGACGTGAACATCACGCTCAACCGGCCTGCAGAACGCGACGTGGTTCTGAAGATCTTCCGCGAAAGAGTCGCGCGGCGAGACATCGACATCGAGCACGCTCGGTTCTCGAAAATCCAGGGCTTCATCTCGGAACGGACGGACGTTCCGCTGGGCGAAGACCCCTATATGCACCTTGTCGACACCATGTGCAGCCTGACAGCCGCAGCCATGACCGCTCTCCAGAAGACCCCCTCTGCGGTCGGAGAGCTTATGACGCTGCTGGAGCAGGACGCCGACGAAGCGATCCGCTGGGCCCTGGTCCTCTTCCTTGTCCGCTACAGCTCGCTTGTCTCGATGTCCTCCTCCGTACGTGTTGCGGGCCTGGAACGGCTCTCCCGTGACCCTCACTGGTGGATCAGGCGAGAAGTCGCCAACGGGCTGGCGGAGTTCCACGGCGGACCGTATGCGGAGCAGGCCGTGGAACTCCTGACCCAGCTGCATCACACCGAGGCACAGCGAGCCGAACCTTGTGGTGACGAGGTCTCTTACTTCATTGACCGCTCTGCGCACATTCTGGGCGCCCCGCAACTCGCAGACTCTCTCCTGCGCCCCCTGGCCTTCGAGGAACCGGGAGCATCCCCGTGAAGCCTGAAACCCAGTTATCCGCAACTACCGGTCGAGGCGCTGACACACCTGCGCTGACGCACCTACCGCGCATCGACTTGATCTGGTCGCTCACCCTTGTGTGCCCATGGGACTGCCCCATGTGCAGCGTCGACGCAGTGCATGTTCGCCGTCGCCGAGGAACCACGGAGACCAGGTCCGATGCACTGTCCCGGACGGACCAAGTGCCGGACCAGCCGGGGCAGGACAGCATCTATGTCCAGGCGGCACGGTGGCGCCAGGGCCGGGATCTCGAGCTCGATCTGGCCGGCAAGATGCGCATCCTGGACCATCTTTCCGGATACAACCCGAAAATCGACTTCTCCGGCGGCGACCCCATGGTCCTGCCCGAAAATGTACAGGTGATGTCCGAGGCAGGCTCTCGCTTCGGTCGGGACAACGTCACCCTCACCGCGACGGGAGCAGGACTGATCACCTGGAAGCCCGACCAGATCGCTCCGCTCATCGGAGAGCTCAATTTTACCTTCGACTCGCCAGGCTATGGCAATCCGGAATTCCGGCCCCGTCATTATGCGAGCCGGAACCTTTTGCATGCAGCCAGGTTCGCTCGAGCGGGCGTCAAGGTCCGGGCAGAATGCCCGCTCACCACTGTGAATTGCAGCCCGGAACGGCTGGAACAGATCTACCGTGAGCTTTTCGAGCACGGCATCGACACGCTGCTGCTCATGAGGCTATTTCCGGTGGGTCGCGGGACCTTCCGCCGCGATATGGTTCCCACCAGAGCGCAGTACCTCGACGCGATCTCCACCCTGCAGCGGCTGGAAAGCACGTACGGAAAACCAAAAATAAAGCTCCAGTGTGCCATGCGACACCTGGCCGGCACCGATGACGGTGTCAATCCGTGCGATCTGATGCGAGAATCCTTTGGGCTCCTCACCGATGGCACGCTGCTCGCTTCTCCGTGGGCATTAAACATTCACGGAAAGCCGCTGGACGACGCATGGATACTCGGCGATCTGGGCAATCACACGCTTGCGGAAATCCTCGCCTCCGAAAAATCAATGGAGTACAGGGGTAAGCTCGACCAGAATTTCGGTCAGTGTAAAGTGTTTTCTTTCCTTCATAGCTCGAAAGAAAAAGCGACAGACAGAATCTTCGACAGGAGCGACCCCCTTTACCCCGAAGATGCACCTGCCGGAGCGGACAAAGTTGAGTTACTTAAGGCCTCCTCTCGCGTCCAGACCGGTGCCCCGTCGGAGTATGAGCCTAGGAGCCACATGACGAAATTGAATCATGCCGGACCGGATCCGCAGCAGACCGCGCAAAGGGTACAGGGAAACATGCGGGAACGGGTTGATGCTGTTGCCTTCGACTTGGACGGCGTTGTGTGGCGAAGTTTCGAACCCATCCCACATATCGGCGAAGTTATCAAGAGGATTCGGGCGGCTGGCCTGAAGGTCTGCTTTCTCAGTAACTATGCGAACCGCGACCGCGGGTTCCTCTGTGACCGACTGGCTGACATCGGAATTCCATCAGAACGAGAGGATATGTTCACCAGCTCTTTCTTGGCGGCGCTGCACCTTCGTTCCACTCAGAGCCACCGGCGACATTACGTAACCGTCGAGGACGGAAGTGCTCTGGCTGAAGAGTTCCGCTCGTTCGGAATGCCGGTCGAAACCCTGGCTTCCGCTCCTGCCTCAGAAGACTCTCCCTGCGCTGTCGTCGTCGGTTACAGTGAAAGCTTTGGCTATCAGGACGTGGCGCGGCTGCTGCGTATCTCCGGCCGGGTGGAGGGACTCTATGCCACCGCCCGTGACCGCTGGTACGGGGCGAGAAGCGGACCTTTGCCGGCATCGGGGTGGATCGTGGCTGCGGCCGAGGAGGTCTTGGCGCGGCGGGCCGTGACATTGGGGAAGCCAAATGCCCTCGCCTTGCAAACAGTTGCAAATTTTATCAGCGTACCGGTCGGAAGAATCTTGATGGTTGGCGACTCGGTGGAATCTGACGTAACCGCGGCACGAAATTCCGGAGCAATTTCGTGCCTTTTCCGGGATCAGGCAGCACCGGCGATGACACTTCCTGCGGGCGCCAGGGCAGACTGTGAGGTGACCGATCTGCGCGAGATCGTATCTCTCCTCTCATGAGGTGCTGTCTCGCATTCCGGTGGCGAGCATAAGGCAGGGAGCTGTCGATTAACCTTGGCGCCGAGGCTGTCGCCGAGGTCGGCGTAGGTGAGGGCCCGATGTGGTCGGCGAGGTCGGTGAGAGTGCGGGCGGTGTGGCCGGCGGCGGTGTCGGCGGTGGGGCCGCTGACGCGGGAGTAGCTGGGCCGGGAGCCGTCGTCGCATAGGAGGGCGTTTTCCGCGGCGAGCTTTGCGCGGGTCGCCGTCTGGCGGCCTGCGACGGCCTTTGAGTGAAAGTCTGCGGCTCCGGCGCGCTGCCCCGGTAGCTGGTTCGGGCATGCCCGAACCTGGGAGCTCATCACGCCTGCCTCGAGTTCCTCCCCCGGACACGGGCTGCCGCCTCCCACGCCTCCAGAGCTTCTCCGGAGGAGAGCCACACCCGTCCGTACCATCGCCCGCAGCGCAACCGGGACGCGGAGGCGGTGGACCCGGACCCGCGGGGTCAGGCCCCTGCGCAGGGGCCTCGACAGCCGACCCGTTCACCGCTCATGGCCTCCGGATCACAGCCGCATCGGTGCGGGCGGCGATGTCCTCGGCGGTGACACCCGGTCCGCATTCCACGAGCGCGAGGCCCTCCGGTGTGACGTCGAGGACGGCGAGGTCGGTGATGATGCGGTGGACGCATCGTTCGCCGGTGAGTGGGAGGGTGCACTCCTTGACGATCTTCGGGGTGCCGTCCTTGGCGGTGTGTTCCATCAGGACGATCACGCGGCGGGCGCCGTGGACCAGGTCCATGGCGCCGCCCATGCCCTTGACCATCTTGCCGGGGATCATCCAGTTGGCCAGGTCGCCGGCCGCGGAGACCTGCATGGCGCCCAGCACGGCGGTGTCGATGTGGCCGCCGCGGATCATGCCGAAGGAGAGGGCCGAGTCGAAGAAGGCGGCGCCGGGCAGGACGGTCACCGTCTCCTTGCCCGCGTTGATCAGGTCGGGGTCGACCTCGTCCTCGGTCGGGTACGGGCCGGTGCCCAGGATGCCGTTCTCCGAGTGCAGGACCACGTGCACGCCGGGTGGGAGGTGGCCGGGTATCAGGGTGGGCAGGCCGATGCCGAGGTTGACGTAGGAGCCGTCGGTTAGTTCGGCGGCGGCGCGGGCCGCCATCTGGTCGCGGGTCCAGCCCAGGTGCGTACCGAGGGTGGTGCTCATGCGCGTACGGTCCTCTTCTCTGTTTGCTTGTCGGCGGCCTGAGCGGGAGTCAGGGCCACGATCCGCTGGACGAAGACGCCCGGCAGGTGCACCTCGTCGGGGCTCAATTCGCCCGGCTCCACGAGCTCTTCGACCTCGGCGACGGTGATCCGGCCGGCCATCGCGGCGAGAGGGTTGAAGTTGGCGGCGGACTTGCGGAAGACCAGGTTCCCGTGGCGGTCGCCGCGCCGGGCCCGCACGAGGGCGAAGTCGGTGGTGATGCCGTGCTCAAGTACGTACGTGCGGCCTGTGAAGTCGCGGGTCTCCTTGGGCGGGGAGGCCACGGCGACCGTGCCGTCGGCCGCGTGGCGCCAGGGCAGTCCGCCACGGGCGACCTGGGTGCCCACCCCTGCGGGGGTGTAGAAGGCGGGGATGCCCGCTCCGCCGGCGCGCATCCGCTCGGCCAGCGTGCCCTGTGGCACCAGCTCCACCTCCAGTTCGCCCGACAGGTACTGGCGGGCGAACTCCTTGTTCTCGCCCACGTAACTGCCCGTGACCCGGGCGATCCGGCCGTCGGCCAGCAGGACTCCCAGTCCGTGCGCGTCGACCCCGCAGTTGTTCGACACGACCTTCAGGCCCGTGGTGCCCTGGGCGTGGAGGGACTGGATGAGCACGGCGGGGATGCCGCTGAGGCCGAAGCCGCCGACGGCCAGGGACGCCCCGTCGGGGATGTCGGCGACCGCCTCCGCGGCGCTCGCGCAGACCTTGTCCATGGGTGAAAGGGCCTTTCTGTCTTCCGTTGGTGCTGCTCAGGCGTCTGTGCGCAGGGCGTCCGAGATCGGCTTGGCGCCGCCGTGCGAGGTGAGGCCGCCGTCGACCGGGATCTCAGCTCCGGTGATGAAGGACGCGTCGTCGGACAGCAGGAACACCACGAGCGGGGCGATGTCGTCGACCGTCCCGGTGCGGCCGAGCGGCGTCCCGAGGAGGTTCGCCTCGCGGAACGCCGGCGCCGCGGAGGCGGTCATGTCCGTCTCGATGAAGCCGGGGTGGACGGTGTTCACGCGGATGCCGCGGCGCCCCAGTTCCATGGCGGCGGTCCTCGACAGGCCGCGCAGCGCCCACTTGCTCGCCGTGTACGCGACCGGGTAGTGGGCGGTCAGCGCCGCCGACGAACCGACGTTCACGATCGACGCCCCCGCGCGCATCAACGGCACCAGGTGCTGGATGCCCAGGAGCGGACCGGTGACATTGACCGCGTGGACCCGCGCCATGTCCTCGGGACGTACCTCGTCGATGCGGGCGCGCCAGGTGACGCCCGCGTTGTTGACCAAGCCGTGCACCTGTCCGTACGCCTCGCGCAGGTCGGCGGCGAGCTCCGCCCAGTCCTTCTCGCTGGTGACGTCCAGGCGGCGGCAGCCGGGTGCCTCCGTGACGTCGGTGGCGATCACCCGGGCGCCCTCCCGGGTCAGTGCCTGGGCCTCCGCGGCGCCCTGGCCGGCCGCCGCGCCCGTCACCACGACGACCTTGCCCAGGAGCCGCTCGGGACGGAGGCCGGCGGTCACGGCCGCTCCCTGGGGCGGCGCCGGGCGACCGGGAGCGATACGGGGCCGGGGCCGGTCACCACGGTGTTGGAGACGCTGCCGATGCCTTCCACGGTGAGCGTGACCGTGTCGCCGGGCCTCAGCGGTGCCGGGTCCCGCCGGCCTCGTACACCCCACAGTTCCGCCAGACAGCCGCCGTTGCCGCAGGTGCCGGAGCCGAGGACGTCGCCGGGACGCACCCAGGTCCCGCGCGAGGCGTAGGCGGTCATCTCCTCGAAGGTCCAGCTCATGTTGGACAGCAGGTCCTTGCCGACCACCTCGCCGTTGATCTCGGCGGTCAGCGCCAGGCGCAGGAAGCCGTCCTCGTCGCGGTACTTCTCCAGCTCGTCGGCGGTGACCAGGTACGGGCCGAGGGTGGTGGCGGTGTCCTTGCCCTTGCACGGGCCGAGGCCCACCCTCATCTCGGCGGACTGCAGGTCGCGGGCGGACCAGTCGTTGAAGACGGTGTAGCCGACGATGTGGTCGCGGGCCTGCTCGGGGGTGAGGTCGCGGCCCTCCTTCCCGATCACGGCGGCGACTTCGAGCTCGAAGTCGAGCACGCTCGAACCCGGGGGCACGGGGATGTCGTCGTGCGGGCCGTACACCGCGTACGGGTTGGTGAAGTAGAACGTCGGGGCCGCGTACCACTGCTCGGGCACTCCGGCGGCTCCGTCCACGGACCGCCGTATGCCCTCGACGTGTTCCTCGAAGGTGACGAAGTCCCGCACGGTGGGCGGCTGGAGGGGCGGCAGCAGTCGTACCTCGGAGACGTGGGGACCGGCCGGGACGTCGAGTTTCGCGGAGCCCGCGTCGAGTAGTTCGGGCAGACCGCCTCCCTCGGCGAGCAGGCCGGTCAGGGAGTCGACGCCGGGCAGGGGGTAGAGCGTGCCGTCCGCTTCGACGACGGCCACCTGTCGTCTTCGGTCGCGGTACTCGTACGAGGCGAAACGCATGGAAGGGTCCTGTCGGAGGGAAGGCGGGAAGGCGGGAAGGCGGGAAGGCGGGAAGGCGAGTGCGAAGGCCCGGGGGCGCGGCGGGCAGTCAGGGCCTTGACAGGGGATCGCCGCGCCCCCGGGCGCCTGTGGACCCTGCGGGGCGGAAGGTCGGAGGACCGGAGGGTCAGAGGGCCGGAAGGCCAGAGGGTCGGAGGCCGGAGTATCGGCCGGTCAGACCGGCGGGGCCACGAAGCAGCCGCGGTCGACGTCGTTGAACGACTCCTTGGCGACCAGTTCGTTCATCGGGTTCGCGGTGCCCCACTGGTCGGTGACCTCGGGCTTGGAGAAGTCGTAGACGTGCGGGTGCCAGGTGTCCTCGTCCAGCACTTCCAGCTCGGTGGTGTACTCGACGGTGTTGCCGTGCGGGTCGAGGAAGTACGTGAACGTGTTGTCGCCCGCCATGTGCCGGCCCGGACCCCAGACCTTCTGGAAGCCGGCCCGCATCACGCGGCCGGAGCCGCGCATGTACTCGTCGATGCCGCGCATCTCGAAGGAGACGTGGTGCAGCGAGGTGTGCGGGCCCTTGGCGATGGCCATGGAGTGATGCTGGTTGCTGATCCGCATGAAGTGCATGACGTCACCGACGTGCGGCGAGCTGAGTGTGTCGGAGTGGCGGAAGCCGAGGTGGCGTTCGTACCACTCGCGTGTCCTGTCGAGGTCCGGCGAGTTGAGGACGACGTGCGACAGCTTGACCGGGATCGACTCCTTCTCCTCGATCCTGCGGTGCTGCCTGACCTCGACGTCGGCCAAGACCTCGATGGTGCGCCCGTCGACGTCGAAGAAGCGGAAGCCGTAGCCGCCGCCAGGGGTGTCCACCTTGCCCGGCTGGGAGATCAACCGCACGCCCCCGGCGAGGAGTTGCTCGGCCAGGGTGTCGACGTCGGCCGTGCTCCCGGCGCCGTAGGAGACCAGGTCGAGGCGCTTCTCGTCGGCCTTGCGCAGCCGCACGACGTATTGCTCGGGGCTGCCCTCGGCGGCGAGGAAGGAGATGCCGGAGTCCTCGGTGACCTTGGTCAGGCCCCAGACGCCGGCGTAGAAGTCGAGCTGCTTGTCGTAGTCGGGCACGGCGAGGTCGACGTGCCGCAGGTGGGTGAGCAGACGGTTGCTCATGGGGGGTTCCTCCTCAGACGAGGTCGAGCAGGGCGGCGGCGTTTCCGCCGCGGACGGAGTGGAAGTCGTGGTCGGGCAGGTCCGCGGCGCGCAGTGCGCCGAGCGGGTCGTCGGTGCCCATGTCGAAGGGGAAGTCGGAGCCGAGCAGGACCCGTTCCGGACCGGCGGCTCGCAGCAGCTCCCGCAGTACGTGGGGGTCGTGGACGAGGGAGTCGAAGTACAGCTGCCTCAGGTAGCTGCTGGGCTCCTGTGAGCAGCCCCGGGCGTCGGGGCGGACCCGCCAGGCGTGGTCGGAGCGGCCGATGTGGGTGGGGAGATATCCGCCTCCGTGTGCGGCGATCAGCTTCAGGCCCGGATGGCGGTCCAGGACGCCGGAGAAGATCAGGTGGGAGAGGGCGGCCGCGTTCTCGGTGGGCTGGCCGACGGTGTTGGACAGGTACCACTGGTCCAGTCGCTCGTCGAGCGTGCAGCCGAACGGGTGCAGGAAGAGCAGGGCGCCCGTCTCCTCCGCACGGGACCAGAGGGGTTCGTACGCGGGATCCGACAGCTCGTGGCCGGGCGCGTGCGAGGAGATCTCCACGCCCCTCAGCCCCTGATCCAGTGCGTGGTCGAGCAGGCCGACCGCGAGGTCGGGATGCTGGAGCGGGATCAGGCCCAGGCCGTGCAGCCGGTCGGGAGCCTTCGCGCAGTGTGCTGCGGTGCCCTCGTTCGCCAACCGGCAGATCCGCTCGGCCGGTTGGGGCTCGGCCCAGTAGTGGTAGTGCGACGGGGACGGGCTGACCAGCTGGATGTCCACGCCCTGTGCGTCCATGGCCGCCAGCCGCACCGCGGGGTCCGTCAGCTTCGGCACGCGTGCGCCGACCATCGGACCGTTCACGGTCAGGGCCGCCGGTCCGTTGCGGCGGGCGTCGAGGGCGCGGGCCTCGGCGAGGCCGGGGTGGCCGGCGACGGCCTCCTCCACCTCCGGGAGCAGGAGGTGGGCGTGGACGTCGATCGTCGGTACCGACACGGAATCGATGACGGAATCGATGACAGGCTCGGTCACGTGCTCGGTCACGGGAGTTCCTTCAGCGCGTTCATGGTGCGGCCGATCAGTCCGGGTACGTCCGCGTCGCGCACCCCGTCGAGCAGCCACTGGCCGAGCTGGACGGAGGCGTCGACGACCATGCGTACGCGGGGTAGCCGTCGGGCGTGGTATTCGGTGAGGAGCCGGTCGTCCCAGTCGTCCCGGCCGGTCAGCAACTCGGCGAGGACCTGGACGTCCTCCAGGGACATCGCCGCTCCCTGGGCGAGGGTGGGCGGGCAGGCGTGGGCGGCGTCGCCGACGAGCACGACCCGGCCGCGGTGCCAGGGGCCCTCCACCAGGTGCCGGTCGAAGCGGGTGTAGTTCACGGCCTTCGGGTCGGTGAACGCGGTGCGGAGCTCCTGCCACGCGCCGTCGTAGCCCTCGCTGAGCGCCCGCATCTCGTCGGCGTACGTGTCCGGGTTCAACGAGGCCCGGTCGCGGAGCCGTTCCACGAGATAGGCGTAGACCGTGTCCTCGCCGGTCGGACAGTACCCGGCGATGAAACAGCGGCCGCCGTAGACCATCTCGGTGCGGCGGACCCCGGCCGGGCGGGGCGCGGGGGCGCGCCAGATGCCCATGCCGGTGGGCTCGGGCCTGTCGGTGATGCCGATCATCTCGCGGGTGGCGGAGTGCAGACCGTCGGCGCCGACCACCAGGTCGTAGCGGCGGTTCGTGCTGTCCGAGAAGGTGACGTCCACGCCCTCGCCGTCCTGCTCGAACGCGGTGGCCGTGGTGCCGAGGCGGACGTCGGCGCCCGAGGCGCGTACCTGGTCGATGAGGAGCTGCTGGAGTCCGGGGCGCCGCATGCCGATGTGGGCGGGCAGGTCGTCGCCGCCCGTGCGGAGTTCTTCGTGGGCGTGCAGCACGGTGCCGTCGGGGGCGAGGATGGCGACGCCCTCGGCGGCGAATCCGTCCTTCTCGATGCCGTCGAGGACTCCGACCTCGCGCAACACGCGCAGGGCGTTGCCCTGGAGGGTGATGCCGGCTCCGGCGGCGGCCTTCCAGTCGGGGCTCGCCTCGACCAGGTCGACGGCGATCCCGGCCCGGCGCAGCAGGACGGTCAGGGCGTTTCCGGAGGTGCCTCCGCCGACGACGAGGACGTTGGGGGTCCCCCCGGCCGGAGGCTGGGGGAGGGTAGGGCTGTCAGCCATGTCGGGGACCTCCTGAGATTGGGCCGCGCGGCTTCGGGCGGCGGGGGTGCGGCTCGCCCGCTGGGAACGCGGGCCAGGGGTGGGGACGGGGTGGAGGACGGGGCACGGGCCGGATGCGCCGTTACTGTCCGGGGAGGGCGCATCCGGCGGCTTGGAGGACTGCCTGAGCGGCTACTTGACGGCGATGGGGTTCACGGGGGAGCCGACGGCTCCGGTGATGGGCAGCGGTGCGGCGGTGAGCCAGAACTCGTACACGCCGTCGGCGGCGCAGTCCGCGGCGAGGGCGTCGAGGTCCCACATCTCGCCGATCAGCAGGCCCACGTTGGGGATGACGACCTGGTGCAGCGGCTGGAAGGCGTGCTCGAACTCGTTCGGCCGCACCTCGAAACCCCAGGTGTCGGTGGCGATCGCGGCGATCTCGGTGCCGTGCAGCCAGCTGGCGGTGGTGAACGACAGGCCGGGCGCGGGTCCGCCCGCGTAGTCGCCCCAGCCGTCCCGACGGGCGCGGGCGAGGTGTCCGGTGCGGACGAGGACGATGTCGCCGCGGCCGACGGACACCCCGTGCGCCTGGGCGGTGGCGGTCAGGTGCTCCTCGGTGATCGCGAAGCCGTCGGCCAACTCCCCTTGCTCACCGATGACTTGGCCGACATCGAGGAGTACGCCACGTCCCGCGACGTACGGCGCCATGTGCTCGATGCCGGTGACGAGGTCGCCGTCGGAGGTGACGACCTTCTCGGCCGCCCGCCCGTTCCACGCCTTGCCGTGGTCGAAGATGTGCCCGAGCCCGTCCCACTGCGTGGAGCACTGCAACGGCATCGCGATCACGTCGTCCGCGCCGCCGATGCCGTGCGGGAAGCCCTGGTTGCCCAGCGCCGCGTCGGTGCCGGTGTCGAGCATGGTGTGCACCGGGTTGGTGCGCCGACGCCAGCCCTTCTGCGGGCCGTTCATGTCGAACCGCTGCGAGAGCGAGAAGCTGACGCCCCGGCGCACGAGCGCCGCGCCTTCGCGTCGCTTGGCCTCGTCGAGGAGGTTCAGGGTGCCGAGCACGTCGTCCTCACCCCAGCGCCCCCAGTTGGAGTACGCCTTGGCGGCCTCGGCGATCGCGCCCTCCGGGTCGTGGCGGTCGAGGCTCATGCCGACGTCTCCGCCGCACAGCGGGTGCGCTGCACACCGAGACCGGTGATGGACCCTTCCATGACGTCGCCGTCGCGCAGCAGGCGTCCCCAGTGGATGCCGTTGCCGGCCGGGCTGCCGGTCAGCACCAGGTCGCCGGGGAGGAGCCTGGCGGTCCGGGAGATGTACGACACGAGCCGTGCCACGCCGAAGAGCATGTCCTTGGTGGACTCGTCCTGCATCGTCTCGCCGTTCAGCTTCAGCGTGACCCGCAGATCATCCGGGTCGGCGATGGACTCGGCGGGGACGATCCAGGGGCCGAGCGGGGTGAAGCCGGGGGCGTTCTTGCTGCGCAGCCAGTCGGTGCCGATGGCCTTCATGTCCCGGCGGAAGACGGTGGCGCGGTCGGTGAGGTCGTTGGCGATCGTGTACCCGGCGACGTACTCCAGGGCCTCCTCGACGGAGACGCGGTATGCGGGCTTGGCGATGACGGCCGCCAACTCCAGCTCCCAGTCCGGCTGTTCGGCCCATGCGGGGAGTACGACGTCGTCGTACGGTCCGGCGATCGTGCTGGGCAGGCCGATGAACACGTACGGCAGGTCCTCGGCGGCCCGGCGGTCCATGACCGCGGCGATCTCCGCGCGTGCCTCCTCGACGGTGCGCGGGTCGTCGGGGGAGCGGTGGGCCACCTCCAGGTCGATCACGTGCTGCCGGTAGTTGGCGCCGGACTGGAAGATCTGGCGGGGCTCCAGCGGGGCGTGCACCCGCAGGTCCTCCAGCGGCCGCCAGTCGAGGGCGTCGTCGTTTGCCAGGGCGCGCAGGCGGGGGAGGGTGTCCGCCCACCGCTCCACCACGTCACGCACCCCGGACGGTGCCCAGTCCAGGGCCCTGCCCAGGTCGAGTACCCGGCCCTCGGCCAGGAGGCCGGGGAACGGCTTCCCGTCCCGAGCCGAGAACGTGCCGAGCGCGAACGGGCCGGCAGGTTGCGCGAGCGTTGCCATCAGATTTCCTCCTGCTGGGTTGCGGACTACTCTGACCCCGATCGGCCAATCACGGAAATCAATCCTGTGGATGCGCCGAATCCATGACATGGATGGCCCTCGCTCGCTAGGTGGTCCCCCGGTGAACCTGTCCCGACTCGACCTCAATCTGGTCGTCGCCCTGCGCGCACTGCTGGAGGAGCGCAACGTCACGCGGGCCGGCGAGCGCATCGGCCTCAGCCAGCCCGCGATGAGCGCGGCGCTGTCCCGGCTGCGCCGCCATTTCGACGACGAATTGCTCGCCCGGACCGGCAACGCCTACGAGCTGACCCCGCTCGGCACCGCCCTGCGCGACCGCAGCGCCACCGCGTGCGACCTGTTGGAGCGGGTCTTCTCCAGCCAGGCCGACTTCGACCCGGCCGCGGAGACCCGCGAGTTCACCCTGCTCGCCTCCGACTACGGGGCGGCTGTGTTCGGTGCCGCACTCGCCCGCGCCCTGCACGAGGAGGCGCCCGGCATCCGGCTCACCTTCCAGCACCCGGCACCGTCCGTCGTGGAGAACACCGCCACCGTGTTGAGCACCGTCGACGGACTGCTGATGCCGCACGGCGTCATCGACGGCTTCCCCGTCGTCGACCTGCACCAGGACCGGTGGCTGTGCCTGGTCGCCGACGACAACCCCGAGATCGGCGACGAACTCACCCTGGACCAGCTGGGCCGCCTGCCCTGGGCCGTCTACCAGCGTCCCTACGACGCCCCGGCCGCACGCCAGCTCAGCATGATAGGGATCAGCCCCCGGGTGGAGGTGTCCGTGCAGACCTTCCAGCTGCTGCCCCACATGGTCGAGGGCACCCGCCGGGTCGCGATGATCCAGGAGCGCCTGGCGCGCATCGCGGTCCGCTCCGCCGCGGTGCGCGTCCTGCCCTGCCCCTTCGAGGCGGTACCGGTGCGGGAGGCGATGTGGTGGCACCCGGTGCACGCCCAGGACGCGGCCCACATCTGGCTGCGGCAGAAGGCCGCGGAGGTGGGCGCGACGCTGACGGGGAACGGCAACGGTTCCGGCTCCGGGCATGGCTCCGGTTCCGGCTCCGGGCATGGCACCGGTTCCGGCTCCGGGCATGGCACCGGCTCCGGCTCCGGGCATGGCACCGGTACTGGCCAGGGCACCGGTACTGGCACCGGCCAGGGCCGCGGGAGTGGCCCGGCGTAGGCCGTCTCCGCCGAACGGAGCGCCGGGCCGGCGCTCCGTTCGGCTCTGATCCGGTCCGGCGGCAGCCCGTGAGCGACGCGCCCTCGGTGGTCGGCCTGCGCGTCCTCAGGCCGGCTGCTCCGGCAACGGCCGGGGATCGACGGCGCCCGCGCGGCGGTGGGCCGCCAGCAGTCCCGCCGCGACGAGGGCGGCGGCCAGCCCCAGCACGCCCACCGCACCGGCGAGGCCGCCGACCACCGACTCCCCGGCGAGCAGCAC
This sequence comes from Streptomyces sp. MMG1533, assembly GCF_001279775.1. GTDB lineage: Bacteria > Actinomycetota > Actinomycetes > Streptomycetales > Streptomycetaceae > Streptomyces. The sequence goes on along the minus strand of NZ_LGDG01000260.1, from coordinate 96,192 downwards.
GAGCGGGCAGACGAACTCGCCGCCGAAGAAGGCCGCCATCCACAGCCCCGTGCCACGGCCGCGGTCCTCGAACGCCAGGCGGGACATGGCACTGGTGAGAAGGGCGGGCAGCAGCATGCCGGTGCCCACGCAGTTGACCACCGCACCGATGACCAGCAGCGGGGCGCTGTCCGCGAGGGACATCACCCCGAAGCCGACCGCGCAGACCGCGAGAACGGCGGCCAGCATCGGGTCGGGAGAGCGCCTCAGCCGGGCGAAGGTGACCGCTCCGCTCACGGTGGCGGCACTGGCGATCGCGGTGGCCAGACCGATCACCCCGGAGTTCTCCACCCCGAGGTCGTCGAGCAGGTACGACATCTCCACCGGGACGGTGTAGAAGACCATCGCCCCGAAGAAGGTGAGGGCGCAGATGCCCGCCATCTGCCGCCAGGGGAACGCACGGCGGGCCTGCACCTCGGCCGGAGCCTCGGCCGGGACCTCGGCCAGGACCTCGGCCGGGCCCTCCGCGCCGGCCGCGCGGGCCGCCGGGTCGGGCAGGGCGGCGACCATCAGCGGGGCGAGCACCAGGCTCACGGCGTACACCCAGAAGGGGACGCGCCAGCCCGCCGATCCGGCGGCGCCGCCGAGCACGAAGAAGACGGTGGCCGACGCGGAGGCGCACATGGTCTGCAGGGCGAGGTACTTCATCCGCTGGTGACCGGAGTAGTAGTCGCCGATCAGTGTCGTGCAGCACGTCATGATCGCGGCCTCGGTGACTCCGACCAGCGCGCGGGCGGCAATGATGCCGCCCAGCGAGTCCAGCCAGAGCGGGGCCGTTCCGAACATGGCGTACAGGACGGTCGCCACGATCAGCAGGCGCTTGCGGCCCAACCGGTCAACGATCACCCCGGCGAACGGGGCCAGCAGCGCCAGCGCCAGCGCCGGAACGGTCAGCGCGAGGGGCACCAGCGCCTTGGCTCCCGGGACCGAGGCGAAATGGTCCTGCATCTTCGGCAGTACCGGGGCGATCAGCACGGCCCCCAGGATCGGCAGACAGCTGCCCGCCATCAGCAGACTCACGCGCAGCAGATGGGCCCGGCCCGAGACGGCCACGGGTGACGGAGCGGGGTCGTCGACCGGGGTGGCGGACGGCGACGGAACGGAACCGGGCATGGCGACTCCAGGGACGGTGGACGGGAGCGGGCATGCCTTTCACGGGCGCCTACGGCGCACGGCATGCTGGGGACGGCCGCACGTCGGCGGCTGGTCCGGACAGCGGCGTGCGGGTAGGGACGACTATGGGTCGTCCGACGCCCGGTCGCCATCCTCCGCGCGATCCGAATCCCGTATCCGGGGGATCCACGCCGTGGATGTGCTTCACCAGGGCGGGCGTGAGATCCGGGGTCTGAGCGACTGGCCCGTCGGCGCGCGCAGGGGTGAAAACTCGCGGGCATGGCAGAACGGTGAAGGACCGCCTACGGGCTCTTTACTTCATCATCGTATTGTGATCTAGGTCACATCAGTGGCCGTGTCCGAGGCGTGCCCTGTCGTCCGTCCGGGGTCTCCCGGTGGCGGCCCGAGCGGGCTCCCCGCCCCGCTTCACCCTGTGTAATCAGCCAAAACGTCTTCGTGGGCGGCATGCGGGATCACCCGATTGTCTACGCGCGTAGTGTACTGATCGCCCTAAAGCGGGTGTACGGGTGCGCTTACGGGATCCCTTGACCCCGGTCGGATGGCTCGGTTTTATACCTAACCAACTATGCGGAGGGGTCGGGGGCCCGCCGTGAACTCGCAGTCTCTCTCCGGCGTTTCTGCCGCGCTCCGCCAACTCCTCAGCCCCATCGGCATGTTCCTGCATGCCTTCTGTTCCGACGCGTTACGAGCCACCCGAAAGGAATTCGTCGGTGCCCCAGTTCTTCACCGCAGCTCTCCTCCCTTGCCGCGCCACCGGATGCCGGTGGACGGGGTGAGCAGGCACCGGGGCAAGTCCGTGGGGATCACACCGAGGGCCGGTCGCGGCCGCAGTATCCGGGCGTCGCTCATCGCCCTCGCGGTGGTTCCGGCGACAGCGATGATCCTGCTGTGGGCCAGTGGTTCGGCCGTACTGTTCGACCAGTGGCACAAGGCCGACCAGGAGGGGCAGCCGGCAAAGACCACCTACGCCCTGGTGCCCGGGATCGCCGAGTTCCAGAGGGAACGGCAGCTGACGGTCCGCCTGCTGGCGTCGGACGGCAGCCGTACCGCCCTGGAGGCGCAGCGGCGCGAGACGGACGCCGTCCTCGCCGGTTTCCGCAAGGCGGACTCCTCCTCCGCCGGCGACGGGTCGGCGCAGTACCAGGCCCAGTTGGCAACCGTGCGGAAGCGGCTCGTCCCGGTCGTCCCGATTTTCTCGGTCGTCCCGGTCGTCCCGGTCGTCCCGGTCGGCTCGGTCGTCTCGGGGGAGGTGGCCTGATCAGTCATGCGGGCAGCCTGTCACGCGGTCGTGCCCGCGGGACACCGTGCCGCTACTCGTCGAACGTCTCCTCGAACAACGCCTCTTGCTCGCCCTCCACCGTCTTCCGCAGCCGCCGGGCCCGAGCGCCCACCACCAGCGCCGTCACCAGCCCGGTCGCCGCGAACGCCGCCGGGACCATCCAGCCCCGGTCGACCGCGTGGCCGAGCGCGTGGTCCAGGGAGAGCCGGCCGGGTCCGGCCACGGCGAGACCGGCAGCGGTCAGGCCCAGGGACGCCGCGTACTCGTAGCCGCCGCTCTGGTTGAAGAAGCCGTTCGGCGTGTGCACCGCGGCCGCTCCCGACATCGCGCCGGCCGCCGCCGCACCGGCCGCCGGGGTCGCCAGGCCCAGCGCCAGCAGCGTGCCGCCGCCGGCCTCGGCCAGCCCCGCCGCCGCGGCGCTCGGCTTCCCGGGCGCGTACCCGACGGACTCGAAGAACTGGCCGGTGCCCGCCAGCCCGTGCCCGCCGAACCACCCGAACAGCTTCTGCGTGCCGTGCGCGGCCAGCACACCGCCGGTGCCCAGCCGGAGCAGCAGAAGGCCCAGATCACGTCGGTCGTAACAGCTCACGATGACTACTCCCGGAACAGGTGACAGGAACAGACGTCCACCGTCGCACCCCTCACATTCACCGGCCCCGCCCACGGCGCCGTTCGGGTGGCGCGCCCCCGACAGCGGTGTGAGTCTGACTGCCATGACGATTCAGACAGCCAAACTGAGCGACCCGGCCGTCCGCGCCTTCGTCACCGCCGTCAACGCCCATGACCGCGAGGCCTTCCTGAAGCTCCTCGCCCCCGGCGCGACCATGGCGGACGACGGTTTTGACCGCGACCTCGACGAGTGGATCGACCGGGAGATCTTCACCTCCCACGGCCACATGGAGGTCGACAACGAGTCCCAGGGCGGCCGAGCCCTCCTCGCCCGCTACAGCAACGACTCCTGGGGCGAGATGCGCACCCGGTGGAGCTTCACGGTCGAGGACGACGGCAGGATCTCCCGCTTCGAGACCGGGCAGGCCTGAAACGTCGTACGACAGCCCGCGGAAACCCCTTGCCTTCGTGTGCACTCCAACTCCTAGCGTTCTCCGGCATGGAGACCACACGGACACTGGGCCGCACCGGCATAGAGGTCAGCGCTCTCGGCTTCGGCTGCTGGGCGATCGGCGGTGAGTGGCAGGGCACCGACGGGCAGCCGCTCGGCTGGGGCAAGGTAGACGACGAGGAGTCCGTACGGGCGGTCCGGCGCGCCCTCGATCTGGGCGTCACCTTCTTCGACACCGCGGACACCTACGGAGCCGGACACAGCGAACGCGTCCTCGGCCGTGCGCTCGGCAAGCGCCGGGACGACGTGGTCGTCGCCACGAAGTGGGGCAACGTGTTCGACGAGGCCACCCGCACCCTCACGGGCGGCGACGACACCCCGGCCTACGCCCGCCGCGCCCTGACGGCATCTCTCACCCGCCTCGGCACCGACCACATCGACCTCTACCAACTGCACCTCTCGGACGCCGACCCGGAGCGCGCGGCCGAACTCCGCGACACCTGCGAGGAGTTCGTGCGCGAGGGGCTGATCCGGGCGTACGCCTGGAGCACGGACGACCCGGCCCGCGCCGCCGTCTTCGCGGAAGGGGAGCACTGCGCCGCCGTACAGCACGCGATCAACGTGTTGCAGGACGCGCCTCAAATGATCGCGTTGTGCGAGGAGCTGAACCTCGCGAGCATCAACCGCAGTCCGCTCGCCATGGGGTTGTTGACCGGGAAGCGGCACGGGGCGCTGGAGGCCGGGGACATCCGGAGCCGGCCGCCGGAGTGGCTGCAGGGGTTCGAGGAGGGCTCCGGTGCCGCTCCCGACTGGGTCGCCCGCGTCGACGTGCTGAAGGACATCCTCACCAGCGGCGGCCGTACGCCCGCCCAGGGCGCCCTCGCCTGGCTGTGGGCGCGCAGCCCGCGCACGGTCCCCATCCCCGGTTTCCGTTCGGTCGCGCAGGCCGAGCAGAACGCGGGCGCGATCGAGAAGGGGCCGCTCACCGCCGAGCAGATGGCCGAGGTCGACCACATCCTCGGGCGGTGAGCGGCCCCTGCGCGGGAATCAGAGACGCACGGCCTGTTCGGTCAGGCTGATCTGCCCGGCCTTGATGGTGGCCACGCGCGGTGCCCGGCGGGCGATCGACGAGTCGTGGGTGACCAGGACGAAGGTCAGCCCGTGCTCGCGCCACAGCCCTTCGAGCAGGGCCATGATGTCGTCGCGGGTGCCCTCGTCGAGGTTGCCGGTGGGCTCGTCGGCGAGCAGCACCTTCGGCTGCTTGACCAGCGCGCGGGCGATGGCGACGCGCTGCTGCTGGCCGCCGGACAGCTCGGTCGGGACATGGCCGAGACGCTCGCCGAGGCCGACCGACCTGAGCGCCTCCGCCGCCCGCTCGCGCCGCTCGGCGGGTTTCACGCCGAGCGGGACGAGGGCGGTCTCGACGTTCTCCTGTGCGGTCAGCGTAGGGATCAGGTTGAACGCCTGGAAGATGATGCCGATCTTCTCGGCGCGCAGCCGGGTCAGCTTGGCCTCGCTGATGGAGGCGAGGTCGACGCCGTCCAGCTCGACGCTGCCCTCGGAGGGGCGGTCGAGACCGCCGATCATCTGCAGCAGCGTCGACTTGCCGCCGCCGGTGGGGCCCTGGATGACGAGCTGGTCGCCGTCCTCGATGGTGAGGTCGACGCCGCGAAGCGCCTCCACCGTCTCCTTGCCGCGCGTGTAGCGCTTGGTGACGCCGGTGAGTCTGTACATGGGTGCTCCGTGAGGTGAGTGGGGGTGACGTCAGGGCCTAGGAGACGCTGCGCAGGGCGTCGGCCGGCCGCATCCGGGAGGCGCGCCAGCCTCCCATCGCACCGGCGATCAGACCGCCGGCCACCGCGAGACCCACCGCGAGCGCGATGGTGGTCAGCGAGACGGGGGCGGACAGGGCGATCTCCATGGTGTTCTGGGTCGCCTGCTGGCCCGGGCCACCGCCGCCGGGGCCGCCGCCCATGCCACCGCCGCCGGTGGAGCCGAGCTGCGCGGTCAGCTTCGGGCTGATCGCGGTGACCGTGTAGGCGGCCGCGAGGCCCAGCGCGATACCGAGGGCACCGCCGAGCAGGCCGTTCACGATGGACTCGCCGACGACCTGCCGGGTGACCCGGCGGCTCGGCCAGCCCAGCGCCTTCAGCGTGCCGAACTCACGCACCCGCCGGGACACGGCCGAGGAGGTCAGCAGCGCGGCCACCAGGAAGGCGGCGACGAGCACGGCGACCGACAGCCACTTGCCGACGCTGGTCGCCAGGTTCGAGGCGGTGGACAGGGAGCCGGAGACGGTGTCCGCGAGGTCGGCGGAGGTCGTCACGGTCGTACCGGAGATGTTCTTCTGGATCGTCGACTTGACGGTCTCGATCTGCTTCGAGTCGGTCGCCTTGACGTAGATCGTGGTGACCTGGTCCTTGGCGTCGGCCAGCGTCTGCGCCTGCTTCAGCGGCAGGTAGACATCGGTGCCGGCGTCGCTGCTGTCGGGCGTGGCGATGCCGATGACGGTGTACTTGGTGCCGGAGATCTTGAAGGTCGAGCCGACCTTGTACTCGTTCTCCTTGGCGTACGACTTGCTGAGCACCGCGACCTTCGCGTTGGTCTGCGCGGCCGTGAACGTCTTGCCCGAGGTGATCTCCGAGCCGGCCAGCGGGCCGAGCGTCTGGTCGGCGACGTCGACGCCGGCGACCGAGTAGGAGTTCACGTCGAAGGAGGCGCCGCCGCCCTGGACCTGGGGCTGGGCGGTGCTGCCGGAGGTGCCGCCGCCGGGGCCGCCCTGGGTCTGCCCCTGCTCCTGGTTCTGCGCCTGGCCCTGTGTGAAGGAGCCGTTGACCTTCGTCACATTCAGGGTCAGCGCGCCGACCGCGCTCGCCACGCCCTTCTGCGCGGCGACCTTTTCGACGAGCGAGGACTTCAGGGCCTGACCTCCCTGTGTCATCACCCGGTCGGAGCTCTGCTCCTCGTCGTCGTCCGACTTCGCGTCGAACTCGAAGTTCGGTCTGCCCGAACTGTTGTCGGTGGGGGCCGTGCGGGCCTTGGTGACCGTCATGTCGGTGCCCAGGCCGTAGAGCGACTTCAGGACCTTGTCCTGCGCCTGTTGCATGCCGGCCGACACCGAGTTGACGGTGATGACCAGCGCGATTCCGAGCGCCAGACCCATCGCGATGACCAGAGCCGCCTTCTTGCGCCGGCTCAGCTCGCGCTTGAGATAGATGCCAAACATCCCGTTCCTCGAAGGTTCTTGGCGCCCGCTGTGGGCGCTGCCACAAGCTAGGCAGGAACCTTTGAGTCGCCCTGAGTAAAGGGTGTGTGAGGACTGAGAAAGTGACGCCCGACATCAGAATCCCGTAAGAGAGACCGTTTTGGCCGGTTTCCTTGGGAATTCCTTTGCGGACCCTGCGGGCACCCTTGGCGCGAGCCCACAGATTCCCTTTGTACGGTCCCGGGATGCACCGTTCTTCTCGGCTCACCCGACGTGCCGCTCTCGGCCTGAGCGCCGCCGCCCTTCCGCTGGCCGCGGCGGCCCCCGCCTCCGCCGCCGACGGCCTGCCCCGGAAGCTCACCGCCCGTGCCTGGCTGGTCGCCGACCACGGCAGCGGCGAGGTGCTCGCCGCGTACCAGGCGCACCGGAAGCTGCCGCCCGCGTCGACGCTGAAGATGCTGTTCGCCGACACGGTGCTGGGGAAGTTCGGGCGGACCGAGCGGTACACGGTGACCGAGGCCGACCTGGCGGACATCCCGGCCGGCTCCAGCCTGGTCGGCGTCAAGGCCGGGGTCACGTACACCGTCGAGCAGCTGTGGCAGGGCGTGTTCCTGCACTCCGGGAACGACGCGGTGCATGTGCTCGCCCGTATGAACGGCGGCATCGCCCGGACGGTCGCCGAGATGCAGGCCAGGGCGGCGGACCTCCAGGCCACGGACACGCACGTGGTCAGCCCGGACGGCTTCGACCACAAGGGCCAGCTGTCCTCGGCGTACGACCTCACGCTCTTCGCCCGGCACGGGCTGCGCAACGCCGACTTCCGGGAGTACTGCGCCACGAAAACCGCCGACTTCCCGGCGGGCGGCAAGAAGACCTTCCAGATCCAGAACACCGACCGGCTGCTGACGGGGGCGTACGGCCTGCGGACGTACCAGGGCCTGATCGGTGTGAAGAACGGTTACACCAGCAACGCCGGAAACACCTTCACCGGTGCTGCCACCCGCGACGGCCGCACGCTCCTGGTCACCGTCATGCATCCCGCCAGCGGCGCCAACGCCGTCTACGAGGAGACGGCCGCGCTGCTCGACTGGGGCTTCGGGAAGGGGAGTTCGGCGAAGGCGGTGGACATCCTGGCGAAGCCGCTGAGTGAGGGCGGGGCGAGTCCGTCGCCCACGCGGAGGACGGCACAGGCGGCCGCCGGGGCCCCGGGGACCATGGCGGACGATCCCTCGCCCTGGCGGCTGCTGGAAGGAGCGGCGAGTACGGCCGCGCTGCTGGCCGGCGGGGCGTACGCGCTGCGCAGGCGGCGCTCGGGTGAAGGAGGAGGGGGCAGGGGAGCGGCCGGGGGGCGGCACCGGAGCTGACGTACGCGGCAGCCGTTCCACCGCACCGGTGCGTACCCCGCGGTATCCCGCGAGGTCCACCCCCACCCGGTGTGGTGGAACGGCTGCCGCCACCCCCCTCGGGCGGTCGGCGGAAGCCTTCTCCTCCAAGTGTGAAGCTCTTGTGGAGGAGGTGAAGAGCATAAGCCCGCCACCGGCCCGAATGGTGCGGAGGATGACATTCCGTTTGTGCAGGTTGAGTTCTCGACCACCCGGGCGGACGGCTCAGCCGCGCCCCACGTACGGCATCGTCGTCGCCAGCACCGTCGCGAACTGCACGTTCGCCTCCAGCGGCAGCTCCGCCATGTGCCGCACGGTCCGCGCGACATCGGCGACGTCCATCACCGGCTCGGGGGCGATCTCCCCGTTGGCCTGGAGGGCCCCGGTCTGCATCCGCTCGGTCATGTCGGTCGCCGCGTTGCCGATGTCGATCTGCCCGACCGCGATGCCGTACGGCCGTCCGTCGAGGGACAGCGCCTTGGTCAGCCCCGTCAACGCGTGCTTGGTCGCGGTGTAGGCGACGGAGCGCGGGCGGGGCGTGTGCGCCGAGACGGACCCGTTGTTGATGATCCGGCCGCCCCGCGGGTCCTGCTCCTTCATCTGCCGGTACGCCGCCTGCGCGCACAGGAACGCGCCGTTGAGGTTGGTGTCCACCACGTGCCGCCAGGCGTCGTACGGCAGTTCCTCGACGGGCACCCCGCCCGGCCCGAACGTCCCCGCGTTGTTGAACAGCAGGTCCACGCGCGCGAAGTGCTCAACGGTGGCGGCGAACAGCGAGGCCACGTCCCCCGGTTGTGACACGTCGGTGCGTACGGCGATCGAGGCGCCGTCGGGCGTCAGTGCCGCCGTCCCCTCCAGCGTCTCCACCCGCCGGCCCGCCAGCGCCACCGACCAGCCCGCCCGCAGCAGCTCCACGGCGACCGCCCGGCCGATGCCGGAGCCCGCGCCGGTCACCACCGCGATCCTCGAATCCTTCGCAGTTTGCATGGCATTCATGGGCCCGCAGCGTACGGGAGGGCCTGGACGGGGCCCGCTGTGCGGAACACCGAGAGCGGGCGTCCTTCGTGACACAGGTGGGGGAGCAGGGGCTCACGCCGGTGTGAGCTCGGCCACCGGCTCCTCCCCGGGATAGCGGACGCCGACGCGCTCCCGTATCGCGTCGAGCGTCCGCATCACGGCAAGGGTGCCGTCGAGCGGGACGAGCGGGGACTCGGTCTCGCCGGCCCGCAGGGCGCGCATGACCTCGCGGGCCTCGTGCCTGAGGCTGCCCCGGGGACCGTCCGCCGGGCCGGCCGCGAACTCCTCCGGGTCGCGGCCGTCGCGGTGCAGCACGAAGCGGTCGGTGTGGAAGAAGCCGTACGGGATGTCGATGCGGCCCAGCGAGCCGGTGACGGACGCGGTGGTGGCCGTACCGCCGATGACGGAGCAGTGCACCGAGGCGAGCGCCCCGTCGTCCCAGGAGAGCAGGGCGGCCGTCTGGAGGTCGACGCCCTCGTCGGACAGCGTCGCGCGCGCCGCGATGTCCGACGGCTCCCCGAGCAGCAGATGCGCGAACGACACCGGGTAGACACCGAGGTCGAGCAGCGCGCCGCCGCCCTGCGCGGGGTCACGCAGCCGGTGGCTGGGCGGGAAGGGGCCCGCAAGCCCGAAGTCGGCGTGCACACTGCGCACTTCGCCGATCGCGCCGTCCCGCACCAGGTCCGCGAGGCGCCGGATCAGCGGGTTGCAGTACATCCACATGGCCTCCATCAGGAAGCTCCCGCGCTCCCTCGCCAGCGCGACCAGCTCCTCGGCCTCGCGCGCGTTCAGGGTGAACGCCTTCTCGCACAGCACGTTCCGCCCGGCCTCCAGGCACAGACCCGCGGCGGCGCGGTGCGCCGAGTGCGGGGTGGCGACGTACACGACATCGATGTCCTCGTCCTGAGCGAGCGCGTCCCAGCCGCCGTACGCCCGAGGAATGCCGAACCGCTCCGCGAACGCCTTCGCCGACTCCTCGGTCCGCGAGGCCACCGCCACGACCTCCGCCTCCGGCAGATCGACCAGGTCAGCGGTGAACGCCGCCGCGATCCCGCCCGTCGCCAGGATCCCCCAGCGCACGCTCTGCTCCGTCATCCCGGCCTCACCCTCGCTCACGTGACCCTCGGCACTCCGTACGAGCTGAGAGCATAGGTGGCGGATCAGTCGAAGAGGGAGGGGCACATGCCCGAGTACGGGGCACCGACACCGGACGTGTCGCGGGCGGCGGTACCGACAACGGAACCGGCCGCCCGCGCGCTGCGCCGCACCGGCCTGCTCGTCACGGTGCTCCTCGGCAGCCTCACCGCCACGCCCCCGCTGGCGATGGACATGTACCTCCCCTCGCTCCCGCAGGTCACCAAGTCCCTGAACGCGCCCGCCGCGACCGTCCAGCTCACCCTCACCGCCTGCCTCCTCGGCATGGCGCTCGGGCAGCTGGTGGTCGGCCCGATGAGCGACCGATGGGGCCGCAGGCGCCCCCTGCTCACCGGCCTCGCCGTCTACGTCGTCGCCACCGCCCTGTGCGCGCTCGCGCCCACCGTCGAGCTCCTGGTCGTCTTCCGGCTGGCGCAGGGCCTCGCGGGCGCGGCCGGGATCGTGATCGCGCGGGCCGTCGTCCGCGACCTCCACGACGGCATGGCCATGGCCCGCTTCTTCTCCACCCTCATGCTGATCTCCGGCGTCGCCCCGATCGTCGCGCCGCTCATCGGCGGGCAGATCCTGCGGGTGACGGACTGGCGGGGCGTGTTCGTGGTCCTGACGGTCGTCGGGGCGCTGCTGGCCGGGATGGTGTGGGCGAAGCTACCCGAGACCCTGGCACCCGCCGAACGCCACTCCGGAGGCGTCGGCGAGGCGCTGCGCGCGATGCGCGGGCTGCTCGCCGACGGCGGCTTCTCCGGCTACATGCTCGCGGGCAGCTTCGCCTTCGCCGCGCTGTTCGCCTACATCTCGGCCTCGCCGTTCGTGATCCAGGAGATCTACGGCGCCTCCCCGCAGACCTTCAGCCTGCTGTTCGGGCTGAACTCGGTCGGCCTGGTGATCGTCGGCCAGATCAACGGCAAGGTGCTGGTCGGGCGGGTCAGCCTGGACCGGGTGCTGGCGGTGGGCCTCACCATCGTGATCCTGGCGGCGACGGCCCTGCTGCTGATGGCGCTGGGCGTGTTCGGCGAGGTCGGCCTCGCGCCCGTGGCCGCCGCGCTGTTCGTCCTGATGTCGGCGATGGGCATCACCCTCCCCAACACCCAGGCCCTCGCCCTCATGCGCGTCAAGCACGCCGCCGGCTCCGCGTCCGCCCTGCTCGGCACGTCCTCCTTCCTCGTCGGAGCGATCGCCACCCCGCTCGTCGGCATCGCCGGGGAGCACACCGCCGTCCCGATGGCGGTCGTCCAACTGGCCACCGCAGTGGTGGCACTGGCCTGTTTCGTGGGAATGTGCCGTCCTTGGAACAGGCGTGCGAGTGTGGAGGGAGCGGAGAGCTGAGCGCACCGAAACTGCGCAGCGACACCCCGGAGCGGGCCGGGCTCGACCCCGAGGAACTCCGACAACTCGGCCGGCAGGTCCACGACCTCACCGCAGGCGAGCGCCCCTGGGCGGCGGGCGCCGTCGTGGTCGCCGGGCGCGGCCCGGTGATCGCCGTCGAGGAGGCGGCGGGCTGGGCCGTCCGGTACGCGTCCTACGACCCCGGGGCGGACCGGGGCATCGAACTGCCACCCGACGCACGTGTCCCGACGACCGTCGACACCCCCTTCGACCTGGCGTCCCTCACCAAGCTGTTCACGTCGGTCGCCGCCGTGCAGCAGATCGAACGGGGCACGCTCGGCATAGACGCCCGGGTCGGCGCGTACCTCCCGGACTTCCGGGCGGCCGCCGAACACGGCATCACCGTACGGGAGCTGCTCACCCACACCTCCGGCCTGCGGCCCGAAGTCCCCCTGTACGACCGCGCCGACGACGCGGAACGCATGGCGATGCTGCGGGCGGAGTCGCCGGTGGGGGTGCCCGGCACCTACACGTACTCCGACCTGAACCTGCTCCTGCTCCAGCACGTCCTGGAACGCATCACCGGCCGCGGCCTCGACGTCCTCGTCCACGACGGCATCACCCGCCCCCTCGGCATGACGTCCACCTGCTTCGGCCCCTGCCCCGGCGCGGCGGCCACGGAGGACCAGCGCCGGCCGTGGGCCAAGGCGGACCGGGGCATGCTGCGGGGCGTGGTCCACGACGAGAACGCCTGGGCACTGGGCGGGGTGGCCGGCCACGCGGGCCTGTTCTCGACCGGCCGGGACCTCGCGATCTTCTGCCGAGCGTTGCTGGCGGGCGGCGCGTACGGCCCCGCCCGCATCCTCGGTCCGGATTTCGTGGAGTTGATGTTGACCCCGCCGGGGCTGGGTTTCGCCCTCGACCAGCCGTGGTTCATGGGGGAGCTGGCGGGAAGGGGAGCGGCGGGCCACACGGGCTTCACGGGAACCTCGCTGGTGATGGACCAGGCCACGGACACGTTCGTGGTGCTGCTGGCCAACACGGTGCATCCCCGAAGACGCGTGCCGGACAGCAGGCCGCGGGCGGAAGCGGGGACGAGGGTGGCGCGGGCGGTGCGGGGGACGTGAGGGGGCACCTCTTTTCCCTGGCCGGGACGGATGGCGGGTGGGCACAGGTTCGGGGGGTCCGGGGGTCCGGGGGTCCGGAGGCGGAGCCCTCCCCGGCGAGGCCCCCGCCGACGCCGAGCACTCGTAGACTCGCCGGGTGAACGACCCCGTACCCCCGGCGGACGCCCTGCGCGCCGCCCTCGCCGGCCTGCTCGACGGCCTCCCGCCCCGCCAGGCCGCCCAGGCAGTCGACCGGCTGATCGCCAACTACCGGGGAGCCACCCCGACCAACGCCCCGATCCTCCGGGACCGCCCCGACGTGGCCGCCTACGCCGCCTACCGGATGCCCGCGACCTTCGAGGCGGTGCGTTCCGCGCTGGAGGCGTTCGCGGCGGCCGTCCCGGACTGGGCACCCGGCGGCCACATCGACGTCGGCGGCGGCACCGGCGCCGCGACCTGGGCCGTCACCGCGACCTGGCCCGGCGAGCGCCCCGTCACCGTCCTCGACTGGGCCGAACCCGCCCTCGCCCTGGGCCGCGAGGTCGCCGCCGCCAACCCGGCGCTGCGCGACGCGATCTGGCGGCGCGCCCGGATCGGCTCGGCGCTCACCCTCGACACCACCGACCTCGTCACCGTGTCGTACGTCCTCAACGAGCTCACCGCCTCCGACCGCGCCGCCCTCGTCGACGCCGCCGCGACCGCCGCCCAGGCCGTCGTGATCGTCGAACCCGGCACCCCCGACGGCTACGCCCGCGTCATCGAGGCCCGCGACCGACTGATCGCCGCCGGGTTCCAGGTCGCCGCGCCCTGCCCGCACAGTGCCGCCTGCCCCATCGTCCCGGGCGAGGACTGGTGCCACTTCTCGGCGCGGGTCAGCCGCTCCTCGCTCCACCGCCAGGTCAAGGGCGGCTCCCTCCCCTACGAGGACGAGAAGTTCGCCTACGTCGCGGCCGCCCGCTTCCCTGTCGCGCCGGCCTCCTCCCGTATCGTCCGGCGCCCCCAGATCCGCAAGGGCCAGGTGCTCCTCGACCTGTGCGAGCCCGAGGAGCAACTGACCCGCCGCACGATCACCAAGCGCCACGGCGACCTGTACAAGGCGGCCCGCGACGCGGACTGGGGCGACGCGTGGCCGCAGTGACGCGGGGCATTTCTCCGCCCCCGCCGCCCCTACCCGTCCCGTCCTTCTGGGGCTCCGCCCCAGACCCCGCTCCTCAAACGCCGGAGGGGCTGATTTTCAGCCGTCCGGCGTTTGAGGACGAGGCCTTTCGGGCCGAAAGCGGGGGTCTGGGGGCGCAGCCCCCAGGGACGGGACGGGTAGGGGCGGCGGGGGCGAAAAACCCCTCGCCCGCCACGAGACGTCACGTCTCACCTCCCTGCTACCGTCGCCCCATGGTCAAGCAGCACGCCCCCGACACCTCCCGCCGCAGCGAGAAGTCCCGCCGCGCCATCTACGACGCCGCCATCACACTCGTCGCCGAGATCGGCTACCCCAGGACCACCATCGAGGGCATCGCCGCCCGCGCCGGCGTAGGCAAGCAGACGATCTACCGGTGGTGGTCGTCGAAGGCGGACGTCCTGCTGGAGGCATTCCTCGACCTGAGCGAGCAGGCGTCGCGCGAGGCGTCCCCGGAGGACGTGTACGTCATCCCGGACACCGGCGATATCGCCGCCGATCTCAAGGGTGTGCTGCGGGCCACCGTCGACCAGCTCAAGGACCCCCGGTTCGAGGCCCCGTCCCGCGCCCTGGCCGCCGAAGGCGTGGTCAACGAACAGCTCGGCAGGGTCTTCGTGGGCAAGCTCCTCGAACCCTCGCTCCAGCTCTACGTCGACCGGCTGCGAGCCGCGCAGGAGGCCGGTCAGATCCGCCGGGAGCTCGACCCGCGCATCGCCCTCGAACTCTTCGTCTCACCCCTGGCGCAGCGCTGGCTCCAGTACACCGGCCCGATCTCGTACGAGTACACCGACACCCTCGTCGACTACGCCCTCCACGGACTCGCACCGCGCTGAGCCCCGGCGGGGAGCCCTGCCAGGGGCTGCCGTGCCGGCCTCCCCGGCGCGTCCGTGATGATCCCGTCGCAGCCCAGCGCCGGCGCCCGGTCCCGCTGCGCGTAGGTGAGCACGGTGTGCGCCCAGGTAAATCACGCCAAAGCGCGCAATGACACTTGATCCCGGTGACGGGCCCGTCTCGCCCCAGCCATCCCAGTTGTCGGCTCCGGCCCCCCGAAGCGCAGGAAAGTGGGACCATAGGGCATGCTGTTCCGCACGACAGCGAGGCGAGGGGATCGATGAGCGCGGAGTTCGGCGGTCGCACCGGTCGGCAGGGCAAAATCTCCCAATGGCTGCGTGGACGCCGCCCGAAGGAGGCCGTCGGCGACGACGGTCGTGAGGCCCTGCTGCTCGCCGCCGCCGGAGCGGGCCTGCCACTGGCGCCCGCCGCGTATCCCGCCCCGGGCTATCGATGTTCCTGCGACCGCGTCGGCTGTCCCACCCCGGCCCGGCACCCGGTGTCGTTCGCCTGGCAGACCCAGTCGACCACGGACCGCGGTCAGATCGAGCGCTGGGCCCGGCACCAGCCGGAGGCCAACTTCATCACCGCGACCGGCATGGTGCACGACGTCCTCGACGTGCCGCTGGAGGTGGGCAGGGAGGCGCTGGAGCGGCTGCTCGACTCCGGCATCGAGGTCGGCCCGGTCGCCGAGAGCGACGACGGCCGCCTGCTGTACTTCACCCTCACCCGCGGCACCCCCGAGGACGAGGACGAGTGGTGGCCGTGCGAACTGGACTGCCACCCCGAGACGATGGACGAGCACCCGGGCCTGCGCTGGCACTGCCGCGGCTCCTACGTCCTGGTGCCGCCCGCCCGGCTCCCCGGTGACCAGTCCGTCCACTGGGTCCGCGGCCTCGAGCACCCGCTGCCCGACCCGCTGACCCTCCTGGAAGTCCTCACCGACGCCTGCGCCCGCTACATCGGCGAGGAACCCGACCACGCGACCGCGGCCTGGCCCTCGCGCCGCTGAGCCCGCGCCTGACGAGGAATCGCCCGCCATGCCGTTACCCGCCGACCCGACCGTGCTCCGTCCGATGCCCGAGCAGCCGCGGGTGGTGCTGCTCAGGCCGCTGGTGAAGTCGCCGCTGATCGAGGTGGGGGAGTACTCCTACTACGACGACCCGGACGACCCGACCGCGTTCGAGACGCGCAACGTGCTCTACCACTACGGCCCGGAGAAGCTGATCATCGGCAGGTTCTGCGCCCTGGGCACGGGGACGCGGTTCATCATGAACGGCGCCAACCACCGCATGGACGGCCCCTCGACCTTCCCCTTCCCCACCATGGGCGGATCCTGGGCCGAGCACTTCGACCTGCTCACCGGCCTGCCCGACCGCGGCGACACCGTCGTCGGCCACGACGTCTGGTTCGGCCACGGCACGACGGTGCTGCCGGGCGTACGGATCGGACACGGCGCGATCATCGGCACCGGCGCCGTGGTCACCACCGACGTGCCCGACTACGGCATCGTCGGCGGGAACCCGGCCCGGCTCATCCGCACGCGCTTCAGCGAGCCGGACATCGCCCGGCTCCTCGCCGTGGCCTGGTGGGACTGGCCGGCCGAGCACATCACCGAGCATGTGCGCACGATCATGTCGGGCAGCGTCGACGACCTGGAAGCCGCCGCCCCGAAGCCGGCGTAGCCCCCGGCAGGTCCTACTCGCCCTGCGCCGACGTCAGCCCCTGAATCCGGCCCAGCACCGTCACCTTCTGGTCACCCGAGCCCTTCGGCGGGTCCAGGGCCACCTCGTTGGAGACGAACTGCATGGTGAGCGACTGCTTTATCTCGCCGGTCGTCAGGGCGAGGACGTCCTTGTTGGGCGTCGGTACCGAAGTGCCCTGTGCGGCCGTCTGCTTCTCGTAGTGGTGCGTGGTGAAGAACACCAGCGCGCCGCCGTCCTTCGTGCGCAGCGCCAGCGGCGCGTAGTCGCCGCTCGTCAGGGGCTCGTCGATGTACTGCGTGACCAGGCCCGGCTTCTTCGCGTTCTTCTCGCGGGTCGCACGCCACTGGTCGGTGTTCACGCCCTCGGCGAAGCCGTCCCCGCCGGCCTTGAGATACGACGTGTAGTCCTTGCTCAAGTCCTTGGGCGCGACGGCCAGTCGGGTCGAGTTCACGGGCACGGGCTCGGCGAAGCCGTCCGCGTCCTCCTTGAACTCCGGCACCTTCCCCTGCGCGACCAGCGTCAGATACGCCACCTGCCACGGCTCGTCCAGACCGCCCCGCGTGAACACGAGCAGCCAGCGCGAGGTGCCGCCCTTGTTGCCGGCCGCGTCGGCGACGAACCAGCGGGGCCAGCCCGCCTTCTTCGGGATCGTGAACTTCGCGTCCGTCAGCTTCAGCGGTGTGTGCGCCGGATTGCCGTCCGGGTTGTTGGCCGCGCCCGCCTTCAGCCGGGCCCGGTCGATGTCCGCCAGGGCGCCGGCGACGAAGTCGGCGTCCAGGGAACTGTCGTACGCCTTGTCGGCTTTGTTGTACGCGTCTGTGAACTGCTGGAGGGCCTTGGCGGCCTCCGCCCGCGTGGCCGCAGGCAGCACCTCCCGCTCCCCGTGCACCACCATGCATCCGCTCGCCGTCAACGACAAAGCGGTCACCGACGCTGCTATCAGTGCGCTCCGGTCAAGACTGCGAAGCCTTCGAGGGCCGCGATCCCTGCTCATCAGGTCCCTTCACCTTCCCCTTCCCGGAGGCGAACCCTACCGGGGCGAGGAACAGCACGAGCGTCGGGATCAAGTACAGCATCCACACCGTGACCTGAAGGACCGTCGGGTCGGGCTGGAAGTTGAAAACGCCCTTGAGGAGCGTGCCGTACCAACTGTCCGGAGGGATGGTCCCGGTGATGTCGAAGGCCTTGTCGGTCAGGCCCGGCAGCCAGTCCGCCTCCTGGAGGTCGTGGAAGCCGTACGCCAGCACGCCCGCGGCCACCACGACCAGCATCCCGCCGGTCCAGGTGAAGAACTTGGCGAGGTTGATGCGCACCGCGCCCCGGTAGAACAGCCAGCCGAGGAACACCGCCGTCGCGATGCCCAGGCCGACGCCGACCAGCGGGCGCGGGGTGCCGTCGCTGGCCGCGTGCACCGACGCCCACACGAACAGGGCGGTCTCCAGGCCCTCCCGGCCGACCGCGAGGAAGGCGGTGGCGACCAGGGCGCCGGTGCCCATCTGCAGGGCGGCGTCCAACTTGCCGTGCAGCTCCGACTTCAGGTGCCGGGCGGTGCGCCGCATCCAGAACACCATCCACGTCACCAGGCCCACCGCGAGGATCGACAGGCTGCCGCCGAGCGCCTCCTGCGCCTCGAACGTCAGCTCCTGCGAGCCGAATTCGAGCGCGCAGCCGAACCCGAGCGCGAGGGCGACCGCGACGCCGATGCCGATCCAGATGGGCTTCAGTGCGTCGCGGCGGTCCGTCTTGACCAGGTAGGCGATGAGGATGCAGACGACGAGGCTGGCTTCCAGCCCCTCGCGCAGGCCGATGAGGTAGTTGGAGAACACGGAGTCAGGCCTCCTCGGTCAGCAGCGCGCTGCCCCACCAGTCGTCCTTGCCGCGGACGCCGGGCGGGACCGCGAACACCGCGGAACCCACGTGCTGGATGTACTCGTTGAGGGCGTCCTTGGCCAGATTGCGCTGGATCTGGACGAAGCCCTTGCGGACGTCCCGCTGGTAGGCGAGGAAGAACAGGCCCGCGTCGAGGCGGCCGAGACCGTCCGTGCCGTCGGTGAAGGAGTAGCCGCGGCGCAGGATGGTCGCCCCGTGGTTGGAGTCGGGATGCGCGAGCCGCACGTGCGCGTCGGGCAGCATCGCCTTCAGGAACGGCTTGTCGCGCTCCTTGGCCTTGCCGACCGGGGCGCCCTCGCCCTTGTCGCGGCCGAAGATGTCCTCCTGCTCCTGCAACGAGGTGCGGTCCCAGGTCTCGATGTGCATCCGGATGCGGCGGGCGACGAGGTAGGAGCCGCCGGCCATCCAGTCGGGACCGTCCTCCTGGTCGACCCACACGAACTTCTTCAGGCGGTCGGCCTCCGTCCCCGCGATGTTGCGGGTGCCGTCCTTGAAGCCCATCAGGTTGCGCGGGGTCTGCGCCTCGGGAGTGGTGGACGACGTCTTGCCGAAGCCGAGCTGCGACCAGCGGATGACGACCTTGCCGAAGCCGATCCGGGCGAGGTTGCGGATCGCGTGCACGGCGACCTGCGGGTCGTCCGCACACGCCTGGATGCACAGGTCGCCGCCGCTGCGGTTCTTGTCGAGGTTGTCGCCGGCGAACTGGGGGAGGTCGATCAGCGCCGGCGGCCGCTTCCCCTTCAGCCCGAACTTCTCGAACAGCGACGGCCCGAACCCGATCGTCAGCGTCAGCCGCGACGGCTTCAGCCCCAGCGCCTCGCCGGTGTCGTCCGGCGGAGCCTCGGCGAGACCGCCGTACGCGCCCTCGCCGACCGCGTGCCCGGCGGTCATCCGCCGCGCGGCCTCGGTCCAGTCCTTCAGCATCTGCACGAAGGCGGCGCGGTCGTCGGTCGTCACGTCGAAGGCGGCGAAGTGCAGCCTGTCCTGCACGGGCGTCGAGATGCCCGCCTGGTGGGCGCCGTGGAAGGCGATCGCGGCGCCCGTCTCGGCGCCGGCCGGATCGACGTCGTCGCCGGTACGGGTCATCGCGACCGTACCGCCGGCCGCCACGGCACCGAGCGCGAGCCCGGCACCGCCCCAGCCGATCAGCGCGCGCCGGGAGGGAGCGGCGGCTTCCGAGGAGTTGGCGGAGTTGTCCGTCATGACCGTGTCCCCTGCCTCTACTTCGCTACGACGGCGGCGGCGAGCTTGGACAGCGGCTCCGCGAGCGCGTTCACCGCGTCCGACAGCTCCTTCTGCTCGGCCTCGCTGACCTTGTCGTACGAGGTGAACTCGTACGACGTCTTGTCCGCCCGGTACTTGTCCAGCAGCGTGTTCAGCGCGGCGAACTGCTTGTCCAGCTCGGTGACCAGCGCCGCGTCGTTCTCCTTCGCCACCGGCTTCAGCAGCTCGTACGACTTCTCCGCGCCCTCGACGTTCGCCTTGAAGTCGACCAGGTCGGTGTGCGAGTAGCGCTCCTCCTCGCCGGTGACCTTGCCGGTGGCGACCTCGTCGAGCAGCTCCTTGGCGCCGTTGGCCATGGAGGTCGGGGTGATCTCGGCCTTGCCGACCCGCTTCTGCCAGTCCTTGAGGTCGGTGATCAGCTGGTCGGCGAGGGTCTTCTCCTCGGCGCCGATCTTCTTGTCCTGCCAGAGGGCCTTCTCCAGGCGGTGCCAGCCGGTGAACTTCTGGCCGTCCTCCAGACCGTCCGCGCGGACGTCGACCTTCGGGTCTATGTCACCGAAGGACTCCGCGACCGGCTCGGTGCGCTCCCAGCCGATGCGGGAGGGCGCGTAGGCCTTCTTCGCGGCCTCGATGTCACCGTCCTTGACCGCCTTGGCGAAGGCCTCGGCGAGCGGCAGCGTCTCGTCGGCCTGCTCCTGCACGTAACTGCGGTAGGAGGCGACGGACTTGTCGAGGCGCGGGTCGCGCTTGGCGACCGTGCCGCCGGTGGCCTTGACGGCCTGGCGGATGCCGTCGCCCTTCATACCGGGCTTGCAGGCGATCGTGTAGTCGCCGGCCTTCACCTCGGCGGTGACCTTCTGCTTGGTACCGGGACCGATGTTCTCGCGCTCGGTCACGATCCGGTCGTCCGGGAAGAGGACGTAGACCTCGGTGACCTTGGAGCCCTTGTTCTCGATGGCGAGCTCGACGTGGCCGGCCGGGAACTCCTTCTTCGACACCTCGCACTTGTCGTCCGTCGCCGTCACCTTGATGACCCGGTCGCCGCTCCCCGAGCTGCCCTTCTCGGTGCAGCCGGTGACGGCGGCCAGCGCCGCCGCGGTGGCGACAGCGGTGAGAGCGGAGAATCTGACGGCTCGCATGCAGGCTCCAAGGAATGGCCGAAAAATACGCGTGACGCGCCTCACGTAAGGTGAGGCTCGCCTAACGTACCTAAGGTTTTCCTGTGTCCTACCCGCCCATACGGTGATTCAGCTCTCATGGACGGTGTATGAGCACGGCTCGATCACGGTGGCTAAAAATGGATCTCATGAGAAGGTCAAGCGACGGTCAAGTGTCCCGGCGCGGGGTCACCAGGACCTCTCCCGTGCGCGGATGCGGAAGCACCTCTACGGGCTGGTCGTAGACCTCCGTCAGCAGCCGGTCGGAGAACACCTCGGCCGGCGCACCCTCCGCGGCGACCCGACCGGCGTGCAGGATCGCGACCCGGTGCGCGTAGGCCGCCGCGAGCCCCAGGTCGTGCAGGACGACCACCACCGCGTCCCCGGCCCGCGCCCGCTCCCGGCACACCCGCAGCACCAGCTCCTGGTGCCTGAGGTCGAGGGCGGCGGTCGGCTCGTCGAGCAGCAGCAGGGGAGCGCGCTGGGCGAGCACCCGGGCGAGCGCGACCCGGGCCCGCTCGCCGCCGCTGAGCGCGGAGAACGGTCGTACGGCGAAGGCGGTCACCTCGGTCGCGGCCATCGCCTCGGCCACGGCCGCGTCGTCGTCCTCCATGCCGAGCGCGGCCCAGGGCGCGCGGCCCATCCGGACGACCTCCTCGACCCTGAAGGGGAAGGACAGCGCGGCCGACTGGGGCAGCACGGCCCGGCGCAGGGCGAGTTCGGGTGCGGACCACCGGGTCGCCGGGCGGCCGAGGATGCGGACGACGCCTGCGGCCGGCGGCAGATCGGCGGCCAGGGCGCCCAACAGGGTCGACTTGCCCGCCCCGTTGGGGCCGACCAGGGCGAGCACCTCGCCCGCGCGGACGGTGACGGACACTCCGTCGAGGACCTCCCGGGAGCCGAGGCGGACGTGGAGGTCCGCGGCCTCGGCGAGGACGTCTCCGGGTTCGGCCGGGTGAGGCGGTACCGGACGGGTGCGCAGGAACATCCCCGGGCGGGCCGTGCGGAGCTTCATGCCCAACCCCCTTGCCTGCGCCGGGTGCGGCGCAGCAGCCAGAAGAAGAACGGACTGCCCAGCAGGGCGGTCAGGACACCGAGCGGCAGTTCGGCGGGAGCGGCGATCGTGCGGGCCGCGAGGTCGGCGGCGAGCAGGACGACCGCGCCGAGCAGGGCGCTGCCCGGAACCAGGAACCGGTGCCCGGGCCCGGCCGACATGCGCAGCAGATGCGGCACGACGAGGCCGACGAAGCTGATGATCCCGGCGACGCTCACGGCCGCCGCGGTCAGCAGCGCGATGACGACGATGAGTGCGACCCGCATCCGCTCCACGTCCACGCCCAGATGCCGGGCCGGCCGTTCCCCGAGCGCCAGCAGGTCGAGACGACGGCTGTAAAGCGGCGCCACGACCAGCCCGATCACCGCGCACGGCAGTACCGCGAGCACCTTCGGCCAGGTCGCCTGGGCCAGCGAGCCGAGCTGCCAGAAGGTGATCTGCTGGATGGCCGCGGCGTCCGCGTAGAACAGGAACAGCCCGATCACCGCCCCCGCGAACGCGTTCAGCGCGATACCGGTGAGGATCAGCGTCACGACCTCCGTACGGCCGCCCTCGCGCGACATCGCGTACACGAGCAGGACCGTGCCGAGCCCGGCGGCGAAGGCACAGACGGAAACCGTCCACGTACCGAAGAAGTCGAGCCCGAGGGCGATCGTGGCGACCGCCCCCACCGCGGCGCCCGAGGAGATCCCGATGACGCCCGGTTCGGCGAGCGGGTTGCCGAAGACGCCCTGCATCAGCGCGCCCGCGCAGCCCAGCGAGGCGCCGATGAGCAGCGCGAGCACGATCCGAGGAAAGCGGACGTTCCACAGCACCGACTCCGCGACCCGGTCCGGCTCCGCGCCGCCCAGTCCGGCTTTGTGCTGCACCGAGGCGAGGACGTCACCGACCGGCACCGGATAGGCGCCGACACCGGCGGCCACCGGTACGAGGACCAGCAGGGCGACCACCAGTCCGGCGGTCAGCAGCCAGGTGGCGGAACGCCGGCCGTGCGGCGGCGTCTCGGCGGGCGCCTTTCCCACCGCCTTGTCCAGTACGGTCATGCGCCACCGTCCTTGCAGAGCCGTCGCACCGAGGCCGTTCCTCTCCGCGCACGCCGTTGACGTGCACTCTCTGCTGGGGGTCAGCGCAGATCCGATTCAGATTAGGTTAGCCTTACCTGGCTTGGGTGGAAATCATCGGAAGCCGACCGTGGGCGAAGGCCCCGGCGAGCCCCGCCCCGGCGCCGGGCCACCACTCAAGGCACAATGCCCCGCGTGACTGACTACGACGTGCTCCGTGTCTTCTGCGGGGCGAACGGCGGATACGGCAACGAGCTCGGCGTCGTCCGCGAGGGCTCCGTGATGCCGGACCCCGAGGAGCGGCAGGCGTTCGCCGGAAAGCTGGGCTTCAGCGAGACCGTGTTCGTGGACGATCCCGAGCGCGGTGTCATCGACATCTACACGCCGACCCTGCGCCTGCCCTTCGCCGGCCACCCCTGCGTCGGCACAGCCTGGTTGCTCGACGTGCCCGAACTGGTCACACCGGCCGGGGTGGTGGGCGCCCGCCTGGACGGGGAGTTCAGCTGGATCGAGGCGCTGGCGGCGTGGGCCCCGCCGCGCACGCTGCGTCAGTACGCCACGGCGGCGGAGGTCGACGACCTGCCCGTCCCGCCGAAGGGGGAGTGGATCTACGCCTGGGCCTGGGAGGACGAGGCGGCCGGCCGCGTCCGCGCCCGCGCCTTCCCCGGCCGCGACGACGGCATCGAGGAGGACGAGGCGACGGGCGCGGCGGCACTGCTGCTGACGGACCGGCTGGGCCGCGCCCTGAACATCACGCAGGGCGCGGGCTCGCAGATCCTGACGGCGCCGCAGCCGGGGGGCTGGGTGGAGGTGGGCGGCCGCGTGTTCCTGGAACGCTGAACCCGGCGTTCACCGAGCCCCCGGGACGCTCACGCGGACAGGCGGAACTCCTCGCCCAGGGCCCGGAAGACCCCCGTGTTCAAGGCGAACGCCTTCTTGCACTCGGCGACGATCCGCTGCTTCTCCAGGTCGTCCGCCCGGACCGCGTCCAGCAGTTCGCGGTAACCCCGCTTGAACGCGGCCGGGTTGCCGATCTCCTCGAACACGTAGAAGCGAACCCCGTCGCCCTTCTTCTCGAAGCCCCAGGTCTTCTCCGCCTTGTCGCGGATGATCTGGCCGCCGGACAGGTCGCCGAGGTAGCGCGTGTAGTGGTGGGCGATGTACCCGGCCGGCCACCGCTCGGCGCACTCCCGCACCCGCTCCACGTACGCCCCCGTCGCCGGCAGCGCTGACACCCGCGCACGCCAGTCGGGGCCGCGCAGATGGGCCAGGTCCCGCTCCAGCGCGCTCAGCCGGAACAGCTCGGGCCGGATGAAAGGCCCGGCCACCGGGTCCGACGCCAGCTTCTCCGCCCCGGCCTCCAGCGCCTCGTACACGAACCACAGCTGCTCGGTGTAGCGCGCGTACGCGTCGACGCCGAGCCTGCCGCCGAGCAGGTCGCTCATGAACGTCGAGGTCTCCGCCTCCATGTGCTGCTCGTGGGAGGCGGTGCGGATGACTGTCGAGAAGGAGTCCATGAGCCCAATTTTCTGTGGTTAGGCTTACCTAAGTCAATGCTTTGCCGACTCTCTGTCGGTAAAACGGTACCCGGAAAGGCAGCCGGACCCACATGCAAGGAGCCCGCCCTCCGAGGAGAGCGGGCTCGGGCGGACGTCAGAGCTACGGCAGCGTCAGAATCTCCGCACCCGTCTCCGTCACCACCAGCGTGTGCTCGAACTGGGCCGTGCGCTTGCGGTCCTTCGTCACGACCGTCCAGCCGTCGTCCCACATGTCGTACTCGTGGGTCCCGAGCGTCAGCATCGGCTCGATCGTGAACGTCATCCCGGGCTGGATCACGGTCGTCGCGTGCGGGCTGTCGTAGTGCGGGATGATCAGCCCGGAGTGGAACGACGAGTTGATCCCGTGCCCGGTGAAGTCGCGGACCACGCCGTATCCGAACCTCTTCGCGTACGACTCGATGACCCGCCCGATGATGTTGATCTGCCGGCCCGGCTTGACCGCCTTGATCGCGCGGTCGAGGGACTCCCGGGTCCGCTCCACCAGCAGCCGCGACTCCTCGTCGACGTCCCCCACCAGGTACGTCGCGTTGTTGTCGCCGTGCACCCCGCCGATGTACGCCGTCACGTCCAGGTTGACGATGTCGCCGTCGCGAAGCACCGTCGAGTCCGGGATGCCGTGGCAGATGACCTCGTTGACGGATGTGCACAGGGACTTGGGAAAGCTGCGGTAGCCCAGCGTCGAGGGGTAGGCGCCGTGGTCGCACATGTAGTCGTGCGCCACCTTGTCCAGCTCGTCGGTGGTGACACCCGGCGCGATCAGCTTCGCGGCCTCCGCCATCGCCCGAGCGGCGATCCGGCCGGCGACGCGCATCGCCTCGATCGTCTCGGGGGTCTGCACCTCCGGCCCTGTGTACGGCGTGGGCGCGGGCTTGCCGACGTACTCGGGACGGCGGATGTTTCCGGGCACGGAACGGATGGGGGACAGCTCCCCTGGGACGAGCAGCGACTGGCCAGACATGCCAGCGAGTCTAACCAGCGGCCATGGGGGAACATGTCGGTGGCGAGAGGAGCTGGTCATGGCCCTGTTCAAGAAGCGGACGGTCGGCAAACCGGGCGAGTGGTACTACTGCCTGCAGCACAAGAAGGTCGAGGAGGGGCCGGAGTGCCCCGCCAAGGACCGGTTCGGTCCGTACGCCACCCGCAAGGAGGCCGAACACGCGATGGCGACGGCCCGCGAACGCAACCTCGAGTGGGAGAACGACCCCAAGTGGCACGACGCCCCGGCGGCGGGCCGGGACGACGACTGATCAGGTCTGAGCCCGCGTCCGAGCCTGGGCAGGTGCGGCTGCCGCGCGCTGTTCGCGCAGCCGCACCGCGTGCTCGTTCGTCCGTGCGTCGTACGTCATCAGCTTCGGCAGGCACAGCGCCAGCAGCCCCACCGCGCCCACGCACATCAGCCCGCCCGACCAGACCGACGCCCGCACCCCCAGCCAGGCCGCGAGACCACCGCTGCGCACCTGGCCGACCGTCGGGCCCACCGAGTACGACAGCAGCTCGATCCCGGCGAGCCGGCCGCGCAGCTCGTCGGGGATCGTCTGGTTCCACATGGCCGCGCGGAAGATGCCGCTGACCATGTCGGCGCCCCCGGCGAGGGTCAGGAACAGCAGCACCAGCCATACGTTGCCGACGAGCCCGGCGGCCGCGATCGCCACGCCCCACAGCGCGGCCGCCAGCACCACCAGCCGCCCGTGCCGCCGGATCCGCGAGGTCCAGCCACTGGTCAGGCTCACCAGCAGCGCCCCGGCCGGAACGCTGGCATACATCAGGCCCAGAGACCACTCGGCGTCCAGCTCGTCCGCGAGGAACGGCAGCACGGCGAGCGGCATCGCCAGGAACATCGCGGCGAGGTCGACGGCGTAGGTGCCGAGCAGCTCCTTGCGGCCCCACGCGTACCGGGCGCCCTCGGCGATCGCCCTCAGGGACGGCTTCACCGCCTCGTGGGCGGCGGGGGAGGCGGCGATCCGCATGACGAGGGCCACGGAGACGACGAAGGTCAGCAGGTCGGCCCCGTACGCCCAGCCGACCCCCGCGTAGGCGACCACCACCCCCGCCAGGGCCGGGCCCGCGACCCCGCCGACCGTCCAGCGCAGGGAGTTCAGCGAGGCCGCCGCCGGGAGCTGGTCGTGGGCCACGATCCGCGGCCACAGTGAGTCGAGTGCGGGCCGCTGCACGGAGACCAGGGCGGAGGACAGGGCGGCGACGACGTACAGCGGCCAGATCGCGGGCGCCGGCAGCAGCGCGTTCAGCAGCAGAACGACCGAGAGCAGCCCCTGCCCGGCCTCCGTCCACACGATCAGCTTCCGCTTGTCCCACGCGTCCGCGAGCGCCCCGCCGTACAGCCCGAACACCACCAGCGGCACCAGCTCCACGGCGCCGATCGCCCCCACCGCCGCGGCCGACCCGGTCAGTTCCTTCAGCTGCACGGGCAGTGCGACGAACGTCAGGAACGTCCCGAAGTTGGAGATCAGTCCCGAGATCCAGAGCCGACGGAAATCACGGGAGGCCCGCCACGGGGACAGATCGGGAAGGAGGGCGCGAAGGCCGGAGGGGGGTTCGGCGGCGTCGTCGGTCACGAGGGGTCATGGTCGGGGGCGGCCTTTCGGCGGGCAACTGCTTTTCACCCGGCAGCCTTTGGGAGGACGCGATTCGGCCGGGCGAGGATGGTGGGGGTGTTGCTGCACCGGGCGGCT
Organism: Streptomyces sp. MMG1533; assembly: GCF_001279775.1. GTDB lineage: Bacteria > Actinomycetota > Actinomycetes > Streptomycetales > Streptomycetaceae > Streptomyces. The sequence continues at coordinate 69,146 of NZ_LGDG01000260.1, read as the reverse complement.
GCCGTTGCCGTACGCCGATGGCGGACGGTCGCCCGGGTCGGGTGGGCCGGTGGGGCGGTCACCAGCGGGCGGGGGGCGGTGCCGTCAGTTCGTCCGCCAGCCTGGAGAGACGGTCACGGAAGCGCCGGTGACGTCGCGGCGCCGGCAGTGAGCTCTCCCCGGCCGCCGCGCTCACCAGGTGCTGCACGCTGTCCAGGTCCAGCTCCGCCCCGTCCGGCACGGTCAGCGACTCGTGGGCCATCGCCGTGAGTTCGTCGCCGCCGGCGCCCAGTGCCAGCACCGTCGCCCCGGCCCGCCGGGCGTCGTGCACCCGCTCCAGCAGCGGATCACCCGGCCCGTGAGGAGACACGACCAGCAGCGTCTCGCCCCGCCGCGCGGCGGCCAACCGCCCTGGCCCGACCGACAGATGCGCGGGGTCGGACGCGCGCGCGTCGTGCCGTACGAGAGTCGGGGCGAGTTCCGGCGTCCCCGACCACGCGGCCTCGTCCACCAGGTGGGCCGCGAGATGCCACGGCTCGTACTCCGTCGTGCCGACGAGCAGCAGACCGCCTCCGTACGACACCACGGATCCCCGCAGCGACGCCGCGAACCGGCGTGTGGCCCCCAACCACTCGGTCCCGGCGAGCACTTCGCGCAGCAATGCGACCCGTACGGCATCCATGCGACCGCATCCTGCCGCAACCAGTGCCTCGCGGACAGCGGTTCACCCCGAATTCGCCCAACTTGGGCAAAGGAGGGCCCGCTGTTCGGCAGGCGTGCGCACAGGCCGGCCGCCCGTCCTCCCCCGACCGTCGGCACGTGCCCGTGACGCGGCTCACCCGAGCCTTCGCCGTGGGCAAGGCGGACGTAAAGTCGGCCCATGACCTCTACCGACAGTGCACAGAAGGCCCCCGCCAAGGATCCCTGGGACCTCCCCGACGTCTCCGGACTGGTCGTCGGCGTGCTCGGGGGCACCGGCCCGCAGGGCAAGGGCCTCGCCTACCGGCTCGCCAGGGCGGGCCAGAAGGTGATCATCGGCTCGCGTGCCGCGGACCGCGCCCAGGCCGCCGCCGATGAGCTCGGCCACGGCGTCGAGGGTGCCGACAACGCCGAGACCGCCCGCCGCAGCGACATCGTGATCGTCGCCGTGCCGTGGGACGGGCACGGCAAGACCCTGGAGTCGCTGCGCGAGGAACTGGCGGGCAAGCTCGTCGTGGACTGCGTCAACCCGCTCGGCTTCGACAAGCAGGGCGCGTACGCGCTGAAGCCGGAGGAGGGCAGTGCCGCCGAGCAGGCCGCCGCCCTGCTGCCGGACGCGAGGGTGACGGCCGCCTTCCACCACCTGTCGGCGGTCCTGCTCCAGGACCCGGAGATCGAGGAGATCGACACCGACGTGATGGTGCTCGGCGAGGTACGTGCCGATGTGGAGATCGTCCAGGCGCTGGCCGGCCGCATCCCCGGCATGCGCGGCATCTTCGCCGGGCGGCTGCGCAACGCCCATCAGGTCGAGTCGCTGGTCGCCAACCTGATCTCCGTGAACCGCCGGTACAAGGCGCACGCGGGACTCCGTATCACCGACGTGTGAGCGCATGGGGGACACTGTTCGGCACAGCAGTGCAGTGTCCCCCGACAGGAGAACCACCCCATGCCCCGCCTCGCCCTCTACGCCCTCGTCGTCTGCCTCCTCGCGGTGGCCGCGGCGGTCGTCTCCTTCGCCCAGGGCAGCTTTCTGGGGATCGTGTGGGTGCTGCTCGCAGGACTGTCGTCCAACATGTGCTGGTACTACGTGAAGCGCGAGAAGGTCCGGAAGTCCGTCACTGGCTGACCTGGCAGAACTCGTTCGTGCCCTGCCAGAAGCGGTACAGCTCCTGACCGCAGTACGTGTCGAAGTCGCTGATCTGGAGGCTCTTCAGGATCGAGTCGACCACGTCGAAGAACGCGCTGTTGACCGCCGGGAGCCACAGCAGCGCGAACACGAACAGCAGGCCGAAGGGCGCGAACGGCTCCACCTGGCGCTTGATGTCGTACGACAGCCAGGGCTCGATGACGCCGTAGCCGTCCAGGCCCGGGACCGGCAGGAAGTTCAGGATCGCGGCGGTCACCTGGAGCAGGGCGAGGAAGGCGAGGGCGAACCGGAAGTCGCGCGGCACGCCGTCCAGGGAGTCCAGCCAGAACGGGGCCGTGCAGACGATCGCGAACAGGACGTTCGTCAGCGGACCGGCCGCCGAGATCAGACTGTGCCGCCAGCGGCCCTGGATCCGGCCGCGCTCGATGAAGACGGCACCGCCGGGAAGACCGATGCCGCCCATGATCACGAAGAGCACGGGGAGCACGATGCTCAGCAGGGCGTGCGTGTACTTCAGCGGGTTCAGCGTCAGATAACCCTTCGCGCCGACCGAGATGTCGCCGCTGTGCAGGGCGGTACGCGCGTGTGCGTACTCGTGCAGGCACAGGGAGACGATCCACGCGGCCGTCACGAACAGGAACACCGAGAACCCGGGCTGCTCGGCGAACCCGGTCCAGGTGGCCCAGCCGGTCACCGCCGTCACGGCGAGGATCCCGACGAAGACGGGGCTGATCCGCCGGTCGCTGTGGCGGGTGGTGGCGGTGGTCATGGGGCTCCCTGGCCTCTCGTGCACGCGGTGGGACTGCCCGACCGTACCGGGCGTACAGGGAAAACGTCTCGCGGTCCCCATGGGGTTCCGTGGAAGGTAAGGGCATGGGGCTTTGGCATGTGTTCTACGCGGACTGGCAGATGGAGTGTTGTGGCACGCCGTTCTCGCTGGGGGACGAGGTGAGCTGGCCGCTGCTGCTCAGCGACGCGGACGAGGTGCTGGGCGGCGGCTGGCACGACCAGCTCACCAAGATCGTCGGCCCGGTGGAGGACGTGCCGGGCGAAGAGGAAGAGGGTGCCTCGCGGGTGGTGCGGGAGGACACGGGCCTGGTGGTCGCCCTCCAGGAGCATCCCGTGCACCTCGTTCCCCCGGAGGGACCGGGCGCCGTGCGGCCGGGGGACCGGATCCGCTCGGTCGGTCTCCTCACGGTCCAGACGCACGGCGCCGAACTCCCCGAGGTCCGCGGGCGGGTGCGGGCGATCCAGGTGCTGACCCAGGGCTTCGCGGAGCCGGAGTCCGGGTCGGAGGCCGCGTGGGAGCCGGTGCCGGGGGAGCGGTGGCTGCGGTCGGTGGACAGGTGCCCCAAGTGGTTCACCGGTGACCGAAGCCGTTCCGAGGCGGGCGCGGTGGTGACCCTGGAGGTCCCGGGCACGGACTCGTGGCTGTCGTACGCCGTGCGCGAGGCGAGCGGCATCCCGCACGAGGGCGCGAACCCCGGCGCGGAGACGGAGGGAGTCCCGCCGGACGCCTTGGCGGCCCTGCTGGAGACCTTCAGCAGGGTCCGGTGAGACCCGGCATGACGCACCGGCGACCCCGCGGGACCGGGCGCCGACACGTGTGGTCCGGCCGAGCCCGGCACCGCCGGTCCGCGCCGCACCGCCGGAACCCCGTGACCGGCCCCGACGCCACCGGAGACAATGGACCCCGTGCGCTACCGCATCCTCGGCACCACCCAGGCCCTCCGCCCCGACGGCACGCTCGTCCCCGTGGGCGGGGCGCGGCTGCGTGCGCTGCTGACCGTGCTGGCGCTGCGGGCGGGCCGGACCGTGCCCGCGGGGCTCCTCGTCGAGGAGGTGTGGGGGGACGGTGACCCGCCCGCCGACGCGACGGGCGCGTTGCAGGCGCTGGTCGGGCGGCTGCGCCGGACGCTCGGCGCGGACGCGGTCGCCTCGGTGGACGGCGGCTACCGGCTCGCCGCCGCGCCCGACGACATCGACCTGCACCGTTTCGAGCGGCTGGCGGGCGAGGGCGCCCGTGCCCTGGCCGACGGCGACCCCGCGAAGGCGGCCGTCGTTCTCGACGCGCTCGCCCTGTGGCGCGGCCCGGCCCTCGCCGACCTGCCCGACCGCACCGCCGAGGCGGCCCGTCGGCAGACCCGGCACCTCGACGTCCTGCGCGCCCGCCACACCGCCGCCCTCGCCCTCGGCCACGCCGAACACTCCCTGCCCGAACTGACCGCCCTGTGCGACACCCACCCCCTGGACGAACCCCTCCAGTGCCTGCGCCTGCGCGCCCTGCGCGACGCGGGCCGCACGGCGGAGGCACTGGCCGCCTACGAGGCCGTACGAGAACTCCTGGCAGACCGACTCGGCACGGACCCCGGCCCGGAACTCAAGGCGCTGCACGGGGAGTTGCTCCGGCCGGAGGGCCGGGGCGGGCCCGCCCCGGGCGGCGGTCGACAGGGCTCAGGCAGGTTCGGAGGCGGCGGCCGGCCGGGCTCCGGCGCGCCTGCGAGTGGGCGCCGGTCGGGTTCCGGCGCGCAGGCGGCCGGGCCGTCGCGCGTGGCTGACGGGGGTGGCCGGCAGGCCTCGCCGTCCGATGCCACGGACGGGCGCACGCTCGGCCCGCCGGCCGACGGGGGTGACGGGGATGCGTTCGGTGCGCGGTCCGGCGCCGGGGACGGCGCACAGGGCCCGTCCGGGCCTGAGGGGTCCTCCGACGTCCCCGGCCCGCGCGGCCCGCACGCCCCGCACAGCCTGTCCGGCCCGCGCGGCCCCGAGGCGGCTGCCCGGGCTCCCGGTTCCGGCGGCCCGTCCGTCCTTGCTCCCGGCCACCGTGTTACCGCCTTCGCCGGTCCTGCCGGGGACGCGTATGCCTCCGGCCCGCACGGCCCGCACGGCCCGCTCGGTCTGGCGGAGAGCGGCAAGAGCGGCGGGCACGGACCTGCTCGGGGTGGCCTGGGGCCGGAGAGGCCGGAGAGACCGGACAGGGCCGGACAGGGCCGGACAGGCCGGGAGACCAGGCAGACCAGGCAGACCGGACACCGGACAGGCCGGGAGACCGGGCAGACCTGGAGACCGGGCAGGCGACGCGCCCGCCTCGTCGACGCCCCGGGGCCCGGCGTTGGCCCGGCGTTGGCCCGGCATCGGCCCCGCGCTCCCCGGAGCGCCAGGCGCGTGGCGAGCCGATGTCACTCGCCGACCGCCGACCGGCGCGGCACCCCGCCAGATTCCCCCGGGATTCCCTGAAGGTGCCCCCTCCCACCGTTCGTGCGAAGGTGTTCTACGAGCGTGCGCCCAGGGGTGTAACCCGCTGCCACCCGGGTTACCCGACCCCGGCACGTCGATCAGCGAGGGCGTCCCGGGCCCGCGCAGGGACGCCGGATGGGAACGCCATGACCAGCGGCTTCACCGGCTCAGAAGGCTACGACCCCTTCGGAGAATTCCTCGCCCGCTTCTTCGGCGGACCGCGCCCCGGTCCCCGCCAGATCGACATCGGACGGCTGCTCAGTCAGCCCGCCCGGGAACTGGTGCGGGGCGCCGCCCAGTACGCCGCCGAACACGGCAGCCGGGATCTGGACACCCAGCATCTGCTGCGGGCCGCGCTGTCCGCCGAGCCGACCAGGAGCCTGCTCAGCCGCGCCGGGGCGGATCCCGACTCCCTCGCCACGGAGATCGACGAGCGCTCCGGCCCGGTCCAGCACCCGCCGGGCGAGGTACCGCCGCCGACCTCGCTGTCGCTGACGCCGGCCGCCAAGCGCGCCCTGCTGGACGCGCACGACCTGGCCCGGGCGCGCGGCGCCGGCCACATCGGCCCCGAGCACGTGCTCAGCGCCCTCGCCGCGAACCCCGACTCGGCGGCCGGGCACATCCTCAACTCGGCCCATTTCGCGCCCTCGGGTCTGCCGCCCCAGGCGGCTTCGGACGGCGGGCAGGTCCGCAGCGAACGCCCGCGCTCCACCGGAACGCCCACCCTGGACAAGTACGGCCGCGATCTCACCGACCTGGCCCGGCAGGGCCGTATCGACCCGGTGATCGGGCGGGAGGAGGAGATCGAGCAGACCATCGAGGTGCTCTCGCGGCGCGGCAAGAACAACCCCGTGCTCATCGGTGACGCGGGCGTCGGCAAGACCGCCATCGTGGAGGGGCTCGCCCAGCGCATCTCCGAGGGCGACGTACCGGACGTGCTCAGCGGGCGGCGGGTGGTCGCCCTGGACCTGACCGGTGTGGTCGCCGGCACCCGCTACCGGGGCGACTTCGAGGAGCGGTTGAACAACATCGTCGACGAGATCCGGGACCACTCCGACCAACTGATCGTCTTCATCGACGAGTTGCATACGGTCGTCGGCGCAGGAGGTGGCGGCGAGGGCGGGTCCCTGGACGCCGGCAACATCCTCAAGCCGGCCCTGGCCCGCGGCGAGCTGCACATCGTGGGCGCGACCACGCTGGAGGAGTTCCGCCGGATCGAGAAGGACGCGGCGCTGGCCCGCCGCTTCCAGCCGATCCTGGTGCCGGAGCCCACCCCCGCGGACGCGATCGAGATCCTGCGCGGACTGCGCGACCGCTACGAGGCCCACCACCAGGTCCGCTACACCGACGAGGCGTTGGTGGCGGCCGTCGAGCTGTCCGACCGCTATCTCACCGACCGCCGGCTGCCGGACAAGGCGATCGACCTGATCGACCAGGCCGGAGCGCGGGTACGGCTGCGGGCGCGGACGAAGGGCACGGACGTCCGGGCCATGGAGCACGAGCTCGAGCAGCTCAGCCGGGACAAGGACCAGGCGGTCGCGGACGAGCAGTACGAGCAGGCCATGCAACTGCGCGACCGCATGGTCGAGTTGAAGAAGCGGATCGGCGAGGCCGACGGTGGCGGCGCGGCCGACGAGGGGCAGCACCTGGAGGTGACGGCGGAGGCCATCGCCGAAGTGGTGTCCCGGCAGACCGGCATCCCCGTCAGCAGTCTCACGGAGGAGGAGAAGGACCGGCTGCTCGGCCTGGAGGAGCATCTGCACGAGCGGGTGGTCGGCCAGGAGGCGGCGGTCCGCGTGGTCGCCGACGCGGTGATGCGCTCCCGCGCCGGCCTGGCGAGCCCGGACCGGCCGATCGGCAGCTTCCTCTTCCTCGGCCCGACCGGCGTCGGCAAGACCGAGCTGGCGCGGGCACTGGCGGAGGTCCTGTTCGCCAGCGAGGAGCGGATGGTCCGCCTGGACATGAGCGAGTACCAGGAGCGGCACACGGTCAGCCGTCTGGTCGGCGCCCCGCCCGGGTACGTGGGCCACGAGGAGGCCGGCCAGCTGACCGAGGTCGTGCGCAGGCACCCGTACTCGCTGCTCCTGCTCGACGAGGTGGAGAAGGCTCACCCGGACGTCTTCAACATCCTCCTCCAGGTCCTCGACGACGGTCGGCTGACCGACTCCCAGGGCCGCACGGTCGACTTCACCAACACCGTCATCGTCATGACCAGCAACCTCGGCTCGGAGGCGATCACCCGGCGCGGTGCGGGCATCGGCTTCGGGGCGGGCGGCGCGGAGGCGGACGAGGAGGCGCGGCGCGAGCAGATCCTGCGGCCGCTGCGGGAGCACTTCCGGCCCGAGTTCCTCAACCGGATCGACGAGATCGTCGTCTTCCGCCAGCTCACCGCCGAGCAGCTGCGGCAGATCACCAACCTGCTGCTGGAACGGACCCGCCGGCTGCTGCACGCGCAGGGCATCGCGGTCGACTTCACCGACACGGCCGTCGACTGGCTCGCCGAGCGCGGCTACCAGCCGGAGTACGGCGCCCGGCCGCTGCGCCGCACCATCCAGCGCGAGGTCGACAACCAGCTGTCCCGGCTGCTCCTGGACGGCCGGATCGCCGAGGGCGGCCGGGTGACGGTGGACGCCGAGGACGGGCGGCTCGCGTTCCGTACGGAAGACCTGCCGCCCGCCGCTGAGCTGTGACCCCTACGGCGCCGGGGACACCACCATCGCCGAGCCGCCGCCGCGTCGTACCTTCTCGGCGGCGGCCAGCCACTTCCCGCCCGGCAGCCGCTGTACGGCCGTCGCCGCGCCGATCTCCGGGTTCAGCTTGAAGGAGTGCCCGATGGCCTCCAGCTGCTTCGCCGCCTCGCTGCCGTAGAGCCCGGGTTCGAGCTCGGTCTGGGCGGCGTTGCGCTGGCTGGCACGCGGTGCGGCGATCGCGTCGACCAGGGGCAGTCCGCGGTCGAGGAACTGGGTGAGGGTCTGCAGCACGGTGGTGATGATGGTCGCGCCGCCGGGCGAACCCAGCGCCACCACCGGCTTGTTGTGCTTGTCCAGCACGATGGTCGGCGAGATCGACGACCGCGGCCGCTTGCCCGGACCGGGCAGGTTCGGGTCGTGGACGGCCGGGTTGGCCGGCGCGAAGGAGAAGTCCGTCAGCTCGTTGTTGAGGATGAACCCCCGGCCGGGGACCGTGATGCCGCTGCCGCCGGTCTGCTCGATGGTGAGCGTGTAGGAGACGACGTTCCCCCACTTGTCGGCCACCGTCAGATGCGTGGTGTTCTCGCCCTCGTACGTCGTCGGCGCCGCCGTTCCCCCGGTCGCGCAGGAGGCCGGGTTGCGCGGGTCTCCGGGCGCGACCGGGCTGGTCAGCACCGCGTCGTCCTTGATGAGGCACTCCCGCGAGTCGGCGTACTTCTGCGACAGCAGTTCCTTCGTGGGTACGTCCTCGAAGGCGGGGTCGCCGACCCAGCGCCCCCGGTCCGCGAACGCGATCCGGCTCGCCTCGATGTAGCGGTGCAGGTACTGGACCTCGCTCGCCTTCGAAAGGTCCGTGTTCTCAAGGATGTTGAGGGCCTCGCCGACCGTCGTGCCGCCGGACGAGGAGGGCGCGATGGAGTAGACGCCGAGGCCGCGGTACGAGGTCTTGGTGGGCGCCTGGAGCTTGGCGCGGTAGGCCGCGAGGTCCTTCTCCGAGAGGTCGCCCGGGCGGGCGTTCCAGCCCGAGGCGGGGTCCACGGGCGGCTTGTTCACGGTGTCGACGATGTCCTCGCCGAGGTCACCGTGGTAGATCGCGCCGGCCCCCTTCCTGCCCAACTCCGCGTAGGTGCGGGCGAGATCGGGGTTCTTGAAGGTCGAGCCGACGACGGGGAGCTGTCCGTTCGGCAGGAACAGCTCGGCGGTGTCGGGGAAGTAGCGGAACCGGGTCTCGTTGGAGGCCGTCTGCGAGCGGAAGGTGTCGTCGACGACGAACCCCTCGCGGGCGATCCGCTCGGCTGGTCCGAGAACGCTGCCGAGTCTCTTGCTGCCCCACTTGTCGAGCGCCGTCTGCCAGGTGGCGGGCGTGCCCGGTGTACCGACGCTGAGCCCGCTGCTGACGGCGTCGGCGAAGGCGAGCGGCTTGCCGTTCTCCAGGAACAGGCCGGAGTCGGCGGTCAGGGGGGCGGTCTCGCGGCCGTCGATCGTCTGCACCGTGCGGGACTTGGCGTCGTAGTAGACGAAGTATCCGCCACCGCCGATGCCGGAGGAGTAGGGCTCGGTGACGCCGAGCGCGGCGGCCGTGGCGACGGCCGCGTCGACCGCGTTGCCGCCCTTCTTCAGCACCTCGATGCCGGCGGCGGAGGCGTCCGCGTCGACACTGGCCACGGCGCCGCCGTAGCCGACGGCGAGGGGGACCTTCTCAACGGCTGTGCTCTGATCGGTCGGTGGCGCCGCCCCCACCGACACCACGGCGGCCGAGACCGCGAGAACCGACAGTTTCCGTGCGACAGGGCGACGCATCCGAACCTCCAGCCAGAAGACCGTTCGCGCAGCTTATTCGATCGCTATCGCCTCGTCAGGAAGGCGCGGAGAGCCCGTCTCGAACACCGGTTTGCGTTCGCCCGCTAGCATGCGCGCCCATGAATGACGACGTGCGCAACATCGTCCTGGGCGTGGTGGCCGCCGGCATCAGTGCCGCGCTCGGCTGGCTGGCCCGGACCTACCTGTGGAAGCGGAAGCTCCGCCGCAAGCAGGCCTTCTTCGGGCTGCCCGACAACTCCGAGTCTCTATTGGTGGTCAACCGCGGCGCCGCCGGCCCCGACCTGGCGGTGATGCGCTACGACGTGTTCGCGCTCCTCGAACTGGCGGCACTGATCAAGGACTGCAACGCCCACGCCCAGGTCGTCCCGCACGACGCGGCACGACAGGGTTTCGGCGAGCGCACCGAGTTCTGTGTGGGCGGCCCGGCCTCGAACCGCCGAATGGCGGCGCATCTGTCCTCACTGCTCCCCGGCGTGCGGGTGAACGTGGACGCCGAACCGACTCCCGACCGCGGGGCCTTCCAGGTCGGCTCCGAGCGCTACCGCGTGGAGGTCGGCAGGACCGAGCACGCGCTCCTTGCCCGGCTCACCGTCGACGAGAGCCACGGCACCCGCCCCGTCTTCCTCTTCTGCGGTCAGACCGCGATCACCAACCAGGCCACGACGCGCTATCTCGCCCGCAACCACGAACGGCTGACGCGCAAGTACGGCAACTCCGCCTTCGTCCTCCTGCTGAAGGTCGTCAACTCACAGGCGTACGGGCCCGATGTCGTCGAACTCGTCGCGGACGTCACCCGGGAGGCACAGACACCCCTGCCCACCCCGGCGGCTCCGCGCAACTCCCACCGGGCCTCCTAGGTTTCAGCACATACCAACAATCGTTACTCCCACGTAACTTACCGACGGGTTACTTCCGGTAAAGGGCCGAGGTTACCGTCTGGTCACTTTGTAGTTACACGAGTGATCACATGAGGAGTGACCCGTGGGACACCATCGCAAGGCCCTGCGTACGACCGCCGTGGGTGCCGTCTCGGCGACGCTGATCGCCGGCAGTGCCCTCGGGCTCGCCCCCGCCGCCCAGGCCGATACCGCCATCCGCTTCGTCGACATCGCCGGTGACGGCGGCACCGTCCTCAAGGCGAACGTCATCACGCCCGCCGGCTCCGACGGCACGCGCCGCTACCCGCTGCTCGTCATGCCCACGAGCTGGGGCCTGCCCCAGGTCGAGTACCTCGCCCAGGCCCAGAAGCTCGCCAACTCCGGTTATGTCGTGGTCAGTTACAACGTGCGCGGCTTCTGGCAGTCGGGCGGCGAGATAGAAGTCGCGGGCCCGCCCGACACGGCCGACGCGTCCAAGGTCATCGACTGGGCGCTCGCCAACACCCCGGCCGACGCCCAGAAGGTCGGCATGGCCGGTGTGTCGTACGGCGCCGGGATCAGCCTGCTCGCCGCCGCGCACGACAAGCGCATCAAGGCGGTTGCCGCCCTCAGCGGCTGGGCCGACCTGATCGGTTCGATCTACTCCGGCCGCACCCAGCATGTCCAGGCCGCCGGGCTCCTGGACGGCGCGAGCCTGGTCACCGGCCGCCAGAGCGCCGAAGTGCGGCAGATCTTCGACGACTTCTACGCCTCCAACCTGGCCAAGGAGCCGGAGATCATCGCCTGGGGGAAGAAACGTTCCGCAGCGACCTATGTCGACCAGCTGAACCAGAACGGCGCCGCGGTCATGATGGCCAACGCGTGGGGCGACACGGTCTTCCCGCCCAACCAGTACGCGGACTTCTACGAGAAGCTGACCGGCCCCAAGAGGCTGGAGTTGCGCCCCGGCGACCACGCGACCGCCGAGATCACCGGGCTGTTCGGGCTGCCCAACGACGTGTGGACGGACACCGAGCGCTGGCTCGACCACTACCTCCAGGGCGAGGACAACGGCATCGACCGTGAACAGCCGGTCCAGCTCAAGTCCCGTTCCACGGGCGGCTACGAGGGCTACCCGGACTGGAAGTCGGCCGGAGCGACGCGGAAGAAGATCGCCCTCGCGGGCACGACCACGATCCACGCGAACGTCGACTCGGGGGCGAACGGCGGAGTCGTCTTCCTGTCCAGCATCCTCGACCAGGTCGCCCGGCTGCCCCCGATCGCCTCGATCCCCCTGCTCCCCCGCCGCTGGGCCGCCGTGTGGCAGTCGGAGAAGTACACCGTCGCCCAACAGGTGCGCGGCACGGCGAAGTTGCACACCACTCTCACTGCGACCAAGGAGAGCGGCACCCTCGTCGCCTACCTCTACGACGTGGGGCCGCTCGGCCTCGGCAAGCTGGTCAGCAACGCGCCGTACACCTTCCACGGGCAGACGCCCGGGAAGCCGTTCGACGTCGACCTGGAGCTGTTCTCCACGGCCTATGACGTCCCGGCAGGGCACCGGTTGGCCCTGGTGGTCGACACGGTCGACCCGCTCTACATCGAGCACAACCCGTCCGGCGCGCAGCTGACCTTCTCCTCGCCGGCCACCGACCCGTCGTACGTGTCGATTCCGCTGCGCGAGCAGTGATCTCCGGCTGCTGCCGGGCGGGTATGAGCCCTGCGAGCTGCCACCCCCCTACGGTGTCGGGGCCGTGGGGGGATCCCCACCCGGCAGCAGCGTCCCCGGTTCGACCGCGGCGGCCTCCCTGGCCCCGGGTTCGGGACTGCGCCGCTCCGGCCGGGACACCCGGCCGGCGAAGCCCACGGGCTTCTTGCGGTGGTCATTGATGGTGCAGGTGTCGATGCAGTGGTCGGTCAGCTCGTTCTGCAGGGTGGTTTCGCCGCCCTTCTTGACGCGGGCGGACGCGAGCGGCGCGGTGCACGGCGGCGCGGCCGGGGCGGAGCGCACACGGGTGGTACGGAACACGGTTCGCACTCCCCCGCTCAGTGCTTGAGGATCTTGGAGAGGAAGTCCTTGGCGCGCTCGCTGCGCGGGTCGGTGAAGAACTCGTCGGGGGTGCGCTCCTCGACAATGCGGCCGTCGGACATGAACACGACGCGGTTGGCGGCGGAGCGGGCGAAGCCCATCTCGTGGGTGACGACGACCATGGTCATGCCGTCCCGGGCCAGTTGCTGCATGACCTCCAGGACCTCGTTGATCATCTCCGGGTCGAGAGCCGAGGTCGGCTCGTCGAACAGGAGCGCCTTGGGCTCCATCGCGAGGGCGCGGGCGATGGCCACGCGCTGCTGCTGGCCGCCGGAGAGCTGCGCCGGGTACTTGTCCGCCTGGGAGGCGACGCCGACGCGGTCGAGGAGCTCGCGGGAGTGCTTGTCGGCCTGCTCCTTCTTGCGTTTGCGGACCTTGACCTGCGCCAGCGAGACGTTCTGCAGGACGGTCTTGTGAGCGAACAGGTTGAAGGACTGGAACACCATGCCGACCTCGGCGCGAAGCCCCGCGAGGGCCTTGCCCTCTTCCGGCAGGGGCTGCCCGTCGAGCGAGATGGACCCGGAGTGGATGGTCTCCAGCCGGTTGATCGCCCTGCACAGTGTCGACTTCCCGGACCCCGAAGGTCCGATGACCACGACCACCTCCCCCTTGCCGACGGTGAGGTTGATGTCCTGCAGGACATGCAGCTCCCCGTAGTACTTGTTGACGTCACGCAGTTCGATCAACGGATCGACGGCCATGCCCAGCCCTACTCACTCTCAGCTGTCGTGGTTGCCGAAACTTATCCGGGCAAGATCGTAGTTAAGGTACGACACGCACTTTTCGGGCATTAGCCGTATTTACATCGCCCTTGGGCCAGAGCTTCACGCTTCGGCAACCTCGGCGTACAGCTGCGAGAGTTCGGGAACCCCGCTGCCGGCCCATTCGTGCCCGGAGGCCACGACGTCGAACTCACGGCCGGAGGCGAGCCGGATGACGGGCTGGCCGCTGGGCCACAGGTCCCACGCGGCGCCGGGAACCGTGCGCACGATGACCGTGCCGAGATAGAGCCCGGCGTCGTTGCCGAGCCACGGCAGGACCTCCTCGTCGTCCCGCCAGCGCGGCACCAGCTGGTCCAGCGCCTCCAACGAGGCGGCCGTGTCGTCGAGTTGGACGCCCTCCCGGGACGCCTGGGAGCGCAGCAGCTCGCATTCGGCGAGGAGTTCGGCGATGCCCTCGGGATCGAGGGCGCCGGGCTTCTCACGCCGGTTGCCCAGAAAAGGGATCTTCATACGCCCAGCGTGTCATTCGCACCGCCGTGCGCACCACAGGCGCGCGGGCCGTCGATTCCGGTCGACTTCACGCCGAGTTCGCGCATGGCTCGTTGACGCGTCACCCGTGTCTCTTTAGCTTCGCGATGCGTCCTCCGTCTCGTCGTGAGCGGGTGGTGATCGGGAGGAGTCGGTGGTGCGCCGATGCTTCGCGGGTCCGGCAGTCGTCCTCGCCCTGTTCGCGGCCCTCGTCCCGGGGAGCGCCACCTCGGCTGCCCTCGGAAGAGAGGCTGGTCCTGTCCCGCTGGAGCGGCTCTTCGACAACACGGCCGTCAGCGACGACGCCCGCCCGGGTGAGGCGGACTTCGACGGCTTGGGCGCCTCACTGTCCTCGCGGGACCTCACGGCCGCCGGCTGGACGCCCGGCCGCGCGCTCACCGTGCAGGGCGCCCGGCTTACCTGGCCCCGGCGGGCGGCGGGCGAGCCGGACAACGTGCGGGCCGACGGGCAGGACGTGCGGGCGGGCGGCCGCGGTGACGCGCTCGCCTTCCTGGTCGCGGGCACGGCGGGCACCCCGGTGAGCGGCACCGGCACGGTCGCGTACGCCGACGGCACCCGCTCGCCGTACCGGCTCAACGCCCCCGACTGGCGCGGCGGCCCGCTCGCGACCAAGGCGGTGGCACTGCCCCACATCAACACGCCCGCCGGCCAACTCGCCGAGCAGGCACGGCTGTACGTCGCGACAGTGCCGCTCCGCCCGGGGCGCCGGGTCGTCTCCGTACGGCTGCCGCACGCGACCGGACTGCACGTGTTCGCGCTGTCGGTGCGGGCATCCTCGTCCGGCTGGACGGGGAGTTGGGCGGCGGCGACCTCCGGGCAACCGGCCGTGGGGCCCTGGTCGGACCGGACGCTCAGGCTCGTGGTGCACACCTCGGCGGGCGGACCGCGGGTGCGGCTGCGTTTCGACAACACCTTCGCCGCGGCGCCGGTACGGATCGGGAGCGCGACGGTGGCGGTGCAGGCGGAGGGCGCGGCGCCGCGGGACGTGCCGGTGCCGTTGTCCTTCCGGGGTGCGGCGAGTGCCGAGATCCCGGCGGGGGCGCAGGCGTTCAGCGATCCGCTCGACTTCGCGGTACCGGCGGACGTCAATCTGCTGGTGAGCTTCCATCTGCCCGATGCGGTGTCCGCGGCGCCTGTGCACCGGCTCGCGGCGCAGCGGTCGTACGTGAGCGAGCCGGGCGACCATGCGGCGGACGGTTCCCCGGCGGCGTACACCTCGGTGGTGACGAGCTGGCCGCTGCTGACCGGCGTGGACGTGGGCGGCGGGCCGGGGTCGGTGGTGCTGCTCGGGGACTCGATCACCGACGGGGACAAGTCCACGGTGGACGCCAACCGGCGGTGGCCCAATGCGCTGGCCACACGTCTGCTGGGCCAGGATGTGGTCCCGCACTATGGGGTGCTCAACCAGGGGATCTCCGCGAACCGTGTGGTCGCCGACCGGTATCCCGGCGACGGGGTCTCCACGGACACCGGCGGGGTGAGCGCGCTGAACCGGTTCGACCGGGACGTCCTCGCGCAGACGTCCGCGCGGACGGCCGTCGTGTTCGAGGGCGTCAACGACGTGCGGTGGGGTGCGACGGCGGAGCAGGTGATCACGGGACTGCGGGAGCTCGCCGCGCGGGGGCACGCGCGGGGCCTGCGGATGCTGGCGGCGACGGTCCTGCCGTGCGAGGGCGAGGCACGCTGCACGGCCGCCGTCGACGCCGAACGGGTCGCGATCAACGCGTGGCTCCGGACCACCGGCGAGTTCGACGGCGTGCTCGACTTCGACGGCGTGGTGCGCGACCCCGCGCATCCGGCGCGGCTGCTGCCCGCGTACGACAGCGGGGACCATCTGCATCCGGGGGACACGGGGCTCGCCGCACTGGCAGGCTCGGTGGATCTGCGGCTGCTCGCCGGGTGATCTCGCCCGGGTGATCTCGCCGGGTGGCTACACGTCCAGGTCCACCACGACCGGCGCGTGGTCCGACGCGCCCTTGCCCTTGCGCTCCTCGCGGTCCACGTACGCGTCGGTGACGGCCTTGGCGAACGGCTCGTTGCCGTACACCAGGTCGATGCGCATGCCGCGGTTCTTGGGGAAGCAGAGCTGGCGGTAGTCCCAGTACGTGAAGGGGTGCTCGTACTTCAACGGCCGCGGGACCACGTCGGACAGGCCCGCCTCGCGCAGGGAGGTCAGGGCGGCGCGCTCGGCGGGGGTGACGTGGGTGAGGCCCTCGAAGGCGGCCACGTCGTACACGTCGTCGTCCGTCGGGGCCACGTTGTAGTCGCCCAGGACGGCGAAGGGGCGGCTGCCCGCCGCGTCACCGGCGACGGCCGCCTTCAGGGCCTCGAACCACTGGAGCTTGTAGGCGTAATGGGGGTGGTCGACCTCACGGCCGTTCGGCACGTACACCGACCAGACGCGGACCGGGCCGCAGGTCGCGGAGATGGCGCGGGGCTCGGGGGCGCCGTCGAAGCCGGGGTCGCCCGCCAGTCCCTTGACCACGTCCTTGAGGCCGACGCGGGAGAGCACCGCCACGCCGTTCCACCGGCCGGTGGCGTGCACCGCCGCCTCGTAGCCCAGCTCGCGCAGCTGGTCGAGCGGGAACTGCTCCTCGGCGACCTTGGCCTCCTGGAGGCACAGCACGTCGGTGCCGCTGCTCTCCAGCCAGGCCAGGAGCCTCGGCAGGCGGGCGGTGATCGAGTTCACGTTCCAGGTCGCGATGCGCATGCCTGACAACTTACCGGGCGGGTCCGACAACGCGGCCCGCCCGGGGTCCGTCACACCTCGGCCGAGTCCCCCGGCGTCAGCCGCTGGTGGTCCGTGCCGCCGAGGGCGCCGATCTGGTTGTCGTAGATCGGGCGGGCGAGGTCGGTGAGCAGGGCGTCGTGGATGTCGTACGCGCGCTGCGGCTTGACCTCGCGGACGTAGTCGATGACCTCGGAGATCTTGCTCCACGGGGCCATCACCGGGAGCATCAGCGTGTCGACCGCGTGGTCGGGGACGGTGAGGGCGTCGCCGGGATGGAAGACCCTGCCGTCGTCGACGAGGTACCCGACGTTGGTGATGCGCGGGATGTCCGGGTGGATCACGGCGTGCAGTTCGCCGTGGACCTGGACGTCGAAGCCGGCGGCGGTGAAGGTGTCGCCGTGGCCGACGGTGTGGACGCGGCCCGGGAAGGCGGCGGAGATCTTCTCCGCGACCGACCTGAGGGTCCAGATCTCGGCGGCCGGGTTGGCGTCCATGGCGGCCCGCAGCCGCTCCTCGTTGAAGTGGTCGGGGTGCTCGTGCGTGACGAGGATGGCGTCCGCGCCGACCGCGGCGTCCGCCTCGCTGAATCCACCGGGATCGAGGACGAGCGTGCGCCCGTCCTTTTCGAGGCGGACGCAGGCGTGCGACTTCTTCGTGAGCTTCATGGGATCCATCCTGCCCCCCGGGCGCCGTACGGGGCTCACTCGGTCGGGGTCGTCTCCTCGCGGATGACCTGCTGGGCCACCTTGAAGGCGCTGTTCGCCGCCGGTACGCCGCAGTAGACGGCCGCCTGCAGCAGCACTTCCTTGATCTCGGCCGGGGTGAGGCCGTTGCGCAGAGCGGCGCGGGTGTGGAAGGCGAGCTCCTCCAGGTGGCCGCCGGCGACCAGGGCGGTGAGGGTGACACAGCTGCGGGAGCGCCGGTCCAGGCCGGGCCGGTCCCAGATCTCGCCCCAGGCGTAGCGGGTGATGAACTCCTGGAAGTCACCCGAGAACTCGTCGGCCTGTGCCAGCGCCCGGTCGACGTGCGCGTCCCCGAGCACCTCTCGGCGGACCTTGAGGCCGGCGTCGTACGGGTCCGGGCGTCCCATGACCTGGGGTTCCACGGCCGCCGCGGCGATCTCGGCGCGGGGCGCGGGCTGCGGCGGCGCGGCGGACAGGACCGGCTTGACCGGGGACGCCACGATCGCCGCCATCTGGCCGGTGGTCGAGTCGAAGGCGGGCTGCCAGGCGGTGGAGAAGTGCCGCACCAGGAGGTCGGTGACGGCGGCGGGCTGTTCGACGGGCACCAGGTGGGAGGCGCCGGGGACGACGGCGAGCCGGGCGTCCGGGATGCCCGCGACCAGGGTGCGGGCCTCGGCGGGGCCGGTTACCTGGTCGTCCGAGCCGACGAGGACGAGGGTCGGGACGCCGACGCGGGCGAGCTCGGGCCGTACGTCGAACGAGGCGAGCGCCTCGCAGGCCGCGATGTAACAGCCGGGGTCGGTGGTGCGCACCATCTGCACGGCCCACTCGGTGATCGCGGGCTGCGCGGCGGCGAATCCGCCGGTGAACCAGCGGTCGGGGGACGACCGGGCGATGGGATCGAGGCCGTTCGTACGCACTATCACCCCTCTCTGTCTGAACTCGTCGGCCGTGCCGAAGCGCGGCGAGGCCGCGATCAACGCGAGCGAGGCGACGCGCTCGGGGTGGCGCAGGGCCAGCTCGATTCCGACCGCGCCGCCGAGGGCGCAGCCCGCGTAGCCGAAGCGCTGCACGCCGAGCCCGTCGAGCGTGGCCAGCAGCCGGGCGCTGAGGTCGGCGACGGAGCCCGCCGGGTACGCGGGCGCGCCGCCGTGCCCGGGCAGGTCGAACCGGAAGACACGCCACTGCTTGGTCAGCTCGGGGACCTGCCGGTCCCACATGTGCCACGTTGTACCCAGTGAGGGACCCAAGATCAGGACAGGTGCGTCTTCCGGCCCGTCAAAGCGGTATTGAAGGGTGTTGGTCTGTGCGTCGCTCACCCGACTTACGCTCCCACATCTCACGATTTCTCACGCACTTGGGTCGGATCCCCATGCAAGCAATCCCACGTTGTGGCAGCCTCGCGAAGATCCTCTGCATCTGGCTTCACATCCACCG
The DNA here is from genome assembly GCF_001279775.1 of Streptomyces sp. MMG1533. GTDB lineage: Bacteria > Actinomycetota > Actinomycetes > Streptomycetales > Streptomycetaceae > Streptomyces. Next base: position 50,505 of record NZ_LGDG01000260.1, on the reverse strand, counting down.
CTCGGTGGTGGCCACGTTGGTGTGTCCGGCCCACCGAGCAAGGATGTGGTCCGGCACCCCGTAGTTGGCCAGGAACGTGAGACACGCTGCGCGTGCATCGTACAGACGCGCCCTACGAAGCTTCAGGAGCTCCATGAGCCGGTACGTCCGCCGACGGAGTTGCTTGAAATTGCGGGCCTCCCCCGGCTGCCGGACGCGGCCGTGACAGTGACGACAATCCTCAAGCCGGCCGGCTTTCCTTTCCGCCGGAGTAGTCATGGAAGCCGCGGCCCGTCTTCCGGCCGAGGAGACCCGCGTCGACCATGCGCAGGAGGAGGGACGGCGCGGCATGCAGCGGTTCCTTGTGCTCGGCGTACATGGAGTCCGCGATCGCCTTGAGGGTGTCCAGGCCGATCAGGTCGGCAAGGCGCAGGGGGCCCATGGGGTGGGCACAGCCGAGCACCATGCCGTTGTCGATGTCGTCGGCGGAGGCGAGGCCCGACTCCAGCATGCGGATCGCCGACAAGAGGTAGGGCACCAGGAGAGAGTTGACGACGAATCCGGCCCGGTCCTTGGCGTGGATGACCTGCTTGCCGAGAGCCCGGCCGACGAACTCCCGCGCACGATCGCGGGTTCGGTCACTGGTCAGCAGGGACGGGACCAGCTCGACGAGGTCCAGTACCGGAACCGGGTTGAAGAAGTGCACGCCGATCACCTGCCGTGCGCGTCCGGTCGCCGTGCCGAGTTTCATGATGGGGATGGAGGAGGTGTTGGAGGCGAGGATCGCGTCCGGTCGGGCGACCACCTTGTCGAGTGCCGCGAAGATCTCGATCTTCGCCTGTTCGTCCTCGGCCACCGCTTCGATCACGATGTCGCGGTCGGCGAGGTCGGCCAGGTCGGTGGTGAAACCGATCCGGCGGAGGGACGTAGCGCTGTCCGCCGGGGCGAGTCTGCCGCCGCGTACCGCGTGTGCCAGGGACTTGGTGACTCTGTCACGGCCCGCCTCGACCGCCTCGGGGCCGGTTTCGCTGACGAGGACGTCGAGGCCCGCGCGGGCGCAGACCTCGGCTATGCCGCTGCCCATGAGTCCCGCTCCGACGACGCCCACGCGGTGGATGGGCTCGGGGGCCGTGCCGTTCGGGACGGCGTCGGAGGGGGTGCCTGACTGCTGTGTGGACATGAGTACCTCTCCATGGTGTCTGGTCCGGCCGGGCTCAGCCCCGCAGCAGGCTCCGCTGCAACTTGCCGGTGGCGGTGCGCGGCAGACGGTCCCGGACTTCGAGCCGGCGTGGGATCTTGTGGCGGGTGAGGGAGGCGGACAGGAACTTCTGAATGCCTTCCAGGGAGCAGTCCGCGCCCTCGGCGGGTACGACGATGGCGGTGACGACCTCTCCCCAGACGGGATCGGGCGTTCCGACGACCGCCGCTTCGTCCACGCAGGGGCACGCCGCCAGCGCTTCCTCCACCTCCGTGGGATCCACGTTCTCCCCGCCGGTGATGATCGTGTCCTTGATCCTGCCGACCACCACCAGGCGGCCCTCGGGGTCCAGGTAGCCCCGGTCACCCCCGTGGAACCAGCCGCCGGCGTCGCGGGCCGCCGCCGAGTCCTCCGGCAGGCCCAGGTATCCGGCAGCCACGCTGGGGCTCCGAACGACGATCTCTCCCGTCGTGCCGTGCGGTACGGGGCGGTTGTCGGGGTCGACGATCCGGACCTCGGCCAGCGGGGCGGCGAGTCCCGCCTCGCCGGAGCAGCCCGGGCCGTCGCGCGGGTCGCGGTAGGTGACGCCGGCGGCGGTCTCGGTGAGACCGTAGGAGCTGAGGACCGGGATGCCACGGCGGTGGAACACCCCGGCGACCGGCGCCGGTGCCGCGGCGCCTCCGCTGAGGATCCAGCGCAGCGAGGACAGGTCCGCTGCGGCGAAGCCCGGGTGCCGTGCGATCAGGGCGAGCATCGCCGGTACGGCGAAGGTCACGCTGACCCGGTGCCGCCGTACGGTCGTCAGGAAGCCGTCGACGGAGAAAGCGGGCTCCAGGATGACGGTTCCGCCCTTGGCCCAGGTGTATGAGCCCACGCCGCTCAGTACGGCGATGTGGAAGACGGGTGTGGTGATGAGTGTGACGTCGTCCCGGGCCAGGTCCAGGCCCAGGAGTCCGTTGACGCAGCTCCAGAACACGTTGCCGTGGGTGAGGAGCACGCCCTTCGGGCGGCCGGAGGTGCCGGAGGTGTAGGCGATGAGGGCGAGGTCGTCCTCCCCCACAGGGGCCGGAGTGTCGTCGCCCGGTTCCTCAGCCGCCGTGTCGGGGGTCCGGCTCAGTACGGAGTATCCGTCGGGTGGTTCCTCGTCCAGGCACAGACGGGTGACGTCCGGCGGTACGGTGCCGTCCTCGGCGAGTACGGCGGCGCAGGCGGCGTCCGTGACCAGGAAGGCCGCCCCCGAGTCCGTCAGCAGGTAGGCGATCTCGGGAGGCGTGGCCGCCCCGTTGACCGGGACGAACACGCCTCCGATGCGGGCCGTGGCGTACATCAGGACGAAGACCTCGGGGCGCGAGGCACCCACGTAGGCGACGACGCTGTCCGGCCCGGCACCGTGCCGGCGCAACTGCCGCGCGGTGGTCACGATCCAGTCCCGCAGTTGCCCGTAGGTCCATGCGCGGTCGCCGAACACGAGCGCCGTGCGGTCGGGGTGCAACTGGGCGCGGCGTTCCAGCAGATGGCCCAGGCGGAACATAGGGCGTGGTCGGGTCGGGCCGGTCATGGCGTCGGTCCTTTCAGGCGTGGCGGCCGGTGGCGCCGGTTCTGCTTCGGGTGTCGGGGTCGTCGGTGCGGGTGACCGTGGGGGCGTGCGGTCTGTCAGGCATCGGCCGGCTCCGCGGTGACGGGCGTGTCCGGCCGGTGCCCCTTGATCAGGACCACGGTGACCACCGCCGCCGCGACCGCGCACAGTCCGACGATCAGGTAGCCGAGTGAGTAGGCGTTGCCCAGGGCCTGGAAGGCGGTGTCCTTGAGCGGGTTGAAGGGCACGGTCGATCCGTCGGGCAGGGCGACGGTCTCGGGGACGGCGTTCGCGCCGAGGGGGCCGGAGTTGACGGCCGCGATGGCGCCCTCCACGGTCTCCCGCTGCCCGTCCGGGGCGGTCGCCGCCGAGGCGTTGAAGGTGTTCAGGGCATGGCCGAGGGCCGGGTCCGACGCGACCTTGTCGCTGATCTCGTGCGCCGCCCGGCTGAGGGCGATGGCACCCACGACGGCCGGGCCGAGGGTGAACCCGAAGTCGCGCAGCAGGCTGGTCCAGCCGGCGGCCATGCCCGCCAGGTCGTGCGGCACGGTGTTGATCACCACGGCGGTGACCGCGGACAGCACGAACGCCACGCCGGCGCCGGCCACGACGAGCGGAGCGACGAGGGGGGTGACGGACTGGTGGCCGATCGGTATCGAGGCCATCCAGAAGTCGCCCGCCCCGAGGAGCAGAAGACCACCGCCGAGGACCCACTTCGGGTCGTACCGCTCGATGAGGCGGGAGGCGATGGGCACCTGGATCAGGGCCGAGACGCCGTTGAAGACGATGAACGCGAGGGAGGCCTTCAGGGGGGTGAAGCCCTGGATGGCGGTGAGGCGGATGCTGGTCACATAGCCGGTGCCGAGGTAGCAGAACATGCCGACAACCGTGACGATCGCCGCGACGGTGAAGTTGCGGTTGGCGAACAGGCCGAGTTGGAGCAGCGGGGACGCCGAGCGGCGTTCGGCGAGGACGAAGGCGACCAGGAAGACGGCGGCCACGACGAACCCGCCGATGACCTCGATGCTGCCCCATCCGCTCGTGGGTCCCTGGATGACGGCGAACAGCAGGGCGACGGCGGCGACGGCGATCGTGATCTGCCCCGGCCAGTCGAGGGAACGGTCCGCGGGCGACTTCGAGTCCTGGGCCAGGACGAGGGCGAGCACGGCCGAGACGGCGGCGAGTACGACGACGACGAGGAACGCCCACCGCCAGCCGGAGTTGTGCCACGAGCCGAACTGCGATTGCGCGGTCAGGCCGCAGGCCAGGGGCGACAGCACGCTGCCCATGGACAGCGCGGCCGCCCAGACGGAGATGGAACGCGCTCGGGCGCGCGGCGTGTGGGTGCCCGCGGCGATCATCGCCAGCGTCGTCGGGATCACGGCGGCCGCGCCGATACCGGCGATGATCTGGCCGGTCCACAGCACGGTCAGCCGGGTCACGTGGTCGGCCTCGGGGCCCGGCGTCAGCACGCAGACGACGAACCCGACCGCCACCAGCACCGAACCGCCGACCAGCAGCCGGCGCCGTCCGAACATGTCACCGAGCAGACCGAAGGTCAGCTCCAGGACCGTGACGGGGACGAGGAAGGCGTCGGTGATCCAGGTCAGCTCGGAGGACGAGGTGTGGAAGTCCTGCTGGAACAGGCCGTTCAGGCCGGCGGGCACGGTCAGGGCGAACTGGGCCATGAAGACGCAGAGCGCCGCCGCGATGAGCGTGCCCCGTGCCAGTGTGTCGATGCCGAGTGCCTGCTCGTTCTTCTGCTGCACCGTCGAGGAGGCGGTCTTCGCTGTCGATGAGGCGGTCGGGAAGCCGGCGCCGCTTCCGACGCCGGTGTCGGATCTGGCCATACGTGGGTCCTTCCGAGGTGATGCGTGACGTGACCTGTCGGTGAGGGGGGTGGCGGTACCTGTCGGTAAGGGGGTGGCGGTCGAGCTGTCAGCGCCCGGAGGCGGGTGAGATGACGAAGTTGCTGAACCCTCCGTGGCGGGAACCCACGTTGTTGATCGCGGCGTTCACCTCGTCGAGCGGGTAGACGTGGTGGCGCAGGGGCGAGAGGTCGAGCAGGCCCGACGCGACCATGTCGGCCATGTCCTGCCCCTCGCCGGGCGTGAACCAGACGGATCCGCGGACGACCTGGTCCATGTCCATCATTCGGTGCAGGTCGAGGGGCACCTCCCCGGCGACCGCGCCGATGTTGACGGCGATGCCTCCGCGGGCCAGCGCACGCACACCCTGCTGAAGGGTTTCGTGGGGTGCGCCCGGCCCGAGGGCGTCGACGAAGGCGTCCACCCCGGCACCGCCGGTCTCCGCTGCGATCCACTCGTCCACCGGACCGTCGTGCAGGGAGTGCAGGCGCACCTGTCCCGGGGCGAGCTTGTCGATCTCCGCGAGCAGTTCGCGGTCGCGGCCGGTGCCGTACAGCGTCGTGATGCCCATGGCCGGGGCCAGCAGGGCCGCGGCGATGCCGAGGGTGCCGGTGATGCCGTTGACCAGGACGCTGCGCCCGGGGCCGGCGGCGGCCTTGCGGAGCGCCGAGTACATGGTGCCCAGGTAGCCGAAGCGGGCTGCAGCCTCGAAGGACAGGGAGTCGGGGATACGGACGAGCGACGAAGCGGGCGCGATCATCTTCTCCGCGAGGCCGCCTTGGTAGCGGTCGAGCAGCCGGACCGAGGTGGCCGAGAAACCGAAGTAGCCGGCGAAGGCGTAGCTCGCGCAGTGCACGATCCTGCCGTTGCGGCAGGCGCGGCACGCGCCGCACGTGCGACCCGGGTTGACGTACACGCGGTCGCCGACCTCGACGCCCTCGACCCCGTCGCCGACCTCCTCGACGACGCCGGCGGGGTCGAGCCCGAACACGGCAGGGAGGGAGGGCAGGGGGTTGAGCGGGAACCAAGTCGTCCAGTTGCTCAGGATGTTGGCCAGGTTGGGTACGATGTTCACGGCGTGCACGGCCACCCGGACGTCGCCGGGGCCGGGCGCCGGTACGGGAATCCGCTCGATCTTCATCGGCTCGCCGACGTTGTGCATTCGCGCTGCGCGCATGGTCGAGGTCATGGCCTCTCCTCAAGAGGGCGGAGTTGTCTCCGGGTACGGCAGGGCCGAGCACTGGGTGGGTACTGGGGGTGCTGTCGGCCGCTGCCGCCGCGGTCTTCCGGTGGCTCCACGGGCGGCCCCTGGGGCCAGGTGACGGCGAGGGGCCGTCAACGCTGTGCCAAGGGCGCGTGAGAGTGGGCGAACCCGGCCGCGTGGCGTGAGGTGCGGGCGGCAAGCGCGTCTGCGTCTCACCGGACGTCAGGACCACGGGCGGGTTCTTACGCGTACGGGCTCGTGAGGGGCCGGGCGACGATGCGTCTTCCGCCGTACCGGGGTCGTCCCGCCGACCCCGGTGACGGTGGTCCTGCGCCGCGCCGCGCGGGCCCGGTCTCACGACCGCCCGGTCAGCGGTATGCGGCGAGGCCGGTGACGGACTCGCCGACGACCAGGGTGTGGATCTCCTCGGTGCCCTCGTAGGTGAGCACCGTCTCCAGGTTGTTGGCGTGCCGCAGCACCGGGTACTCGGTGGTGATGCCGTTGGCGCCGAGGATGGTGCGGGCGTCGCGCGCGATGTCGAGGGCGGCGCGGACGTTGGCGAGCTTGCCCAGGCTGACGTGCTCGGGGCGCAGCTGACCGGCGTCCTTGAGCTTGCTCAGGCGTAGGGCGAGCAACTGGGAGTGCACGAGGCCGACCTGCATTCCGGCGAGCTTTCGCTGGGTGAGCTGGAAGCCGCCCAGGGGCCGCCCGAACTGCTCGCGGGTGGTGGAGTAGTCCAGGGCCGACAGGTAGCAGGTGCGGGCCGCGCCGACGACACCGCACAGGATGCCGAAGCGCGCTTCGGACAGGCAGGACAGCGGCCCGCGCAGCCCGGTGACGCCCGGGAGGACTGCCGAGGACGGCAACCGCACGTCCTCCAGGTGCAGTTCGGCGGTGACGGACGCGCGCAGCGACAGCTTGCTGTGGATCTCGCTCGTCGTGAAGCCGGGGGTGCCCTTGGGGACGAGGAAGCCGCGGATGCCGTCCTCGGCGCGGGCCCAGACGACGGCCACGTCGGCGATCGAGCCGTTGGTGATCCACATCTTGGTGCCGTTGAGGATCCAGTCGTCACCGTCGCGCTTGGCGACGGTGCGCATGCCGCCGGGGTCGGATCCCTGGTCGGGTTCGGTGAGCCCGAAGCAGCCGACCGCCTCACCGGAGGCGAGCCTGGGCAGCCACTCCTGCTTCTGTTCCTCCGAGCCGTAACGGTGGATCGGGAACATCACGAGGGAACCCTGCACGGACACGAAACTGCGCAGTCCGCTGTCGGCGGCTTCCAGTTCGCGGCAGGCGACACCGTAGGCGGCGGCACTCGCGCCCGCGCAGCCATAGCCGTCCAGGTGCATGCCGAGCAAGCCCAACTTGCCAATTTCAGGAGCGAGTTCATCAGTCGGGAAGGTGCCCGACTCGAACCAGCCGACCACGTGGTCACTCACGCGGTCACGGACGAAGGCGGCGACGGTGTCACGGATGAGGCGTTCGTCGCCGTCGAGTTCACTGTCCAGGTCGAGGGCGTCGACGGGGTTGAGGTGGGGCATCAGGAGTTCCTCCGGGCACCGATGAGAACGAAGAGCAGGGTTGCGGGTGAGGTGGAGCGGTTGCGCCAGGCGTGCCGGGTGCCGTTCTGCACGACGACGTCGCCCGGGGCGAGGGTGACCTCGTTGCCGTCGTCGAGTTCGAGGACGATCTCTCCCTGGAGGAGGACGCCGTAGTCGACGGTGTCGGTGGTGTGCATGCCGGGGTGGTCCGGCTCGAACAGTTCGGCCAGGCCGGGGCTGGTGCGCAGGCGTTCGGCGACGGCCGCGGCCGGGTCGTGGTCCTCGCTCGCGTAGACCGTGTCCGGCGGGATGACCAGGTGGATCACGCGGGTGGCGCCGGGCTCGGGGACGTACGAGGTGACGGCGGGCGTCGGGTCGGTGCCGTCGAAGGGCACGGTGGGCTGGGCGGGGGTGGCCCAGACGAGTGACGAGACGAAGCCCGGGGTGTGCTGGAGTGCGTGGGTGCGGGGCGGTCGTCCGTCCTCGACGACGGCGGCTTTGCCGTCCGCCGTCGGGCCGGTGACGATTCTCCGTGGCATGGTGCGGCTCCTCGGAAGGGGAGGTGCGAGGTGGGGCGCCGGAGATCGGGCGGGCCGGGCTGCGGCACACGCCTCGTGGGCTCCGGACCGGACAGGCGGGCAGGGGCGGCCCTTGAGACGCCGTACTGCTCGGGCTGTTGACGATGTGACCTGCTGCCCGGGATGCCGGGAGGGGGGCCGACTCGCCGGCCCTGGGACAGCGGGAAATGCGAGCGCCGTGACTCTGGAACTTCCGGGGAACGACGGGTCCTAGACGGGGCGCTCCTGGTTGACCATCCTGTCGAGCAGGATCACCAGTCGGGAGACCTCTTCGTCGTCGAGGACGGCCATCCAGGCGTGCTCCCGGGCGGTCTGCCCCTCGATCGCCTGGTGCAGCAGGTCCAGACCGGCCGATGTCAGCGAGACCCGGACGACCCGGCGGTCGTCGCGCTCGCGCCGCCGCTCGACGAGCCCGCGCTCCTCAAGGGTGTTGAGGGCACTTGAGACGCTCGCCCGGGATGTGCCCGAGATGCGGGCGATCTCCCGCTGCTCCAGATCGCCGAAGATCCACAGCGTGTTCATGATCCGGAACCCGGCCCAGGTCATCCCCAGCGGCCGGTGTACGGCACCTTCGAAGTCCTGGACCAGACGGGCGACCAGCCGGGTGAGGTGGGTGACCACTTCGACTCCGCGGATCTGGCGCTCGGTGTGCCCCAACTCCTTGTGGTGTGCCCGCACCTTGGCGGCGAACTCACGGGAGCGCGGATGAACGACGGGGTCACCGGGGACATCCGGCACGGACGGGGCTCCCTTCAGGAGGTGGCGCGGACAGCGCCCGGCAGTATCAGCGGCTGATCGGATTGCGCATCGTACCGACCCCCGCGACCTGGGTCGTCAGCGTCATCCCGGGCTCCAGGTAGAGCCTCGGCGTGCGCCGGACCCCGCAGCCGGCCGGGGTGCCGGTGAAGACCAGGTCGCCCGGCTCCAGGGTCACGTACCGCGACAGCCAGGAGACCAGTTCGGGGACGCTGAAGATCAGGTCGCAGGTGCGGCCACGCTGGACCTCCAGGTCGTCGACCCAGCCCACGACCTCGATGTCGTCCGGGTCGTCGAACTCGTCGACGGTCGACATCAGCGGCCCGCACGGGCTGAAGGTGTCATAGGACTTGGCGAAGGTGAACTGGTTCAGCGGCTTGCGCCACTGCTCCTTGCGGTCGGTGACGTCCTGCCCGGCGGCCACGCCCGCGATGCCCTGCCAGACGTCCGCCGGTTCCACCGCGCGCATCGTCCGCCCGATCACCACCACGACCTCGGCCTCGAAGTCGACCTTGTCGATGCCCACGGGCACGACGACCGGGGCGTACGGGCCGGTCAGCGAGCTGGTGAACTTGGCGAAGATACCGGGCTGTTCGGGGATCGGCATGCCCGACTCCTCGGCGTGGCCCCGGTAGTTGAGCGCCACCCCCAGGATCTTCCCGGCGCGCGGCGAGACCGGGCCGAGCTGCTTCTCGTCGTACTGGATCAGATCGGCGTCGGTCGCCGCCTCCGCGAGGCGGCGCAGTTCGGCGTGGTTGGCCAGGTCGTACAGCACGGCAGGGTCGGGGCCGAGCGCCCCGTTGCTGGCCTTCTCCACATCGAGGGCGCGGTCGCCGACGATGATGGTGGCGCGGCCGGCGAGATTGGCAAGCTGCATGGTCGTTCCTCCTGGGACGGTCGGGGTGGTCAGGACACCGTCGGCGCGGGCAGCGGGAATTCCTCGCGCAGCGCGGCGATGTCCGGTTCGGGCTGGATACGGAAGACGTTGATCGCCATGGCCACGGTCTGGTACTGGCCGACCGTGTAGACGAGATCGATGAGCTGCTCGGTGGTGAGGTGCTCGCGCAGCCCCTGCCACACCGCGTCGTCCAGATCGGCTCCCCTGAACAACTGGTCGGTCGCCGCGAGCAGGGCGCGCTCGGCACCGCCGAATCCGGCGTCGCCGGGTCGGCCGAGGGCGCCGATCTCGTCGTCGGACACCCCGGCCCGGCGGGCGATACGGACGTGCTGCAACCACTCGTACTCGGCCTGGGCGAGCCAGGCGATCCGCAGGATCACCAGCTCGCGGGACCTCGCGGGCAGGGTGTTCTTGCCCAGGACGTGGTTGCCGAAGACCAGGAAGCGGCGCAGCGCGTCCGGGTGGGCGGCCAGGGTCGCCCAGATGGCGTAGATGTCGCCGTCGCCGTTGCGGTACGGCCGCAGAGCTTCCAGGGCCTTGTCCGGTATGTCCTTCTCCTCGACCGGAGGCAGACGCGGCTCAGTTACAGGCATGGCATGGCCCTTCGCGAGTGACCGGCTTTGGTTCACGCCGCAGACCATAAGTAGATAGAACACTGATAGTCAACAGGTTTACAATTCTGCTCCGTTACCTGTATGACTTCTGACAGTAAGAACTCGAACGATCACCTGGTCGGCGGCCGGACCGTCCCGCGCCCCGAGCAGGCCACACAACGATCATGGGAGGTCTCGGTGAGCATTCGCAGCCTGGGTTACCTCGGCATCGGCACCCCTGACCCCGACGGCTGGGTCGCCTACGCCAACGACGTCATAGGCACCATGCCCGTCGGCCCGCCTGGCTCCCCGCAGGAGCGACGGCTGCGGCTGGACGAGCATCCGTACCGGTTCTGCGTCGAGAGTGCCGAGTCGGGAGGCGTCACCCGGATCGGCTGGGAGGTGTGCGACCCGCGCGGCCTGGAGAAGATGGCACTGCGGCTGCGCACCCACGGGGTGGAGGTCCACGAGGGCTCCCCCGAGGAGTGCGCCGACCGGCAGGTCGACCGCATGGTGTGGTTCGACGGACCGTGCGCGGTACGCACCGAACTGTTCACCGGTCGCCACCTGTCGCCCGCCCCCTTCGTCTCGCCGCTCGGCGTGACGTTCGTGACCGGGGACCAGGGGATGGGGCACGTGGTCCTGAAGTCGCCCCGCGCCCTGGAGGCGGTCGACTTCTACCGGGACGTCATGGGCTTCCGGCTCAGCGACGTGACGCACCTGCCGCTGGGCGGGACGTTCTACTTCATGGGCTGCAACCCCCGCCACCACAGCATCGCCTTCGTCGAGTCGCGCAAGCGCGAAGGCACACACCACATCCTGTGCGAGGTCTCGGACATGGACACCGTCGGCCGGGCCCACGACCGGGCCCGCGCCCACAAGGTCCCGCTCATGGCGACGCTGGGCAGGCACTCCAACGACTGGATGTTCTCCTTCTACATGCGCTCCCCCGCCGGCTTCGGCATCGAAGTGGGTGCCGAGGGACGGCGGGTGGACGACGCGACCTGGGTGAGCCGCGTCTACACCTCGGACATCTGGGGCCATCACGCCGTCAACGACGGCGACGACGCGTACGCGGGAACGGAAGGGACGGCCCGATGAGACTGCTGCCGAGCTATGTACAGGACCGGTGGTACACCCCGACCGGGGACGGCACACCGGTGTACGACGCGGTCACCGGCGAGGAGATCGCCCGCGCCTCGTCCGCAGGCATCGACATGGCGGGGGCTCTCCACCACGCGCGCACCGTCGGCGGGCCGGCGCTTCGCGCGCTCACCTTCCACCAGCGGGCCGCACTGCTCGCGGACCTCGCCACCCACCTTCGTGGACACCGCGAGGAGCTGTACGCGCTCTCCGCCCGGACGGGCGCGACGCTGTACGACTCGAAGTACGACATCGACGGCGGCATCAGGGTGCTGCGCCACTACGCCGACCTGGGTCTGCGTGAACTGCCCGGCGGGGACGAGCGCCTGGTCCACGCGGAAGGTCCGCAGGAGTCCCTGAGCCGGGACGGCAGCTTCCTCGGCGGGCACGTCTGCACTCCGCTGCGGGGCGCGGCGGTACAGATCAACGCGTACAACTTCCCGGTGTGGGCCCCGCTGGAGAAGCTGGCCCCGGCCCTGCTGGCGGGCGTGCCCAGCCTGGTCAAGCCCGCCACCCCGACCTGCGTGCTGACCGGTCGGCTGATCGAGCTGATCCTGGAGTCAGGACTGCTGCCGCCCGGCAGCCTGCAGTACGTCTGCGGCGGCGCCGGCGACCTGCTCGACCACCTCACCGAACAGGACCTGGTGTCGTTCACCGGTTCGGCGGCCACGGCCGAACGGCTGCGCACCCACCCGGCGGTCGTACGGCAGTCGGTGCGCTTCAACGCCGAGGCGGACTCGGTGAACTGCTCGGTGCTCGGCCCGGACGCCACCCCCGGCATCCCCGAATTCGACCTGTACGTCGACCAGTTGGTGATGGAGATGACCGTGAAGGCGGGGCAGAAGTGCACCGCCATCCGCCGCGCGTTCGTGCCCGCCGAACTGATGGAGGCGGTCGGGGAGGCCGCCGCCGCCCGGCTGGCGGAGGTGGTCGTGGGGGCGCCGTCCGACCCCGCGGTGCGCATGGGCGCCCTGGCCGGGCTCGCCCAGCGCGACGAGGTACGCCGCTGCGTGAAGACGCTCCTCGACTCCGCGCGCCTCGTCTTCGGACACCCAGACCGGGTCGACGTCCGGGGTGCCGACGCCGAACGGGGCGCGTTCCTCTCCCCGTTGCTGCTGCACTGTGACGATCCGGGCGCCTCCGCACCGCACGAGGTGGAGGCGTTCGGCCCGGTCAGCACGCTCATCCCCTACACGTCACCGGAGCACGTGGCCTTCCTGGCCTCCCTGGGACGGGGCAGCCTCGCGGGGTCCGTCGTCACCGGCGACCCGGCCTTCGCCCGCGAGGTGGTGCTGGGAGTCGCGCCCTGGCACGGCAGGCTCCTGGTCCTGGACACCGAGTCCGCCAAGGCGTCCACCGGCCACGGCTCCCCGCTGCCCGCCCTGATCCACGGTGGTCCCGGACGGGCCGGCGGCGGCGAGGAGATGGGCGGCATCCGCGGCGTCCTGCACCACATGCAGCGCACCGCGGTCCAGGGCAGCCCGCGCATGCTGGCGGCGCTCGGCGGCCGCACGCCGCAGGAGCGGTGACGGGCGGGAACGCCCGCCCCTGAAACCCCGCGGGAGGCCCCCCTGCCCCTGCCTCCCGCGGACAGGCGGCCGGGCCGGCGCCACGACGGGATGTCCCCTCGCCGCACACCTGCGGACTTCCCGGCCGGCCCGGCCGCCGTGCGGCCCCGGCGGACGGCGACAGGCACCGTCCCTCCTCTCAGTCCCGCTCCCGTCCCGCGGGTTCCAGCTCCTGCTCGGCCCACAGGCATTTGCCCTCCTCCAGGTAGCGGGCGCCCCAGCGGCGGCAGAGCGCGGCAACCAGATACAGCCCTCTTCCTCCCTCGTCCATGTACGCGGCACGCCGGATGCGCGGGGTCGTCAGGCTGCCGTCGTACACCTCGCAGATGAGCGACCGGCTGCGGAGCAGGCGCAGCCGCAGGGGTCCCTTGGCGTGCCGGACCGCGTTGCCGACCAGCTCGCTCACGACGAGCTCGGTAGTGGCCTCCAGGTCGCCCAGGCCCCAGACGGCCCGTTGATGCCGGACATGTTCGCGGGCCTCGGCCGCGGCCCGGGGATCCTCGGCGAGGGGCCACGACGCCACGTCGGTGGCGGCGGTCGGGCGCGTGTGAGCCAGGCGGCCGGGAACAACTGCACGGCCGAGTCGCTCGCACACAGCGCGCGGCCCGTCTCCGGAAAGCCGGAAACCTGCATGATCGGTGGCGAGCGGGGCCACTGCGGCGGACAGCGAGCCGAGCAGCGCGATCAGCACACCGGCCCGCCGGGGCGGCGCACTGAGGGCCGGCACCCGGGACACCGGACGGGAAGTCCTGGTGGTTACCATGGATCAACACAGTAAATGCTTTGTCTACCGGTTAACCATTGGCGGAACAATGACTTCCCCCTCGGCTCCCGTCGACTTCCGCGCGATGTGGACCGCCGCACGCCCTGATCTCGACACCTCCCCCATGGACATCGTGGGCCCCATCAAGCGCATCGACGCCATGCTGACCACCGCCCTGGAGCCGTTGTACGAGGGCGCCCCGCTGACCGCGCCGGAGCTCGACGCCCTCGTACAACTCCGGCACGCCCAGGGGCCGGTGATCGCACGTCGGCTCGCCGAAACCCTGGGGTGCTCCCGCGCGGCCGTCAGCAAGACGCTGGCCAAGCTGGAGAAGCGTGGCTTCGTCGAGCGCCGGCCGAGTCCCGCGGACCGCCGCGCCGCCCTGGTCACCGTCACACCGGCGGGGTGCGACGCGATCGACACGATGTTCCCCCGGCAGTTGTCGGCGGAGGCCGAGTTGCTCGACAGCCTCGGCGCGGAGCGCGACCGGGTGGTGGAGGCGCTGAACCTGCTGGAGAAGGTTCTTCAGCAGCGAGTGTCGAGGCAACGGGCCTGACATCCACGGGGCGCCACCCGTTCCCGGACCGGATGGACTTCCGGGGCTTCGTCCTGTCGGCCGGCTCAGGCCCTGCGCCCACTGCGGCATGTTCAGGGTCGAGCCGAACAGCGGGCCAGAAGGACGGAGCCGAGGAGCACCGACCAGGAGAGAGGAACCGACCACCTCGGCAGCACTCCGACGGCCGCCGTCACACAGCCGCCGATGACCATGATCCCCGGCAGCTGCGCCAGGACCGCCCCGGTCAGGCCGCGAAGCTGCCCGGCAGTGTCGCCCAACACCTGGCCGGCGGTCGGGCCCACGCTCAGGGCGAAGAGCAGGAGGAGGCCCGCCGCTGTGAGCCAGGGGCTCAAGACCTGGCTCACCACCCAGCGTGGCCTGCTCACTGCCGTGCCGCCCTTCCAGCACACCCCGTGGCGGTGAGGCGGAACAGGGACCGAGCGGGCCTCCGACTCCGGGACCCATGGCTCGGGTGCGGGACCTGTGGCCACTCACTGCGGCTGTCGCCGCCCCACGGGATTCGGCTCCCCGGTCGCCGGGGCCTGTTCCGCGTCTCCTCGTGCGTCTGGGCGGTGATGATGCCGTACATCACCCCGCGCACCGTGCACGACGGGGCGCGCCGTTCCGCCCGTGCCACGTGGCCGGCCTCTTCTCGACCCATTCGCGCAGCCCCGCGGAACACGGAGCGCAAGGCCCCCACTGTCCCCGGAGTGGGGCCGGACGCCTCTCTGGTGTCCGCTACCACCGAGTGATCCTTGAATCAGGCGCGGCGTCGAGTTCGGCATCCGCGAGGGGTTCCCCCGTCCCCCTGCCGGAACGGCGACCGCGCCCGGGGGACGGCCTCTCCGAGGCAGCGGCCGTACGTGGGTCGTCGGCCGCGTGCTCGCGCGTTTCGTACCCGTGCGGGCACGTCCCCCGCCCGGACCGCCGCGCACGACTTGCCTCTGCGGACCGGTCCTCACCGCATTCGGCGGACCGGTCGAGCTCATAGGGACTGGGGACGGGGAAGTACGCCTCCAGGAAAGCGGTCAGCAGGGCTTGCTGGGCGTCGAGTTCCTGCTCGGCGGAGACCGTGTCGTTCAGGCAGAACACCTGCCTGTCCCGGCGGGCCAGCAAGGCCGCGAGGCGGGTGGAGAGTGCGGGGTGGGACACGTCGAGGTAGGCGTAGCGCAGGTGAGCGGGGACGGCTCGGGCGGTGTGGAAGGCGTAGTAGTGGTGCAGCGACGAGACGAAGGACACGTCGTCGAGGCTGCGCAGGCGGTGACTGGCGGTGGCGTGGTGCTGTGCGGGGAACCTCGCCTCCATCTCGTCCAGGACGCTGCGGCGCAGCGCGTGCGGCGTGTGCTTCATCTTGTGGCTGATGACCGTGCCGAAGGCAGCCTCGATGAGGGCGCGGTTGTTCTTGCCCGCGGCCGCGATCGGCACGTCCTGCGCGGTCGGTTCACCCGGCGGGATGAGCACCTTTGACGGGAAGAACTTGGTCAGCCCGTTGGGGAGGAAGAAGTCCTGGGGGACGACGGGCCGGCCCAGGAACACGTCGTCGTTGAAGTACAGGAAGTGCTCGGACAGACCATCGATGTGGTGCAACTGGCTCTCGATGGCATGCGAGTTGAACGTCGGCAGCAGGCTCGGATCGCTGAAGATCTCCTTGTGGCTGATGACGCGCAGACCGGGCACGCCGGTGTCCAGCCAGCGCGGCACCTGCTCGTCGGTGACCAGGTGGATCCTGCGCACCCAAGGGGCGTACTGGCTCAGCGAGCGCAGTGAGTAGCGCAGTTCGTCGCGGCTGAGGTACCGCGCCGCGTTCGCCGCCTCCTCGTGGTACGCCTGCCCCGCGCAGGCCGCACGGCGCCGCAGCCACTCCGGGTCGCGCCCGTCGACCCAGGTGTACACGACGTCCACGGGAAACAGGACGTCCTCGCAGCCCGGCCGGGCGAACTCCTTGCGGGTGCGCACCCGCGGCAGCGGCCGGTCGGCGGGGGCGAGCGCGGTGAACAGGGAATCAGAGGCACACACCGGAGCGTCGGTGCGTGGTACCTGCTCGGCCATCCGGTTCGGGCGCGGTGCCAGCAACAGATCCCCCGTCTCCTCGTCCGCCGCCCAGAACTCGATGTCGCAGCCGTACTTGGGGCCGAGCGTCAACTGCCCGTGCGGATCGCCGTAGTACCAGGTCACGCGGAGTACGTCCGCCTGCGCAAGCCGCCGCCAGGTGCCCCGGCTGAACCCTGGCCTGGTTGTGCGCCGCTCGCGCCGGTGGCCGTCGACGGCACAGACGTAGCCGGGCCGGTTGCGGCACGCCCGCTCCAGGGCACGGTGGGCCGCGGCCCGGTCCTGGGCGTCGAGGGCGACGACCGCGGAGGTGTTGCTGCGCCCGCGGACGCAGAAGTAGTCGAGCCCCGCCTCGTCGAGGGCCGCGCGGACCGCCGCGGCGTTGTCGCTGCGCGCCGTCAGCGGCGAGATGCCAGGGTGTACGAGGACCAGCTTGGGTACGCCGCGCACCAGCCGTACCTCCCGGTCAGGCTCTGCGAGCAGTCCGGAACGGCGGCGCACCAGCCAGGCCGCGCGCACCCGGCCCGTCATCAGGCGCGCGGACGGCAGCCGTGCGAAGTGCTGCTTGACGCGGGCGCGTGCCTGCGGAGTGGTACGGGCCACGACGGCCCGTCGGAGGCGTGCAGGCACCGTGCGCCGGTACAGGCGCGTCAGCCACGAGCCCTCGGGATCACGGCGGACCGCGGACACCCGCGGCGGGTACGGTCGGCTGGAAGTGTCTTCCCGAGGTACCGAGGCGTTCACGTCACGGCCCTCCTCACGCGTCACGTCGCTGCCCGATCACTCTCCCAACCGGCACACGCGAGGGGCCTGGGCCGTTCGGGTCCGATCCGGGGCCGAACGGGCCGCAACCGCCGGGCTGTTCGGGGACAACGGTGCACCGCTCGTGATCCGTTGCGCGGTCGGGATCCAGCTGATCGGCGATCTCCAGGGTCGGCGGTTCCCGTGCATCGATGCGGCTCACGGGAGCGCAGCCGGCTCATGCGCAACGGGTGGTGTACAGGGAGGCTGCCCGCACGCCAATGCTCGGGCAGCCCGTCAGCATCGGATTGCATCCGCACCGGTCGCGGTGGTACCGCACGACTGAAGCGTCGCGGTCGAAGTGCGCTGGGAGCGGGGCCGTTGAAGGCACCCGGCTGCAAAGGGCGCCTTCACCCCAGGGGTGTGTCGCCTGGGGTGTACGGCCATGTGCCCCCCCCTGGGCCCCCCTTGGGACCTGTCGCGAGTCCTGCTCGCACGGCACGTCGGTGGCGGCCGTCGCGCCCAGCCTCCCGGCCGTGACCTTGCGGCAGGACCCAAGGGGCCCTGCGCAAGGGTCGTTCGGCCTCTGCCGGCCCTCCTGACATACGGGTCAGGCTGGTGCGGCCCGACCGGGAAGAAGGCACGAAGAAGGCACGTGGGAGGTGCCATGGACGCTTCCACCGCCGCCACCACCGCCACCGTCGTCTCCGCCTCCGCGCTGCGTGCCTCGCACGAGCGGTTCGTGACCGGGTCCGGGACGCTGCCGGGGGTGCGAAGCCTGGTGGCCGAGTCGTGGCGGCGCTGCGCGGCGGGCGGCGTACGGCCCGACGGCAGCCCTCTGCCGCCACTGCGCGGGACGGCCGAACAGCTGGCGGCCTACCGGCGCCAACATCCGCTGGCCGCGGTGCTGCCTCTGTTCCGGGAGTTGCTGGGGGCCGGTGCCGCGGACGACGGTCACGTCTTCGCGGTCGGCGACGCCGACGGGACGCTGCTCTGGGTCGAGGGAGACTCCGCGGCCATGCGCCGGGCCGAACGGATGCACTTCGTCGAGGGCGCGGTGTGGTCCGAGGCGCAGGCCGGGACGAACGCCCCGGGGCTCGTGCTGGAGGTGGGGTACCCCGTCCAGATCGTGGCCGGCGAGCACTACAGCTCCGCCGTGCATGACTGGTCGTGCGCCGCGGCCCCCGTCCGTGACCCCGCTTCCGGCCGAGCGCTGGGTGTGATCGACCTCTCCGGCGGCGGCACCATCGCCACACCGCCCGCCTTGGCCGCGGTGCGCGGGACCGCGCTGGCAGCGGAGGCGGAGCTGGCCCGCGCACGGTTCGCTCCGGGGGCTCTGCTCGGCCCCGACGGGCGGGTGTTGTCCGTGCCGGCCGCCGCAGGCGGCTGCGGCGTACGGCTGGCGGCGCTCGGCCGGGACAGTGCCCTGCTGGACGTTGCCGGGCGGGTCCACCGGCTGAGCCCGCGGCACAGCGAGATCGTGGTGGCGCTCGCTCTGGAGGGTCGGGGCGTGCCGGGTGACCGCCTCGCGGTGGACCTGTCGGACCGGGAGGTGCCCACCTCGACCCTGCGGGCCGAGATGACCCGGCTACGCGCGGTTCTCGGACCCGACCTGCTCGGATCACGGCCGTACGAGCTGATGTTCCCGGTGCGCACGGACTTCGGGGAGGTGGCTGCACTGCTCGCCGAAGGCCGGGTGGCCGAGGCGCTGGAGCGCTACTCGGGGCCGCTGATGCCGCGTTCCGAGGCGCCGGTGGTCGTGGAGCACCGGCAGGCGCTGGAGCAGCAGCTCCGCGGTGCCGTTCTCGGCGGCGGTGACGCCGGGCTGCTGCGCCGCTGGGTGAACGCAGCCTGGGGAGCCGACGACGCCGCGGCGTGGCAGGCCCTGGCCCGAGGACTGCCGGGCGGTTCGCCGCAGCGGGCCGCCGCAGCGGCCCGCGCCCGCGCACTTGACGCCGCGTCGGCTGCTCCATTGCACGTCGGGCGGCATGCAGCGGTGTTGCAGCGTTCCCGTTCCTAGTGTGTCGGCCATCTCCACGATCCTCGTGAAGGGAAAGGGGACGGTCATGAAGTACGAAGCTCCGGGCCGGCCGGGCAGTCCCGTCGACGTCGCGCCCCGGTACGAGAACTTCATCGGCGGCAAGTGGGAGGCGCCCACCACGGGTGAGTACGCGCCCAACCTGTGCCCCGCCACCGCCAAGCCGATCTGCGAGGTCCCGAAGTCGGGACCCGAGGACATCGAACTCGCCCTGGATGCCGCGCACTCCGCGAAGGACAAGTGGGGCGAGGCATCCACCACGCAGCGGGCCGCGGTCCTGAACGCCGTCGCCGACGCCATCGACGCGCACCGTGAGGAACTCGCCGTCGCCGAGAGCTGGGAGAACGGCAAGCCGGTCCGCGAGACCCTCGCCGCCGACATCCCCCTTGCGGCCGACCACTTCCGCTACTTCGCGGCCGCGATACGCGCCGAGGAGAGCTCGATCACCGAGATCGACAAGGAGACGATCGCCTACCACTTCCACGAGCCGCTGGGCGTGGTCGGCCAGATCATCCCGTTCAACTTCCCGCTGCTGATGGCCGCGTGGAAGCTGGCGCCGGCGCTCGCCGCGGGGAACGCCACGGTGCTCAAGCCCGCGTCGCCGACCCCTTGGTCGATCCTGAAGCTGATGGAGGTCGTCGGCGATCATCTGCCGCCGGGCGTCCTCAACGTCGTCAACGGGCCGGGTGCCGCCATCGGCAAGGCGCTGGCCACCAACAAGCGCATCGCCAAGGTCGCCTTCACCGGTGAGACCACCACCGGCCGGTTGATCATGCAGTACGCGGCGCAGAACATCATCCCGGTCACCCTGGAGCTGGGCGGCAAGTCGCCGAACATCTTCTTCAACGACGTGGCCGCGGCCGACGACGACTTTCTCGACAAGGCCGTCGAGGGACTCGTGCTGTACGCGTTCAACAAGGGCGAGGTCTGCACCGCTCCCTCGCGCGCACTCATCCAGGAGGACATCTACGAGGAGTTCATGGGCCGCTGCCTGGAGCGGATCCGCGCCATCAAGCAGGGCAACCCTCTGGACACCGAGACCATGATCGGCCCTCAGGTCTCCAAGCAGCAGATCGAGAAGATCGCCTCGTACGTCGAGATCGGGCAGAAGGAAGGCGCGGAACTGCTCGTCGGCGGCCACCGGCCCACGATCGGCGGGGAGTTCAAGGACGGCTACTTCTACGAGCCGACCGTCCTCAAGGGCCACAACAAGATGCGGGTCTTCCAGGAGGAGATCTTCGGACCCGTCCTCGCCGTCACCACCTTCAAGGACGAGGCCGAGGCGCTGGAGATCGCCAACGACACGCTGTACGGCCTCGGAGCCGGCGTGTGGAGCCGCGACACCAACCGCACCTTCCGGATGGGCCGCGCCATCAAGGCGGGCCGCGTCTGGACCAACTGCTA
This sequence comes from Streptomyces sp. MMG1533, assembly GCF_001279775.1. Classification (GTDB taxonomy): domain Bacteria; phylum Actinomycetota; class Actinomycetes; order Streptomycetales; family Streptomycetaceae; genus Streptomyces. The sequence continues at coordinate 30,055 of NZ_LGDG01000260.1, read as the reverse complement.
CCACCAGTACCCCGCGGGTGCGGCATTCGGTGGCTACAAGGTCTCCGGCATCGGCCGCGAGAACCACAAGATGATGCTCGACCACTACAGCCAGACCAAGAACCTCCTGGTCAGCTACGGCACCAAGCCGCTCGGACTGTTCTAGGGACGAGCCTTTCGAAGGAGGACAGTGACATGCCCGGACACGTCGAGAACGGCAACGCCGGGCGCGTCGCCGCCACCGAGGCGGCGCACAGGGCCATCGCGGCCCTGCACGCCGCCCACGGGGGGCCGGTGATGTTCGTCCAGTCCGGCGGCTGCTGCGACGGCAGCGACCCGATGTGCTTCCCCGGCGGCGAATTCGCGCTCGGCGAGGGCGACATGCTGCTCGGCGTCCTGGACGGCTGCACCTTCCACATCGACGCCGACCTGTACGAGGCACTCGGCCGCCCGCGCCTCGTCCTGGACGTCGAAGAGGGCACACCGGGCGGCTTCTCCCTCGCAGCAGGGGACGGGCTGCGTTTCGTCACACGGATCGAGGACCCGGCACAGAGCCGGGTCCCGGCACAGAGCCGATTTCCGGCACAGAGCCCGGTCGAGGAGCAGATCATGAAGGCAGCAGTCGTCACCGACCTCGGGAAGCCCCTGGAGATCCAGGAACTCCCCGTCCCCGAGCCCGGCCCCGGCCAGGTGCTCGTGAAGATGGAGGCCTCCGGCCTCTGCCACACCGACATCCACGCGGCCCACGGCGACTGGCCGGTCAAGCCGCGGCCGCCGTTCGTCCCCGGCCACGAGGGCGTCGGCCCCGTACAGGCCGTCGGCGAGGGCGTCAGCGCCGACCTGGTCGGCAAGCGGGTCGCCATCCCGTGGCTCGGCTCGTCCTGCGGCACCTGCCGCTACTGCGTCTCCGGCTGGGAAACCCTCTGCGAGAGCCAGGTCAACTCCGGCTACTCCGTGGACGGTTGCTACGCCGAGTACGCCGTCGCCGACGCGGGCGCCGTTGTCCCGGTACCCCAGGGCGTGTCGTCCTTCGACGCGGCCCCGCTGACCTGCGCCGGCGTCACCACGTACAAGGCGATCAAGGTCGCGCGCGTGGTGCCGGCCGAGCGGGTCGCCGTCTTCGGTGTCGGCGGCCTCGGCCACCTGGCGGTCCAGTACGCACGCCTGGTGGGCGGCTTCGTGACCGCCGTCGACCTCGAACCCGACAAGCTGGGCCTGGCCCACCGGCTCGGCGCCGACCAGCTCGTCAACGCCCGTACGCACGACCCGGTCGAGGAGATCAAGAAGGCCGGCGGCGCTGACGTGGCCGTCGTGCTGGCCGCCTCGCCCAAGGCGTTCGAGCAGGCCTACCGGTCCCTCAACCGGGGCGGACGTCTGGTGATGGTCGGACTGCCCGCGGACAACGCGGCGATCAACGTGCCGATCTTCGAGACCGTGCTCAGCGGGATCTCCGTCATCGGCTCCATCGTCGGCACCCGCCAGGACCTGGCCGAGGTGTTCGCGCTGCACGCCGCCGGACGCACCCAGGTCATCGCCGAACCGCGGCGCCTGGACCAGGTCAACGAGTCCTTCGACGAGGTCCTCGGCGGACGGGCCGAAGCGCGGCTCGTCTTCGAGTTCTGAGAGTTCTGTGGCCCGGTGCCACCGGGTCACAGGGAGAGGCAGCAGATCATGGGAACCCTCACCGTAGGTGCCGTACGGGAGCGGGCGCCCGGTGAACGCCGTGTCGCCCTCGTCCCCGAGGCCGTAACCCTCCTGCGTCGGGACGGACTTGAGGTCCTGATCGAGACCGGCGCCGGATCCGGTGCCTGGTTCGCCGACGCCGAGTACACCGATGCCGGCGCGACCGTCGTACCCGCGGACGAGCTGTACGCGCAAGCGGACGCCGTTGTGTGCGTGGGCCCGCCCGACGCGGAGACGGCTCAGGCCCTGCGCGCCGGGCAGACCGTGATCGGTCTGCTCGAAACCCTGCGGCACCCCGCCATGGTCGAGGAGCTGACCGGGCGCGGAGTGCGCACCGTGAGCCTCGACCTGCTGCCGCGCACCCTCAGCCGCGCCCAGTCCATGGACGCGCTGACGTCCCAGGCCGGCGTCGCCGGCTACAAGGCGGCGCTGCTGGCCGCGGACTCGTACGACAGGTTCTTCCCGATGCTGACCACCGCGGCGGGCACCATGCGCCCGGCGCAGGTCCTCGTCCTCGGCGCCGGAGTGGCCGGGCTGCAGGCGATCGCCACCGCCCGCCGCCTCGGCGCCGTCGTCCGGGCGTACGACGTACGCCCCGCGTCACGAGGGGAGGTGGAGTCGCTCGGCGCCCGGTTCCTCGACATCCAGAGCCCGCCGAACGGGGAACCGGGGGCCGGACAGGGCGGCTACGCACGGGAGTTGACCGAACAGGAACAGCGGGCCCAGCGAGAGGCGCTCGACGCCCACATCGCCCGCTCCGACATCGTCATCACCACGGCCCAAGTACCCGGCCGCAAGCCACCGTTGCTGGTAACCGCCGCCGCTGTCGAGCGGATGAACCCCGGCTCGGTCGTCGTCGACCTGGCGGCGAGCGAGTTCGGCGGCAACGTCGAGGGCACCAAGCCCGACAAGACCACCGTCCTCGACAACGGAGTCACCCTCATCGGCGCCGGACGCCTGCCCTCCGCGATGGCGACCGCCGCGTCCACGGCGTACGCCCGCAACCTCGTCGCCCTGCTGCGCCACCTCGTGCGCGACGGCGAACTCGTCCTCGACCCGGCCGACGAGATCACGGCCGCACTCATGGGAGGAGCGTCATCATGAACAACCTCGATCTCCTCACCGCGATCACCGTCTTCGTACTGAGCGTCCTGGTCGGCATCGAGGTCATCAGCAAGGTCCCCGCGACCCTGCACACCCCGCTGATGTCCGGCTCCAACTCCGTGCACGGCATCGTCGTCATCGGCGCGATGCTGATCGCGGCCGAGGCGCACACCTGGCTCGGCTACGTCCTCGCCTTCGTGGCGATGGCGTTCGGCGCGATGAACGTGGTCGGCGGGTACGTCGTCACGGACCGGATGCTGGAGATGTTCAAGGCCAGGCCCGCCGACCAGAAGCCGGGGGCCGAGCAGCCCGCCACCGACACACACGAGAAGGCGGAGGTGTGACCGCCATGGACACCGTCTCCAACGCCGTCCACTACATCTTCCTGGCCGCGGCCGCCTGCTTCGTGATGGGCCTGCACCTGATGAACCACCCGCGTACGGCCCGCCGCGGAAACACCCTCTCGGCCGGGGCCATGGCCCTCGCGATCACCGCCACCGTCTGGCTGGTCACGTACGAGAACGTGATCAGCAGCACCGGCTGGCTCGTGCTGATCTCGGGAGGCGTCCTCGGCGCAGCGCTCGGCCTGTGGGCCGCGCGCGAGGTCCAGATGACCTCCATGCCGCAACTGGTCAGTCTGTTCAACGCCGTCGGCGGCGGAGCGGCAGCGCTGATCGCGGTGGGCGACCTGCTCCAGGCCGACCACCCGGCCGCCCTGGGCGCACGGGTATCGCTGCCTGGTGCTCTGGACATCGTCATCGGCGCGGTCACCTTCTCCGGATCGCTGATCGCGGCGGGCAAGCTGCAGGGAATCGTGTCCGGGGCGCCGGTGGTCTTCCCGGGCGCACGGCTGCTCAACGTGCTGCTGCCGGCCTCCTTCGTCGCCGGCACGGTCTGGCTGGTGCTGGCGCCCGACAGCCCGGTCGCGCTGTACGGACTCGTCGTCGTGGCGCTGCTCTTCGGCGTGACGATGGTGCTGCCCATCGGCGGCGCCGACATGCCGGTCGTCATCGCCCTGCTGAACGCCTTCACGGGGTCGGCGGTCGCGATGGCCGGCTTCGTGCTCGACGAGACCGCCCTCATTATCGCCGGCATGCTCGTCAGTTCCTCCGGCGGCATCCTCACCAAGCTCATGGCCGACGCCATGAACCGCTCCATCGCCAACATCGTCATCGGAGGCTTCGGCACCGGCGACAGCGCGCCCGTGGCTGCCGGATCCGGTGCTCGGGCCCAGGTGCGCCCGGTCTCCGCGGACGACGTGGCGATCCAGCTGGCGTACGCGCGCAAGGTCATCTTCGTGCCGGGATACGGTCTGGCCGCCGCCCAGGCGCAGCACGAACTCGGTGACCTCGCCAAGCTGCTGGCCGACCACGGCGTGGACGTCAGCTACGCCGTCCACCCGGTCGCAGGCCGGATGCCGGGCCACATGAACGTCCTCCTCGCGGAGGCCAACGTCCCCTACACGCAGTTGAAGGAGATGGACGACGTCAACCCCGAGTTCCCGCAGGCGGACGTCGCCCTCGTCATCGGCGCCAACGACGTCACCAACCCGATCGCCCGCCGCCCCGGCAACGCGATCTCCGGCATGCCGATCCTGGACGTCGACAGGGCCAAGAGCGTCGTCGTCATCAAGCGCTCCATGGGCCACGGCTACGCGGGCATCGACAACGAGCTCTACACCGACCCGAAGACCGGGATGTTCTTCACCGACGCGAAGAAGGGACTGTCCGAACTCAAAGCAGCCATCGGTGAGTTCGTCAGCTGACGACCGCATGGCAGCGCCCCCGCAACACTTCACGCAAGTCGCTCGGCCGGTTTTCCCAGCCGAGCGACTTGCGTGGGCGGTCGTCGAACTCGGCGACGACGGCGAACTCGTGGTGGCGGACCACGCCAGATGGGCGGGCAGGTGCCCGCACAGGTCGCCGGCGTACCGCACTTCTCGGCCCACGCCGACGCCACCCAGAGCATCGACTGGCTGCGCGGCGCCCCGCCCCGCACACCACCTACCTGGTGCACGGCGAGCCCGACGCGGTGTGGACAGCCTCGAACATGTTCCGCCGCACGGCGATGAGGCAACGGTCACGTACCGGGCCGGACGGCCCGGCGCAGGGACCACTCGCGGCCTCGGCCCGGGCCGGTTGGCCCATGTGCCGGAATCCGTATCGGAGTTGGCTGGGAGTGAGAGGAAACGACGCCGATCCGAGGGGAGCCAGGACAGTGGGTACGAGTCTGACACCGGAGTTCTGGGAGCGGTTCGCCGTTCTGCTGGTTGCGGCGATCGGATTGACATGCGTCCTCACCGCATCGTTCGACGTGCTGGCGGTCAGGCTCCTGCGTCGTCGTGTCCGCAGGCCGTCGGATCAGGCCGGGGCGGCGCCGACGGTCGCGGAGCACCGCACTTCCGTCCGCACGTGAGGGGGCGCGGCCGTGTTCGCCGACCTTGACAGGATCCTTGACAGGATCCCCAGCTGCACCGGGTCGTAGGCTGGAACCTGGCGTCCCGTGGATACCGGGCGACATTCGCCGACCACCACGGCCGCTGCGGCGTCATGCGCGGGCGCATCGACGGCCATCAGCTCACCTTCGAGACGATCGGTGAGCCGACGGTCCGGCTGCGCCTGGTGTGGGACGTGACAGATCCGCTGGACATGCTGTGGCGGAACGAGACGTCGGTGGACGGCGGCCCCTGGACGCTGGTCGAGGCGTATCACTGCACGCCTGTACAGCTCCGCCGGTCATGGGAGGAACGTCATGCGCACGTACGGTGCGGGAAGCGGCGAGCCCGCCTCGCCGACGACCGGCGACGTCCTTCCGCCGACTGTGTCGACTGCCACCGGCACCGAGGGCCGATCGCGCAGCATCGACATCGAGCCGTTTCCGTCCAGCCGACGGCTGGTGGTCGCCGCCGAGCGGGCCGGTCGGCGCATGGCGGCGATGCACGCCCTCGTCGAACTCGATGTCACGACGTCGCGGAACCTGCTCACCACATCCGACCGGCCGATGTCATTCACCGCGTTCGTGGTGGCGTCAGTGGCCCGGGCCGCGGCGGCGCATCCGGACGCCCACGCGTACCGGGACTGGCGTGGCCGTCTCGTCCGCCATCAGCACGTCGACGTCACGACGCTGGTCGAGGTCGCAACCGAGCACGGTCCGTTCGCCCTCCCGCACGTCCTGCGGGACGCCGACACGCGGGACGTCCGGGACCTGACTGCAGAGCTCCGGGCGGTCAAGGCCGATCACTCGGTGACGGGCACAGGGCGGATGCTCGATCACTTCGGTACCACTCTGACCCGGGTGCCCGGCCTGGTAGAGGCGATGTACGCGGTACTGGCCCGGTCCGTGCGGCTCCGGCAACGGACGGGGACCATCGCGGTCACGGCGGTCGGCATGTTCGGCGCCGCCGGCGGGTTCGGGATCGCTCCGCTGACTCTTATGCCCCTGCAGGTGGTCGTCGGCGGGATGACCTGGCGGCCCCGTGTCGTGGACGGGCGGATCGAGGCCCGTGAGGTGCTGGACCTGACGGTCACCTTCGACCACAACGTGATCGACGGTGCACCCGCCGCCCGGTTCATGGCGGATCTCCGCCGCCTGATCGAGAACGCCGAGCTGCTGCGCACGGACGACGACGAGCAGGCGTAGGGTCCTGGCGCACCTGGGTGGCCCCTATCCGCATCCGTCCGTATCCGTCCGTCTCCGTCCTGCCTCTCATCCGCGGGCCAGCTCGTCGGCGATCCCGGAGCCCCAGGCCTCGATGGCGTCCCAGTCGCGGTAGTCACCGAACCGGCCGCCCAACAGGCGGAACAGGATGCGTCCGGTGACGGGTAGCTGGACCGGTGCGACGACACCGGAGAACAGCCGATGGTCCCGGTACGACAGGTCACCGGGCAGACTCTCGACGATCACCGGGATCTCCTTGTCCGCCATGCGCCTCCAGGGTCCGCGCAGCGCGCCTGGCATGCCGACGCTGAAGATCCATACCGGGCGGGAGCCCAGTACGTCGGGATTCGCGCGTACGAAGTCCTTGGCCGGATCCAGCCAGGTCTGTCCGTGGACGGCGCTGCCCAGGACGAACGCGTTGTACGCGTCGGCGTCGTCCACCGTCTCCATGGACCGCGCCTCGGCTTTGAGTCCTGCCTCGCTCAGCTTGGTGGCCAGCCGTTCGGCGATCTCGCGCGTCGAGCCGTGTGCGGTCGCGTAGCCCACCAGGATGTCCATGACGTCACCTCGAGCTTCCTAGAAGTTCAGCGACTTCGCCGAGCGTCGGAGCGGAGTCCGTGCTGTCCGAGGCACGACCCCCACTTCACCGCCCGCTACGCGGCGCCGCTTCGGGCGAGAGGGGGTGCCGCGACGACCGCGAGCGGCGTCGCGGCCCGCTCCGTGACAGGCACCGCCACCACGGGGACCGCCGCGTTCCGCAGGCAGGCACGGCCCACCGCACCGATCGCGGGCTGCCCGTACTGTCCGTGTGCCCTGCGCCCGAGGGCGAGCAACAGGGCACCGCGCGCCTGCTGCACCAGCACCCGCGCGGGCGGGCCCTCCACCAGGACGGCGCGTACGGCACCGTCGACCTGTGGGCCGAAGACCTCCCGCACCGTCGCGGCAAGCAGTTCCGCAGCCTGGACCCGCTCATCGGCGGGGGTCGCACGCGCTGAAACGGCCGCATAGGGGGCCATGCTGCGCCCCGCCGGTTCCCAGGCGTGTACGGCGACGACATCCGCGCCCAGAGCACCGGCCTGCCCGGAGGCCCAGCGCAGCGCGGCCATGGACGCTTCGGACCCGTCGACGCCTACCACGATGCTGTTGCCGTGGGCAGATTCGGTCATGGCAGCCTCCGTCGATGGACCGACTCTTGTCTCAACGTCTCAACGTCTCAACGGTGACCCGAACCGGATGGGCCGGGCGTGGGCCATGGGGCCCCGTCCGCGTGCCGAACGGTCCCTTGTCGGCCGTGGTCGCGGGCGGCCCGGTACAGCGGCGTGCTCCGACCTGTCCGGCCCCGTCCGGGTCGGCCCCGATGACCCACACCGACACGACGCCGACGGCGACGGAATCGGCTGCGATGCCGACTGGACAACGCCGGCGCGGTCGCCGCCTCCGCCGGGCAGCCGGATCACACCTCCCGTGTGCCTGTCGACTCGTGCCCGGGTGGCGAAAAGAGTCCTCCCCTGACCCACTCGACCGCATGGCTGCCCTTGAGGCCGATACCGTTCGGCCGCCCGTTGGGGACGAACGGCCCTGGGCGAACGGCGCAACCGCAGAGATTCTTGAGGCATGGTTGCAGGGAACAGACCGGCCACTGCCTCAGCCAAAGCGGTACGCCGAACCGGGCGGGTGAACCGCATCGTCCTGGCGCTGCTGGGATCGCGGTGGCACGCGGCACTTCCCGGCCTGTGTGCGCTGGCATTCGCGGGGCGTCGCACCGGGCGCCCTGTGACACTCCCTGTGCGGTACGCGCGCGAGGACGATCAGCTCGTGGTGCTCGCGGGTCGCTCTGCCGACAAACAGTGGTGGCGGAACTTCACCCAGCCCCATCAGGTCGGTGTTCTGGTCGACGGGCTGACCTACGAAGGCATCGGCCGGCTGACGCCGGCCGGTCATCCCGGCCGTATCGCGGCGGAACGGACTTATGGTCGGCGACATCCCCGCGTTCGGATCAGCGCGGATGATCCCCTGATCGTGGTCACCTTGGCGTCCGACGGTGTACCAAGCGCGGAGCCCGAGCCCTCAGGCCGCCCTGTCGGCGAGCCGTCATCGTCGGCTGGGCTGCGACTGTGGGGACAGTGGTGGCGATGGACGACGCTGGGCGAGGCTGTGGGCTTCTGCGTTCCGGCGGCCGCAGGGGCCATCGTCAGCGACGCCTCCGCGGCGATCACCTGGCCGATGCTGGTGGCGGCGGGGACGGCAGAGGGAGCACTGCTGGGCGCGGCTCAGGCCCGTGTGCTCGCCCGGGTGCTGCCCGATCTGCGGCCGCGCCGCTGGGTGACCGCCACGGCGGTGGCCGCCGGCTTCGCCTGGATGCTGGGACTGCTGCCCTCGCTCGTGGCTCCGCGGGTCGGCTTCTCGCCCGCTGTGGCCGGTCTGGCAGCCGTCGACGGTGTGCTTGTGCTGCTCAGCCTGGGCACCGCGCAGTGGTGGGTGCTGCACCGACACGTCACCGGCGCCTGGAAATGGATTCCGGCCACCGCTGCAGCCTGGCTGGCCGGGCTGGCCGTCTTCTTCGCCGTGACCATGCCGTTGTGGCACCCGGGCCAGTCTCCCTTGCTGATCGCGGGCATCGGCGTATTCGCCGGGCTGCTGATGGCGGGCACGGTCGCCGCCGTCACCGGATGGGCGCTGGTCCGCCTGTTGAGGTGACCGACGGAGCCTTCGGCATGTCCATCAACGACAGTGCCACGAGCAGTAGTTGCGCCCATTCGACTCATTGGCCGACCCGTCTCACCTCTCCTGGACACTCGGGCCCGTCGCACCCGCGGCGCTGCAGCACGTTGCCTGCCCGTCGCGGTCGTCCCCCACGGCTGAGAACCCAGGAGCCCTGGTCCTCCCATGGTTCGTGGCAGTCCCTCGGTACCGTCCGCACCTGGTAAGGCAGTCGGCGATGCGGCGCGCTCGGCGTGAGCAAAGGGATGCGCGCCGGAGGATGTGGGCCGCCGCGGTCATGAAGACCATGGACGGCTGCGCCGCTGCCCCGGCTGTTCTCACATGCGACCGTACGTGGGTCGTCGGCCGCTCCCCGTGAACATGCCGTTTTCCCGGCTGCACGCCCCCGCGGGCCTCCATCCGCACCGAAGTGTGGGTGGAGGCCGGGTTCGCACGACTCCGCATCGGGTCGTCGGGGCCGTCGGCCACCGAGGACTCGCGGCGTGCCGCGTCAGACGGGCCGTCGCCCGTCATGCGGCCGCCATGCGCCCGTCACGTGTAGACGATCTGACCGCCGGCAGCGTGCTCGTAGAACTCACCGACCGTGATGATCCCCTGGACCTGGTCGACGAGGTCGTCCTTGTCGAGCTCGAAGAGGTCCACGGACGCCTTGCAGGCGTAGAGGCCGGCGCCCGTGTCGGAGATCATCTCGATGAACTCGGGGATGGGTGGGATATCGAGCTTGGCCATCTTGCGTTCCATGTACCGGGTGATCAGGTCCGGGACGCCCGGCAGGCCGCCCAACAGCGTCGGCAGGTGCAGGCCGGGGTTGCCGACGGTGGCGAGCCTGATGTGCTCCCAGCGCCTCTTCGTAACGGCGTCGAGGCCGAAGAAGGTGAAGAACAGGTCGGCGTCGATGCCCTCGGCGCGGGCGCCGTTGGCCATGATCAGGGCCGGGTAGATCCCTTCCAGGGATCCCTTGGAGACGATGATCGACACCTTCTCGATCGTGCCGGTGGCGGCCATGACGGGTACTCCTTCGGGTGTGGCGGCCACGTCAGATGCAGCCGCGGGGCTTGGGGATTCCGGCGATCTTCGCGGCGGTCTTCGCCGGGCCCTTGGGGAAGAGCTGGTAGAGCTCCTTGACGCTCACGCCGGACGCCTTGCCGAGCACCCGAACGGTGGGGCCGGTGCCTTTGATGGCGTACTCGGCGCGCATGAAGCGAATGACCGTCCAGTGCGGCTCGGTCAGGTCCTCGATCCCCTGCTCGCGGGCCAGTTGCCAGGCCATGGCCTCGGTCCACCGGTCGGGCTCGGTGAAGAAGCCCTCGTCGTCGACCGGGACGGCGGTGTCGTCGTAGGTGGCGGTGGGCATGACGATTCTCCTCGGCTCAGACCTGGACGTGGTTCTTGCCGCGCTCGGGCATCGCCGAGCCGATGCCGGGCAGCTCCCGGCCGGGCAGCAGGCTGTGCCAGTACAGCCACTCGAACGCGAGCTTCCCGAGATGGTTGGCGTGCGACTCCTTCAGCAGCGGCAGGCCGACGGCGGCCGGGAAGTGCCCGGGCAGCGGCTCGGTCTCGTAGTTGAAGTCGATGAGCAGGGCCTTGTGGAAGCCGGTTTCGACGAAGCAGTTGGTGTGTCCGTCATAGGAGGCGTCCAGCGGCTGCCCGGAGAGGAAGCAGCCGATGTTGTGCACCAGTACCTCGCCCTCGAAGTGGGCCACCGAACCGGCCTTGGACGCGGGCAGACCGGCCGCGTCACCGATGGCGAACACGTTGGCCCGGTCCGGATGTTGGAGGGTGTGCGGGTCGACGGGAACGAAACCGAGTTCGTCACCCAGGCCCGGAGAGCGGCCGATGTAGGCGGCACCGCCGTGCAGTGGCACGACGACCGCCAGGTCGAACGGCACCTCGCGCTCGTCGTACGACACCAGCCGTCCGCCCGTGCCGTCGACCTCGCCGAGCGTGAACTCTGTGACCAGCTCGATGCCCTTGTCCGCCAGCAGACCGCTCAGCGCCTTCGCGGCGACTGGCTTGGTGAAGGCGCCGTCCAGTGGTGTGACGTACGTCAGCTCGACCCGGTCGCGGATACCGCACCGCTGGAAGTACCAGTCGGCGAGGAAGGCGAACTCCAGGGGCGCGACGGGGCATTTGACGGGAAAGTCGGCCACGTTCACCACCACGCGACCGCCGTCGAAGCTCTCCAGCGCGTGGTGCAGGTCAATCGCACCGGGCAGGTCGTAGAAGGTGAACACCTTCTCGCCCCAGCCGGGGCCGGTCAGTCCCTCGGTCTCCTCCGGCAGCAGCGTGGCCCCGGTCGCCACGACGAGGACGTCGTAGGTCAGCCAGCCGCCGACAGCGAAGTGCACCGTGTTGGCGTCCAGGTCCACCCGGTCGATCCGGGCCCTCCGGTAGTCGATGCCGTCATGGAGCCGGCGCGGCCGGGACCGGACCAGTCCGTGGGGCCGTGCCAGCCCGAAGGGCACGAACAACAGGCCGGGCTGGTAGACGTGGTCGTCGTCCTGGTCGACGACTGTGATCCGACACTCGCGCTCGTCGTACATCCGCCGCAGCCGGTTGGCCGTCAGCGTGCCGGCGGTGCCGCTTCCGAGAACCACGATGTGTTTGCTCATACCTCCACTGTCATGCGGGAGTTGGGCCGTGGGCAGGGGCCACTGGTCCCTGGCCGCTTACCCATGGGGGTATACCGCCGGCACTGTCCCCGCCGGGCCGAACGGCCCTCCCGCCAACCCGCGGCCTCTCCCCCCGTCCCGCACGGGCATGGTCCTGGTGCCCGCCTTCGCCTCCGGGACCGGGACCGGGACCGGGACCGGGATGGTCAGGACACCGTCGTCGTGGTCGCGTACTGCGCATACGGTGCTCCGGGGCGCGGGCGCCGCCACCGTGACGGACAGCAACGGCGCAACGCCCCCAGCGGTCATCGCGGCGTCCGCCGGCCTGCTGCTCTAGGCCCTGTGGTCCAGCCCCTGGCCGTCCCTCGGCAGGCACCCTGCTCGACGCGGGCGTGCTCACAGCGGCCCCGGCGAGCCGGCCCGGGCCCGTGGACCGACCGGACGCCAGACCCTGACGTGAAAGGGCGGATCGGCCCTCGGCATGGGTCGTTCGGCCCCTGCAGGCCGCACTCGTGGCAGCGCACGGTGAGATACATGACGACGCGCACGCGGATCGCCGTCATCGGCGTCGGGAACGAGTTCCGGCGCGACGACGGCGTCGGCTGGGCCGTGGTGGCCCGGCTGCGGAAGCGGGCCGAGGACCGGCCGCTGCCGCCCGGCACGGTGCTCGCCACCTGCGACGGCGACCCGGGTCGGCTGATCGGCCTGTGGGAGGACGCCGCTCTCGCGGTCGTCGTGGACGCCGCGCACGCGCATCCCGGACGCCCTGGCCGTGTGCACCGCCTCGAACTCGACGCCGGGCGACTGGAGCAGCCGCCGACCACCAGCTCGCACGGGCTGGGCCTCGGTGAGGCCGTCGAACTTGCGCGTGTCCTGGGGCGTCTTCCGTCCCGGCTGGTGGTCTACGCGGCGGAGGGCGCCGACGGTTCCCTCGGCACCGGGCTCTCCCCCGCTGTCGCGGCCGTCGTCGAACCGCTCGCCGTTTCCGTCGAGGACGAGATCGCGCGCCATCGCGGCACACCAGCGGGGAGGCTGCCATGACCGTGCGACGCTTCCAGGTGGACGGCATCGTCCAGGGAGTCGGCTTCCGGCCCTTCGTGTACCGCACGGCGTCCGCGCTCGGCCTGGACGGCTGGGTGGCCAATGTGAACGGGCACGTGGAGGGCGAGGTCGCGGGACCGCCGGACGTCATCGAGGAGTTCGCGGCGCGGCTGCGCGCCGACACTCCGATTCTCGCCCGCGTACGCGGGGTCCACCTGACGCGCGGTACACGGGAGTCGATGTCCGAGGAGGGCTTCCACGTATGGCACAGCGCGCCCGGTCACACGGGCACGGTGCCGCGCGAGATCCCTCCGGACGCGGCGATCTGCGACGCCTGCCTGCACGAGCTGCGTAACCCCCACGACCGGCGCCACCGCTACCCGTTCATCAACTGCACCGACTGCGGGCCGCGCGCCACGATCATCGAGGATCTTCCGTACGACCGGATCCGTACGACGATGCGGCGCTTCCCGCTGTGCGCCGACTGCGCGGCCGAATACGCCGATCCCGGCGACCGGCGGTTCCACGCCGAGCCCGTGGCCTGCCCCGCCTGCGGTCCTCGCCTGGCGTGGGGCGAACTGCGCGGCGAGGAAGCGCTGCGAGCGGCGGTCAAGACCGTCGCCGAGGGCGGGATCGTCGCGCTGAAGGGGATCGGCGGCTACCAGTTGGTGTGCGACGCGGGTGATCCGCGGGCCGTGGCCGAGCTGCGACGCCGCAAGCGACGACCGACGAAGCCGTTCGCCGTCATGGTGGGGGACGTCGACACGGCGGCCCGGCTGGCGCGGATCGGCAGCGCGGAGCGCGCGGCCCTGACGTCGTCGGTGCGCCCCGTCGTCCTGCTCGCCCGGCTGCGGGCACGTGGTGAGACGCCTCTCGCGGACGGGGTCCATCCCGGACTGTCCCGCATCGGCCTGTTCCTGCCCACCACCGGTCTGCACCACCTGCTGCTCGACGAGCCGGCCCGCCCGCTGGTGGTCACCAGCGGCAACCTCAGCGACGAGCCCATCGCCGTCGAGGACACCGACGCCCGCCGCGCGCTCGCCGCCGTCGCCGACGGCTTCCTCACCCACGACCGGCCGATCCGGGCCCGCTACGACGACTCCGTGGTGCAGTTCGCCGGCCGGACCCGGATCACCGTCCGCCGGGCGCGCGGCCTGGCGCCGGCCCCGCTGCCGCTCGACGTGCGCGAGCCGATCGCGGGGGCGGGCGCCCAGCTCAAGCACACCTTCGCGCTGGCCGCCGACGGGCGGGCGCATCTCGGACCGCACACCGGCGACCTGGCCGACGTGGCGACGTACGACGCGTTCCGGACGTCGTACGACGATCTCAAACGCCTCACCGGAATCGAACCGGTGGCGATCGCGCACGATCTGCACCCCGGCTACCTCTCCGCCCAGTGGGCCAAGACGCAGCCACTGCGCCGAATCCCGGTGCAGCACCACCATGCGCATGTGGCCGCCTGCGCTGCCGAGCACGGGGTGCGGGGCCGCTTCCTCGGCGTCGCGTACGACGGTCTGGGGCTGGGCGACGACGGCACGCTGTGGGGCGGCGAGCTCCTCGTCGCCGATCTGAGCGGCTACCGCCGTGTGGGCAGGTTCGCGACCGCGCCCCTGCCAGGCGGCGACGCGGCGGTACGCCATCCCTCCCGCACCGCCCTCGGGCACCTGCTGGGCGGCGAGCAGCTGGGCAGTCCGCGCCCCTACCCCTGGCTGACCCGGGCCTTCACGGACCGGCTCGACGCCGGCGAGGTCGCCGCCGTACGCGCCACGGTGGCCCGTGACGTCAACTGCCCGCGGGCGTCCAGCGCCGGGCGGCTCTTCGACACGGTCGCCGCGTTGCTCGGCCTCGCCGACCAGGTGAGTTACGAGGGCGAGGCGGCCGTGCTGGTCGAAGCGGCGGCGGGCCGCGAGCACGCCGTACCGCTCGCCCACCGCGTCGTCCGCGCGCAGGGCCTGTGGGTGTACGACTCCGCGCCGACCCTGACGGACCTGCTGGAACGCCGGCTGGGCGGGGAGCCCGTGTCGCGGCTGGCGGCGGGCTTCCATCTGACGCTCGCGATCGTCACCGCCGAACTCGTCGCACGGGCCGTCGAGGACGGCGCGCCGCGCACGGTGTGCCTGGGCGGCGGCTGCTTCGTCAACCGGCTGCTGCTCACCGAGGTACGGCGACGGCTGCACGCACAGGGCCTGCGTGTGCTGGTCGGCAGCCAGGTCCCGGTCGGGGACGGTGGCATCAGCTACGGCCAGGCGGCGGTCGCGGCCGCGCGGCTGGCCGAGGAGAGGTGAGCACTCATGTGCCTTGGCATCCCGGGACAGGTCCTGGAAGTCCACGAAGACGCCGGGCTGCGCATGGCCACCGTCGACTTCGGCGGCGTACGGCGTGAGGTCTGCCTCAGCTGCACGCCAGACGCGGACGTGGGCACGTACGTCATTGTGCACGTCGGCTTCGCGATCACCGAGGTGGACGAGGCAGAGGCGCGGCGGACGCTCGACGTGCTCCGGGCGATGGCCGGCGCGGTCGAGGGCGAGCTGGGCGAGCCGCTGCCGTGAGGCAACCCGGCCAGGGGCGGTCATGCGCCCCGGGCCGTTGCCCGACCGGGCCCGTCGAGGGCCGAACGGCCCCTGCCAGGTGCCGTGGCCCGGCTGCACGCTTAAGGCAAGGGAGACGGAGCAGCCCCTTGGCGAGGAGGACCGCGATGACCGGCACCGAAGCCCCGAGAGCTCCGGCGGTCCTGGACCGTGACGGGCTCGACGCCCTGGTGGCGGCCCTGGTGGCGGACGGGCGCACCGTCGTCGGGCCGACGGTCCGCGACGGAGCGATCGTGCTGGCCGAGCTGGCCTCGGCAGCCGAGCTGCCGTACGGCTGGGGTGTCGAGCTGGACGCCGGGCGCTACCGTCTCGTCCGCCGCGAGGACGGTGCCGCCTTCGCTCACAGCGCGGGCCCACAGTCCTGGAAGTCCTGTCTGCACCCCGCGCGAGAGCGCCTCTGGAGCGCCGACCGGACGCCCGGGGGCGACCTGTCCTTCACGGCCGACGAACCCGAGGCACCGGCGTACGCCTTCCTCGGCGTGCGCCCCTGCGACCTGCGGGCCATCGCCGTCCAGGATCGCGTCCTGACCGGCGGGCGGCACCCGGACGGAGGCTACGGGAAGCGCCGGAAGCGGGCGCTGCTCATCGCCGCCGAGTGCACCGAACCGGGCGCGACCTGCTTCTGCGTGTCGACGGGCGGCGGCCCCGCGGCCGACGCCGGGTACGACCTGGCGCTCACCGAGGTGGTGGACGAGGACGGGCACCGGTTCCTCGTCCGCGTGGGCAGTGAGGAGGGTGCCCGGCTGCTGGAGCGGGTTCCGCACCGGGCCGCCGACAGGGTCACGGACACGACCGCCCGGGCCGCGGTGGACGCGGCACGTGACCGCATGGGCCGGGCGCTGCCCCCGGTCGACCTGCGTGCGCTGCTCGGCGCGAGCCTGGAAGCCGAGCAGTGGGACGACGTCGCGTCACGTTGTCTGACCTGCGGCAACTGCACGATGGTGTGCCCCACCTGCTTCTGCACCACCACCGAGGAGGTCACCGACCTCACCGGTGACCACACCGAGCGGTGGCAGCGCTGGGACTCCTGCTTCGACCTGGACTTCTCCTACCTCCACGAGGGCCCGGTCCGCGCCTCGGGACGCGCCCGGTACCGGCAGTGGCTCACCCACAAGCTCTCCACCTGGCACGACCAGTTCGGCACGTCCGGGTGCGTCGGCTGTGGGCGGTGCATCGCCTGGTGCCCGGTCGGCATCGACATCACGGAGGAAGTCGCCGCACTGGCGGCCGAACTCGAGACGGAGGCGTGAGCGATGACCCCCTCGATCACCCTGCGCATGACGTCCGCGCTGCCTCCCGAGCACCGGGAGCGGCTCCTGCGCGTCGCCCGCGAGGTCGGCTTCCGCCAGGGCGCCCGGCTGTTCGAGGAGGGCGGGCACGCCGACCGCTTCTGGATCGTCCGCGACGGCACGGTCGCCCTCGACATGCACGTCCCCGGTCGTCCCACGCCCGTCATCGAAACCCTCGGCGAGGGTGACCTCGTGGGCTGGTCCTGGCTGTTCGAGCCGTACGTCTGGCAGCTGGGCGCCCGGGCGCAGACGCCGGTGCGGGCCTACGAGTTCGACGCCGTCGCCGTGCGCCTGATGTACGACGACGACGCCGAGTTCGGGCGGGAGATCGGCCGCTGGGTCGGCCGGGTGCTGTCCCATCGGCTGAACGCGGCCCGCGCCCGGCTGGTCGACCTGTACGGCACCTCCACCAGCGGCGGTGTGCGATGACCGCCGTACCGGTTCCATACCTCGTGGTCGACCGGCGGCGGGAGACCGAGGAGTCGGTCACGCTGCGGCTCGAACCGGTCGCCGAAGCACTGGACGACTTCGCGCCGGGGCAGTTCGCGATGGTGCACTGCTTCGGCCGCGGCGAGATCCCCCTGTCGGTGAGTTCCGTGCAGAGCACGGGCGGCCTCGCCCACACGATCCGCAGCGTGGGCGCGGTCTCCGACGGCCTGTGCGCGGCCCGCGTCGGCGACGTCCTGGGCCTGCGCGGCCCTTACGGCACGAGCTGGGAGCTGGACCGGGCGCGCGGCCGGGACCTGCTGGTGGTCGCCGGCGGCATCGGGCTCGCTCCGCTGCGGCCGCTGATCCTGAGCGCGCTGGCCGAGCCGGAAGCGTACGGCCGGGTCAGCGTGCTCGTCGGGGCACGTACGCCCGGTGATCTGATCACCCGGGAGGAGATCGACAGCTGGCCGACGGCGTACACCGGGGTGATGGTCGACTGGCCCGACAAAGAGTGGCGAGGGGACGTCGGAGTGGTCACCCAGCTGCTGGGGCGTGCCCCCTTCGACCCCGTCGGCACCTGGGCGTTCGTCTGCGGCCCCGAGCCGATGATCCGCGCCACCGCCCGCGAACTCGCGGACCGAGGGGTGCCCAAGGAGCGGATCCGGGTCTCGCTGGAGCGCAACATGCGCTGCGCCACCGGGCACTGCGGGCACTGCCAGCTCGGTCCCCTGCTGGTGTGCCGGGACGGGCCGGTGGCCGGCTGGGACATCGCCGAACCCCTGCTGTCCGTAAGGGAGTTGTGAGATGAACACGCCCACACTCGCCGTGTTCAAACTGGCCTCCTGCGACGGCTGCCAGCTCACCCTGCTGGACTGCGAGGACGAACTCCTCGCCCTGGCGGGCCGGGTGGACATCACCCACTTCCTGGAAGCGTCCAGCGCGGTCGCACCCGGACCGTACGACCTCGCCCTTGTCGAGGGCTCGGTCACCACCGCCGCGGACGCCGAGCGCGTCCGCGCGATCCGGGACGCCTCCCGCCACCTGGTGACCATCGGCGCGTGCGCCACCGCCGGCGGCATCCAGGCGCTGCGGAACTTCGCGGACGTGGACGAGTACCGGCGCACGGTCTACGCGCACCCCGAGTACATCTCCACCCTGGCCACCTCCACCCCGGTCTCGGCCCACGTCGACGTCGACTTCGAACTGCGCGGCTGCCCCATCGACCGCCGCCAGCTCCTCGAAATCATCACCGCGTTCCTCGCCGGCCGCAAGCCCGACGTCCCGAACCACAGCGTGTGCTTCGAGTGCAAGCGGCGCGGAACCGTCTGCGTCACCGTCGCCCACGGCGCCCCCTGCCTCGGCCCGGTCACGCACGCCGGGTGCGGGGCACTGTGCCCGGCGTACGACCGCGGCTGCTTCGGCTGCTTCGGCCCGTCGGGTTCGGTGAACCTGCCCGCGCTGATTCCGCTGCTGCGCCGCGACGGTCTCGACGAGGCCGCCGTCGGACGGTTCCTGCACACCTTCAACGCCGCCGCTTTCGACAAGATCGACAAGGAGGCGAGGACGTGACCCACCGCGGATCCCGTGTCCTGCACGTCGGCTCGCTCTCCCGGGTCGAGGGCGAGGGCGCGTTGCGCCTGTGCGTTCAGGACGGCACGGTCACCGAGGCCCGGCTGGACATCTACGAACCGCCCCGCTTCTTCGAGGCGTTCCTGCGCGGACGCGCCTACACCGAGCCGCCGGACATCACCGCCCGGGTGTGCGGGATCTGCCCGGTGGCGTACCAGATGAGCGCGTGCGCGGCGATCGAGGACGCCTGCGGTGTCACCGTCGACCCGGTGATCCGGGACCTGCGGCGGCTGCTGTACTGCGGCGAGTGGATCGAGAGCCACGCCCTGCACATCTACCTGCTGCACGCGCCCGACTTCCTGGGCCGCGCAAGCGCCATCGAACTGGCCCGCACGCACCGGGCCGACGTGGAGCGGGGGCTGCGGCTGAAGAAGGCGGGCAACTCCCTCATGGAACTGCTCGGCGGACGGGCCGTCCACCCCGTCAACGTACGACTCGGAGGCTTCCACCGGACCCCGCCCCGTGCCGAACTGCGGCCACTGGCCGAGGAGTTGAGGCAGGCGCTCGACGACGCCCGGGAGACCGTACGCTGGGTGGCCGGGTTCGACTTCCCGGATGCCCGTGTCGACGCCGACCTGCTGGCACTGGCCGCCCCGGACACGTATGCCATCGAGGGCGGCACCCCGACCGTGCTGCGCTCCGACGGCACCCTCGGCTCGTTCCCGGTGCGGGACTTCACGGACCGCGTCGCCGAGACTCACGTGCCGCACTCCACCGCACTGCACTCGCGGCTCGACGGGCGCCGCCACCTCACCGGGGCCCTCGCCCGGTTCGCGGTGAGCGGGCGCCGGCTGTCCCCGGCAGCCCTGGAGGCGGCCCGGGAGGCGGGGCTCGGCGATCCGCGCGCGGGCGCGGTGTGCCGCAATCCGTTCCGGTCCATCCTCGTGCGTGCGGTCGAGGTGGTGTACGCCGTCGACGAGGCGTTGCGGATCATCGAGGAGTACGAGCCGCCGGGGCGCCCGTACACCGACGTGCCACCCGCCGCCGGTGTCGGACACGGCGCGACCGAGGCGCCGCGCGGGCTGCTCTACCACCGTTACGTCCTCGACGCCGACGGCACCGTCACCGACGCCCGGCTCGTGCCGCCCACCGCGCAGAACCAGGGAGCCATCGAGGACGACCTGCGCCGCGTCGCGCAGCGCGCCCTCGCCGAACACGACCCGGACGACGCCGAGTTGACGGCGTTGTGCGAGCGGGCCATCCGCAACCACGACCCCTGCATCTCCTGTTCCACCCACTTCCTCGACCTGACGGTCGTCCGCACCTGAGGAGGCCGCGATGCCTGATTCTTCGTACACCGTGAGCGACGTGATGACACACACCGTCGTCGCAGTCGGGCGCGACGCGCCCTTCAAGGAGATCGTCGAGCTGTTCGACCAGTGGAAGGTCAGCGCGCTGCCGGTCCTGGAGGGCGAGGGCCGGGTCATCGGCGTGGTCTCCGAGGCCGATCTGCTGCACAAGGAGGAGTTCCGCGACGTCGACGACGCCGACATCAAGCCGGGCGAGCTCGTGGAGCGGGCCAAGGCGGCGGCGGTGACCGCGGGCGAACTGATGAGCACCCCGGCCGTCACCGTGCACGCGGACGCCTCGCTGGCCGAGGCCGCCCGCATCATGGCCCGCCGGCACGTCAAGCGGCTGCCCGTCGTGGACGGCGTGGGCATCCTGCAGGGCGTGGTCAGCCGCGGCGACCTGCTCAAGGTCTTCCTCCGCTCCGACGAGGAGATCGCCGAGGAGATCCGGCACACCGTTCTCAACCAGCTCCCGCTCACCACCACACTGACGGTGTCGGTGGCCGAGGGCGTGGTCACGCTGGGCGGTTCCCTGCCCGACCGCGCACTCGTCCCCGTCGTGGCCCGGGCCGTGCGGGCGGTGGAGGGGGTCGTCGACATCCGCCCGGAACTGACGCACCGATGAAGTACCTCGACGAGTACCGCGATCCCGTCCTCGCCCGGCGCCTGCTGGACGAGCTGCGGGACACCGCGACGCGCCCCTGGCGGATCATGGAGGTTTGCGGAGGCCAGACGCACACCCTGGTGCGCCAGGGCATCGACGAACTGCTGCCCGTCGGCATGCGCATGATCCACGGTCCCGGCTGCCCGGTCTGCGTGACCCCGCTGGAGACCCTCGACCGGGCCATGGACATCGCGGCCCGCCCCGGTGTCATTCTCACCAGCTTCGGCGACATGCTGCGCGTCCCCGGCACCGACACGGACCTGCTGTCGCTGCGGGCCCGGGGCGCTGACGTACGGGTCGTCTACGCCCCGATGGACGCCGTACGCATCGCCGCCGACCACCCGGAGCGCGAAGTGGTCTTCCTCGCCGTCGGATTCGAGACGACGGCGCCCGCCAACGCGACGGCCGTCCTGCACGCCGCCCGTCTCGGCCTGACCAACTTCTCGATGCTGGTCAGCCACGTCCTGGTGCCCCCTGCGATGACCGCGCTGCTCGACGACCCCGACTGCGAGGTGCAGGCCTTTCTGGCGGCCGGGCACGTCTGCGCGGTGATGGGCTGGCACGAGTACGAGCCGATCGCCGCCCGGTACCGGGTGCCGATCGTGGTCACCGGCTTCGAGCCGCTCGATCTGCTGGAGGGCATCCTCATGGCCGTACGGCAGCTGGAGTCGGGCCGCCACGAGGTGGAGAACCAGTACGCGCGGGCCGTACGCCGCTCCGGCAATACCCGGGCTCAGGATGCGGTGCGGACCGTCTTCCGGGTCACCGACCGGGCCTGGCGCGGCATCGGTCCGCTGCCCCGCAGTGGCCTCGAACTCATCGAGGAGTACGAGCGGTTCGACGCGGCCCGTCGTTTCGACGTGGACGGACTACGACCGCAGGAGGACCCGGAGTGCATAGCGGGTGCCGTCCTCACAGGAGCCCGACTGCCCACCGACTGCCCGGCGTACGGCACCCGCTGCACACCTCGTCACCCGCTCGGCGCGCCCATGGTGTCGACCGAGGGCACCTGCGCCGCTTTCCACGCGGCCGGACGCACGTCCGCGAGGAGCTCGGCATGACCATCGAATGCCCCACCCCGAACCACGAGGACGAGGTCGTCCTGCTGGGCCACGGCGCCGGCGGCCGCCTGACCGCGGAACTGCTCGACCAGTTGATCCTTCCGGCCTTCGACAGCGGCTCGGGCCCGATGGAGGACGCCGCGCTGCTGCCGGGGAGCCCCGACCTGGTGGTCAGTACGGACAGCTTCGTCGTCAGCCCGCTGTTCTTCCCCGGCGGTGACATCGGTTCGCTCGCCGTTCACGGCACGGTCAACGACCTCGCCATGCGCGGCGCCCGGCCGCTCGCCCTGTCCGTGGCCCTCATCATCGAGGAGGGGCTGCCGCTGTCAGAACTGCGGTCCGTACTCCGCTCGTTGGGCAAGGCCGCGCAGTCCGTCGGCGTGCCCGTCGTGACCGGGGACACCAAGGTCGTGGGCCGCGGCGCGGCCGACAAGCTGTTCATCAACACCACCGGCATCGGGCAGCGGACCGGATCGCTGCACCCGTCCGCCGTCCTGGCCCGCCCGGGCGACGCGGTGCTGCTGTCCGGGCCGATCGGGCTGCACGGCACGACCGTGCTCAGCACACGCGAGGGCCTGGGCTTCGAGAGCGACATCGCCTCCGACACCCAGCCACTGCACCGCCTCGTGCGAGCGATGTCGCCGCTCGGCCCGCATGTCCACGTCCTGCGGGACCCCACCCGCGGCGGGCTCGCCGCGGCCCTCAACGAGATCGCCCGCGACTCGTCCGTCGCCGTCGAGATCGACGAGAGCGCGGTCCCGGTACCGGAGGCCGTGGCCTCCGCCTGTGACCTGCTCGGCCTCGACCCCCTGGTCGTGGCCAACGAGGGGTGCCTGGTCGCCTTCGTCACCGCCACCGTGGCCGACGAGGCCCTGGCCATCATGCGATCCGTGCCCGAGGGAGCCCAATCGGTGCGGATCGGCGAGGTGCTTCCGGAGGGGCCGCGTGGGCGGGTGACGCTGCGGACCCTGGTGGGCGCCCGGCGGTTCGTGGAGATGCCGCTGGGTGAGCAACTTCCGCGGATCTGCTGACTGTTGTCCGAGCGAAGGGGAGCAGGCATCCCTGACCCTCTGATGCGCTCCGTCCGAGGGCGAGCGGCAGGAATCCATCCGACCGGCAGCCGGTCCTGCGCCCCCACTGCTCACCGAACTGGGCCCACTCCCTGTCCCACTGCTGCATGCGCCACCGCTCCGGGCGTCCGCGCACCACCCGTCCGACGGACAGTACGGCCGCGCCGGCGCCCACCGCGGTCGTCGTGTCCGGCGCCACGACCTGAAACTCGGCCGCCACCCCGGCCACGGGCGCGGGCACCAGCTTGCCGTTCCGGTCCAGCCACACCTGCGTCCTGGCTCCGGTCTTCCCGCCAGGGTCTACCCGGGCCGGGCTCGTGCGGGTCGAACCGTCCGCCGCCGTCCGGCGCACCTTGGCCCACACCTGGTCGCCGGCCCCGGCGGCCTCGGAGGTGGCGAGGGGAGCGTCCTGAATGAGCACCCCCCGGGACGGCGTGCCGCTCGGCTTGTCGGTTCTCCAGGTTCTGCTGCACAGCGTGCGCGGTCGCCGTGCCCGCGGCAGGGCCGGCGGCGGCCGCGAGGCACCAGGCCCCGAGCAGCAGCACGCCCTCTCACCGTGGCACAGTCGGCCTGAACGCCCTTCCGCTTCGAATGTCTCAGCCGACTACGGAGACGGGACAGGCCGACCGGGCTCCCCCGGGCGGACCTCCGGGCCCGTTTCCCGCATCCCGCGAGCCCCCGCGAGCCCCGTTCAGCGTCCGGTCGAGGCCGCGGTCGTCACCGCCCTGGCAGAACGGGTCCTGAGGAGCACGGCGGCGGGCGGGCGACGCGGTGTGGTCCAGGTGTGCGTGGGGTGGCCGAGGCGCAGGATCATCTGCGGGAAGTGGTCTCCGGTGAGCCTCGCCTGCAGCTCCGCGCGCAGCTCGGGCAGTTCGAGGGGCTGGGTGTGGAAGGCCGCCATGACGCGATGGGCCGCCGCGTACAGCAGCACCCGCTGGAGCGCCTGGCCGGCCCGTAGCCAGTCCAGCCGGGTGTCGTGCGCGGTCGTCAGTACGGCGACGGTGCCCGTCCTCGGACTCCAGCGCCGAGGACGGGAGTCGCACCCTCCTGCGAGGCCCGTGTAGTCGCGTCCGGCGAGGAGCGCGCGGACCGGGTCGCGGCGGCACGCCTCGGCCGGCACCCGCTCCAGCCACGACCGCCGGGCGGGCCCCGAGAAACCGGTCACCTCCGCGACATGACCGGCATCGGCGCGGTGCACGGCCTCCGCCACCCGCACCGTCTCCGCGAGCAGTCTCAGCTGCTCCGGATGGTCGACGATGTGCAGCAGGGCGCCTTCGGCCCGCGCGTGGTCGCTCAGCTCGTCGATCAGCGACGGCGGCACGGGCTCGGCCTCGAACTGCCCGCGGTGCGTGTGCCGGTGGGCCATGGCGTGTTCCATCAGCATCACCTCGCGAGTGGCCGCAAGGAACGCTCCCCAGCCGACACGGGCCAGGAAGGCCGGGTTCCCGGGTTCGGGAAGCAGGGACACGGCGGGCCGGAAGCCGAGATGCCGCACGGCGACCCGGGTGTTGAACAGCGCGGCCCCGCAACTGATCAGCATCTCCCGGCCGCCCGGATCGGTCAGAGGCAGCCGTCGCTCGGCGTCGGTGTGGACCTCGAATCCGAAGTCCTCGTCATCGGCGACGAACAGCCAGGGCTGGGTGTTGTGCAACGAGGGCGCAAAGGCGGCGGCGCGAGCGAGGTGGAAGGCCGCGTGGCTGGGACTCTCGTACGACACGGACATGGTGTTCCACCCTTCGTGAACCATCTGCCTCAAGCGTCCGTGCTTCGCAGGCCCCCCGGACAGGGGCCGACCGTCCCCCGCTCTGGTCTGTGCGGCCCCAGTGCCAGACACCATGCGCGCACCGGGCGCAACCCCTTGTGCTTGCCGGTGCCGCGGCGGCCAGGGCCGGATTCGCGACGGCACACGACGACCCGGATCGGCTCGGTCCGTGAAGAAGGCGAAGGCCAGGCGTCGGTACCGACTGACGGAATCCTCGGCCGACGCCTCGGAAGACCGGTTCGGTCTTCCGAGGAGTCGGCCGAGACACTGTGTCGGGAGACGAGTCGGGCCGGCCGGTCCGTCGAGTGGGATGTTCGGCCCCCGCTCCGGCGCCGCCAGGGGCGTGAGGGCGAGAAATGAGCCCGCGGGGCGCGGGGCGAAAAGCGCCGGGTTCCGCCCCGTGGAACCTCGCGCCCGCTGTTCTCCAGGCTGGTCAGGGAGGCGGCCGGAGCAACGGAACCCGCCTTGTGGGCGGCGTCGGTTTGGGACCGACACAGGCCGCCGCCGCGGCTCCTCGATAGGGGCGGGTCCGCGTCGGTCCCGCCAGTGCGCGCGGGCCGGCGTGGCGGCGATCAGGGCCGGGCGCGCCTGGATGACGCCCTCCCAGCGGCGAGGGGCCGAAGCGTCACATTGTGGGCCAGATGGGTCAGCCCGCCGGTGACATAGGGCAGCGGTCCGCCGGGCAGGTGCCAGACGGCGGCGACCCGGCCAGGTACGGCCCGCCCGTCGACGGTGTGCCAGTCCCTCACCGGGGTGTGCCATTCGGCCCGGATCAGGCCGCCGGGCAGATCGGCGTACCGGTCGGTGGTGCTGAAGTCGTACGGCGCGCCGCGCTCGTCGACGAACACCCGGGCCCGCACGGTGCGGCCGGCGTCGGTGAGGCACACCTCGAAGGTGTGATCGTCCACCGGGCTCCAGGCCGTCGCGGGGGTGAGCAGCATCGACGGCGCCATCAGGATCGCGTCGTTGAGGTACGTGGTGAGCTCGCCGATGTCGAACTCCTCGCCCTGGCCCTCGACAACGGTCACCCGGTCCAGCAGTCGGCCCAGCATGTGGCCGTTACCCCGCAGGTAGGTGTCGCGGCCGACCATCGGTACCACGCCGGCGAGGCGCACGCGCATGACGAACACCCGGGTCACATCGGGGCTCGTGTTGTACTGCCAGGCTTGGGCGGGCATCCAGCCAAGCCGTGGGCGCAGCCGGAACCGGCCGGCGAACCGGGCGGTCAGCGACCGTACCCGCGGCCGGCCGACCACTCCCATGAACCCCAGATAGCGCCGGACGACCGGCGGCAACCCGGCCACGTCGGCCTCCGCGACCGGCGCCGGGTCGGCCGGGCCTGCGGGCACGTCGGCAGCCCGGACCTCGCGGATCAGGCGGTGGTACAAGGGATCCCGGTTCGGGTCCGAGGCAGACAGGATCGTACTGGTCACCGCAGCGCCTCCTCAGTCGTTCCGTCTCCGGCCCCTCGCGGGCCCGGCGGCCTTGGCCTGGGCCGAACGGTCCCCGCCGGAGCGACGCGGTCGGTCATGCGACCTCCCGACGTCGGATCGGCTCCGTCACCGCAGGACGGATTCCGCGCCTCACGTTCACCCTCACAGCCACGGGCCCCGGGCAACACGGCCCGAACGGGCCACCGGGCAGGACAAAGGTCCCACCCGCGCACCCGCGCACCCGCAGTTCCGCAGACCCGCCCGGCTGGCCCGGGATCAGTGCCGTACGGCCCATCACCTTGGGCCGTACGGCACTTGGGGCACCTGCTCCAGAGGGTGTTGCCTGGGATCGTTGGAGGAGGCTGGCATGAGCACAGAGATCTCCACCAGGCGTCCGCCCCACCGGCTGCGTCGTGTGATGGTTCTTGCCGCGGCGGCCCTGCTGACGTCGTCCGCAGCGACCGCGTGCGGAAGCGAGACCGGCACCTCGGGCGGGTCTTCCGGCACCGGTCCGTCGAGCACACCGAGCATCGGGGGCACCACAGGCGGCACCACCGGAGACGGCACCGGAGACGGCAACACCACCGCAGGGCAGGGCAGTTCCCCCGGGTCCGGCACTCCCGGAGGGCCCAGCACGCCCTCCACGCCGACGACGCCCGGTGGCGGCCCCCGCCAAGTGCGGACCGCGGTGTACTTCCTGCACAGGGAGAAGGTCTCGCCCGCGCCCCGCACCGTGACCGCGCCCACCACCGCGGCAGACTCCCTGCGCGCCCTGCTGGCCGGCCCCAACCGCTACGAACGGAGCCACGGCCGCACCACGGCCATCCCCCGGGGCACGAAGCTCAACTCGGTCGTGGTCGACCGCCACATCGCGACGGTGGACCTGTCCGGGCGGTACGACGACGGCGGCGGGAGCCTGTCGATGCAGGCCCGGCTCGCCCAGGTCGTGTTCACCGCGACCCGCTTCCCCTCCATCCACAAGGTGCAGTTCGAATTGGACGGCAAGCCGGTGACGGCGTTCGGCGGCGAGGGCATCGTCCTCGACGAGCCGGTGGGACGGGCCGCCTTCGAGGACCTGTCGCCGCTCGTCCTCGTCGAGTCGCCGATGATCGGCGACACCATCCGCACCCCGGTCAGGGTGTGGGGCACCGCAAACACGTTCGAGGCGACCCTCCGGCTGAAGATCACCGACGCCGCCGGGCGCACCGTGGCCGACCCGTACGTCACAGCGACCTCCGGCACCGGAACCCGCGGCACGTTCGACGTGGCGATCCCTTACCAGGCGACCCGCTCGGGCGCCGGCCTGCTCACGGCGTACTGGGACTCGCCGGAGGACGGCCGGGCGGTGATCGAGGACACGCTGCCGCTGACCGTCAAGCGCTGACAGCGGCCTGCTCATGACGGTCGGCGAGACTCTTCGCACCCCGTACGCATGCCGGGAAGCGGACAAGCGGTACCTCCCAGGACGCTCGACCACGGCCCGGAGCGCAGCGCGGGTCTCAACAATGCCGGGGCGCAGTGATCACGACGGGGTGAGGCCACGCCCGTGGTCGGCGGCGTACGCGGCGAAGACTTCCGTCGGTGTTCCGCCGGTGTGGAGGAAACGCTGGTCGAGGATGGCCGCGAGGTCTTCCAGCGCGCCCGCGAGCAGGTCGCCAGTCAGGCGTACGTCCGTCCGCCGGACCGCTTGTGCGCGCTGGGCGAGGTCAGCGGCGTAGCCGATCATGGCCGCCAGGGACGAGTGGTCCTCGCCGTCATGGAAGTAGTAGGCCTCGGCGTACTGCGTGAAGTCGATCCGGACACGTGCCACCTCGGTGGCCAGGCTCTCCAGCAGCGTGGCACCCACCGTGGAGTCGAGCTGCTCGGCGGACGGGTCCGAGCGTTGGAGGACGGCCAGCCGGATCGCCAGGACCCTTCGGCGGGTCAGCGCCGGGTAGATCTCCAATACCCACGACACCGTGGCCGTGAGGAGGGCGAAGCCGATCAGGGCTTCGAGTGGCGAGACCAGGCGGAGCCAGCCGTCGGCGGGCGCGATGTCCCCCAGCCCGAGAGTTGCGACGGTGACGAGCGACAGGTAGACGGAGTCGAGCAGTACCGGCTGCTGCGCCGCGTTGGAACCGGGCGCGAAGGTGAACGCCCCCGGCATATGGGGCCAGTAGATGATGGCCCAGCCCAGCATGATGGTGACGGCCCACATGCCGACCACCGTCACCATGGCGAGCGGTCCGACGAGCCCGACAACACGCCCACCCACACGAAGATGCCGGGCCAGTCTCCACAGCGCCGTCATGACGAGGCGGCTCAGACCGGCGTGGCGGGTGGGGTGCCAGAGCGTATGGAACAGGTCCCGAAGGGCGGCCATGACCAGCCCGGCTCCTGCCAGCGAGACCACCCAGTCCATGTACGTCTCCCCGTCGGCGCCGCGCTCGTCATCGCCCCACGGCCCTGTTCCGCGAAACAGCTCGGGCAGCGCGGACCAGCACTGTTGCCACCCGAGTCGGCCCCGCTCTGGGAGCCTAAGCCGAAGGCAGCGCCCGCAGAGCGCCGAATCGCCGTACCCGCGGGCCGTGGCATCCGGTCCGCGAAGACGATCCACGTCGAGGGCAGGGGCGGCATCAGCAACCGCACCGGACTCATCGACCGCTCCCACGGGGATGCGTAGACGAGCCGCAAGGACAGAGAAGTCGGCCATGAAGCGGAGGCATGCGCAGGTACTGAACGCGGCGGCTGATGAGCAGTCGTGGAGCGCGGCTCAGAACTCGCCCGCCGACCCCAAGCCCGTGAGGGCGCCGACCGGGTCCAGGTCCGGGGTGCCGCGGGGCCACCAGTCGTCGTGGCCCGGCTCCGACTCGTAGGCGTACCACAGGCCGTCGCGGCCCAGGCGGAGCTGGACATGGCCGCGGGGGTGGGTGAGGTGGTTGTGCCAGGGGCGGAAGGCGGGAAGGTCGGCCGCGAGGAGGAGGGGGCGAGCGCGGTCGAAACGGCCGGCCGGCGGGTCCCAGGGCTCTTCGAGTACGGCGAGTCCCTCCAGCCCGCCCTGACGCCAGGCGGCGACCGCGCGGGCCAGTTCGGACGGGGTGCGGCCGGCTGCGGAGGCAAGGGAGGCGTAGAGGGCGCGGGTGCCGACCGTGAGTCCGGAGCCTGGGCGGGCCGCGGCGAGCCGCACCGCGTCCTGCCACAGGGTCAGTTCGCCGACCGGGTCGCGGCCGGTGCCGAGCAGCGCGTGGGCGCGGGCCGCCGCGTCGGTCGCCAACTGGTCCAGAGCGAAGGGGTCCGGGCCGCCCGGGGCCGCGGGATACGCCGGGGGCTGCTCGGGATGCGGAGGCGGGGGCAGGGGTGCCGGGAGGGGTGGGAGCACGCGGGGCGCGAGGGCGTCACTGGCCCGTACGCCGGGCAGTTGGGCCGGTCCCTGGTCCTGGGCGGCTCGGGCCGCGCGGGTGGCGCTCAGCCGGGACAGGGCGTCGAGCAGGTCCCGTTCGCCACGGCCGCGCAGCAGGAGCAGCACGAAGGGGTCGGCGTCGAGCAGTCGGGCGGTCTGGTAGCAGAGGGCGGCGGCGTGCTTGCAGGGGTGACCGCGGTCGGGGCAGCTGCACTGCGGTTCGAGGTCGCCGGGGCCGGGGAGCAGCCGCACGCCGCCCTCTGCGAGCGCCTGGGGCATCTCCTTGTCCAGCAGCGCGGCGATGTGTCCCGGCCGGTCGGCGGCACTGTCCAGGAAGCGCTCCCAGTCGGCGTCGTCGAGGGTGCGCAACCGCACCTGCACGCGGTACGGGCGGGGACGACTGCCCTGCACGTACGCGAGCACCAGCCCGGGGGTCACCGTGATGGCGTCCACGTTCCCCTGCTCGGCATACCCCCGCCCGCGCGCCAGCCTCTTGGCGTCCAACGCCCCTTCCTCCAGCGCGGCGACCCACGCATTGCCCCACCAGGTCTCGGCGAAGCCGGTGCCGCCCGACGGACGGGGCGGGAAGGCGGGAAAGGTACGACGCAGGTCGCCGTCCCGGCCGGGGGCGGCCATGGAGCGGGGGCGATGGGGAGGTGCGGGTG